>NZ_JBEPDA010000037.1:0-53467 GCF_040299985.1 Streptosporangium sp. NPDC000563 | reverse complement strand
ACGTGTGCTCTTCCATCTCCTCCCTTCGCGTACGGGAGGGGGCCGTGGCGCGGGCCACGGGCGGTTCGTCGTTCCAGGGGCCGGCCGTGGGTCCGCCCGGCGTCGGATCGCGAGGCCGCGGTCCTCCCCTTCCCCGACCTCCCTGGCCGGTCGCGAGGTCGCGGTCCCTTCCCCGCTCGATCTCCCCGTCGGTCGCGAGGTCGTGGCCACTCCCCGTTCGGTGGCCGGGATTCAGGGGACGGGCGGCGTCGCACCCGTTGGGTAGATCCTTTGTCCGTTCTCCGACCCCTCTGTTACGCTCCGCGCTAGCCTCGACACGTTCCGTATCCGCCGGGTAAGGATTCGTGCCTGTGTCTGATAGTCCGTCACCTGCTCGGGTGGTATTCCTGGGCGGCCTCGGCCGTAGCGGGACCACACTGCTGGAGCGCCTGCTGGGGGAGATCCCGGGCATCGTTCCGCTCGGTGAGGTCGTCCACCTCTGGGCGAGGAGCGCGCTCGCGGACGAGGCATGCGGGTGCGGTGAGCCCTTCGGATCGTGCCCCTTCTGGGAGAAGGTCGGCGAGCGCGCGTTCGGCGGCTGGTCAGAGGGCCTCGCCCACCGGATGATCGCGCTCAGGTCCCGCGTGGACCGCACCCGGCGCATCCCCACGCTGGCGAGGCTCCTCGCCGAGGAGCAGACGGGCACCGGCCGATGGCCGACGCCCGGCACCGCGGAGCTGGACGAGTACGTCGCGATCCACCGCGACCTGTACGACGCGGCGGGCGAGGTCGCCGACTGCCCGGTCGTGATCGACTCCAGCAAGCACGCCTCGCTCGCCTTCTGCCTCGCGGCGGCCGGAGTCGACGTTCAGGTCGTCCACATGGTCCGCGACCCCCGAGCGGTCGCCCACTCCTGGCGGAGGAGGGTCGCCCGTCCCGAGGACGGGCGCCCTATGACCCACTGGTCGCCCTCCCGCACCTCGCTGCACTGGCTGAGCGAGAACCTCGGACTCGAACTCCTCGCCCGCAGGGGCGTCCCGGTCACCCGGGTCCGCTACGAGGACCTGCTCGACACCCCCGCCGACACGCTCAGGCGGGTGGTCGCCAGGATCGGGCTCCCCTGCCGTCTCGACTTCCTCTCGGGCAGGTGGGCGGAACTCTCGACGGCGCACACGGCCTCGGGCAACCCCGTGCGCTTCACGGTCGGCCGCACGGAGCTGACCAGGGACGACAGCTGGCGTGACGTCGCGTCGCCCCGGCAGGCGCGCCTGGTCACCGCGCTGACCTGGCCCCTCATGATCAAATACGGCTATTACCGGAGAATCGCGTGAACACATCGGTGGGTGTCGTCATCCCCACCCGGGGACACCGGCCCGACCAGCTGCGCGCGGCCACGCTCGCCGTGCTCGGCCAGGACCATCCAGGACCCGTCGAGGTCGTCGTCGTCGTGGACGGTGGCGATCCCGCCTGGGTCGCCGACCAGGTGGCCGACCTCCTCGCCAGCCGGGCGGTGACACCCGGCCGGCACGGGCCGTCCTCACGCGGCGTGCGGGTGATGGCCAACCGGTTCACCCCCGGCCTGCCCGGCGCCCGCAACACCGGCATCGCCGCGCTCGGCACCGACCTGGTCGCCTTCTGCGACGACGACGACCAGTGGCTGCCAGGAAAGATCGAGGCCCAGGTCGCCGCGCTGGAGGCGGAGCCGGAGGCGCGTTTCTCCAGCTGCGCCATCGAGGTCGAGTACGGATCGCGGCGCATCGCCCGGCTGGCCGGGACCAGTCGTGTCACCTACCGCCACCTGGTGCGCTCGCGGATGGTGATGGTGCACTCCTCGACGTTCCTGTTCCGGCGAGGCGGCCTCTGGGCGGACGAGAGCGCCCCCGGGGGACAGAACGAGGACTGGGACCTGGCACTGCGCGCCGCGGCCCAGCACCCCATCGTGCACGTCGACCGGCCCCTGGTCCGGGTGCGCTGGGGCGGTTCCTCGTACGTGGCCCGCTGGGCCGACCGGATCGCCGGGCTGCAGTGGATGCTCGCCCGGCACCCTGATCTGGCCGTGGATCCGCGCGGCGCGGCGCGGGTCTACGGTCAGCTCGCCTTCCACCACGCGGCCCTCGGCCAGCGCAGGGAGGCGGGCCGCTGGGCCTGGCGGGCCTTCACCGCCCGCCACGGCGAACCCCGGGCACCCATCGCGCTCGCGGTGGCGACGGGCCTGATCCCCGCGCGGACCCTGCTCAGCGTCCTGCACCACCGGGGACACGGCATCTGATGGCGCCCGTCACCCGGCATCCGCGGGTCGTGCTCCGCCACGGCGCCTTGATCGTTCCGCCCGTGACGAGCCAGGTCGCCGCCGAGCGCCACGACCCACCGTTCGCCCCGCTCCTGACGGTGAAGGCCGTCGAGCGCCCGACGGTGCCTCCCTCCCCGCCCCGCACCGACCACCGGTCCGCGACCACCGGTCACGACTCGGCGCCCGGCCTGCCCGCCGTCGCAGGGCAGGCCGGGACGCCGGTCACCGGGCGGGAGGCTCTCCCGGCCGTCTCCCGCAGGAGGCCCCGACCCGACAAGGCCACCCGCAGGCGTCTGCGCAGGCGCGTGCGGGTGGCGGGGGTCGCGATCGACCCGATGACCGAGGGCGAGGTCGTCGAGCACGTGGTCGCGGCTCTGAAACGCGGAGAGGGCGGCCACCTCGTCACCCCGAACGTCGACATCAGCCGGACCGTCGCCCGCGATCCCCGGGCCCGCCGACTCGTCGAGCGCGCCGATCTCGCGGTGGCGGACGGCATGCCGTTGGTGTGGGCGGCGAGGCTGCTCGGCACCCCTCTCCCCGGCCGGGTCACCGGCGCCGACCTGATCTGGTCCCTGTCGGAGGCCGCCGCCTTCTACCGCCATCCCGTGTATCTCCTGGGCGGTCCCCGGGGCACGGCCGCGCAGGCGGCCCGCGAGCTGGTGGGCCGCCATCCGGAGCTGGTGATCGCCGGGGTCGGCGCCCCGCCCTACGGATTCGAGAACGATCCGAAGAGCTACGCCCGGGTGCGCGACGACGTGATCGCCGCCGCGCCTCGGCTGGTCTTCGTCGGGCTCGGCTTTCCCAGACAGGAGCGCCTCATCGCCTCACTCCGCCGTGACCTGCCGGGCACCTGGTTCGTCGGCTGCGGCTCGGCGATCGCCTTCGCCGCGGGCACCGTGCGGCGGGCACCGGCGTGGATGCGCCGCGGCGGCCTGGAGTGGGTCTTCCGGCTGACGCGGGAGCCGGGCAGGCTCGCCCGCCGCTATCTGGTCGACGACCTGCCGTACGCGCTTCGGCTCCTCACGGTCTCCCTCGTACGCGGCCTCTTCTCCTGAAGCCGTGTCGCCTCGAAGCCGTGGGGGCGTGGGGCTGTGGGGCCGTGTTCTCGTGAGGTCGTGACCCTGTGAGGTCACGCGCCGTGAAGGCATGGGAGTCGTGAAGTTCCGGAGCGCCGGAGCCTCACGACTCCACGGTGTTTCCCGTGCGGACCTCAACGTTCCGCCGAGGCGAGTCTCCTGACCCGGAGGGCCTCCTGCGGGCTCAGCCGAGCGTCGGCCTCGGCGAGGGCGCGGCGCGAGTCCATCGGCCGGTAGGCCGTGCGGGACAGGCCGCTCCAGGCGAAGCCGCCAACGCCTCTCTCCGATGTGCCTGTGCCTGCGCTCATGCCCTCTGATGTGCCGGTGCCGGTGCCCGTGCCCGTGCCTGTGCTTAACGCCTCCGTACTTGATGCCCTGGTGCTTGACGCGCCCGTGCACGCGCGGCGGATACGCGCCTCGGCGCGGGCCGTCCAGGTCAGGCCCGCCCACTCGTACAGGCGGCGAAAGCCCGCCAGGGGCTCGCGGGCCAGGTCCTCGTAGCGGGCGAGCATGATCCCTGGGTGCCGTTCCGCCAGGTCGGCGGCGGTGGTCCCGGCCGCCCGCCACAGGGCCACGGCCTTGGCGACACGGTCCTGGGAGCCGACCAGCGGGCGCAACGCCTCCAGGTGGGGCTGGTCGCGCATCAGCAGCGGCTGTTCGAGCAACTCGTGAAAGTAGACCGTCCAGCCGAGCCGCTGCCAGCTGCCGACGAACGCCACCGGATCGCGCAGCAGAACGATCACACGGCAGCCGAGCCGGTCGGCGAACCACCCGGCGGAGAACAGCGCGAACGGGTCGTCCAGCAGCGCCCGGCGCCCGCCCAGCCGCCCCAGCGTGAACGCGGTGCCGTACCGGACCATCCTCGCCAGGTCGTACGGTGACCGGTTGCGGCGCAGTTCGGCGAGGAACCCGTAGCGCAGCGCGACCGTGCGGGTGAAGGCGGGCAGCCAGGCCCGCTCGTTGTCCGGGCAGATGTACTGGAACCGGTGGCCGACCACGGCGTCGAGGACACCGGGGGAGTGGCCCGGCGGGTGCTCGGGGTTGAGCGGCTCGTTGACGTAGACCAGCTCCCCGCTCGCCGCGAGCATCCTGCCCGTCCAGCTCGTCCCGGTCCTGGGCAGCCCGGTGACCAGTACGGGTGTCACGGTGCCCATCACGTGTCCAGGCTTCCGGAACACCCGGGCCGCGCGGTCATGGCGTCCACCTCGCGTTCAGGGCCGTAGGGGGCGGGGAAGGAAGGGAGGTCATGCCGCCCGCCGGGCGGCCGGGCTGCGGGGTGCCGAAGGGCCGCAGGCCGTACCGGCGGTGGATGTGCCAGAGCGGCAGCAGGTTCTTGACCACCGTGCCCCCCGCCCAGCCGAGGGCGGCACCGAGCGAGCCCAGCGACGGGATGAGCAGCAGGTCCAGCGCCACCACCGTCGCGACGGCGGCGACCAGGTTGGCCAGGCTGGAGCCGGTGTGCCCGGCGGAGGTCAGCACCACGTCGGCCATACCGCACGCCGTGGCGAGCATCATCGTCGCGGCCAGCACGAACGCCACCGGCGCACCGCCGGTGTAACCGTCACCGAAGACGGCGCCGAGCAGCCACGGCGCGAACGCGGCGTATCCCAGCCAGACCGGCCAGGTGAGCAGGACCAGCCAGCGGGTGGCCGACCGGTACAGCTCCCCGGCGCGCGGCAGGTCGCCCTCGGCGAGGGCCCGGACCAGCCTCGGCTGCATGGCCTGCGCGAGTCCCTGACCGGCCAGCTGACCCACGATCTTGAAGCGGGTGGCGGCGGTGTAGACGGCGGCCTCGGCCGGGCCGGCGAGCAGCGCCACGATCACGACGTCCAGCCGCTGGAACACCGCCTGGATCCCGGCAGCCAGCGACCGTGGCCAGGTGTGACGCCACAGCTCGTGCGCGGCGCCCGGCTGCAGGGGCGTCCCGGGCAGCCGCCGCCGCAGCCAGATCGAGGCGAGCAACAGGACCGGCAGGTACGGCAGCGCCCAGGCCGCGGCGAGCAGGGGCACGGAGCCGTGGCCCGCGAGCACCACCGCCCCGACCAGGAGCGACTGGGACACCGGCTGCAGCACCCCGTCCAGCAGCACGGTCGGCCGCATCGAGCCGAACCCGCGGGTCGCGCTCACCACGACACCCGAGCACGTCACCGCGGGCAGGGCGACCGCGAGCACCCGCAGCGCCGGGTCGGAGACGGTGAGGACGACCGCCGCGCCGGCCGCCAGCGAGAGCGCCGCGACCGGGACGAGCGCCGCGCGGACGTAGCCGGAGGCGTGGTGGTGGTCGAGGGACCGGGACCTGGCGATGAAGTGGACCAGCCCGTTCCCCGCGTCCAGCCGCAGGACCGTGGCGGCCGTGAGGCACAGCGCGGTCGCCGAGAAGAAGAGACCGGCCGCCTCCTGCTCCACCCCCCTGGTGACCAGCACGACCGTGAGGAACTGCGCGGCGGCCCCCGTCCCCGCTCCCGCGAGCCCTGCCACCCCGCCCCGCGCGGCCCCGGTCAGGCGGCCCGCCAGGCGGGTGGGGATCAGCGGCGCCACGAAGGCTCCGCGCCCAGCCACGAGGTCAGCAGGGTGTCCTGCTCCTCGAAGTGGGCCCTCAGCTCGCGACGGAGCTTGCGGGGCATGGGACCCGGCCTGGCCCGGCCGTTGTGCCGTTCGAACACCGGCTCACCGAGGTGCGGCAACCCGAGGAACGCCAGCACGCGGTCGTAGGCGAGATCGGGTTCGGCGAAGAACCGGCCGCTGTCGATGACGAGCAGCCGGTCGCGGCCGACCAGCGGCTCCAGCCGGGCGAGTTGCTCGGCGTAGCGGCCCCTGGCGAGATAGGCGTGGTGGCGGTGGGCGAGGTTCGTCGAGTACGGCGAGGTGCGCAGCCGCTCCTCCGCCCCGGCGAGCCGCTCCTCCTCCAGCCGCACGGCCCTGGCGAAGGAGCGCTCCGTCTCGAAGCCCCTCGCCAGCTCGTGGGCGTGCGCGGAGAAGGCCCGCTCGACGGGGTCGCGGACCAGCACGATCAGCTTGGCGCCCGGCAGGTCGCGGGCGATCCTGGGACCGGCCAGTGGATGGAACAGGTAGTAGGGCGACGACTCGAAGGCCTGGGCGGGAAAACCGTACCTGCGGGCCGGCCGGGAGGCCGACACCCGCAGCGGGAAGTGCGCCCGGTACCAGGACAGGTCCCGGTCGTACGCCGTGTCGAAGTAGTGGACGCCCTTGCGCAGGACGGGCTTCAGGATGAGCGGGTGCTGGGACAGGACGCGGTACAGCGAGGTGGTGCCGCAGCGCTGTGCTCCGACGATGAGGAAGGAGGGCAGCACCCGGCTGCGGGAGGTGAGGCGCCCTATCGCCCACGAGGCCGTGTGGACCGAACGCTTCAGCGCGGGTCTCACGGCCTTCACGGCCTTCACAGCCTTCACAGCAGGGTCTCCTGGGAGTCGGCGAGGGGGGTGAGCCAGAGCTCCGGTGGTCCGAGGGGCGCGTGGCCGTCGGCGGCGTGGCGGTCGGCGAGGGCGATCAGGTAGCGGAGCGCGGTGAGCCGGGACTCGGCGGCCGAGAGCCCGAAGGGTGCCAGGATCCGCAGGGACCGTGCCACGCAGGCCCTCGCCGCGGTGGCCGGATCGGCGCGGCGCAGGGCCCGCTGGAAGAAGTGGTGGACGGCGTCGAAGCCCAGCGGGACCCCGGTGCCGAACCGCTCCCAGTCCCAGACCAGCAACCGTCCGTCGGGGCCGCGCGAGATGTTCCACGGCGTCAGGTCACCGTGCCAGGAGAACGACCGCTCTTCGAGCCCTCCGCTTTCAGGAGCCGGGCTCCCTCCGGCGGGGACGCCGAGGGGGGCGTGGCCGGCACGGGCGGGTTTCCCGGTAGGCGGGTCTCCCGCGACGGGATTGCCGAGGGAGGGCCGGCCCGCGCGGGCGGTTTTTCCGGGAGGGGGGTCTCCCGAAGCCGGGTCCGAAGCGGCGGGGGCGCGATCCGGGACGTCGCCCCCGGGGATGCGGGCGATCTCGTCGATCGCGTCGACGAGGATGTCACCCGGTATCCGCCCCCGCCGTACGGGGAGCGGGGTGAGCGCCAGCACGGACAGGCCGCGCCAGGTTCCGTGGTGCAGCACGGCGGGCGGGACGACGGTCTTGAGCGGTACGCCGGCGAGCAGGCCGAGGGTCCGCGCCTCGTGGGAGACGAGCTCCCTGGTCAGGTCGGTGTCGCCGATCTTCACGAAGGCGATCGGCCCGTCGGCGGCGCGCGCCTCCAGGATCGGCTTGCGGTTGGCCCGGCGGGCCGGGCGCACCCGCAGCGTGACACGGACGGCGGTGCCGAACACCTCGCTCAGGTGGCTCTCGATGCCGTCCCGGCCCGAGGACACCGTGACCCTCCCGCCGGGGTGCCACCAGGCGCGGGGGACCAGCCTGCGGGGGAGCAGCCGGTGGGGGAGCAGGGTGTAGGGGCTCGGGTCGCCGGGGCCGGGGAACAGCAGGTCGAGGGTCTGGTCCAGGTAGCGCAGACGGGCGCGGGCGTCGTTCATGAGGCCGTGCTCGCCATCGAGTTTCTCCAGAGCAGTGCGAACGAGACGAGGTACAGGCTGAGCGGTGTGACCAGCCCGTCGTAGACGAACATGTAGAGGAGGGTGAGGATCATCACGAGGACCCCCGCGACGCCGATCGGGCTCCGGTCACGCCAGTGGCGGCGGACGGCCCCGGCGAAGAACGCCACGTAGAGCGCGGCCCCGGTGAAACCCTGCGTGATCATCAGGTGCCAGAGCTGGCCGTCCCCGCCCAGAGGCGGATGGCCGCAGGTGGGGCACCAGCCGCTCTTGCCGGTGGTGATCGTCCGGTGGTTGCCCGTGGCGTTGCGGGTGTTGCCGTACCCGATGAGCGGCGCGGTGCTCGCGGCGGCGAGGGTCGCCGAGACGGTGAAGGCGCGGATGCCGTTGCTGTGCGGGTTGTCGAGCCGCTGGGCCACCATCGCCTGCAGGGGGCTGAGGGCGAACACCAGGGCCCCCGCGGTCAGGGCCGCGCAGGTCGCGACGCGGGCCCGCGTGCCCAGCCGCAGCAGGACGTACGCGGCGGCGACGCCGAGCCCGATCCACAGCCCTCGGTTGAGCGAGTAGACGACGGGGATCGCGGCGAGCGCGACGAGCGGGACGACGGCGAGGCGTCTGCGCGGCCCGCCGTACACCCACCAGCCGACCACGAACCAGACGAGCAGCACCGAGAGGTTGCCACCCCAGGCGTTGGCCCACTCGAACGGCGCCTCGGGGCGCGGCGAGGCGTGGCCGAGGACCTTCTGCATCTGGGCGGCGGTGGGGTGGATCAGGTTGTGGACGAAGGGGTTGCCGCCGATCCAGTCGGGGAGGACCGTCTCGACCGGTGAGGTGAACTCCACGCGCGGGGCGAACACGCCCAGCAGGCCGCCCGCGACGGTCGTGAGGAACAGCGCGCCGAGCATCCGCACGAGGGTGAGCTGCGGCAGCTCCTCCTCCGTCAGGTTGCCCAGATAGAGCACCATGACCAGCAGCGAGACGTACAGGAACAGGCGCATCAGATAGCCGAGGAGCCGCCCGGCGCCGAACTCGCCGTAGGTGCCCGGAGGCATCTCGCCGAGCATGAGCGCGCTGATCAGGTAACCCGCGAGGAGCAGCAGCCAGAGCCCGAAACCGCGCGGCGCCCTGATCGGCCGCCTCCGCCACAGGACCAGTGCCATCGCCGGGGCCACCAAGATCACCGACAGGCCTCCGAAACCGAGCGCCCACCAGATGGGATAGCCCACCAGGAGGGCGGCGATCGGCCAGACGGCCGGACGCGGACACCTCACAGCCTGCGCCCCCTCCGGCCGTCGGCCGTCTGCCCGGTGGTTGGAACGTTCCCGTTGGCCCCGAGCGCGAGCGGCACCTCCGGCCCGTCGGCGGGTCCGCGCGCCCCGTCCCTGTTCGCCTCGGGGGTGAGCCACGACTCCGCCCTCTCGGCCGCCCCGCGTGCGCCGTTCCCGTGCCCTCCGGACGCCTCCGGTCTTTCGGCCGCCCCGCGTGTGCCGTTCCCGTGCCCTCCGGACGTCTTCGGCGCCTCCGGTCTTTCGGCCGCCCGGTGTGCTCCGTTCCCGTACGCCCTGGGCGCCTGCCGCGCCTCCGGTGTGCCGGGGGGTCCGTGCGCTCCCGGCCTGGCGGGTGCCTCCAGGCTCTCGCCCGGCGCTCCGAGCAGGGCGGGTCCGCCCGCCAGGCCGGCCAGAGGCCGGTCGGCCCTTCGCTGGGCGCCCTCGCGGCTCCACCCTCCTCCGGCCCGCGGCGCGGACGCGACCTGCGGGACGTACGGTCCCTGCGATGTCGGTCCCTGTGACGCGTACGGTCCCTGTGGAGCGCGCGCCGCGTGAGAGCCCCGCCCGGCGGGGAGCGAGGGGACGTCGTCGCCGATGACGAACGTGCCGACCACGGGGATCCCGCGATCGTTCAGCGCCCGTACGGCGTGCTTGACCTCGCGCGGGGAGGTGCCGGGTGTCGCGACCACGAGCACCGCGCCCGCCGGGCCGTGCGCCCGGACACCGTCGAGGGTGTCCAGGCCGGTGAGGCGGCCGACGGCTGCGGGGGGCCGCCGGGCGGTGTCGAGGCGGTCGCGGAGCCAGGCGGCGCCGACGCCGCAGATCAGTCCCGCCATGAGGCCGCTGCCCAGGTAGAGGGGAGGGCGGGGGGTGGTGGGTTCGGCCGGCGCCGTCGCCTGGCTGATCACGGAGCCGGGGGTGACGGCGACGGTCTTGAGCGCGTCGTATTTGGAGGTGAGGCTGTGAACCTGCCTGGCGAGGACGTTCTGCCGCTGGAGGGCGAGGGCCCGTTCGGTGGTCCCCCTGCCGAGGCCGGGAAGCTCGGTGGCGACCCTGGTGAGACCCGCGTTGGTCTGCCTCAGCTTGACCAGCACGGCCCTGGTCTGGGCCGCGAGCGTCTGGGCGGAGGACTCGCGGCGCTGGGCGAGGTAGGCGAGGGCGTAGGCGCTCGCTCCCGAGGCCGCGGTCGCCGGGTCGGCGGCGCTGCAGGAGATCTCCAGGACCGAGGTGTTGGGCGGCACCGAGACCTCGGCGGGGCAGGAGAGGCCGTCGAACAACCGCCTCGCCTTCGCCTCGACCACCGCGGACCTGGCCACCTGGGCCTCGGTGTCGAGGTTGAGCGGTTCGCGCTGACGGCTGGTGACCTGGTTGGTCTGTTCCTGCGCTCCGGTAGCGGTCACCAGGACCTGCCCGGAGGCGGTGTAGGAGGGCGGGGTGAGCCACATCAGGGCGATGCCGCCACCGGCTCCGGTGAGGAACAGGGAGAGGACGATCAGCCACCGGCGGCGGAGAAGCGACGCGTAGTCCGCCAGATCCTCGCCTCCGCGGCGGACGGGGGCGTCCGGTGACGGGCTCATGTGTCGCTGGTGCCTCTCCGGCGAACAGACGCTGGGAACCCTTGGAACTATAGGTCGGCTTTCCGTTTCCCCGAACCGATACGCAAGATTTTCTTTGCGTTGGCCGCGCCAATCACAGGGAGATAACAGCGGTTTATCCGATATTTCCTATCGTCCGCGAGGCAGCTGTGGCACGGACCGGCAAAGTCAGGGACGAGGCACGTCCGGGCGATGGGAAGGTGTTCCCCCGTGACGGTCGAGGACGGCCCACGAATGCGTACGCGCGACGGCTGTGAGGAAACGGTGCATCAGACAAATGCTCCTATAGACGTAATTCCGCGAGTGGTAAGAATCGCCGGTTCCGGCCTCGTGCTGGCGCTGGGTCTGGGCACCCTCGCGCTGGGAATCGCCGGGCTGAGCGGAGGCGGCAGGACCTCCAACGCCGTGGACGCCCCGGGTACCGCCGACACGGGGGAGGCCCGTGCCGCGGCGGGCGCCGTCGGCGCCCCGGGAGCACGCGAAGGGCGCTCCCGGGCCGCCTGCGAGGTCGGTGCCAAGCTCGTGCCCTCCTGCGGCGCCTGGTGGGGCATCGCACCCGAGATCTTCACGGGACGGCCGCAGAAGCGGGCCCTGGAGAGGGCCGAGAGACGCATGGGCCGGCCGGCCGACATCATGCACGTCTACCACCGGGGCGACGAGCTCTTCCCGACCCCCGCGGAACGCGCCATCGCCCGTGACCCGGCCGGCCGCAGGCTCCTGCTGATCAACTGGAAGCCGTCCCTCGACCACACCTGGGGGCAGATCGCCCGTGGGGCGCTGGACGAGCGGATCGACCGGCTGGCCGCCCACATCGTGCGAACCTTCCCCGAGCGGTTCTTCCTCACCGTCCACCACGAGCCGGAGGACGACGTACGGGAGGCCCGCGGCAGGGGAATGACGGCGGCCGACTACGCCGCGATGTTCCGCCACGTGGTCAAGCGCCTGCGGCAGGGGGGCGTGACCAACGCGGTCACGGTGATGACCTACATGGGAGCGCCCAACTGGGCGTCGGAACCCTGGTTCGAGAAGCTCTACCCCGGTGACGACGTGGTCGACTGGGTGGCGATGGACCCCTACGTCGACCACAGGGTCCACAGTTTCGACGGGCTGGTGAACAAGACCCGCCCCGAGTTCCCCCGCTGGTCGGGGTTCTACCGCTGGATGGGGGAACGCTTCCCCGACAAGCCCGTCATGCTCGCCGAGTGGGGCGTCTTCGAGCGTCATGACCGGCCGGGGTTCAAGGAGTCGTTCTTCGACTCGGTACGCGGGGAGATCGGCGAATACCCGCGGATCAAGGCTCTGATCTACTTCGACTCGCCGCGCGCCCCCCGTGGCGACACCCGCTTCGACACCACGCCCGGCGGCCGGAGGGCCTTCGGCGAACTCGCCCGCGACCCACGCCTCGACGCCGTCGTCCCCGCCCGCTGACGGCGGCCACCGGGGCGTCCGGCAGGGGCTTCCGGGCCTGGGCGTCGGGGCGGGATCAGCGGATCCAGCCGCCCTGGATCAACGGATCGAGCACCTGGTGCACCGCCCGGTCCACGCTGATGCCGGTGGTGTCGATCTCCAGGTCGGCGTCGTCCGGCTCCTCGTACGGGTCGGAGACGCCGGTGAACTCGGGGATGATCCCCGCGCGGGCCTTGGCGTAGAGGCCCTTGCGGTCGCGGCGCTCGCACTCCTCCAGGGGGGTGGAGACGTGGACGAGCAGGAAGTCGGCGCCGACGGCCTCGACCATCTCCCGTACCTCCTCGCGGGTGGCGGCGTACGGCGCGATGGGCGCGCAGATCGCCAGACCGCCGTGCCTGGCGGCCTCGGCGGCGACGAAACCGATGCGGCGGATGTTGAGGTCGCGATCCTCCTTGGAGAAGGTGAGCCCCGCGGAGAGCAGATGGCGGACCACGTCGCCGTCGAGGTAGGTCACCGTGCGGCTGCCGCGCTCCAGCAGCGCGTCACGCAGCCCTCGGGCGACGGTCGACTTGCCGGAGCCGGACAGGCCGGTGAAGAAGACCACCAGCCCCCGGCGGTGCGGGGGACCGGGAAGCGTCACGGGCTCGGGACCCGCCAGGTGCTCGGTCGCGCCGTAGGCCTCGGCCACGCGCTCGCGCAGCTCCAGGTCGATGGCCGGCTCCCTGGGCGCGAGCGGCACCACCGCGACGAGCGTGCCCTCCGGCAGCCCCTCACGGGCCTTGAGCGCGGCGCGGACCACCGCGGGCCCGCCCTCGCCGTACGCGAGCGGGAGCAGCAGGATCGACGCCTCCAGCTCCCGTGCGGTCGCCGTGATCTCGCCGAGGTCGCCGAGCGGCCCGCGCATGGTGACGGCGAGGACCGACTCCCGCCCGTTCAGCTGCTCGCGGACCCGCGCCGGGGTGAGGCGGAGCCGGGCGAACGGCCCGTGCTCGGGGGCGTCCAGCGCCTCGACAGGCCCGGCGACGAAGCCGTCCGCACGCTCGGTGACGGTGAGCACGGCGAGCGCCGCGCCCTCGGGGTCGCGCAGGGTGATCCGGTCACCGGGGGCGGCCGGGTGGTCGTCGGGAAGGGTGAGGGTGACCGGCGCGGGCCACGGGGTGCCGTCGGCGAGCGCGCCGTGCTCGTCCACGGCGTGCGCGTCGGCCGAGCTCAGGAAGCCCTCCAGCGGCCTGAAGGCGCCGGAGAGCAGCAGCTCAAGGTCGGCCAGCTCGCGGGCGTCTGGGGTCCACTCGAAAGGCGCCGTCATCTGCTCCACCATCGCGGTCGTCGGAACTTTCCTGCTCCGCCCGCTCACGATGGACGACCCCGTCCGGCGAGCCTGGGATCCGGCCGCCCGGTGAAATCCCAGGTGCCCCGGCCCGGTGGATCTCAGATCAACCGGGCGAAGTGACTCTGGGGCTTGCGGATCACCAAAGTTATCTCGTCGTGAGACGCGGGCCGGCTCCCCCTGGAGAGGGCCTCCACCACCGAGCAGGTGGCGCGGGCAAGCTTACCGAGAGGTCCGCGGAGCGCGGGACCACTGGCGGTGGAGATGTCCTCGGTCACCATCAGCCCGCGCACGAGGCAGAACGAGTGCATCCCCTCGCGCGAGGCGATCTGCTCGTAGACGGCGGGCAGCGGGCCCACGGTCCCGGCGGGAACGAACCTGCGCCACAGCCATCGCCGCAGCCCCGTCGGGGTGAGCCGGTCGCACGCCCCGTACGCCGAAGCCCGGTCACGCATCCTCACCAGCAGCAGCCCGCCGGGCCGCAACCCGGTGAGCAGCCGGTCGAGCACCAGCTCGGCGTGCTCGATCCGCTCCAGCAGGAACGGCACGTAGACGACGTCGAACGCCCGCGGGGGCACCGGCACGGAGCGCAGGTCGCCCAGAGCCCAGGAGTCCAGGTCCTTGCGCGCGGACGTGCTCGTACGCAACACGGGCAGGTCCTCGTCGATCCCGATGACCCTGGACTCCGTCTGCGCGAGATCGAGCGGCTCAGGCCATCCGCACCCGGCGATCAGGATGTCGAGCCGCCGGCCGAGCTGGCTGCTCCACTGCTCCTTGATCCGCTGACTCAACAGGTCGTCCTGATCGACGACCGACCTCACCTCTGCCATGTAACCGAGAGTAGTCAAGTCGGCACGATTCGGCTACATGGCGACGCTGCGCGTCGCGGTGAGGCCGCTCTTGTCCGGCTCCTTCCCTCGTCGAGGAAGATCGCTCGTTCCTCACGACCTCCCTCTCCTCAGTCCAGTCGCCGGCGCGGCCTCACGGGTAGTCCCGCAATTGGAGACGCTGGGGCATTGCGGTGAGACGGTTCTTGTCCGGCTCGTGTTGGTTGGCGACGCTGGCGCGTCGCGGTGAGGCCGCTCTTGTCCGGCTCCTTTCCTTGTTGAGGGAGGTCGTTCGTCTCTCGCGGCCTCACGGGCTGGTCCCGCGTATCCGAAGGCCGGAGCACCGGCCCGCTATTCGGTAGCCTTGGGCGGGTACCCCCCGTGTTCTCTCGGCTCGGGGTTGTCGTGTTGCCATCGTGGGGCTGTGGGCGAATCTGATGAGTCTTTCCGGACTTCTGGACCTTGTCGCCGGGGAGCCTGAGCTGGCTTCCCTTCTTCAGGACGTGCGCGGGGGCGACTCGTCCGACGTGTCGCTGGTCGCGCCGCCGGCGTTGCGCCCCTTCGCGGTGGCGGCGCTGGCCAGGGAGGGGGCCAAGGGGGAGGCGAGGACCGTCCTGGCGGTGACCGCCACCGGGCGCGAGGCCGAGGATCTCGCCTCGGCCCTCACCAGCCTCCTGGACGAGAGCACCGTCGCGGTCTTCCCCGCGTGGGAGACGCTTCCGCACGAGCGCCTGTCGCCGCGCAGCGACACCGTGGGGCAGCGTCTGGCGGTGCTGCGCAGGCTCGCCCATCCGGTCGAGGGCGACCACTCGGCGGGGCCGCTGCACGTGGTCGTCGCGCCGATCAGGGCGCTGCTCCAGCCGATCGTCCGGGGGTTGGGCGACCTGCGGCCGGTGCGGCTGCGCGCGGGGGACGACGCAGACCTCGACACGGTCGTCCACAGTCTCGTGGAGAACGGCTACCACCGGGTCGACATGGTGGAGAAGCGCGGCGAGGTCGCGGTGCGGGGCGGCCTGCTCGACGTCTTCCCGCCGACGGAGGAGCACCCGCTCCGGCTGGAGTTCTGGGGTGACACCGTCGAGGAGATCCGCTGGTTCAAGGTCGCCGACCAGCGCTCGCTGGAGGTGGCCGAGGACGGGCTGTTCGCCGCCCCCTGCCGTGAGCTGCTGCTGACCGACGACGTCAGGCAGCGGGCGAGGGAGCTCGCCGAGGCGCATCCCTCGCTGGTGGAGACGCTGGAGCAGCTGGCCGAGGGCGTGCCGGTGGAGGGCATGGAGGCGTTCGCGCCCGTGCTCGCCGGGGAGATGGACCTGCTCATCGACCACCTGCCGAGCCAGTCGGCGATCTTCGTGTGCGACCCGGAGCGGATCCGGGGGCGTGCCGACGAGCTGGTGCGGACGAGTCAGGAGTTCCTGGAGGCGTCCTGGATCAACGCCGCGTCCGGCGGCGAGGCGCCGATCGACCTGGGTGCGGCGGCCTTTCGCGACCTGGAGGAGGTCCGCGACCACGCGCGGCGGCTCGGCCGGCCCTGGTGGTCGCTCGCGCCGTTCGGCGCCGGCGCCGACGGTGACGCCGCCGAGGGCCTCGGCGGGGGTACGGCGCTGCGGGCGCACGAGGTCGAGTCCTACCGTGGCGACACCCAGCGGGCGCTGTCCGACATCAAGGGCTGGCTCGACTCCGATCGGGTCGTCGTCCTGCTGAGCGAGGGCCACGGCCCCGCCGAGCGCATGGTCGAGCTGCTCAAGGGCGTCGACCTGCCCGCGCGCCTGGAGCCGGGGCTCGACGCCGTGCCGGACAGGAAGGTCGTCCACGTCACCACGGGCCTGGTCGAGCACGGGTTCGTGACCCCGGCGCTCGCCGTGCTGACCCACCTGGACCTGGTGGGCCAGAAGGCGTCGACCAAGGACATGCGGCGGCTGCCCTCCCGGCGCCGCAACATGGTCGACCCGCTCCAGCTCAAGGTCGGCGACCACGTCGTGCACGAGCAGCACGGCGTGGGCCGCTACATCGAGATGGTGCAGCGGACCGTGCAGGGCGCCACCCGCGAATACCTGGTGATCGAGTACGCCAAGGGCGACCGGCTCTACGTGCCGACCGACCAGCTCGACGAGGTCACCCGCTACGTCGGCGGCGAGTCGCCCACGCTCAACCGGATGGGCGGCGCCGACTGGGCCAAGGCCAAGACCAAGGCGAAGAAGGCGGTCAAGGAGATCGCCGGAGAGCTGATCCGCCTGTACTCCGCCCGGATGGCCTCGCCGGGACACGCCTTCGCGCCCGACAGCCCCTGGCAGCGGGAGATGGAGGACGCCTTCCCCTACGCCGAGACGGGCGACCAGCTGGAGGCGATCGACGAGGTCAAGCGCGACATGGAGCGCCCGATCCCGATGGACCGGCTGATCTGCGGCGACGTGGGCTACGGCAAGACGGAGATCGCGGTGCGGGCGGCGTTCAAGGCCGTGCAGGACGGCAAGCAGGTGGCGGTCCTGGTGCCGACCACGCTGCTGGTGCAGCAGCACATGTCGACCTTCGCCGAGCGGTTCTCCGGGTTCCCGCTGAACGTCAGGCCGCTGTCGCGGTTCCAGAGCGACGGCGAGGTCTCCGCGACCATGGAGGGTCTGCGGGAGGGCTCGGTCGACGTGGTGATCGGCACGCACCGGCTGTTCTCGCCGGAGGTCAGGTTCAAGCAGCTCGGCCTGATCATCATCGACGAGGAGCAGCGGTTCGGCGTCGAGCACAAGGAGGCGATGAAGCACCTGCGCACCCAGGTCGACGTGCTGGCCATGTCGGCCACCCCGATCCCCCGCACGCTGGAGATGGGCCTCACCGGCATCAGGGAGATGTCCACGATCCTCACCCCGCCCGAGGAGCGGCACCCGATCCTCACCTTCGTCGGCCCGTACGACGAGAAGCAGATCGGCGCCGCGATCCGGCGCGAGCTGATGCGCGACGGTCAGGTCTTCTTCGTCCACAACCGCGTGGCCAGCATCAACAAGGTCGCGGCCATGCTGCGCGAGCTCGTGCCCGAGGCGAGGGTCGCCGTCGCACACGGCCAGATGCAGGAGCACCAGCTGGAGAAGATCATGGTGGGCTTCTGGGAGCGCGACTTCGACGTGCTCGTCTGCACCACGATCGTCGAGTCGGGCCTGGACGTGCCCAACGCCAACACCCTCATCGTCGACCGGGCCGACAACTACGGCCTGTCCCAGCTCCACCAGCTGCGCGGCCGGGTCGGCCGGGGCCGCGAGCGCGGTTACGCCTACTTCCTCTACCCGCCGGAGAAGCCGCTCACCGAGACCGCCCACGAACGCCTCGCCACGATCTCCCAGCACACCGAGATGGGCGCGGGCATGTACGTGGCGATGAAGGACCTGGAGATCCGCGGCGCGGGCAACATCCTGGGCGCCGAGCAGTCGGGCTTCATCGCGGGCGTCGGCTTCGATCTGTACGTGCGCATGATGGCCGAGGCGGTGCAGGAGCAGAAGGCGAAGCTGGCGGGCACCTACCAGGAGGAGGAGCGGCCCGACGTCAAGGTCGAGCTGCCGATCAACGCCCACATCCCGCACGACTACGTCACCTCGGAGCGGCTGAGGCTGGAGGCGTACAAGCGGATCGCCGCGATCGGCTCGGACTCCGACATCGGCGCGGTGCGCGACGAGCTCGTCGACCGGTACGGACGGCCGCCCCAGCCGGTGGAGAACCTGCTGGAGGTCGCCCGTTTCCGCGTCCGCGCCCGCCGCGCCGGGCTCACCGACGTCACCCTGCAGGGGCAGAACATCAGGTTCGCGCCGGTGGACCTGAAGGACTCCCAGCAGGTCAGGCTGCAAAGGCTCTACCCGAAGGCGCTGCTGAAGCAGGCGGCCGGTACGTTGCTGGTGCCGGTGCCCAAGACCAGGCCCCTCGGCGGCCAGCCGCTGCGCGACCTGGATCTGCTCAAGTGGTGCGGTGATCTTGTCGAGGCGATGTTCCTCGAAACCGTGCGGGTAGAGTAAGCGGCGTTTGTCGTGAAGGGAACGCATGTGAAGTCGACTCGAATCCGCGTCATCCTGGCGGTCGTCGCCGCCGGTGTCGCGCTGACCGCCTGCTCTCCGAACCAGGCCGGTGCCGCGGCCATCGTGGGCGGGGAGCGCATCAGCTCGGGCGAGCTGGACAGGAACGTGCGGGAGTACGAGGCGGCGCTGGCCAAGGCCGGCCTGTCCGCCTCGCAGCTGCAGTTCCAGGACAGCGTCCCGCAGCTCGTGCTCTTCCAGCTGGCCAACGCCAAGCAGTACGCGCAGGTCGCGACGAGCAAGGGCATCACGGTCACCGAGGGCGAGGTCGACCAGGTGATCGCGGGCCAGGGAGGCCAGGAGAAGTTCGAGCAGCAGATGCTCCAGCAGGCCGTGGCGCCCTCGCAGGCACGCGAGTTCCTGAAGTCGCAGGTGATGGTCAGCAAGCTCGTCGCCAAGTACGGCGGCGGTACGGACGAGGCCGCCATCCAGCGCGGCCAGAAGCAGGCGCTCCAGGACCTGCAGGCGATGCCGATCACCTGGAACCCCCGGTACGGCAAGCTGAACGAGGAGCGGAGCGAGCAGCAGCCGGGCGTCTTCGCCGACGCCGGCCGTTTCGGCACCGCCGGCGCTCCCGGCCCCGCCGACGCGCCGCCCGCGCCGCCGCAGCAGTAGCTCGGCATGTCGCTGATCGTCGTCACCACCTCGCCCCGGGTCGCTCCCGGGCTGCTCAGCCGCCGCGCGTGGCAGGTCCTTGAGGAGGGCCCGGTGCGCACCGGGTCCGCCGACCACCCGCACCTGCCCTACCTGGCGGAGGCGGGGGTCGAGGTCGAGGTGGTCGTCTGCGACCCGGCCGCGCTGGTCCGCGAGGCCGTCTCGGGGACCGTCGTGTGGCTGGAGGCCGACGAGGCGCTGATGCGCTCCATCGGCCACGCCGCGGTGGTGCTCGACGACCCGCCGGTGATCGAGGTCGTGCCGGGCTCGTACGACCTGCCGGGCGCGCGACTGCTCGACCTGGTCTCGGTGATGGACCGGCTCCGGGTCGAATGCCCGTGGGACGCCCGCCAGACCCACGAGTCCCTCGCCCCGTACCTCATCGAGGAGGCCTACGAGGTCCTGGAGACGATCGAGGAGGGCGACCGCGCGGCGCTGCGCGAGGAACTGGGCGACCTGCTCCTGCAGGTCGCCTTCCACGCGCGGGTCGCCGCGGAGGGACCGGAAGGGTTCGACGTCGACGACGTGGCCGAGGGCATCGTCGCCAAACTCGTCCGCCGGCACCCGCACGTCTTCGCCGACACCCGGGTCGAGGGCGCCGGAGAGGTCAGCGCCAACTGGGAGACCATCAAGGCCGCCGAGCGCGCGGCCAAGAACGGCGGCGACCCCGGTTCGGTCGTCGACGGCGTCCCAATGGGCCAGCCGGCGCTCTCTCTTGTCGCGCAGCTCCTGCGCCGCGCCGAGGGCGTCGGAGCCCCGACGACCCTTCCCGAGGGGGTACCCGCCGACGGTCTGGGGGCGAGGCTCTTCGAGCTCGTACGGCAGGCTCAGGCGGCCGGAATCGACCCTGAGGCGGAACTGCGGGCCGTGGCGCGTGCCTATAAGCGACGCTTCGCGTCGCGGTGAGAAGTGTTGTCGGCGACGCTGCTACATGGCGACGCTGACGCGTCGCGGTTCGGCCGCTCTTACCCGGCTCCTTCCCTCGTCGAGGAAGATCGCTCGTTCCTCACGACCTCCCTCTCCTCAGTCCAGTCGCCGGCGCGGCCTCACCGGTTTGTTGGCGACGCTGACGCGTCGCGGTTCGGCCGCTTTTGTCCGGCTCCTTCCCTCGTCGGGGAAGGTCGCTCGTTCCTCACGACCTTCCTCTCCTCAGTCCAGTCGCCGGCGCGGCCTCACGGGTAGTCCCGCGAGGAAAGGCGGGTTGGGCATGTCCTCAGGGGGCCTTGGGGATGTTCCCGGGGTTTCTGGGGATGTGGCGGTGAGGCCATTCGGCGGCGGTTGCCCCGATCGAGTCAGACGTGTTCTTGGGGCGGTTCTTGGTGAGGTGGAGATGGGCGGGGTCTGAGGTGGGGGTGGGGTGTGTTGGGAGGTTTGTATGGAAATTGCGCGAACATTGTTCGGCGGTGGCCCGGTCGCCGTGTCGGTATGGGGATCTCGATAGGCTTCCGAGGCAAACTGTCCTGCGACTTTAGGAGCGCTTCGTGGCTTCCATCGAGGGCGTTACCGCCCGAGAGATCCTTGACTCCCGGGGCAACCCGACGGTTGAGGTCGACATCCTCCTGGACGACGGCAGCCAGGGGCGCGCCGCGGTTCCCAGCGGCGCGTCCACCGGCCAGTTCGAGGCCGTCGAGCTGCGTGACGGCGACGAGCGCTACGGCGGCAAGGGTGTCGAGAAGGCCGTTCTCGGTGTGACCGACGAGATCGCCGACGAGATCCTCGGGTTCGACGCCGCCGAGCAGCGCAGCATCGACCAGGTGATGATCGACCTCGACGGCACGCCCAACAAGGCCCGCCTGGGCGCCAACGCGATCCTGGGTGTCTCGCTCGCCGCGGCCAAGGCCGCCGCGGAGAGCGCCGAGCTGCCGCTCTTCCGCTACCTCGGCGGTCCGAACGCGCACGTGCTGCCGGTGCCGATGATGAACATCCTGAACGGCGGCGCGCACGCCGACAGCAACGTCGACATCCAGGAGTTCATGATCGCCCCGATCGGGGCGGAGACGTTCCGCGAGGCCGTGCGGATGGGCACCGAGGTCTACCACGCCCTCAAGTCGGTCCTCAAGGAGAAGGGGTACGCCACCGGCCTCGGCGACGAGGGCGGCTTCGCGCCGAGCCTGCCCTCCAACCGTGACGCGCTCGACCTGATCCTGGTCGCCATCGAGAAGGCCGGATACGTCGCGGGCGAGGACATCGGGCTCGCCCTGGACGTGGCCGCCTCCGAGTTCCACTCGGACGGCGTCTACACCATCGACGGCAAGGGCCTGTCGGCGACCGAGCTGATCGCCTTCTACGAGGATCTGGTCGCCAACTACCCGCTGGTCTCCATCGAGGACCCGCTGGACGAGAGCGACTGGGAGGGCTGGAACGCCATCACCCGCGCCCTGGGGGACAAGGTCCAGCTGGTCGGCGACGACCTGTTCGTGACGAACCCCGAGCGTCTGGGCCGCGGCATCGCCGAGGGCACCGCGAACGCGCTGCTGGTCAAGGTGAACCAGATCGGCACGCTGACCGAGACCCTCGACGCCGTGGACCTGGCCCACCGCAGCGGTTACCGCTGCATGATGAGCCACCGCTCGGGCGAGACCGAGGACACCACGATCGCCGACCTCGCGGTGGCCACCAACTGCGGCCAGATCAAGACCGGCGCCCCGGCCCGCTCCGACCGGGTGGCCAAGTACAACCAGTTGCTCCGCATCGAGGAGCTTCTGGACGACGCGGCCCGTTACGCGGGTCGCGCCGCGTTCCCGCGCTTCCGGCGGTAGTTTTCTGCTGGCGGCTCGCGCCCGGATCCGGGCGCGAGCCACACCGCGGACGAGCGTCGATACGGAGCGTGGAGACGGAGGGGGACGCATGGCGGCACGACCACAGTTGACGGGACGGGCCGCGGTGCTCGCGATCGTGGTGTGCGCGATCGCGATGAGCCTCGCCTACCCCATCAGGGAGTACGTCGCCCAGCGCCGCCAGATCGCCCAGCTGGAGCAGGAGAAGGCGAGGGAGATCGCCGCGATCAAGGCCCTGGACGACCGCTCCAAGCAGCTCCTCGACCCGGGCTTCATCAAGCGGCAGGGCAGGGAGCGCCTCTTCTACTGCGATCCGGGGCAGAAGTGCTACGTCGTCATGGGAGACTCCCCCTCGACGGGCAAGGGCACGACCGGTGAGCGCAAGGCCGTCGCCAGGCCGCCGTGGTACGAGACGCTGTGGGACTCGGTGAAGGCCGCCGACAGCGGCGGGGGACAGAAGGCGGCCAAGTCCGCCGGGTGACGCCGATACCCTGGTTGTCGTCTTTCAGGGGGGGTCCACGAATGGTTGACGACCGCGACGTGGCGGCGGTGGAGCGACAGCTCGGCCGGACGCCGCGAGGACTGCGGAGGGTGGCGCATCGCTGCCCGTGCGGGCTTCCCGACGTCGTCGAGACCGCCCCGAGGCTGCCCGACGGATCGCCCTTCCCGACCCTGTTCTACCTCACCTGCCCCAGGGCCGCCTCGGCCATCGGCAGGCTGGAGACCTCGGGGATGATGCGGGACATGCAGGCCAGGCTCGCCGAGGATCCGAAGCTGGCCGAGGCGTACCGGGCCGCGCACGACGACTATGTGGCGCGTCGTGACAGGGCGGCCGCCGAGGAGGGCCTGGAGCCGCTGCCCCGCGACATGCAGAGCACCGGGGGCATGCCGACCCGGGTCAAGTGCCTGCACGCCCTGGTCGGGCACGAACTCGCGGTGCCGGGCGGCAACCCCTTCGGCCGCGAGGCCCTCGACGCGCTCGGCGACTGGTGGTCCGCCGGGCCGTGCGTCGACCAGTCCGTAGCCCCGTGTGCCGAGGCCGTGGCACCGACCTCGAAGGAGACCGAGTGATCCGCGTCGCCGCGATCGACTGTGGCACCAACTCCGTCCGTCTGCTCGTCGCCGACGTCGGCAGGGACAGGCTGATCGACCTGGAGCGCCGGATGGAGATCGTCCGGTTGGGTCAGGGGGTCGACAGGACCGGCAGGCTGGCGCCGGAGGCCCTGGAGCGTACGTTCGCCGCCATGCGCGGCTACGCGGGGCTCATCGACGGGCTCGGGGCCTCCTCGGTCCGTGTGGTCGCCACCAGCGCGACGAGGGACGCCGCCAACCGGCAGGACTTCGTGGACGGCGTACGCGACATCTTCGGCGTGGAGCCCGAGGTGATCACCGGTGCGGAGGAGGCGGAGCTGTCGTTCGCCGGGGCGACCCGCGATCTGGTGCGCTTCTCCGAGGAGACGGGCCTGCCCGCCCCCGAGGGCACCCGCCCGCCGTACCTCGTGGTCGACATCGGTGGCGGCTCGACCGAGTTCGTGCTCGGCTCGACGCACGTGGAGGCCGCGCTCTCGGTCGACATCGGGTGCGTCCGGCTGACCGAGCGCCACCTGCGCGACGCGGGCGACCCTCCGTCGGCGGAGGCGGTCGAGGCGATGACCGCCGACATCGACGACGCGCTCGACCGGGTCGCGGCCGAGGTGCCCGTGGAGCGGGCGCTGACGATGGTCGGGCTCGCGGGATCCGTGACCACCGTCGCGGGAATAGCGCTTGATCTGCCGGAATACGATCCGAAGAAAATTCATCATTCGCGAATTTCCGCAGGTCAGGTGCATGACGTTGCCAAGCGCTTGCTTGGAATGACCGTTGAACGGCGGGGTGCGATTCCCCTCATGCACCCGGGAAGGGTCGACGTGATCGGGGCGGGGGCGCTCATCCTGGACCGAATAGTGACCCGCTACGGCTTCGGAGACGTGGTCGCCAGCGAGCACGACATCCTCGATGGCATCGCGTGGTCGATTGCTGACTCGTAGCGAGATCTAGACAATTAACCCGTTTAGGGAGTATTGAGGAAAGCTTCCCGTTTATGGTTAGGTAAAGAAGCTTTAGTGAGGCTTTGCCGTAGGGCCCGGCGCAACTGTTGTCGGGGCGGCAACCGTCTCCCGAGCAATCTTGCTTCCCAACGAACGGAGCATCCCCTCATGAAGTCCGGACTAGCCACCAAGCTAGCCGCAGCAGGAGCCAGCGCGGCCATGCTGGCGACGATGGCAGTAGGCATGCTGGCCACGCCCGCAGCGGCGGCCAGTGGTTCGAGCCAGGCGGGTACGGTGGCCTCGGCCGCCGGCAAGCCGAAGCCGGCCGTCTCTGTCGGAACCCCCAAGGCATCGCCCTCGAAGTACAAGGGTGAGTGCCCCGTCGGCGTTACCTTCTCCTCGAAGATCAAGGTGAAGGCCGTCAAGAGCAAGACCACGGTCGCCTACCGGTGGCTGCACGGTGACGGCTCGAAGAGCAAGGTGAAGTCCTTCACCTTCCGCGGCAAGGGCGTCAAGAGCTTCACGGTCAAGGAGAAGGCCACCTTCAAGGGCAACGTCAAGGGCTGGCAGGCCATTCAGGTCCTGTCCCCGCGTGGCGCCACCTCCGCGAAGGGCAAGTTCTCGGTCACCTGTGGCTCCAACGGCGACAAGGAAGAGGTCGTCGTTCCTCGCCGCGTCGACGCCGACGCGTGGGTCGACGAGGGCAACTGCCAGGCTGCCCTGATCGGTCGCATCACCGCGACCGGTACCCGCTGGGTGCACTACCGCTGGGTCGTCAACGGCGAGGTGGTCGACCGTGACACCGTGCGCGTCAACGGCTCGCGCAAGGTCGTCCACGTGATCAAGCCCGGTGAGAACTTCAGGGGCTGGGCCGTGCTGCAGGTCGTCGGCCCGGTGAAGGCGTCCTCCAACCGCGTCCACTTCAAGATCTGGTGCAAGGACACGTCGCCGAAGGTCTGGGCGTCCGTGGACGGTCCGTCCTTCTACGCGGGCACCTGCCCGACGACCCGCACCTTCACCGGCACGATCGGCGCGAGCGGCCGTACCACCGTGAAGTACCGCTGGATCAGCGACGGTGTGGCGGGCGACTGGAAGTACGCCCACTTCAGCGGCTACGGCTCGCAGAGCCAGAGCGTGTCCGACAGCTGGACCGCCTCTGCCTCCGGTGAGTCCAAGCGTGCGATCGAGATCTACGGTGGCCCGACCACCGGCACCGCGGTCGGCAAGGTCTTCTGCAAGCACCCGCCGAAGCCGACCCCGACGCCGACGCCGACCGTGACCCCCACCCCCACTCCCACTCCCACCCCGACCGTCACCGAGACCGCTGGCTGAGAACGTCGAGGACACGGTAGGTCGGGGTAGCGCGCCCGGCGGCTGACGCCGGGCCGTGTCCCGAGTGAAACAGGCGGCGCCCGCACCCAGCGGGCGCCGCTTCTCGTTTCCCGCGCCGTCTTCCGGCTTCCCCGAGGCGGGAGGCGGGCCGGGCGCTCCCGTGCGGGCGTGAGTCGAGTGCTCCCGTGCCGGACGCCGTGAGGGCGTGAACCGGGTGGTCTCGCGTGCCGGGCGTCGCGAGCGTGGACCCGGCACTCTCGCGTGTCGGGCACCATCGAGGACATGAGCTACGTTCCTCCCGGATCCGGCTGGCCCGGTGACCCCGCCCAGCCCGGCACCCCCGTCGCCCACGACTCCGCCGAAGTGCGGAAACTCGCGGGGGAGAGCCGTACCCTCGCGGAGCTCACGGCCGCGCAGTCGGTCTGCCGGGCCTGCCCGCGCCTGGTGGAGTGGCGCGAGGAGGTGGCGACGGTGCGAAGGCGGGCGTTCGCGGAGGAGACCTACTGGGGCCGGCCCATCGCGGGATGGGGTGACGAGAGGCCCGAGGTCCTCATCGTCGGGCTCGCCCCGGCGGCGCACGGCGGCAACAGGACCGGAAGGATCTTCACCGGAGACCGCAGCGGCGACTGGCTGTTCGCCTCGCTGTACCGGACGGGCCTGGCCGTAAAGGAGACGAGCCTTCGCGCGGACGACGGCCAGCGGCTCGTCGGCGCGCGGATGGTGGCCGCGGTCCGGTGCGCACCGCCCGCCAACAAGCCCGAGCCCGCCGAGCGGGCCGCCTGCCTGCCCTGGCTCTCCCGCGAGGTCGCCCTGGTCTCGGCGGAGATACGGGTGGTCGTCGCGCTGGGTGGCTTCGCCTGGCAGGCGATCTGGCCCGCGCTGAGGGACGCCGGGTACGCCCTGCCGCGGCCGAGACCGCCCTTCGGGCACGGCGCCGAGGTGGAGATCACCTCTCCCCGGGGAAATCCCGCGCACCTTCTCGGCTGCTATCACCCCAGTCAGCAGAACACCTTCACCGGCAGGGTGACCGCACAGATGCTCGACGATCTCTTCAGCAGGGCGAACGCGCTACGGGGCTTGTGAAGTCGATCACAAAGAGAAGATTGATCGGAATTCTGCTGAGAAGAGTGATGTTTCTAGCTGATGACGGAAATTAGAGCCGGCTTGCCAGATGGGCGGCTGGTGCGACGGGAAGCGTGAGCGTATCCTTGTGAAAGGTTTCACAAGCCTCGAAGCTAAGGACAGTGTCGAAGTGAACCGCAACTCCAAGCACATCGTGGTCGTGGGTGGAGGCTATGTCGGCCTCTACACCGTGCTGCGCCTGCAGCACACCCTCCGCAGGGAGCTCCGCGATGGAAGCGTGCGCATCACCGTCCTGACCCCCGAATCCCACATGACCTACCAGCCGTTCCTCCCCGAGGCCGCCGCGGGAAACCTCTCGCCCCGGCACGTCGTCGTCCCGCTCCGCCGCGTGCTCTCGAAGGCGACGATCCTCAACGGCAAGGTCTCCAAGGTCAACCACGCGGCCAAGACCGTCACCTTCGCCCCCAACGTCGGCACCCCGCACGAGATCGACTACGACATCGTGGTGATGGCCGCCGGGTCGATCTCCCGTACGCTCCCCATCCCCGGCCTGGCCGACGCCGCGATCGGTTTCAAGACGGTCGGCGAGGCGATCGCGCTGCGCAACCGGGTGCTCGAACTCCTCGACCGGGCCGAGAGCGACGACGACGAGGCCCTGCGCAGGCGTGCCCTGACGTTCGTCGTGGTCGGCGGGGGTTTCGCCGGCGTCGAGGCGCTGGCCGAGCTGGAGGACATGGCGGTCGACGCCACCCGCTACTACCGCAACATCTCCCGCGAGGACATGCGCTGGATCCTCGTCGAGGCCACCGACCGCATCCTCCCCGAGGTGGGCCCCGAGATGGGTGCGTGGACCGCCGAGCAGCTGCGTGAGCGCGGCATCGAGGTCAAGATGAACACCCGCCTCGATTCCTGCGAGGGCGGCCTGGTCAAGCTCTCCGACGGCGACGAGTTCGAGTCGGCCACCATCGTGTGGACCGCCGGGGTGAAGCCGAGCCCGGTCGTCAACGCCGGAGACCTGCCCCTCGACGAGCGAGGCAGGATCAAGACGACCGCCCGTCTCACCGTGGTCGGCGTCGAGGACGCCTACTCGGCGGGAGACGTGGCCGGGGTGCCCGACCTGACCAACCCCGGCCAGTACTGCGCGCCCAACGCGCAGCACGCCGTACGGCAGGCCAAGGTCCTCGCGGACAACATCACCCGGAGCCTGCGCGGGCAGGAGCTGGTCGACTACCGGCACAGGTACGTCGGCTCCGTCGCCGGGCTCGGCCTGCACAAGGGGGTCGCCAACGTCTACGGGATCAAGTTGCGCGGGCTCGCCGCGTGGTTCATGCACCGCACCTACCACCTGTCGCGGGTTCCCACCTTCAACCGCAAGGTCCGGGTGACGGCCGACTGGACCCTGGCGCTCTTCTTCAAGCGCGAGACCGTCTCTCTCGGAGAGATCGAGGAACCGCGCACGGAGTTCCGCGCCGCGGCGAGCAACTGAACGCCCGAAGGGCGAACAGACTCCGAGTGTGAACCGGACGTCCGAACCCGGAGAGTGAACGGAACTCCCGAACCCGGAGGTGGCCGACGAGGCCCACCTCCGGGTTCGCCGTTCCCGGCGATGTGCTATTCCTTGACCGGGTCCCCCGAAGGCGGGACGATCCATAAGATTCTCAGCGGAAGTGATGCGACGGTTGCCTTGAGCAGTTACGCATGAGTGGTCCGTTACGTATGATTACGGCGCCCCCGTAGCCCAATGGCAGAGGCAAACCCCTTAAAAGGGTTCGAGTGAGGGTTCGAGTCCCTCCGGGGGCACTCATGATGATCTGCGGAACAAGGCCCACGACCAGTGAAAACGTGGTCGCGGGTCTTTTCGTGTTATCCGGCTCCGTGTGACCCGTGCCGAACGGTCGGGAGTACCCCTCCCAAATGTGCTCGCAAAACTTTTGGAGTTACATAACTGTGATCATTCTCCGTAGAGTGCCGAGGGCCGGGATTCGATGTATCCCTGGTATAAAATAGTAACCATGAGTAGCGAGGCGAACCTGGAGTCCGTGCTGGGGGCGAACGGGGTCGCCCGGCAGTTGATCGGTCATATCGGGGACAAGTGGTCCCTGCTGGTGATCGCGGCGCTGGGGCACGAGGCCCAGCGCTTCTCCCGGCTCAAGGCGCGGATCGAGGGGATCAACCAGCGCATGCTGACCCGGACGCTACGGGCCCTGGAGCGTGACGGCATCGTCGAGCGCAACGTCTACCCGACCTCGCCGCCCACGGTGGAGTACGTGCTCACCAGGATGGGGCGCGACCTGTCGGTGGCCGTGACCGGCATCTGCGAGTGGGCGCGCCGCAATCTCGAAGAGGTCGAGGCGTCGCAGCGGCTCTTCGACGAGCGAGCGGCAAGACAGACGTGAGGCCCGGGAACCGAAGGCGCCACCTGTTCGTTGGCACCATCGGCGGTAGCCGTACGGTCGCCTGGACAACATGGATATCAGCACGATACGGCCGTGTGACAACCGATCTAATACGCTGATCGCGTAGGTCGCAGCGTGGAGGCAGCGATGGAGAGCAAGAACCCCGTATTCAGTCGGCAGGCCAAGGGCCAGCAGCAAGGTTGGGGCATGCCGACCCCCACCCCTGACCAGCTTCAGGGCATGTACAACACGCCGTCGTACGCGCCGCCCGCACAGCGGACGATGACGATCGACGACGTGGTCGTGCGTGGTTTCATCACGCTTGGCACGCTTGTCGTCTCGGCGGCGGTCGCCTGGGTGCTCAACCTCGGCATGGTCGCGGCGATCGCCGGTGTCATCGTCGGTCTGATCCTCGCCCTGGTCATCTCGTTCAAGTCCAGCACCAACCCCGTTCTGATCCTCGGCTACTCGGTCGCCTACGGTGTCGCCGTCGGTGTGATCAGCCACGTCTACAACGATCTGTACAGCGGCATCGTCTTCCAGGCGGTGGTCGGTACGGCTCTGGCCTTCGCCGCCATGCTGACCGTTTACTCGCTGCGCATCATCCGCGTGACGCCGAAGTTCACCAAGTTCGTCGTGGCCGCCGGGCTGGGCCTGATGGGTCTCATGCTCATCAACCTGGTCGCCGGGTTCTTCATCGAGGACGGCATCGGCATCCGGTCGGGCGGCCCGCTGGCCTACGTGTTCAGCATCGCCACGATCCTCATCGGCTGCTTCTTCCTCCTCCTCGACTTCGACCAGGTCGAGCAGGGCGTGCGGAACGGAGCCCCGGAGAAGTACTCGTGGCTGATGGCCTTCGGCCTCACCGTCACCCTGGTCTGGATCTACCTGGAGATCCTGCGCCTGCTGAGCTACTTCTCGAGTAGCGACTGACGACAGCACGGAGAGGGCCCCGCCGGACGCGTTCCGGCGGGGCCCTCTCGTTTTTCCGGCGACGGACGAGTGAACGGAAGGCAAAGGGGGATGGACGAACCGCGAAGGAAGAGAGCATCTCAGGGCTTGCTATCTGGGCTTTCGTGATGCACTGTCGAGCAAAGGAGCCTATCCGTGGAGGTGCCCATGTCGTTGAACCACTCGATGGAGACGCAGAGCAAGCTGATCGCCAGGGTTCCGGACATCACCGGACGTGCACTCCCAGAGTGGTTTCAAGCCATCGACAACGGCCCGTCGTTCCTTCGCTGTGACGAGCGGGCCACCTGGCTCGCCAACGAGCACGGGCTGACCCACGGCTACGCCGCGGCCATCGTGCACGAGCACGAGCGGCACCGCCGTACCCGCCACCTGTAAGCCGTCCATCTCCGTGAAGCCCGCGCCGCTCCGGTGGTGCGGGCTTCGGCGTGGGTCATGATGGAGTCATGGATCATGACAAGGCGCGCGGGTTCATCCGCGCCAACCACCGAGCGGTCATGCTGACCTCACACGCCGACGGCCGTCCGCAACTCTCCCCGGTCACCGTGGGGCTCGACGCGGAGGGGAACGCGATCGTCAGCACCAGGGAGACGGCGGCGAAGGTACGCAACCTCCGCAGGAATCCGCAGGTCTCGCTCTGCGTGACGACCGACGCCTTCTTCGGTGAGTGGATCCAGATCGACGGCGTCGCGGAGATCGTCTCCCTGCCCGAGGCGATGGATCTCCTGGTCGGCTATTACCGTGACATCTCCGGCGAGCACCCGGACTGGGACGACTACCGGGCCGCGATGGAGCGGGAGCGGCGGGTGATCCTGAGGATCGCGATCACCCGAGCCGGCCCCGACGTGCACGGCTGACCGCGTCCCGGACACACCCCGGCCGCGCTCGCCCGGCCGGGGCGCCCCGCGTCGGGAGATCCCCCGGTACGCGGTGCCCCGACGACACCGCGCCCGGCCGGGTTCAGCTGAGGCGTTCCAGGACCATCGCCATGCCCTGACCGCCGCCGACGCACATGGTCTCCAGGCCGATCGACCTGTCGTGGAAGGCGAGGCTGTTGATCAGCGTGGAGGTGATGCGGGCGCCGGTCATCCCGAAGGGGTGCCCGACCGCGATGGCGCCGCCGTTGACGTTGAGCCGGTCGATGTCGATCCCCAGGTCCTGGTAGGACGGGATGACCTGGGCGGCGAACGCCTCGTTGATCTCGACGAGGTCCACGTCGCCGATGGCCATGCCCGCCCTGGCCAGGGCCTGCTTCGAGGCCTCGACCGGGCCCAGGCCCATGATCTCGGGGGACAGGCCGGTCACCCCGGTGGAGACGATCCGGGCGAGCGGGGTGATGCCGAGTTCGGCGGCTCGGGTGTCGCTCATCACGATCACGGCGGCGGCGCCGTCGTTCAGCGGGCAGCAGTTGCCCGCGGTGACCGTGCCGTCGGGCCGGAAGACCGGCTTGAGCGCCGAGACCGCCTCGTAGGTGGTCCCCGCCCGAGGGCCGTCGTCCTTGCTCACCACGGTCCCGTCGGGCAGGGTGACCGGGGTGATGTCCTTCTCCCAGAAGCCGTTGGCGATGGCCTTCTCCGCCAGGTTCTGGGAGCGGACACCGAACTCGTCCTGCTCCTGCCGGGAGACGCCTTTCAGCCCGGCGAGGTTCTCCGCCGTCTGGCCCATCGCCACGTAGACGTCGGGCATCAGGCCGTCCTCGCGCGGGTCGTGCCAGACTCCCCTGCCGCCCTCCGCGGCACTCGCCGAGCGGGCCTGGGCGTCGAGGAAGAGCGGGTTCGTCGTGTCGGGCAGCGAGTCCGAGCTGCCCTTGGCGAAGCGGGAGACGCACTCCACGCCCGCGGAGACGAACACGTCCCCCTCGCCCGCCCTGATCGCGTGCAGGGCCATCCGGGTGGTCTGCAGCGAGGACGAGCAGTAGCGGGTCACGGTGGTGCCCGGCACGCCGTCCAGGCCGAGCAGGGTGGCGACCACACGACCCATGTTGAAGCCCTGCTCGCCGCCCGGCAGGCCGCAGCCCAGCATGAGGTCGTCGATCGTGGTCGGGTCGAGCTGGGGGACCTTGGCGAGCGCGGCCTGGATGATCTGTACGGTCAGGTCGTCGGGGCGGATGTCCTTGAGGGACCCCTTGAAGGCGCGTCCGATGGGCGAGCGCGCGGTCGCGACGATGACTGCCTCGGGCATGTGGCTCTCCTGGGTTGATGTCTGCTCCTCCTGCGGAGCGTACCGCGCGGTATGCCCAAAACCGCGCCCAGGGGCGTTGAAACAGAACTTTGTACGGGGAGCGCGAGGCCCCTTCCCGACCGGAGGAAGGGGCCCGGTCGCCCTGTCGGTGACGGGTGACGGCGGTACGGCCGGATGTCAGCCGTACATGCCGGGGGAGGTGCCGTCGCCGTCCCTGATCCCGTGCAGAGCGCCCTTCTCGTCGCGCCACATCCGCCAGCCGTTCTGACTGCCGGTGAACCAGAGGGGCGGGGCGCCCGAGCCGGACACCCGCTTGCCGTCGGCCAGCCTGTACTCGCACAGCGAGGCCACCGAGTAGAAACCGGGGTTCTGGCCCTTGAGCGCGAGCGGCTTGGGGTCGGTCACGCAGAAGGACCAGGCGCGCTCGTCCTTGACGTCGGCCGCGCGGGCGGTGGGAAGGTCGAAGGCGCTACCCGGCTCGCCGTGCCGCAGGAAGCCGACCTTCTCCATGCGAGGCGGGAAGGCGAGCCACCAGCCCGCCTCGGGCACCTGATCGGCGGAGATCTGGCCGAGCACCCGGCCGCTCCCCGCCTCCAGTCTGGCGAACCCGCCGTACCGGCCCTCCTGGTCGACCGGGCGGACCACCGGGGCGAAGCCGGGACTGCCGCTGGGATAGACGCGGACCACCGACGGGCGCATCCAGTTGACCGTGCCGTCGGAGAGCTTGACGGAGAACAGGCCGAAGGCGGAGACCTTGCTCGTCTTCGGATTGGTGTAGGGGGCGACGTATCCGACGAGGTTTCCCGCCGTCGCGCCGAAGGACCAGCCTCCCGACAGGTCGACTCCGGCGCCGAGGGGCTGCTCGACGGGGAGCCGCCAGACGGCCTTGCCGGTCTTGAGGTCGTGCGCCTCCAGCACGGGGTGGCGGGCCAGACGGAGGAACACCACGCGCGAGGCGTCGGACCACTCGGCCTCGGCGATGCCGGGGATCTTCCACATGGCCTTGCCGGTGGCCGGATCGAGGACGACGACGCGGGCGCTCGCGAGCGCGGTGTTCTCGGACACGCACACGAACGCCCCGCACCGCTGCGGGCCGAAGGTGGAGTGCACCGGGCGACGCCACCTGCGGGCCCCGGTCCTGGCGTCCAGGCCGACGAGCGTGGCCTTCCAGCGGCCCCGTCTGGCGGGGTCGATCGTCACCGCGACGGTCTGTCCGGTGGAGGTCTCGACGATCGCGGGGGCGGGCACCCCCATGCCCGGCAGGCGGCCCGCCATGGTCGAGGGGTGAGCCCACAGCTTCCTGCCCGTGGCGAGGTCGAGGGCGACCGTCTCCAGCGTGCCGTCGGGCTTCATGGAGGTCGTCGTGGCGACGCCACCGGCGGCGGTGGTGCGGCTGACCGCGTTCACCTCGGTGTTGTGCCAGGTGGGATGGTCGGGGGTGGCCGCTTCAGTGCCGGAGCAGCCGCCCAGGGTCAAAGCTCCGGCGAGCACCAGGGCCGGTTTCGCGAGGGGCCGGATCACGGGTATTCCACTCCAATGCGGGCGAGGCGTTACGGCTTCGCAGCGGAGGGTGACCGTGTTCAGGCGTCGTTGGGCCGCATCCACGGCCTTCGGCCGAGTATGGTCACCCACCGTCCGTGAGGTCCGGTCGCTCGCCCGGCGACACGGGTCGCGGAGACCTCGGCGCCGGGCTCCTCCGCGGCCTTGGCCGCCGCGAGGTAGATCGACTCAGTGCGCCGGACCCGGGGCTCGGGCCAGAGTTCCAACGCACTGCATACGGAAGGTAGCACCGCGTAAGCGATCTGGAGATAGCCTTGGGTAGATGGGTGAAAACGATCAAGGCCGAACATCTCCGTGGGGTTCGTGTCGAACTCCGGCCCCAGCAGGTCGGCGAAGGCCACCGTCCGCCCACCCGCCTCGACCACGGCGACGGTCTGCGCGGCGGCGAGCTGGCGGCTCCATCGCCGCGTCACCCAGCGCAGAGGCTGTGCGATCGGCCGGACCGTGCCCAGGTCGGGGCAGGTGCCCACGACCACCTCCGCCCCCGCCTTCCGCAGCCGTTCGACCGCCTTGCGCAGGTGCCGTACGGCGTGGGCGGGCCTGCTCTGCGAGGTGACGTCGTTCGCCCCGATGAAGATGACCGCGATCTCGGGCCTGGCCTTCAACGCCTTGTCCACCTGCTCGCCCAGCTCCGCGGAGGTCGCTCCCGACCTGCCCGTCACGGTGAGCCGCACCGGCCGCTCGGCGATCACGGCCAGCCCGTTCGCGATCAGCACGGCGGGTGTCTCCGCGGGTTCCGAGGTGCCCAGGCCGACGGAGGTGGAGTCGCCGAGCATGACCATCCTGACGGGCTCGCCGTCGAAGGCCCCGTACACCCCGTCCGAAGGCGGTCCCTCCATGCCGTGCGGGCGGCCGACGGTGCGGCGGGCCACCAGCGCCTCGGCCAGTAGCAGGCCGTAGGTCGCCGCGCCGAGCGCGGTGAGGCCCCCTCCGCCCAGGGCGGCCGCCGCGGCGACGCGGCGGGCGACTCGCGCCGTACCCGGTGTCCAGCTCACGTGGCGTCGCTCCCTCCGTACGGGGCGGTAGCGTTGCCTTTGGTGACACAGCCGAGTCCCTGCCACCCCTACGGGGATCGCGGCGATTACGACAACAAGCCGACCGAGCTTTGGTATTTCGAGGTGATATCCCGGTGCGCGTACATGACTCGCTTGTCGAACTGATGGGCAACACCCCTCTCGTCCGACTGAACAAGGTGACAGAGGGCATTTCCGCCCAAGTGCTGGCGAAGGTGGAGTATTTCAACCCTGGAGGGTCGGTGAAGGACCGCATCGCGGTCCGGATGATCGACGCCGCCGAGCAGTCGGGAGAGTTGCGTCCCGGGGGCACGATCGTGGAGCCCACCTCGGGTAACACCGGGATCGGCCTCGCCATCGTGGCCCAGCAGCGGGGATATCGCTGCCTGTTCGTGGTGCCCGACAAGGTGGCCCAGGACAAGATCTCGGTTCTGCGCGCCTACGGTGCCGAGGTCGTGGTCTGCCCGACGGCGGTCTCCCCCGACCACCCCGACTCCTACTACTCGGTCTCCGACCGGCTGGCCAGGGAGACGCCGAACGCCTGGAAGCCCGACCAGTACTCCAACCCGCGCAACACCGAGAGCCACTACCACTCCACAGGGCCGGAGATCTGGGACCAGACGGAGGGCAGGATCACCCACTTCGTGGCGGGCGTCGGCACCGGGGGCACGATCAGCGGCACCGGCCGTTACCTCAAGGAGGTCTCCGGCGGCCGGGTCAAGATCATCGGAGCCGACCCCGAGGGTTCCGTCTACTCAGGCGGCACCGGGCGGCCGTACCTGGTGGAGGGCGTCGGCGAGGACATCTGGCCGGCCAACTACGACACCACGATCTGCGACGAGGTCATCGCGATCTCCGACAAGGACTCCTTCACCATGACCCGCCGCCTGGCCCGTGAGGAGGCGCTGCTGGTGGGCGGCTCCTGCGGGATGGCGACGGTCGCGGCGCTGCGCGTGGCCGAGCGGGCCGGGCCGGACGACGTGATCGTGGTGCTGCTGCCCGACGGCGGACGTGGTTACCTGTCGAAGATCTTCAACGACGAGTGGATGGCCGACTACGGCTTCCTCACCACCTCCAGTGAGGAGGGCCTGGTCAAGGACGTGCTGACCCAGAAGAGCTCCGGCATGCCGGAGTTCGTGCACACCCACCCGCACGAGTCGGTCGACACGGCCATCTCGATCATGCGCGAGTACGGGGTGTCGCAGCTTCCGGTGATGAAGGAGGAGCCGCCGGTCATGGCCGCCGAGGTGGTCGGCTCGATCCTGGAGCGCGATCTGCTCGACGCCCTGTACCGGGGCCGGGTGCGGCCGACCGACCCGCTGGCCGCCCACATGTCGCAGCCGCTGCCGACGATCGGCGCGGGGGAGCCGGTCTCCATCGCCGTCGAGGCACTGGAGAAGGCCGACGCCGCGGTCGTCCTCGACGACGGCAAGCCCGTCGGCCTGATCACCCGGCAGGACCTGCTCGCCTTCCTCGCCAGCCACTAGCCCGTTCTTCAGGGGAGGGCGGGGTCAGAGGGGAAACTCCGCCGTCACCTCCCAGGCCCCGGAGCGGGTGGGGCCGGCCAGCAGACGGCCGCCGAGAGCCTCGACGCGCTCGGCCATGCCCACCAGGCCGAACCCGCCGCCGAGGCGGGCGACCCTGACGTCGGCCAACGAGCCGTAGTTGCGCACCCGCAGCCGCACGGCGCCCCCGGTGGGTGAGGCGCCTTCGCGAGGCGGGGGGCCCGCCGGGGCGGAGGCGGTACGCCGGGCCCGCGGGTCCTGGTCGTTCCCCGTCTTCACGCGTACGCTCTCGGCCCAGGCGCGCAGGTCGGAGCCGTCGGTGAGCTTCAGGTCCGCCTCGACCCAGTCGGTGCCGGGGGCGTGCCTGCGGACGTTGGTCAACGACTCCTGAAGGACCCGGTGGAGGGTGGTCATCACCTCCGGGGCGACGGTGCCCTCGGCGATGCCCTGGCCGATGTCGAAGGTGACCTGGGGGCCCGCGGCGGAGAAACGCTCGACCATCGTGCGCATGTCCATGAGCGTGCTGCCCGGTGAGCGGGCGGCCCCGTCCTCCGCGCGCAGCACGCTGACCAGGCGGCGCATCGAGGTGAGCGCGTCGGCCCCCGCGTTCGCGATCGCCTCCAGGGAGGGGACCACGGCCTCGGGTTTCTGCTCGGCGACGACCTTGGCGGCCTGGGCCTGCACCACGATCCCGGTGATGTGGTGGGCGACCAGGTCGTGCAGCTCCCTGGCCAGCTCCAGGCGTTCGGACCGCCGTACCGTGTCGACGGCCTCCCTGCGGCGCTCCAGCTGGAAGCGGAGGTAGGCGCCGATACCGGCGGCGCAGGACCAGCAGACGAAGAGCAGGAAGCCCGAGGCCGTCGCCGGTTCCCCGCTCATGAAGTTCAGGCGGACGGAGGAGGTTTCGAGCACGATCATCGTCGCCAGGGAGAACAGCGCGGCCCGCCGCACCGGCTCGATCGCGCGCAGCCCGCCGACGGTGAGGACCAGCAGCGACCCGATCTCGGCCACGCCGGGACTGCCGTCGCCGTCGGTGATCCCGATGATCAGGGACGACAGGAACGACACCGTCAGCAGGGTGACGAGCCCGCCGACCCGCCGGCGGCGGCGTCGCGCCACCGCCACGACGCCCACCAGGCCGCACACGGGGCTCAGCAGCATCGCCGGGTTGAGGCCGCCCCTCGACGACATGATGGCCGAGACCACCATCACGTCGATCAGCAGGAGCAGGACGAGCCAACCGATCAAAGCGATCTCGCTGAGTCTTTTGACCCAGTAGATCAGCCGGTTCGTCTCTCCCACGGTCCCCGAGCCTAAGCCTCGCGGAGGAGTGGTCATATCGGCCGTTCGGCCGAATCGTTCCCCGGGGAACCGGTCCTTCAGCGGAAGCGGCGCGGGGAACTCGTCGCCGATGCTTGAGAGGTCGAAGGGGGAAAGAGATGACCATCATCGGGATAGTGCTCCTGTTCGCCGGGCTCGTGGTCGGTGCGGCCTTGACGCTCGCCGACCCGGTCCTGCTCTCGCGGATCGGCGGGGAGCGCGCGGAATAGCGGCGGGGCCGTAGGTGGTGGTTTCGGCTGCCCTGAGGCACCCGCCGCCGCGAGTAACGTTGACCCCATGAACCAAGGATTCGAGACGCTGGCCATCCACGCAGGTCAGGAACCCGACCCCTACACCGGGGCCGTGGTGCCGCCGATCTACGCGGTGTCCACCTACAAGCAGGACGGCGTGGGCGGGTTGCGCGCCGGATATGAGTACAGCCGGTCCGCCAACCCGACCAGGACCGCGCTGGAGGAGGCCATGGCCGCCGTCGAGGGCGGCAGCCGTGGTCTGGCCTTCGCCTCGGGGCTGGCCGCCGAGGACGCGGTGCTCCGGGCGATCTGCAGGCCGGGCGATCACGTGATCATCCCGAACGACGCCTACGGCGGCACCTACCGTCTGTTCGCGAAGGTCCACGAGCGCTGGGGGCTGCACTACGACCCGGCGCCGCTGGGCGACCTGACGGCGGTGGCGGCCGCCGTGACCCAGAAGACCAAGATCATTTGGGTGGAGACGCCCACCAACCCGCTGCTCGGCATCGCCGACATCGCGGCACTCGCCCAGCTCGCGACCGAGTGCGGCGCGCTGCTGGTGGTGGACAACACCTTCGCCTCCCCGTACCTGCAGCAGCCGATCGCGCTGGGCGCGGACATCGTCGTGCACTCCACCACCAAGTACGTGGGCGGCCACTCAGACGTGGTCGGCGGCGCGCTCGTCGCGCGGGACGCCGGAGTGGGCGAGGAGCTCGCCTACCACCAGAACGCGATGGGCGCGGTGGCCGGGCCGTTCGACGCCTGGCTGACGCTACGCGGTCTCAAGACACTCGGGGTGCGGATGGACCGCCACTGCGAGAACGCCGAACGGGTGGTGGACCTGCTGCTCGCCCATCCTCGGGTGTCCTCGGTGCTCTACCCGGGCCTGGCCGACCACCCGGGGCACGAGGTGGCGGCCAAGCAGATGAGGCGTTTCGGCGGCATGGTCTCCTTCCGGATGGCCGGAGGCGAGGCCGAGGCCGTCGAGCTGTGCAACAGGACCAAGCTGTTCACCCTGGGCGAGTCGCTCGGCGGCGTGGAGTCGCTGATCGAGCACCCCGGTCTGATGACCCACGCCTCGGTGGCGGGCTCGCCGCTGGAGGTGCCCGGCGACCTGGTGCGCCTGTCGGTCGGCATCGAGTCGATCGACGACCTGCTGGCCGACCTCAGCCAGGCGCTGGGCTAGGAGCGGGCGCCGGTCCAGGAGCCGGATCCTGGGCCGGGAACGGGCGTCCGGCCGGGATCGGGTGCCGGACCGGGTGCGGGCGCCCGGCCGGGAACCGGCGCCGGGCAGGCGGCGGCCACCGGGTTCGGAAACGGGCGCGGCAGGGGGCAGCCGTGGCCCGGAAACGGGCGCGGCAGGGAAGCGGCCGTGGCCAGGAAACGGCTGCGGCCAAGAAAGGGGCGCGGTGGGAAAACGCGGGCTCAGGCCGGGCTTCCCCAGACCATCAGCACCAGGATGACCATCCAGATCAGCACGATCACGCCGGAGAGGGCGGCGATCCGGCCGACCTGCACCTTGGCGTCGTCGTCCGGGCTCTCATTGGTGAGGACCCGGATGGCGGTGCGCTGGTCCCGCTCCACCATGACCAGCAGCACCGCGGCGACGATGAAAAGCGTCATGGATACCGACAGATACGGCCTTCCAAGGAATTCGCGGCCCAGCAGCGCCCCGAACAGGAAGACACCGACGGACGCGAAACCGTAGATGCGCGTGGTCTTGTGGAGATAACGCAGGACATCGACGTTCTTGGTGCGGATGAATCTGGGAGTCGACATCGTGGCGGCGGTGATCGGCCCCAGGGCGAAGATCGCGAAACCGATGTGCAACCAGAGCAGCAGGTGGTCTGTCATGCGCCAGACATTAGTATCCGGTGATCTCGTCTGGGTACGGCTCGCACGGTGTCACCCGACGGCGTGGTCTTCCTTGATGATCGTTTGAAGGGTCTTCCCGCGGAATGGGCGGACGTGCTCCTCGTCCTCCGCCTTTTCGCCGGCCCCGTGGTCGAGATGTCGCCGCCGTTCACGACAGGGACGGTTCACCCTCGACGGTGTCGTACCTGCCCGGACGGTCGTCATCGCGCTCATGGTCCGAGATCGCGTTCTCCTCGCGCGCGTGTGGCACCATGCACACCTCGAAACAGACGCAGACGATGAGCATCAGCACCACGAGAATTCCCGCGAGCATCGGGCTCACTTCTTCCCCCTCCACAACGGTGTTCTTCCTTTATCGGGTAGACAGCGCGGACATCGATGCGGTTGTCACGAAAAGGTCACGGTTGAGGTGAGAGGTGGAATTGACGGTACGCGATTGTCGATCTTCGCGTTCCGCGCGGAGCACGTCCGAGGCGTTAGTAGGATCGTGGGCGAGCTCGTTACCGTGTGATGAGACCGGCGGTGGTGAAACCGTGGTCGTGCCGGACGGGCGTTCGACCAGACAGAGCAAGACGGCACAAGGGAGTGCCCGCCGTGGGTGTCAAACATGTTGAGCCGTATACCGAGGAGTGGCGCGACCAGCCGTCCCGCTATGCCGGCCTCGTCGTCGAGGCGCTGGGCGAGGCGGTCGAGAGCTGGTGGCAGGGTCCCTGCGACCCGCGCACCGTCACCATTCGCCTGACCGGCGGCGACGCGCTGGTCTGGGACGAGGAGAGCGGCTGGCGCCGTGGCCGCTACGCGAGCGGCGACCCCGCCACCCCCACGGTCCTCGCCGACGCCCGCTATCTCGGCGGAGGTCTCCTGCCCTCCCCTGAGCGGGTCCCCTCCGCGATCGCCGACGCCCGCGCGGGCGTCGGCAACAGCACGGCATGGCGGCCCTGCTACCGCTCCTACCGCCACTATCGCGACGGCTTCGATCTGGCGCTCGACGGATACGCCGCCTACGCCAACGCCTGAGCCCGCCTCGGGCCGCGAGCCCACGTCGACCCGGGCCCGCCTCGGCGAGTGCGGCGGGCCCGCAGGAACACGTCAACGCCTGGTCCGCCTCGGGCCGGGAGTCCAATCACCCCGGGCCCGTCTCAGCGGGTGCGGCGGGCCCGCAGGAAGTCGCTGACGACGTACTCGCCCAGGCGGTCGGCGCCGGGGGAGAAGACCCGGCCGCCGTTGCGTCGTCCGACCTCGTTCACGAACTCCTTCAGGCGCTCGTCGTCGGCGAGCATGAAGACGTTGAGCGTCGCCCTGCGCCGGGTCATCTTGTCGACCTCCGCGAGGGTCAGCTCCAGCGTCTCCTGGGTCGGTGGCCACTCAAAGGCCGCCGAGCCGTTGCGCCGCAGGTGGGCGGTGGGTTCGCCGTCGGTGACCACGAGCACGACCGGCTCGAAGTCGGGGTGGCGGTCCAGGTGGCGTCCGGCGATCAGCAGGGCGTGGTGCAGGTTCGTTCCCTGGACCATGTCCCACTCCAGCCCCGCCAGTTCGTCGGGCTGCAGCACCCTGGCGTAGTTGGAGAAGCCGATGATCTGCACCGAGTCCTGGGGGAACTTCGAGGCCACCAGCGCCTGCAGCGCCATCGCCGTCTGCTTGGCGGCGGCCCAGGTGCCGCGCAGCGCCATCGAGTAGGACAGGTCGACCAGCAGGCACACCGCGGCCGCCGTGCGCCGCTCGGTCTCGGCGACCTCGAAGTCGTCGACCGACAGGGTCACCGCGCCGCCCCCGCCGCGCCGGACCCCGTTGATCACGGTACGGACCACGTCGATCGGCTGCTCGTCGCCGAACCGCCAGGGCCGTGATGACCCGGTGAGCTCACCGGCAGAGCCCGCGTCCACCTGGTCGTGGTCGCCGCGGCGCCCGCTCTCCAGGGAGGAGAAGACACGGCGCAGCGCGGTCTCTCCCAGGCGTCGTACGGCCTTGGGGGTGAGCTCCAGCTTGCCGCGCCGGCGCAGGAGGTAGCCCTGCTGCTCCAGCTCGCGCTCGACCTGCCTGAGCGCCTCCAGGTCGTCGACGGCGGAGCGGCCCAGGGCGCGCCGGATCGCCGCCTCGTCGATGTCGTCCAGGCGGGCGCCGGGGTAGTCCTGGCGGAGCGCGGCCTCCAACTGGGTCAGGTCGGCGAGCTCGTCCAGCGCGCTCACGGCGTCGGACATCCCCATCGGCTCGTCGCCGCTCAGCCGCTCGGGGGTGTTCCAGGCCAGGTCGGGACGACGGGCGTGGAGGGACTCGCCCAGGCGGCGCATCTGCTCGTCCAGCCCGGCCTGCTGGAGGGTCTGCTCGATCAGGTGGTCGAGCTCCTCGCGTTGGGCCGGGGTGAGGGAGGCGAGCAGGCGCTGGGTGGCCGCCGCCCGCCGGGCCAGGGTGTCGACCAACTCCTCCAGGTTCCGGGGCGACTCCGGGAACATGTCCCCATATTTCGACATGAACTGCTCGAAGTCGGCCTGGGTGTGCTCACCCCGGGCATCCCGGTCGAGCATGTCGTTCAGATCGGACATCATCTCCCTGACCCGCTCCATGGCGGCCGGGTCGGGGTTGGCCAGAGACTGCCGCATGCCGCGGAACTGGCTGTCGAGCACCTCCCTGCGCAGCAGGTCGCGCAGTTCCTCGAAGGTCTGCCCGGCGGCGGCCGAGCGCCACCGGTAGGCGCCCAGCTCCCGGATCGCGCTCGCCGTGTCGTCGGGAAGAGCGGCCAGCTCCGCCTCGCGCAGCCGGGCCTCGTCGGAGGGGTCGGGGAACAGTTCGGCCCGCTCCTGGCCGATCGCCTTGTCCAGCAGCGCCCTGGCCCGCTCCAGCGTGCCGTCGATACGGCCGCGCTCGCGCAGCTCACGGCGCCGCCTTCGCACCTCGCGGAGAAGCTCCTCAAGGCCACGACGATCCTGCGCGCCCGGCAGGCCCTCCTTGAGCAGGTCGCGCAGGGCGTGGGACGGGTTGGAGCCGGACAGGATCGCGTCACCCATCCGGTCCAGCGCGGAACGGACGTCGTACGGCGGGGCGAGCGGGTCGGGCCCGTCCCGGTATTCGCCATAGCGATAGCTCATGCGGACACCTCAGGTGCGGTAGACCGTCGTGCCGTCCACCTCGTCCTTGGACAGCCGACGCAGGAGGTAGAGGCCCTCCATGGCGAATTCCAGCGCGGCGGCGGCGTGCCCGGGGGACTCGTCGCCGATGCCGAGCTGGGACATGATCTTTGCCAGGCCCGGAACGGGGCCGACCCTGCGCAGCAGCTCGCCCGCGGGTACCGCCACGCCCGACTCGACCTGGACGCCCTCGGAGAACTTCTCCAGCAGCGGGTTCAGGTCGCTGCCGCCGAGCGTGCCGCGGAACGTCTCGGCCACCGCCCTGCGCAGCAGGTGCGCGAGCACCTCGGTCTCCCGGCCCTCCTCGCTGACCTCGAACTCCACCTTGCCGCGCAGCGTGTGCACGATCCCCGGCAGGTCGGCGACCCTCGCCACCGCGTGATCCTCGCCGGTCAGCGCCGCACGCCGTACGGCGGAGGCGGCCGCGGTCTCGGCGGCCGCGATGGAGAAGCGGGCCGAGACCCCGGAACGGGCGTCCACCGCGGTGGACTCGCGGACCAGCCGGGTGAAGCGGGCGATCACCTCGATCAGGTGGTCGGGCAGGTCGGCGCCCACCTGGTCGAGCGCGGCCTCCTGGCGGATCAGGACCAGCTCGGTCTCGATCGACAGCGGGTAGTGGGTGCGGATCTCGGCGCCGAAGCGGTCCTTCAGCGGGGTGATGATCCGGCCGCGGTTGGTGTAGTCCTCGGGGTTGGCGCTCGCGATCAGCAGGATGTCCAGGGGCAGGCGCAGGTTGTAGCCCCTCACCTGGATGTCGCGCTCCTCCAGCACGTTGAGCAGCGAGACCTGGATGCGCTCCGCCAGGTCGGGCAGCTCGTTGACGGAGAACACCCCGCGGTTGCTCCTGGGGACCAGGCCGTAGTGGACGGTCTCCGGGTCGCCGAGCGTACGCCCTTCGGCGATCTTGATCGGGTCGATGTCGCCGATCAGGTCGCCGACGGAGGTGTCGGGGGTGGCGAGCTTCTCGCCGTACCGCTCGTCCCGGTGCTTCCAGGAGATCGGCAGCTCCTCGCCCATCTCGTCGGCCAGGCGGCGGCAACGGACGCACGAGGGTTCGTAGGGATGGTCGTTGATCTCGCAGCCCTCGACGGCGGGGGTCCATTCGTCGAGGAGCCCGGTCACGGTGCGGATCAGCCGGGTCTTGCCCTGCCCTCGCTCACCGAGCAGGACCAGGTCGTGCCCGGCGAGCAGCGCTCGCTCCAGGTATGGCAGGACGGTGTCGTCGAAGCCCACGATGCCGGGGAACCGCGGCTCTCCTGCCCGCAGGCGGGTCAGGAGATTCTCACGGATCTCGGCCTTTACCGTACGGTGAATATGGCCGCTCGCGCGCAGCTCGCGCAGAGTACGTGGCTCTGGGATTTGAGGCACGGGACCGAGCCTACGTCCACAACGCCCGATCCGGCACTCTCATCCCTCTTTCGGATCTTGACGATTGCGTGAGGGACAACGTGAGTGCTTGTCTCCCCAGTGGGGAGAATCGCTCCAAGACAAGGTATCGACCGGTTCCCCCGCCGGGGAGCCGGGGCACCCCGGAAGGGGCCGCCACGTGGGGTCTTCGGCATTCGCGGTCGCACGGCACTGACGGGCCTCACGCTCTCGGCTAACGTCGGTTCACAACGATTCATGGCAGGCTTCAGGGCTTCAGGACGGGCTTCGGACGAGATCCGGACACTCTCCGGCGAGCCACACGACGAGGGACAAGAGGGAGAGGCGAGACAAGTGGCGTTGATGACGAGCCGCTTCGCCGACGGCCTCGCGGTGGGGGCCGATCTGGTCTCCGCGGCCGAGGCGGCGGTACGCCAAGCCCTGTCCGGCTTGTCCGGACCGGCCGACCTGCTCTGTTTCTTCATCTGCGGCGACGATCCCGACGACGTCTCCCGCGCGGGGCTGCGCGCGATGAGCATGGCCCCCGGCGCCGCCGTCCTCGGATGCAGCGCCACCGGGGTCATCGGCGACGGGCAGGGGGTCGAGGTCACCCCCGCGGTGAGCGCCTGGGCCGCCTCCCTGGGCGGGGCCCGGCTGACGACCTTCGCGCTCGACACGCTGAGGGCCGACGACCGCTTCGTGGTGGTGGGTCTGCCCGACCGCGCCCCCGACGATCACGCGGCCATCCTGCTCGCCGATCCCTACAGCTTCCCCACCGACGGCTTCGTCGAGCGCTCCGAGGAGGTCATGGGGAACCTTCCCCTGATCGGCGGCCTGGCCAACGCGATCCAGGGCCGCGGCGCGGTCCGGCTGTTCGCCGACGGGGAGATCCACACCGAGGGAGCCGTCGGGGTGCTGCTCAGCGGCGCCCTCAACGTCAGCACCGTGGTCAGCCAGGGCTGCCGCCCGATCGGCCCGACGATGACGGTCACCTCCGTCGAGGACAACCTCCTGCTCGAACTCGCCGGGCAGCCCGCCCTGGCGCGGCTGGAGGAGATCGTCAGTGCCCTGGACGAGGACGACCGCGACCTGGTCGCCTCGGGCCTGCAGATCGGCGTCGCGATGGACGAGTACGCCGAGAAGCACGAGCGCGGCGACTTCCTGATCCGGGGCGTGCTCGGCATCGACCCCGAGCGGGAGGCCGTGGCGATCGGCGACGTCGTCGAGATCGGCCGCACCGTCCGCTTCCAGGTCCGCGACGCCGCCACCGCCGACGAGGACCTGTACGAGTTGCTGGACGCGCACCGCGCGGAGTTCGGCCGGGTGGACGGCGCGCTGCTGTTCTCCTGCAACGGCCGGGGCTCGGCCATGTTCGGCAGCGCCGACCACGACGCCGTCGCCGTCCGCGACACCCTGGGTCCCATCGGGGTGGCCGGGTTCTTCGCCGCGGGAGAGGTGGGCCCGGTGGGCGGCCACAACCACGTCCACGGCTTCACCGCCTCGGTCCTGGTCTTCTCCTCCCACCAACCGGCCGGCGGCTCCTGACCTCAGCCGACCTTGAGCTGTTCGTCGCCCGAAGTCGGCGATGAGTTTGAGAGTGCCGGACCTCCGGTTCCCGCGACCACCGCGCCGTCCGGACTGCGGGTGCGCTCGTCGTACGATGATCCGCATGTCAGGCACCCAGGTGACCTACGACGACGTGGTCGCCGCGCGTGAGCTGCTGGCCGACGTCGCTCTGCGTACCCCTCTGCTCCATTCCCACGTGCTCTCCGAGATCATCGGCGGGCCCGTCCATCTCAAGTGCGAGCACCTGCAGCGTTCCGGGTCGTTCAAGATCCGGGGGGCGTACGTCAGGATCGCCGGGCTGACCGAGCAGGAGCGGCGTCGGGGGGTGGTCGCGGCCAGCGCGGGCAACCACGCGCAGGGGGTCGCGCTCGGGGCGGGGCTGGTCGGCGCCGGGGCGACGGTCTACATGCCCCTGGGGGCGCCGCTGCCCAAGGTGGCCGCGACCCGGTCGTACGGCGCCGAGGTGCTCTTCGCGGGCGAGACCGTGGACGTCGCGCTGGAACGGGCGCGGGAGCACGCGACACGGACCGGCGCCGTGTTCATCCACCCGTTCGACCATCCCGACGTGATCGCCGGGCAGGGCACGATCGGGCTGGAGATCGTGGAGCAGCTGCCCGAGGTCGGCACGATCGTGATGTCGCTGGGCGGGGGCGGTCTGGCGGCCGGGGTGGCGCTCGCGGTCAAGTCGCTGCGGCCGGGCGTGCGGATCGTCGGGGTCCAGGCGGAGAGGGCCGCCGCCTACCCGGCGTCGCTGGCCGCCGGGCATCCGGTGGAGGTCAGGCCCGCCTCGACGATGGCCGACGGCATCGCGGTGGGCCGTCCGGGCGAGCTGCCCTTCGAACTGATCCACTATCTGGTCGACAGCGTCGTCACCGTCACCGAGAGCCAGATCTCCCAGGCGCTGGTGCTCTGCCTCGAACGCGCCAAACAGGTCGTCGAGCCCGCGGGCGTGGCCGGGGTGGCCGCGATCCTGGCCCACCCGCACGTCTTCGAGCCGCCGGTGGTGGCCGTGCTCTCCGGGGGCAACATCGACCCGCTGCTGATGGCGAAGGTCCTCAGGCACGGCCTGGCCGCCGCCGGGCGCTATCTCACCCTGCGGGTCCGGCTCTCCGACCGGCCAGGCGCGCTGGCGGCGCTGCTGTCGCGGCTGGCGGAACTCGGCGCGAACGTGCTCGACATCGTGCACGGGCGGCTGGGCATGCACCTGGGGGAGGTCGAGGTCCAGCTCCAGATGGAGACCAAGGGGCCGGTGCACTCCGAGGAGGTGCTGGGCTCCCTGCGCGTCGAGGGATACAAGATCATCGTCACGTGAGGGCGCGGCAGTGGACGGGCGACCTTCCCGGCCAGGACGACCGCCCTGACCAGGACGGCCTTCCTACCAGGTGGTGGGCTTCCTCGCGGTGAACAGCCAGGCGTCGAAGAGGGCGTCGAGCTTCTTGCCGGAGATCTTCTCGGCCATCGCGACGAACTCCGGGGTCGTGACGTTTCCGTACCTGTGGGTGGCGTTCCACTCCTTGAGGAGCTTGAAGAACGCCGGGTCGCCGATCCGCTGCCTGAGAGCGTGGAGCGTCATGCCGCCCCGGGTGTAGACGGAGTCGTTGAACAGGTCGTCGGGCTTGGCCTGGCCCGGGGTGTAGCCCCAGATGGGATCTTCGGCCCCGGCGCCGTAGTGCCTGCGGAAGAGCTGCTCGGCGGTGGCCTCGCCCTCGTGCTCCGACCAGAGCCACTCGGCGTAGGTCGCGAAGCCCTCGTTGAGCCACAGGTCCTTCCAGCGCGTGATGCTGAGGCTGTCGCCGAACCACTGGTGGGCGAGCTCGTGGGCGATGATGGCGTCGTCGGGGTCGAACCCGCCGTACATGGGCTTGGTCTGGTTCTCCAGCGCGTAACCGGCGGGGAAGTCGTCGACCACGCCTCCGGTGGAGGAGAAGGGGTAGGGGCCGAAGACCGTGCTCCAGTAGTCGGTGACCCTGCCCGACACGTCGTACAGCTTCTTCAGCGAACCGCGGAACCTCGGATCGACGGCCGCCAGGTTCTTCACACCCCCGGGGGTCGTGCCCTGGAGCATCTCGAACCTGCCCAGCGTCACGGTGGCGAGGTAGCTCGCCATCGGGTGGCTCTCCCGCCACTGGAAGGTCGTCCTGCCCCCGGCGCTCTTCGGCGTGCCGACGAGCTCGCCGTTGGCCAGCGCGGTCAGCCCGGCGGGAACGGTGATCTCGAAGTCGTAACTCGCCTTGTCCGAGGGGTGGTCGTTGCCGGGGAACCAGGTCTTGGCGCCGTTGGGCTGGCAGGTGACGAACGCGCCGTCCTTGGTCGGGATGAAGCCGTACGTGCCCAGGTTGGAGGAACCCCTGACCGGTTTGGGCTCACCGGCGTACGCGACCTCGACGGTGAACGCGGCGGCGTTCGGGATGAACGCGGCCGGGGTGACGCTGAGCTCGGTCCCCGCCCTGTCGAAACTCGCGGGCTTGCCGTCCACGGTGACCCGGCTCACGGTGAAGCCGGAGAGGTCGAGGTTGAAGCTCGCCAGGTTCTGGGTGGCCCGCGCCTCGATCCTGGTCACTCCCGACAGGTGCTTGGAGGGCGGGTCATAGCTCAGCTTGAGCCCGTAGTGGCCGACGTCGTAGCCGCCGTTGCCGTCGGTGGGGAAGTCGGGGTCGCCGATCCCCGCGGCGCCGGGCGCGGCCTCACCGCCACCACCGCCACCGGCGACGACGTCGGAGGCGACCGGCTTCACGGAGCCCGTCGGCGGGACGCTCTCCCCGTTCGACGCCGAGCAGGCGACCGTGCCAACGGTCGCGAGCGTGCTGAGAAGAGCGGCGGTCGCCGCGGCCAGCCGTTTGGACGCCATGCGTTAAAGCCCCTTTCCCGGCCGGACGGCCGAGCCCCGTGGAATGGCACACTACGCGACCGACCTGCGTCGATCAGGCGTCTATGACAAGCGTCCTGGCGGCGAGGTCGTGCACGGCCTGCTTGCGTGGGTGGAAAAGGATGAAAGCCACATCTATCCAGCCCAGGCAGCAGGTGGAGTACATCAGCCAGGAGACCAGTTCGCGCAGCGCGACCTGTCCGACACCGGCCCTCCGCCCTTCGGTGTCCGTCACGCGCAGCCGAAAGATCTTCTTGCCGAGCGTCTGCCCGTTCCAGTAGGCGGTCAGCAGCCAGTAGTACAGGAAGCCGATCACCGTGACCAGGAAGGTCTCCGCGTAGGGTACCTGCACCGACAGCCCGCTCGCGGCGCCCGTGACGGTGTTGACGGTCCGGTAGGTGAAGGGCGAGGAGATGAGCCCGACGATGAGAAGGTCGAGGATTCCCGCGAAGAGGCGGCGCCAGCGGCCTCCCAGCCTCATGGCGTCCGACGGGGGAAAATCACCGGGCGGATACCCCTCGGCCGTGTAGCCGAAGACGGGGTCGAACCCCCGCCCGTGTTCCCGGCCATGGCCGGGACCGAAGCCGGGCCCCTGGCCGGGGTTCGAGCCCTCGTGGCCCGGCCTGAGCGGCTCGGGATCGGACCACGGGTCCGATCCCCGGTCATCCGGCGGTGGCGGTACTGATCCCATCCAAGGATGATCACCTCAGGGTCGCCATCGCAAAGCCAAGGACGGTTATCGTCTTCCTTTCGGCGCGGAGACCTCGCCCTCGGACGTGGGGAGGAAGCCGGTTACAGGTTCCCTCGCAGGTCCTGCTCGCGCTCGATCGCCTCGAAGAGCGCCTTGAAGTTGCCCTTGCCGAAGCCGAGTGAGCCGTGCCGCTCGATCAGCTCGAAGAACACCGTCGGCCGGTCCTGCACCGGCTTGGTGAAGATCTGCAGCAGGTAGCCGTCCTCGTCCCTGTCGACCAGGATGCCGCGCTTCTTCAACTCCTCGATCGGCGCGCGGACCTCACCGATGCGGGCGCGCAGCTCCGGGTCGTCGTAGTAGGAGGCGGGGGTGTCCAGGAAGCTCACACCGGCCTCGCGCATGTGGTCGACGGTGCTCAGGATGTCGTTGGTGGCGAGCGCGATGTGCTGCACGCCGGGGCCTCCGTAGAACTCCAGGTACTCGTCGATCTGTGACTTCTTCTTGGAGATCGCCGGCTCGTTGAGCGGGAACTTCACCTTGCGGGTGCCGTCCGCGACCACCTTGGACATCAGTGCCGAGTACTCGGTGGCGATGTCGTCGCCGATGAACTCCGCCATGTTGGTGAAGCCCATGACCCGCCGGTAGAACTCCACCCACTCGTCCATCCTGCCGAGTTCCACGTTGCCGACGCAGTGGTCGACGGCCTGGAACAGGCGGCCGTTGCGCACGTCGGGGGCCGCCACCAGGGGCTTCGCCGCGACGTAGCCGGGCAGGTACGGGCCGCTGTAGTTGGACCTGTCGACCAGGGTGTGCCGGGTCTCGCCGTACGTGGCGATCGCGGCCGTCACCACCTTGCCCTGGTCGTCCTCCATGACGTGCGGCTCCACGAGCCCTCGCGCGCCCTGGGCGATCGCGTGGGCATAGGCGGCCTCCACGTCGGGGACCTCGATGGCGAGGTCGATCACGCCGTCGCCGTGCTCGGCGACGTGGCGGGCGACCCCGGTTCCGGGCCGCACCGCCCCCCGGAACTCGAACCTGGCGGAGCCCGAGGTGAGGACGTACGCCACCTCGTCGCGGCTGCCGTTCTCCGGGCCTCGATAGGCCACGAGCCGCATGCCGAACGCGGTGGAGTAGTAGTGGGCGGCCTGCTTGGCGTTGCCTACCGCGAAGACCACGCAGTCCATACCGTTCACAGGAAAGTTGTCGCTCATGCGAATACTGTCTGTTTTGTTGGGCTGTTTGTGCAACACTGTCTTCGAAGACCAGACAATATGCACACCTACTCGCCGTCCATCGCGGAGCATCTGTACATCATGACGATCGACCAGCTCGACGCCCGGCTCATCGCCCTGCTGGCGGCGGAGCCCCGGCTGGGGGTGCTGGAGTGCTCACGGCGGCTCGGTGTGGCGAGGGGGACCGTGCAGGCACGCCTCGACCGGCTCGCCGCCCGGGGGGTGGTCACCGGGTTCGGCCCCGACGTCGACCCCGCCGCGCTCGGCTACGACGTGATGGCGTTCGTCACCCTGCAGATCCGCCAGGTCAGCGGGTACGATCCGGTCGCCGATCAGCTCGCCGCCATTCCCGAGGTGCTGGAGGTGCACACGATCACCGGCGGTGACGACATGCACTGCCGGGTGGTGGCACGCAGCAATGCCGACCTGCAGCGGGTAATTGACCTGATCGTTGACGTCCGGGGCGTGGTCAGAACCTCGTCGGTGATCGCCTTGGACACCCCTGTGCCATACCGTGTTCTGCCTTTGGTGGCCGATGTCCCGCGCAAGGGGAAGGGCTAGCCGTACCATGCCAAGCAGGGGCCAGACACCGTTATCCATCGTTTACCCTTAACGGTCCGCAACCGTCGGGGGTCAGCGGCGGGTCCTATCGGGGGGTCACGCGTGTCAAAGGGCGGGACGAGCAGTCGCAGGAGGAAACTCCTGAGAATCACACTCATCGTCTTCGGTGTCGGTATCATCTCGGCGATCGGCCTGCTCGGGGTGGTGTGGGCGATCACTCCCATCCCTGACAGCACGCAGCCAAGGGCCACCGCGCAGGGGTCGGTGATCTACTACCGTGACGGCAAGACCGTGCTGGCCAGACAGGGCGTCAACCGCAAGAGCGTGACCCTCGACAAGGTGCCGCAGAGCCTGCGGAACGCGGTCATCGCCGCGGAGAACCGCTCCTTCTACGAAGACCAGGGCGTCTCCCTCTCCGGCACCTTCCGCGCCATGTGGTCCACGATCAGCGGCCGGCAGCTCCAGGGTGGCTCCACGATCACCCAGCAGATGGTCCGCAACTACTACAGCGGTCTCAGTCAGGAACGTTCCATAATCAGGAAACTCAAGGAGGTCATGATCTCCTTGAAGGTGGACCAGTCGAAGTCGAAGGACTGGGTGCTGGAGCAGTATCTCAACACGATCTACTTCGGCCGGGGCGCCGACGGGGTCCAGGCGGCGGCCGACGCCTACTTCGGCAAGGACGTGAGCAAGCTGAGCGTCGCCGAGGGCGCCTACCTCGCCGCGGTGATCCAGCAGCCCTCCAGGTTCGCCGACCCGCGGGGCCCCGACCTGCACGCGGCGAGGGACCGCTGGAGGTCGGTGGTCGACGGGATGGTGGCCACCGGGGCCGTCACCTCGGAGGAGGCCGCCGCGCTGACCTTCCCCACCCTCCGCAAGCCCAAGGCGATCTTCGCGCCCAAGGGGCAGGAGGGCTACATGCTCGACCAGGTGACGGCCGAGCTGAAAAACAGGGGCTACACCGACGAGGTCATCAACCAGGGCGGGCTGAAGATCGTCTCGACCTTCGACAAGAACCTGATGGCCGCCGCCGAGCGTGCCGTCACCTCGATCCTGCCGGACGACACCCCCAAGAAGGTCCGCACCGGGCTCGCCGCCGTCGACCCCGCCACCGGTGAGGTCGTGGCCTTCTACGGCGGACGCAGCTACGCCGCCAACAAGTTCGACAACTCCTTCTCGGCCAAGGTGCAGGCCGGATCGACGTTCAAGACGTACACGCTGGCCGCGGCCCTGGACAACGGCTTCGGCCTCGACACCAGGGTCGACGGCAACTCCCCGCTCAGGATCGCCTCCGCCGACATCCCCAACTCGGGCGGCTACTCCTACGGCGAAGTGAACCTCGTCAAGGCCACCCAGAGCTCGGTGAACACCGCGTTCGTCGACCTCGGCCAGAAGGTCGGCCTGAGCAAGGTCGTCAAGGTCGCGGAAAGTGTCGGAATCCCCCGCAAGCAGCTCGACCCGCACCGGGGCGCCGCCACGCTCCCACTCGGCGTGGCCTCGGTGAGCGCCGTGCAGAACGCCTCGGGCTACGCCGCCTTCGCCGCCGAGGGCGTCCACCGCGAAGCCCACGTGATCCGTTCGGTCACCGACGCCGAGGGCAACGTCGTCAAGAGCTCGACCAAGGGCAAGCGTGCCTTCGGCGAGCAGGCCGCCGTCGACGCCACCTACGCCCTCACCCAGGTCGTGGAGGGGGGCACCGGCTCCGCCGCCCGCCTCTACGACCGTCCCGTGGCGGGCAAGACGGGCACCACCGACGAGTCGGCCGCCGTGTGGTTCGCCGGGTTCACCCCGCAACTGGCCGTGGCGGTCGACATGTTCCGTGACGACAACAAGCCGGTGACGGTGAACGGCAGTGCCCTGTACGGCGGTTCCTACCCCGCGCAGATCTGGCGGGCCTTCATGACCGAGGCGATGGAGGGCAAGCCGGTCAAGGAGTTCAAGGAGCCGTCCAACTACGGCTACGCCCCGTACGACTACAGCTCGGGCGACCAGCACGGTGACGACCAGACCGGCGGTCAGGACACGACCACGCCCGGCCCCGACGAGGCGGCCACCCCCGGCCCCGACCAGAGCGCCACCCCCGATCAGCAGACTCCAGGCCCCGACCGGACCTCGGCCCCCGAGGACACCGGCAGAGGAACGGACGGTCCCGGGCCAGGCAGGGGTGAGGACCTCGGCGGCGATGGCGGCGGAGGCAGCAGGGGAGACCGAGGAGACAGGGGCGGTGACTTCGGTGTCGACGACCTGGGCCGCAGGCTCGGCGACCCCGGCCTGGACGAATGACCCGGCCCGGAAACCGAACCGGTCGGTGTCTTACACCTGTTGGTGACGTCGACCATGCCACCCGCACCTGATGAAGGAACGGCCGGTCGAGTTCTCCTCGCTGACGCCTTGCCGGTCCTTACGGCATCGGCCCCGTAGTGGTTTCTTACGGCATCGCCCCTGAAGTGGTTTCTTACGGCATCGGCCCCGCAGTGGTTTCTTACGGCATCGGCCCCGTAGTGGTTTCTTACGGCATCGCCCCTGAAGTGGTGCGCGAGACACGCGTCAGCTACGGCGATCAGCCCTGAGCGGTCCCGTCACGAGGGCTTCAGCGCCGGAGAGCAGGCTGGGCGGCCGGAGAGTGAGCGACTACGGCCCGCACGCGGTACGGCGGGGTGGAGGTGCGCGGAGGTGGGTGGGTGCTCCGGCCGGCGTATAAAAGCCCGCAACCGTCGCGCCCGAGCAGGCCGGAGGCCTGAAACGCCGGGGAGCAACTGAGACGGCCGGCCGGAG
>NZ_JBEPDA010000036.1:0-55934 GCF_040299985.1 Streptosporangium sp. NPDC000563 | reverse complement strand
CACCGACGCACCCCTCGGCGGCCACACCTCGACATCGAACCGCTCCCCGGCCTGGCCGTCGGACGCCAGCACACCGATCGCGTGCCTTACCCAGGGTTCCTCGTCCCCGGCCTCCGCAGGGCGGGCGTGAATGCTCACCTCACACCGGCCTGACTCATCCGGTGTCCTCACCCATACCTGCACCGCCACCGCGTCTCGTTCGCCGAGCACCAGCGGAGCGGTCAGGGTGAGTTCTTCGACCAGGTCACAGCCGACCTCATCACCCGCCCGCACCGCCAGCTCCAGGAACCCCGTGCCTGGGAAGATCACCGTCCCGCCCACCATGTGATCGGCCAGCCACGGATGCGACGTCAGCGAGACACGGCCGGTCAGCAACACCCCGTCCGAACCGGCCACTCCCACAGCGGCTCCCAGCAGCGGATGGCTCGCGGCCGCGAGTCCCGCCGCCGTCACGTCTCCCACCTGCGAGCCGACGCCATCGGGCCAGAACCGTTCGCGCTGGAAGGCGTACGTCGGCAGATCCACTCGGGCGGCCCGAGGAAGTGCCGCCGACCAGTTCACCGGCACCTTGCGCACGTGCAGGGCGGCGAGCGCCATCATGATCGATTTTTGCTCGTCCTGGCCCCTGCGCAGGGCCGGTACCAGCAGCACGTCCGGATCCGCCGCCGATCCCGCTGACGCAGCCCCGCGCGTCATCCCATCGATGTTCGCGTCGGCGAGCGCTGCGAGGGTGTCGTCGGCCATCGCGGTGAGCACACCGTCGGGGCCCAGCTCCAGATACGCCCGCACACCCTGGCCGTGCAGAGTGCGGACGGCGTCGGAGAAGCGGACCGCGCCACGCACCTGCTCCACCCAGTACTCCGGCGAACACAGCCGCTCGGCCGTCGCCTGCTCCCCGGTGAGCGTGGACACGATCGGGATCTCCGGCGCACCGTAGGTCAGCCTCCCGGCCACCGCCCGGAACTCCTCCAGCATCGGATCCATCAACGGCGAATGGAACGCGTGCGACACCCGCAACCGCCTCGTCCGCACCCCCCGCTCCTCCAAGGCGGCGGCCACCTCAAGCACCGCCTCCTCCACCCCGGAGACCACCACCGAGGACGGACCGTTCACCGCCGCGACCGACACCTCACCCTCACGCCCGGCCAGCAGCTCGACGACCTCCTCCTCGGAAGCCGCCACCGCCACCATCGCCCCACAGGCAGGCAGCGCCTGCATCAACCGCGCCCGACCCGCCACCAACGCACACGCATCCGCCAGCGACAACACCCCCGCCACATGAGCCGCGGCGATCTCCCCGACCGAATGCCCGGCCAACACATCCGGCCGCACCCCCCACGAGGACACCAGCCGGAACAACGCCGTCTCCACCGCGAACAGCGCCGGCTGCGCCCACCCGGTCCGATCCAGCGCCTCCGCCTGCGCCGACCCCGGCTCGGCGAACACCACCTCACGCAACGACCCCTCAAGCAGCGGCTCGAACTCGGCGAACACCTCATCCAACGCCTCGGCGAACACCGGGAACCGGTCATACAACTCCCGACCCATCCCGGCCCGCTGACTGCCCTGACCGGTGAACAGGAACGCGACCTTGCCGCCGCTCCGCACCGAACCGGTCACCACCCCCGGATCCGCCGCCCCCCGGGCCAGCGCCGCCAGGCCCCCCACCAACTCCGCACGCCTGGCACCGACCACCACCGCCCGATGCTCGAACGCCGACCGAACCGTCGCCAGCGACACCCCCACCCCAGCCAACCTCGACCCGGACAAGCCCTCCACGTGCGACAACAACCGCTCTGCCTGAGCCCGCAACGCCACCTCACTACGCCCCGACACCACCCACGCGACAGTCCCGCCGTCGACCTCCTCACCACCGGCGTCCACCGGTTCCTCCACCGGCACCGGAGACTGTTCCAAGATCACGTGCGCGTTGGTACCGCTGATTCCGAACGACGACACCGCGGCCCGACGCGACCGCTCCACCCGAGGCCACGCCCGTGCCTCGGTCACCAACTCGACCGCGCCCTCGCTCCAGTCCACATGCGAGGACGGCTCGTCCGCGTGCAACGTGCGCGGCACCATGCCCTCGCGCATCGCCATGACCATCTTGATGATTCCCGCCACACCGGCCGCCGTCTGGGTGTGACCGATGTTCGACTTGATCGACCCCAGCAGCAACGGCTCTCCGGTGTCACGGCCCTGTCCGTAGGTGGACATCAGCGCCCGCGCCTCGATGGGATCGCCCAACCGCGTCCCGGTGCCGTGCGCCTCGACCACGTCCACCTCGGACGCCGACAGCCCCGCACTCGCCAGCGCCTGACGAATCACCCGCTGCTGAGACGGACCGTTCGGCGCCGTCAACCCGTTCGACGCACCATCCTGATTCACCGCCGACCCGCGCACCACCGCGAGCACCTGGTGACCGTTGCGCCGAGCATCCGACAACCGCTCCAGCACCAGGATGCCCACGCCCTCGGCCCAGCCCACCCCATCGGCCGACTCCGCGAACGACCGACACCGCCCATCCACCGACAAACCCCGCTGCCGAGCGAACCCGATGAACGTGTTCGGCGTCGACATCACCGTCGCCCCACCGGCCAACGCCAGCGAACAATCCCCCGACCGCAACGCCTGCGCCGCCAGGTGCACCGCCACCAGCGACGACGAACACGCGGTGTCCACGGTCACCGCCGGACCCTCCAGGCCCAGCGTGTACGACACCCGACCCGACGCCACACTCGGCGCCGTCCCGGTGCCCTCGTAACCCTCGACGGCATCACGCTGGCCGAGACCTTCGACCACCTCACCGACGGCCGCCTGGTGCACCCGGCCGGCCGCGTTACCCAACGCCAGACCGTAATCGTTGTACATCAAACCGGTGAACACCCCGGTCCGGCTCCCCCGCAACGCCCCCGGCTCGATGCCCGCCCGCTCCACCGCCTCCCACGACACTTCCAACAGCAACCGCTGCTGCGGATCAACCGCCAACGCCTCACGCGGCGACATCCCGAAAAACCCAGGGTCGAACTCATCCGCGTCATGCAAAAACCCACCATGACGCGTGTACGACGTCCCCACCCGACCAGGATCCGGATCATAGATCCCCTCCAGATCCCACCCCCGATTCGTCGGGAACCCGGTGATCGCGTCGGTCTCCTCCACCACCAGACGCCACAAATCCTCCGGAGAAGACACCCCACCCGGATAACGACACGCCATCCCCACGATCACCACCGGATCGTCGGCCACCGACCGCACCACCGGCGAGAGCACACCCACCTCGGCCCGCTCGGCGTCCACCGAGCCGAACAGCTCCCCGTGCAGGAACTCCGCCACGCCGTACGAGGTCGGGTAGTCGAAGACGAGTGTCGCGGGCAGCGAGAGCCCCGTCGCCGTGGCCAGCTGGTTGCGCAGTTCCACCGCGGCGAGCGAATCCAGCCCCATCGCGCTGAACGCCTGACCGGGCTCCACCGCATCCCCCGACGCGTGCCCCAGCACCACCGCCACGTGCCGTCGTACCAGCTCCTCCAGCACCCGCCGGCGCTCGGCCGTGTCCAACCCGTCCAGGCGCCGCCGCAAGCCGTCCTCTCCGCCGCCACCCGCGGCCACCCGGATCGGCCGCCTCGCCGGTACCAGCCCGCGCAGCAACGCCGGCACCTCGCCGCCACGGCCCCGCATCACCTCCGTGTCCACCCGCAGCGGTACCGTCAACGCCGCGTCCGTCCGCACGCTCACGTCGAACAGCCGCACTCCCTCGGCCGCGGACAGCACGGGCAGCCCGAGCCTGGCCAGCCGGTCCCGGTCGGCGTCGGACAGCTCGGAGCTCATGCCGGTGGCCACATCCCACAGCCCGTACGCCAGCGACGTCGCCGCCAGCCCTCGCGACCGTCGATGGGCCGCCAGCGCGTTCAGGAACACGTTCGCCGCCGCGTAGTTGCCCTGCCCCGCCGCCAGGACCAGCCCGCCGGCCGAGGACACCAGCGCGAACATCTCCAGCGGCAGATCCCTGGTCAGCTCGTGCAGATGCCACGCGGCGTCCGCCTTCGGCCGGAGCACCGTCTCCAGCCGGTCTCGTGACAGCGCCTCCAGCACGCCGTTGTCCGCCGCTCCCGCCGCGTGCACCACACCCACCAGCGGAGCCGAGTCGGGAACCGACTCCACGACCCGTGCCAGCGACTCCCGATCCCCGACGTCACACGCCATCACGCGGACCTCGGCGCCCAGCGCCGTCAGCTCCCGCACCAGCGTCTCGACGCCCTCCGCCGACGGTCCCCGCCGGCTCACCAGCAGCAGGGAACGCACGCCGTGATCGGTCACCAGACGACGGGCCAGCAACGCCCCCAGTCCGCTCGTACCTCCCGTCACCAGCACCGTCCCCGCAGCCAACCCGGCGGAGCCGTCGGCCGGCTCGACGGAGTCCGGGCCCGAGCCGTCGGCGGGCCGTTCGGGCCGGGCCATCCTGACCAGCCGGGGCACCAGGAACGTCTCCGACCGCACCGCGAGTTCCGGCTCGCCGGAGGCCACCGCCGCCCGCACCGCCGCGTCCCGTTCCTGGTCCTCCTGAAGGTCCAGCAGCACGAAGCGCCCGGGGTGCTCGGCCTGGGCCGCCCGCACCAGTCCCCATACCGGCGCGACCTTCACATCCACGTCCGCGCTCTCACCCACCGCCACCGCTCCCCTGGTCACCACCACCAGAGGTGCCGATCCCCGGCTCTCCCGCTCCAGCCACGCCTGCAGCGCCTCGAGCACGTCTCCGGTCACCGAGCGCACCACGTCCGGCGTCTCGCCGGTCGGCGGCGCCGCGCAGTCCACCACCGCGATCGAGTCATCGGCGCCGACAGCCGGGCCGGACACGTCGGAGGCATGGTCGGCGGCGAGCGCGGACCACTCCGTCACCCGCGCCGAACCGGCCGTGGGCATCTCGATCGGGTTCCACTCCACCAGGAACAGGGACCGCTCCCCTGCTGCGCCCAGCTGCTCCGCCGACACCGGACGCCCCACCATCGAGCCCGCCGACAGCACCGGCCGGCCGTTCTCGTCGGCCACGTCCAGGACCAGCGTGTGCTCGCCCGAATGCCGCACCCGCACCCGCAGCGTCGAGGCGCCCGCCGCGTGCAGCACCACCTGCCGCCACACGAACGGCAACACCGCCCGCCCACCGCTCGCCACGCCCGAGGGATCGATGAGTGACACGTGCATCGCCGCGTCCAGCAGGGCCGGATGCACTCCGAACCGCCCCGCCTCCGTGGCCATCCGCTCACCCAGCACGACCTCGGCGAACAGCTCCTCCCCTCGCCGCCACGCCGCGCGCAACGCCTGGAACGCCGGACCGTAGCCGTAGCCGACCTCGGCCAGCCGTTCGTAGGCTCCCGTCACGTCCACCTCGGCCGCACCCGCCGGCGGCCACTGCACCAGATCGAACCCCGGCTCCTCCGCTCGCTCGGCGAGCACTCCCTGGGCGTGCAGCGTCCAGTCGCCGCCCTCTCGACCGTCGGCCCGGGAATACACCCGGACCGCGCGCCTGCCGGCCTCACCGGGGCCGTCGACCACCACCTGGACCCGCACTCCACCGGTCTCCGGAAGCACCAGCGGCGCCTGCAGCGCCAGTTCCTCCAGCACCGCGCAGCCGACCTCGTCGCCCGCGCGGACCACCAGTTCCACGAATCCCGTTCCCGGCAGCAGCACCCGGCCCAGAACCTCGTGGTCGCGAATCCACGGGTGGGTCGACGCCGACAGCCGCCCGGTCAGGACCACCCCGTCCGACTCCGGTGACACCATCACCGCACCCAGCAGCGGGTGGAGCGCCGTCTCAAGCCCCAGACCCCGCGCGTCCCCGCCTCGCCTGCCGCTCGGCCAGAACCGCTCCTTCTGGAAGGCGTAGGTGGGCAACTGCACCCGGCGGGCGTCGGGGAGCACGGCCGGCCAGCTCACCGGTATGCCGCGTACGTACAACCCGGCCAGCGCCGTCACGATCGTCTTCTGCTCGTCCTGGCCTCCGCGCAGTACCGGCGCCAGCAGCGCGTCCGGACCTGAAGCGGTTCCGGCCGCCACGTCGGCGAGCGCTGCGAGGGTGTCGGACGCCATCGCGGTGAGCACACCATCGGGGCCCAGCTCCAGATACGCCCGCACACCCTGGCCGTGCAGGGTGCGGACGGCGTCGGAGAAACGGACCGCGCCACGGACCTGCTCCACCCAGTAGTCCGGCGAGCACAACCGCTCGGCCGTGGCCTGTTCCCCCGTCAATGTCGACACGATCGGGATTCGCGGCGGGTCGTAGGTCAGCGACCCGGCCACCGCCCGGAAGTCCTCCAGCATCGGGTCCATCAACGGCGAATGGAAGGCGTGCGACACCCGCAACCGCCTCGTCCGCGCTCCCCGCTCCTCCAGGGCGGCGGCCACCTCAAGCACCGCCTCCTCGACGCCGGAGATCACCACCGAGGACGGGCCGTTCACCGCCGCGACCGACACCTCACCCTCACGCCCGGCCAGCAGCCCGGCAACCTGCTCCTCGGAGGCCCGCACCGACACCATCGCCCCACCCGCAGGCAACGCCTGCATCAACCGCGCCCGACCCGCCACCAACGCACACGCGTCCTGCAACGACAGCACACCGGCCACATGCGCCGCTGTGATCTCCCCGACCGAATGCCCGGCCAGCACGTTCGGCCGCACCCCCCACGAGGACACCAGCCGGAACAACGCGGTCTCCACCGCGAACAACGCAGGCTGCGCCCAGCCGGTCCGATCCAGCAACCCCGCCTCCACCGACCCCGGCTCGGCGAACAACACCTCACGCAACGACCGGCCACCCAACCCTCCGGCCGATCCCCGCTCCACCCCCTCAAGCAACGGATCCAGCTCCGCGATCACCTCGTCCAAGGCTTCGGCGAACACCGGGAAACGGTCGTACAACTCCCGGCCCATCCCGGCCCGCTGCGACCCCTGACCGGTGAACAGGAACGCCGGCTTCAGCTCACTCGCTGCCACCCCGCGCACCACACCCGCACCCGGCAGGTCCCCGGCCAGCGCACCCAGCCCGGCCAGCACACCCTCACGATCACCGACCACCACCGCCCGATGCTCGAACGCCGACCGCGTCGTCGCCAGCGAGAACGCCACATCGGCCAACCCGAGATCAGGCTCACCCTCCAGGAACGACACCAACCGCCCGGCCTGCGCCCGCAACGCCCCCGCAGATCTTCCCGACACCAGCACCGGCACCACGTCCGGCTCGACCTCACCGTGCGGAGCCTCCGGCTCCCGCCGCGCCTCGTCGGCACCGACCTCGGGGAACTGCTCGATGATCACATGCGCGTTGGTGCCACTGATCCCGAACGACGACACCGCGGCCCGGCGCGGACGGCCTGTCCGCGGCCATTCCACCGGCTCAGTCAGCAGCTCCACCGCGCCCGAGGCCCAGTCCACGTGCGAGGACGGCTCGTCCACGTGCAGCGTCCGAGGCAGCACCCCGTGCCGCATCGCGAGCACCATCTTCATCACACCCGCCACACCCGCCGCCGCCTGCGTGTGACCGATGTTCGACTTGATCGAACCCAGCAGTGCCGGCCGGTCCTGCGGCCGGTCCTGGCCGTAGGTCTCCAGCAGGGCCTGGGCCTCGATCGGGTCACCCAGCGTCGTACCGGTCCCGTGCCCCTCCACCGCGTCGACATCCGACGCCGAGAGCCCCGCTCCGGCCAGGGCCTGGCGGATCACCCGCTGCTGCGAGGGACCGTTCGGCGCGGTCAGCCCGTTCGACGCACCGTCCTGGTTGATCGCGGAACCGCGCACCACCGCGAGCACCTCGTGGCCGTTGCGGCGCGCGTCCGAGAGCCGCTCCAGCACCAGCACCCCGACGCCCTCCGACCAGCCGACCCCGTCGGCCGAGTCGGCGAACGACCGGCACCGCCCGTCAGAGCTCAGACCGCCCTGGCGGGAGAAGTCGACGAAGGTGTCCGGGGTCGCCATCACCGTCACCCCACCGGCCAGCGCCAGCGAGCACTCACCCGAACGCAGCGCCTGCGCCGCCAGGTGCAGCGCCACCAGCGACGACGAGCACGCGGTGTCCACCGTGACCGCCGGACCCTCCAGGCCCAGCGTGTACGACACCCGCCCGGAGGTCACGCTTCCCGTGGTCCCGTTGACCACGATCCCGCGCAGTTCCTCCGGTGCGCCGTCTCCCGTCGACGGATAGTCGTGGTACATCATCCCGGCGAAGACACCGGCCCGACTGCCCTTCAGGGTGAGCGGGTCGATGCCCGCCCGTTCGACGGCCTCCCAGGAGGTTTCGAGCAGCAGTCGTTGCTGGGCGTCGATCGCCAGCGCCTCGCGCGGCGAGATCCCGAAGAACGGGGCGTCGAACTCGGCCGCGTCGTACAGGAATCCGCCCGCGCGGGCGAAGGACGCGTCGGGAACCTCCCAGCCTCGGTCGGCGGGGAAGTCGGAGATGACGTCCCTGCCCTCTGCGACCAGTTCCCAGAGCTGTTCCGGAGAGGTGACGCCGCCCGGATAGCGGCAGGCCATGCCGACGATGACGATCGGATCCCCGGCGAGAGGGGCCGTGACCTGCGCGGGGGGCGTGTGGGTCGCCTCGACGCCGTCGAGGCGCTCGCGGATGAAGCCGGTCACCGCCGTCGGGGTGGGCTGGTCGAACACCAGGGTGGCGGGCAGCCGGATACCGGTCGCCTCGGTCAACCGGTTGCGCAGTTCCACCGAGGTGAGGGAGTCCAGGCCGAGGTCCTGGAAGGTGAGGTGCGGCGAGATCGCGTCCGCCGAGGCGTGCCCCAGCACGGCGGCCACCTGCCCGAGCACCAGCGTGGAGACGGCCTCGCCGAGTTCCTCTCCCGACAGGGCGCCGAGGGCGTCGGAGCCGGTGGAGACCCCCATCCGACGGGCGGCCCGCCGGATGGGAGCGGGTACCAGGGCGCGGAAGACCTCCGGCACGTGGCTCCGCGCCCGTAGTGCGGCCCGGTCCAGCCGCGCCGCCACCGGTGTCGGCTCGGGGCTCGCCAGCGCGGCGTCGAGGAAGGCGAGCCCCTGCTCTCCGGAGAGGGGGCGCAGCCCGACCCGTGCCATGCGCCGCATGTCCGTCTCGGTGAGGCCGGCGGTCATGCCGGTGTCCTGCCGCCACGGCCCCCACCCGATCGACAGACCCGCCAGTCCTCGGGCGGTGCGCTGCCGCACGAGGGCGTCGAGGAAGGCGTTCGCCGCGGTGTAGCTCGCCTGGCCTCCGTTGCCGAGCGTCCCGAACACCGAGGAGAACAGCACGAAGGCGGTCAGGTCGAGATCGCGGGTGAGTTCGTGCAGGTGCCAGGCGCCGTCCGCCTTCGGCCGCAGCACGGTGTCGATCCGCTCGGGTGTCAGCGACTCGACCAGCCCGTCGTCGAGCACGCCCGCGGCGTGGACCACCCCGGTGAGCGGGTGCTCCGGGGAGATCTCGGCGATCAGTTCGGCGAGGGCCTCGCGGTCGGACACGTCACAGGCGACGGCCGTGACCTCGGCGCCCAGGGCGGTCAGCTCCGAGGTCAGTTCCGCGGCGCCCTCGGTGTCCATGCCGCGACGGCCGGCCAGGGTCAGGTGCCGTACGCCGTGCTCGGTCACCAGGTGGCGGGCGACGAGCGCGCCCAGCCCGCTCAGGCCACCGGTGACGAGGACGGTGCCCCCGGTACGGAAGGTGCTCGGTGCGGACCCGGCACGAAGAGTGCTCGGTGCCGACCCGGCACGAAGAGTGCTCGATGCGGACCCGGCACGGAAGGTGTCCGGGGTGGACGAGGCGGCGTCGCCGTCGGTGCTCCGCAGGGTGTTCGACGTGAGAGAGGCGGCGTCGCCGGCCTCGACGAGTCTCGGCGCCCGGAGCAGACCGTCGCGTACCGCGATCTGCGGCTCGGCGGAGTCGAGCGCCGCGACCAGCGTCTCACCGGTCACCCGCTCGACGTCGAGGTCGAGCAGGAGGAACCGCCCCGGGTTCTCCGCCTGCGCCGAGCGCACCAGACCCCAGGCCGCCGCGGCGACGGGATCCGGTTCGGCGTCGGCGTCGGCGGCGACCGCCCCACGCGTCACGAAGATCACGGGAGTGTCGGGGTGCTCGTCGCGTCCGCTCTCCCGCAGCCGGGCCAGGACCGCCGAGGTCACCGACCGTACGGCGGCCGGCACGTCGTCCCCGGCCGGTGTGGAGACCTCGACCAGCGTCACGTCCGCGGCCGGGTCGGGCTCGTGTACGAGATCCGCCGTCTGCCCGGCCGCGCGCAGGGCGGCGACGAGACCGCGTTCGTCGGAGCCGAGCACCGACCATCGCCTCGCCGGACGGTCCTCGCTCCCGGACTCCGGTGCGAGCGGCCAGTCCAGCCGCAGCAGAGGCCCGCCGGTGCGCGTCGCGGGCCGTACGTCGTTCGGCCGGAGCGCGAGGGAGCGTACCGAGGCGACCAGGCCGCCCTCGGCGTCGGCCACGGCCAGCGTGATGGCGTCCGTGCCGGTCCCGCTCATCCGGACGCGGAGCGTCGAGGCGCCGGACGCGTGCAGGGACACCCCGGCCCAGGCGAACGGGAGCAGCCCACCGTTCGCCTCGTCGATCCCGGTGAGGGACGCCACGTGCAGCGCGGCGTCGAGCAGGGCCGGGTGCAGCCCGTAGGAACCCGCGTCGGCGGCGGGGCCGTCCGGCAGGACGACCTCGGCGAACACGTCCCGGCCGGTACGCCAGACGGCGCGCACCCCCTGGAACGCGGGGCCGTAGGAGAAGCCCGCCTCCGCCCGCCGCTGGTAGAAACCGTCGAGGTCCATCGGGACGGCGTCGGCGGGGGGCCATTCACCCATACCGGGGTCGGGGACACCCGGCACGCCGGGAGTGAGCACGCCGGTGGCGTGCCGGGTCCAGGGCGCCTCCGGCTCGTCCGCCGCCTGGGAGTACACGCCGATGGTCCGGGCTCCGTCGCCGTCGGCGGCGCCGATCGCGACCTGCAGCCGCACGCCGCCCCGTTCGGGCAGCGCGAGTGGCGCGGTGAGGGTGAGTTCCTCCACCAGGCCGCATCCGACCTCGGCGGCCGCCCGCGTGGCCAGCTCGACGAAGGCCGTGCCGGGGAACAGCACCCGCCCCGCCACCACGTGGTCGGACAGCCACGGGTGCGCGGCCGTCGAGACCAGGCCGGTGAACAGGAACCCGCCGGTGTCGGGCAGTTCCACCGCCGCGCCGAGCAGCGGGTGTCGCGGCCGGTCCAGTCCCGCCGAGGTGACGTCGCCCACGGTCGCCGAGGGGTCCGGCCAGTACCGTTCCCGCTGGAACGCGTACGTCGGCAGGTCCACCCGGCGAGCCTCGGTACCGGAGAACAGCTCCGGCCAGCGCACCGGCGTCCCGCGCACGTACAGCCGGGCGGCCGCCGTCAGGGCGGCGGCCTCCTCGCCGCGGTCCCTGCGCAGGATGGGGAACGCCTGCGGTTCCGGCGTCCCCGCGGGGTTCCGGCCGGTCTCCGGGGACGGGTTCCGGCCGGTGGCCGGGGCGAGGTCACGGCCGGCCTCCGGGGCGAGGTTCTGGTGGACGAGCGCCGACAGCCCGCCGTCGGGGCCGAGCTCCAGGAAGACCGTGGCCCCCGCCGCCGCGGCGGCGCGGATCGCGTCGGCGAAGCGCACCGGACGCGTGACGTGGTCCACCCAGTACTGCGGCGAGCACAGGTACGCGGCGTCGACGGGAGCGCCGGTCACGGTGGAGACGATGGCCGTCTTCGGCCGGTGGAAGGTCAGCCCCTCGGCGACCTCCCTGAACTCCGCCAGCATGGGCTCCATCAGCGGCGAGTGGAAGGCGTGGCTCACCCGCAGGCGCCTGGCCCCGTCGAAGCGCGCGGCGACGCGCAGGACGGCCTCCTCGGCTCCGGCGATCACGACGGAGGAGGGGCCGTTCACCGCGCCGATGACGGCACCGTCCTCCAGCGCCGCCTCGACCTGCGCCTCGCCGGCCTGGACGGACACCATCGCCCCGCCCTCGGGCAGGCGCTGCATCAGCCGGCCCCTGGCGGCGACCAGCGTGCAGGCGTCGTCCAGCGACAGCACGCCCGCCACGTGGGCCGCGGCGATCTCGCCGATCGAGTGCCCGACCAGAAGGTCGGGGGTCACGCCCCAGGACTCGACCAGGCGGAAGAGCGCCACCTCGATCGCGAAGAGCGCCGGTTGGGCGTACTCGGTGCGGTTCAGCGGCCCGGCGTCCGCGCCGAACATCACCTCGACAGGCGGTCTCTCCAGCCTGCCGGCGAGTCGTGCGAACACCTCGTTGAGCGCGCGGGCGAAGACCGGGAAGCGGGCGGCGAGTTCGCGGCCCATCCCGATCCGCTGCGCGCCCTGTCCCGCGAACAGCATCGCGAGCGAGCCGGGCGCGCCCGCGACACCGCGGGCCATCTCGGTCACACCGTCGGCTCCGGCCAGCAGCACCGCCCGGTGGGCGAACTCCGAACGGCCCGTCACCAGCGAGTACCCGATGTCGGCCGGATCGGCTCCGCTCTCGGCGGCGAAGGACGCCAGCCGGTCGATCTGGGCGCCGAGCGCGGCCTCGGTCTTGCCGGAGACCACCCAGGGCACCGGCGCGGGTGCCTCCGTCGTCGCACTCTGTGTCGTACTCGGGGTCGTGCTCGGGGTCGTGCTCGGGGTCGTGCTCGGGGTCGTGCTCGGGGTCGTGCTCGGGGTCGTGCTCTGTGTAGCGGCGGGCTCGGAGGGATCGGCCTGCCCGGACGGCCACTCGACGGAGGAGTCCGGCACCTGCTCGACGATCACGTGCGCGTTGGTGCCGCTGATACCGAACGACGACACCCCGGCCCGGCGGGGCCGCCCGGCCTCCGGCCATCCGGCGCGTTCGGTCACCAGCCCGACCTCGCCTGCCGACCAGTCCACCCGCGAGGTGGGGGCGTCGACGTGCAGCGTCCGCGGCACGATCCCCCGCCGCATGGCCATCACCATCTTGATCACGCCCGCGACCCCCGCGGCCGCCTGGGTGTGACCGATGTTCGACTTGATCGACCCGAGCAGCAGCGGCCGTTCCCTGTTCTGCCCGTACGTCGCCAGCAGTGCCTGCAGCTCGATCGGGTCGCCCAGCCTGGTGCCCGTGCCGTGCGCCTCCACCACGTCCACGTCCGAGGGGGCGAGCCCGGCGCCGGTGAGGGCCTGGCGGATCACCCGCTGCTGGGAGACGCCGCTGGGGGCGGTCAGGCCGTTGGAGGCGCCGTCGGAGTTGACCGCGGATCCGCGGAGTACGGCGAGCACCCGGTGGCCGTTGCGGCGGGCGTCCGACAGGCGTTCCAGCACCAGCACGCCGGCGCCCTCGGCCCAGCCCGTGCCGTCGGCCGCGTCGGCGAACGCCTTGCACCGCCCGTCCGGGGAGAGTCCGCCCTGCTTGGCGAACTCCAGGAAGATGCCGGGCGTCGACATCACGGTGACCCCGCCCGCCAGCGCGAGCGAGCACTCCCCCGACCGCAGCCCCTGCGCGGCCAGGTGCAGGCCGACCAGCGACGACGAGCACGCGGTGTCCACCGTGATCGCGGGGCCCTCCAGCCCGAGGGTGTAGGCGACCCGGCCGGACAGGACGCTGGGCGAGGTGCCCGTCAGCGTGTAGCCTTCGGCGTCTCCGGACGCCTCGTGCATCCGGGCGCCGTAGTCCTGCGCCATCGCGCCGAGATACACGCCGGTGCGGGTGCCGTCCAGCGAGGCGGGCGAGATCCCGGCCCGCTCCACCGCCTCCCAGGTCACCTCCAGCGCGAGCCGCTGCTGCGGGTCCATCGCGAGCGCCTCGCGCGGCGAGATGCCGAAGAAGCCGGCGTCGAAGTCTCCCGCGTTGTGGAGGAAGCCTCCGGGATGGTCCGCGGCGAGGGTTCCCATCCGCCAGCCGCGGTCGGCGGGCAGCGCGGACACCGCGTCCTCGCCGGTGTCGACGAGCCGCCACAGGCTTTCCGGGGAGTCGATACCGCCCGGGTAGCGGCAGGCCATCCCGATGATCGCGATGGGCTCGCCGGCCGCGGGAGTTGAAGCCACCGGTTCCGGAGGCGGAGGTTCGGAACCGGTGGCGGCTGTGGACCCCAGGAACGCGGCGAGTCTCGCCGGCGTGGGGTGGTCGAAGAGGGCGGTGGCGGTCAGCGCCGGCCCGCCGTCCGTGTCGAGCCGGGTCGTGAGCTCGACGAGCATCGCGGAGTCGAAGCCGAGCTCCTTGAACGGCAGGCCGAGGTCGATCCCGTCGGGGTCGTAGGTGCCGAGGACCGCCGCGCAGGCGTCGCGGACCAGGCCCAGCGGGTCGCCGGAGCCGGGCCGCCGAACGGTGTCCGACTCGTTCGGCCCGTCGGACCTGTTTGACCCGCCCGGTTCGTCCGGCCTCGCGGCGTCCGTCGCCGCCGCTCCCGTCCGCGGTGCCGTCCGCTCCCGTTCCCTGCCGGACTCCTCCAGCCAGTGGCGGTCCCGCTGGAAGGCGTACGTCGGCAGCTCGACCCGGGAGGCGGCGGGCAGGAACCTCTCCCACTCGACCTCCACCCCGTTCGCGTAGAGCTCGGCGATCGAGGTCAGCACGCGGGAGATCCCCGCGTTGTGCCTCTGGAGGGTGCAGACGGCCACCGCCGGACGGCCGGCGGCCCGTGCGCTCTCGTGGATGCTGCCGACCAGCACGGGGTTCGGGCTCACCTCGACGAAGAGACCGAACCCGTCGGCGAGCAGCCGCTCGACCGCGCCCTGGAAGTCGACCGGCCTGCGCAGGTTGCGGTACCAGTAGTCGCCGTCGAGTTCGGCGGTGTCCAGGGGGGCGCCGGTCACCGTCGAGTAGAAGGCGATCTCCGAGCCGCGCGGCCGGATCGGCGCCAGCAGCGGTGCCAGGCGCTCCTCGATCTGCTCGACGACGGAGGAGTGCGAGGCGTAGTCGATGTTGACCCGGCCCATCCGCACCGTGTCGGCCCACTCGGCCGTCATCTCGGCCAGCGCCTCGTTGTCCCCGGACACCACCACGGAGGACGGGCTGTTCACGGCGCCGATGGACAGGCGGCCCGCCCAGCGGGTCAGCCGCTCCTGCACGACCTCCAGGGGAAGTCCCACCGAGACCATGCCGCTTCTGCCGGAGAGGACCTCGGTGATCAGCTTCGATCTGGCGGTGACGAGGTAGGCGCCGTCCTCCAGTGACAGTGCGCCCGCGACGCACGCGGCGGCGACCTCCCCCTGCGAGTGGCCGACCACCGCGGCCGGTTCCACACCGTACGACCGCCACAGTGCCGCGAGGGAGACCATGATCGCCCACAGCACGGGCTGGATCACGTCGGCGCGCTCCCTGGGCGGGCCGCCGGGCTCTCCTCGTACGACGCTCGTGAGCGACCAGTCGACGAACGGCGCCAGTGCCGCCTCGCACTCCGCCATGGCGGCGGCGAACGCCGGGGAGGAGTCGAGCAGCTCCGCCCCCATCCCGGCCCACTGCGATCCCTGACCGGGGAAGACGAAGACGTGCTGGCCGGGGCGTTGCCACACGCCGGCCAGGGGCGCGGTGTGCTGACCGAGCCCGAGGACGAGGCGCATCTGATCGAGGCGCTCCACCCGGTCGGACAGCACACCACCGGAAGCGGACTCGACCTCGGTCCTGCCGCGCACCACTCCCGGCGCGGAGCGCCCCTCCGACAGTGCGTCCAGCGCGTGGAGCAGTTGCTCGCGTCCGTCGCCGACGACGACCGCTCGATGGCGCAGACCGGCCCGCGTCGTCGCCAGCGAGAAGGCCACGTCGCCGGTCGAGAGGTCCTCCCGTTCCCTGACGTGGCGGGCGAGCCGCGCCGCCTGCGCCCGCAGCGCGCCCTCGGTGTGGCCGGACAGCGGCCAGGTCACCGGGGCCGGCGCCTCTTCGACGCCCTCGGGTGCGGCGATCCCGGCGGCGGTCACCGGGGCCGGCGAGGTGCGTTCGGGGGCGGAGGTGAGCACGACGTGGCAGTTGGTGCCGCCGATACCGAACGAGGAGACGCCCGCGATGATCCGCCCGTCACCGTCACCGTCGGCATCACCGTCGTTCACCGGCCACGGCGTCGCGGAGCCCACCACCCGCAGGTTCCACTCGTCGAAGCGGATCGCGGGGTTCGGCCGCTCGAAGTTCAGGCTCGGCGGCAGCAGCCGGTGCTCGATGGCCAGTACGGTCTTGAGCAGCCCGACGATGCCGGCGGCGCCCTCCAGGTGGCCGACGTTGGTCTTGGCCGATCCCACCCACAGCGGCGCGTCCGCGCGGCCACTGCCGTGCACCGCGCCGAGCGCCGCGGCCTCGACGGGGTCGCCCACCCTGGTGCCGGTGCCGTGCAGCTCGACGTAGCCGACGCTCGCCGGGTCCACGCCGGCACGCCGGTACGCGGAGCGCAGCACCCGCTCCTGCGCCCGGGGGCTCGGGGTGGTGAGCGTCTCGCCGGAACCGTCGTTGTTCACCGCGCTGCCCGAGATGACGCAGTACACGTGGTCGCCGTCCGCGACGGCGCGCGCCAGCGGCTTGAGGAGGACGACGGCGCCGCCCTCGCCGCGGACGTAACCGTTCGCCCGCTCGTCGAAGGTGAAACACCTGCCGTCGGGGGACAGTGCGCCGAGTTCCGCGGCCGCCAGGGCGCTCTCCGCGGCGAGGTTGAGCTGGACACCGCCCGCGAGGGCCATGTCCGACTCACCGCTGCGGATGCTCTCGCAGGCGAGGTGCACCGCGACCAGCGACGACGACTGGCCGGTGTCCACGGCCATGCTCGGGCCCGTCAGGGCGAGGAAGTGCGACACCCGGTTGGCGAGGATGCTGCGGTTGACGCCCGTGAGCGAGTGGTGGCCGATTCCCGCCGCGCCGCTCTGGCGGCTCAGCAACGCGTAGTCGTCGGCCATCACGCCGATGAACACGCCGACGTCGGTACCGCGCAGGAGCGCGGGCGCGACACGCGCGTTCTCCAGCGCCTCCCAGCCGAGTTCCAGCATCAGCCGCTGCTGGGGGTCCATCGCACGGGCCTCGCGGGGCGAGATCCCGAAGAAGCCGGCGTCGAACCGGTCGACCGCGTCCAGGAAGGCGCCGTGCTCGCCGGGCCCCGGCTCGGTGTTCGCGCTCCAGCGACCGGGTGGCACCGTGGACACGGCGCTCACTCCGTCGCGCAGCAGCCGCCAGAACTCCGCCGGACCTGGCGCGGAGGGCAACCGGCAGGACACTCCGACGATCGCGATGCGATCGTCGTCCGTGCCGGAGTCATGGTCAGGCATGAACTCGGGTCGATTCACGCACCGCTCCCCATACACGTCGTCATGCCGATACGCGGAGACTCGATTCGCCGCCCGGCGAGGGTGGGCGCTCGGATCACCGCGTTCGGCTCGTGGCCTCACGGCCAGCACGAACTATGCCGAGCACGGGCTGCGCGTTTCACTAGTTGTGCGACCACCGCAGGTCAGGCGGCGCGAGAAGCCGGTGCGGGACGGACCGGCGCGGATCCTAGTGTTTTCACGAGTGCCGTCCGGGTTCTTCTTTGGTTGGCCCGGCACGTGCCCGGAGAGTCCCGCGTCGCGGCGGGGAAGGCGGGATTTTCTGAGCGCCTCCTATCGTCCCGTGCCAACGAGCCCGGCCGGCTGATGAGTGAGGAACCCCATGGCGTTCAGATATCAGGTTTCGAAACCGTACCTCGCAGGACGGGAGATGGAGTACCTCACCGAGGCCGTCGGCTCCGGCTGGATATCCTCGCAGGGCCCCTTCGTCAGGCGCTTCGAGGAGGAGTTCGCCCAGTACAACGGCGTCTCGTACGGCGTCGCGTGCTCCTCGGGAACGACCGCCCTCACCCTCGCGCTGCGGGCGCTCGGGATCGGCCCCGGCGACGAGGTCCTGGTGCCCGAGTTCACCATGGTGGCCACCGCGTGGGCGGTCACCTACACCGGCGCGGTGCCGGTGTTCGTGGACTGTGGCGACGACCTCAACATCGACGTCTCGCTGATCGAGTCCCGGATCACCCCCCGTACCAAGGTCATCATGCCGGTGCACGTCTACGGCCGGCGGTGCGACATGGACGCGATCATGAAGCTGGCGCACGAGTACAACCTGAGGGTGGTGGAGGATTCGGCGGAGGCGCACGGCGTGCGTCCCGTGGGTGACATCGCGTGCTTCTCACTGTTCGCCAACAAGATCATCAGCGCCGGCGAGGGAGGTGTCTGCGTCACCAACAGCGAGCATCTCGCCCAGCAGATGGCCCACCTGCGCAGCATGGCCTTCAGCAAGGAACACGACTTCATCCACAAGAAGCTGGCCTACAACTTCCGCATGACGAACATGCAGGCCGCGGTCGCCCTCGCCCAGCTGGAGCAGATCGACGAGATCCTCGCCATCCGCAAGCGGATCGAGAACCACTACGACAGCGGGCTCGACGGCATCGAAGGGCTCACCCTCATGCCGCCCCGCGACGTCCTGTGGATGTACGACATCCGGGCGGAGCGCCGGGAGGAGCTGCGGGAGTTCCTCACCGACGCGGGGATCGAGACCCGGCCGTTCTTCCAGCCCATGAGCCGTCAGCCGATGTACTTCAACCCCGACTGGCCGGCGCTGAACGCCGCCCGCTTCGCGGCCGACGGGCTCTACCTGCCCACCGACCCCGGGCTGTCCGAGTCCGACCAGGACTTCGTGATCGAGAAGGTGCGGGAGTTCCATCTGGAGGGTCGGCACACGCGTATGTGACCCGTCGGCCGGTACGTCTCCGGGCCGTTGTCCGCCGGTCGCTCCGGACGGTCGTCCGTCCGTGCGTCACCGCCCGTCCGTCCCTGCGTACACGTCGCTCGTCCGTCCGTACACGTCACCGCTCGCCCGTCCGGCTCGTGCGTCACCGCCGGCGCGTCGCCTCAGATGGCCGTTCGCCGGAACTCCGGCCACAGCTGCGGCCACGGGGCCCGCGGATCGTCGCACCGCCAGACGGGCGTGCCGACCTCCAGGCCGAGTCCGGTGTCCACGGTGGCCACCTGCCGCACGTCGCCGAAGTACGTGCGCAGCCGCTCGCCCTCGTCGCCGACGTACAGCACCGTGCGGGTCCCCTCGGGGGGCATGCCGAAGTACCAGTACCCACGGCTGCCGCTGTACGTCTTCGGCAGCCCACGCTCACCGCCGTAGAACTCGAGGGCGGCGGCCTGCCAGTAGACCCTGGTGATCACCACGGCGTCCCGCCGCTCGTCCGGCGGCAGTGTCCGGTACGCCCGGCTGACCGTGTCGGCGAACTCCGGCCAGCCGAACTGACCGATCGTGATGAGCTCGACCCCGAGGTTCTCACCGGCCCTGGGCTGCCGCACCCACTCCGCCGGCAGCACCGGTAGCCAGTAGAGGGACGGCAGCACCGACAGCGCGACGACCGGCCAGGTGGGCACCCAACGCCACCAGCGCGCCGCCCGGCGCCGCTGCAGTTCGACCGCGGCCGCGGACCACAGCACGGGGAAGAGCCCGATCACGTAGTACCACCGGCCACCGGCCAGCCAGAAGACCAGGATCACCGTGACGGCGGTCACGCCGTAGAACCGGTAGGGCCTGAGCAGCGGGGAACGCAGCAGCCGCCACAGGCCGTACCAGGCGAGCACGGCCCCGGCCAGCAGGCCGGGCTGGGCGAGCACGAGCGGGAGGAACAGCGCGCGGCCACCGTTCAGGCCCACCTCCTCCGACACCGTCCGGACCATCTCGAACTGCGGCCATCCGTTGCCGGCCTGCCACGCCAGTCCGGGAAGCGTGGTGAGCAGGGTGATCGCGGCACCGGCCCACAGCAGCGGCCTGCGCGGCAGGTCCCGTGGCCCCACCGCGAGCGCGGCCACCGCCAGCGCGAGCCACAGCACCGGGATGAGGAACTTGACCTGCAGGGCGACGGCCGTGGCGAGACCCGCCCACAGCAGCGGGCGGTCGTCGGACCGCCCCTCCTCACGCAGCCGGACCCAGCGGATCACCAGCCATGAGACCACCGCCCACAGGAAGCCGTCGAAGGCGTTCGTCGCGAGGAGGTGGCCGTTGACGACCATGCCGATCGCCGACACCGCCGCGGTCATCACCTGCGCCCGGCGCCGGCCGCCCAGCTCCCTCGCGATCTGGGCTGCGACGACGACCCCCAGCGCCGTGACGAGCGTCGCCGGAAGCCGCAGCGCGACCAGGGATCCGGGAAACAACGTGTCCATCGCATGCGCGATCAACGGGAGCATTGGCGGCTGGTCGGCGTACCCCCAGCTCAGGCGCTCGCCGGCCGCCACGAAGTACAGTTCGTCGGCGAAGTAGCCGTATCGGCCACTCGTCACCAGCAGCAGCACCGCGACCGCTCCGGCGATGACCGACACCGGCCCCCGGGCGAGAGGTGCGATCGTGTCCTCCGACGCACCGGTCGCCGTCCGCGCCTTCGTCACCGGCTCGCCCATCCCTCACCCGTCCTGTTGTTCCTCGAACCGCGACGTCCCACCGGGAAACGGTCAGGAAATGGCGAACTCGGGCGAGTAGATGTCAAGCCAGCAGTGCATGTCGATTATCTTGTCGAGCAGCAGCTTGTCTCCGTGCGATATCTTCGCCGAGTCCATTTCGACAATGGACTTCAGCCATTCTCGGTTGAACAGCGTGAACAGCGGGCTGTGCGCGTCGGTCAGCACCTCTTTGGCCTGAATCTGCAGGGTGCTCGAATAGCGGACGTCATGCATCATCGTCGGGTAACCACTCTTCACCCGATTGGCCACCGACGGCGGAAGCAGATCCTTCACGGCGTGCCTCAGCAGGCTCTTCTCCCTGCCGTCGAACGACTTGAGCTTCCAGGGGGTGTTGTAGAGGTACTCGACGAGACGGTGGTCACAGTACGGAACCCGCACCTCAAGGCCGACCGCCATGGACAGCCGGTCCTTACGGTCGAGCAGCATCCGCAGGAACCGGGTCAGGTGCATGTGGAACATGACGCGCATCTGGCGCTCGACCCGCGACGCGCTGTCGAGGTGATCGACGGCCGCCACCGCCGTCGCGTACTGATCCCCGAGATAGCCTTCCAGTCCCATCGCCTGCAGTGCCTCCCCCGTGAAAGGCATGACGGCGGAGGCGCTGGGCTGCGAGTTGAGCACCGTCGCCATCCAGGGAAAGATGGGAAGCGCGCGCATGTCGTCGTGGAACCACCGGTAGCCGCCGAAGTTCTCGTCCGCCGCCTCGCCGGACAGGGCCACCGTCGATTCATTGCGTATTTCTCGAAACAGCCTGTACATCGAGATGTCCGATTCACCGAACGCGTTCGGCGTGTCCCGTGCAGTGATCACGGAGCGGCGAATGGTCGGATCGGCCAGATCATCCGCGCTCAGCACCACCTGCCGGTGCACCGGCTTGATCAGGTCGACCATGTCCTTGACGAACGGCGCGTCCGGGGTGCTCCGGAACACGTCCGCCTTGAAGCGGTCGACGTGATCGACGAAGTCGACCGAGAACGTACGTACCCGTTCACCGCTCGCGGCCAGCCTGGGCGACGCGAGAGCGGTGATCGCGCTGGAATCCAGCCCACCGGAGAGCAGGACGCACTGGGGCACGTCGGAGATCAACTGTCGGCCGACGGTGTCGCCGAGCAGCTGCCGCACTCGTTCGACCGTCTTCTTCTGGTCGTCGGTGTGCGGCGCCGTCTGGAGTCTCCAGTACGTCCTGTCGCGGATTCCGCTCGCCTGGACGGTGACGATCGTGCCCGGCTCGACCTCGTGCATCCCCTTCCAGATCGCCTGGCCCTGTCCGATTCCGGTCACCGCGGTGCGGATCCCGTCGAGGTCGATGGCCTTGCGGGCGAGGGGGTTGGCCAGAATCGCCTTCGGTTCCGATCCGAACAGCACACCGTCGCGAGTCGGGTAGTAGTAGAGCGGCTTCACTCCCAGGCGGTCACGGATCATGACGAGCTTCTGGTCACGGGAATCCCAGACGGCGAACGCGAACATCCCGTTGAGGTGGTCGGCGACGCCTTCCCCCCATTCGAGATAACCGTGCAACACGACCTCGGTGTCGCTCGCGGTGAGGAACCGGTGCCCTTTGGCCTGCAGTTCCTTGCGCAGCTCGATGAAGTTGTAGGCCTCGCCGCTGTACACCAGGACCACCGGACCGTTCGGCGTGGCGAACTCCATCGGCTGCACGCCGCCGTCCAGGTCGATGACCGCCAATCTTCGATGACCGAGCGCGACGTGTCGTTGAAGCCATGTTCCGGAGGCGTCGGGCCCGCGCAGCGCCATGGTGGCGGTCATCGCGTCGATCGTGGCCTGCCGTTCGGTCAGATCCGCGTCATAGGACACCCAGCCGGTGATCCCGCACATAAAGGGTTCTCTCCTTGTCCGTCAAAGAAATCGACCGCGGCTCTCATGAGCGGCCTGCCCGGTCGTATCCCGGCAGACCACCGATGAGGGTCGAGAGGTCTGCCGCGGACCTGGCCTTTCACCGGGGGCGGCCCGTACCCGGCACTTGCCTGTCGGCTGGAGGCTTGGACGACATCGGGGAGATGTCATCGTCCACCCCGCCCCGGTAACGCAGACACCGGCCCCGGCACCCTACTGAGACCTGATGCTATGAACGCTCGGCTAGGAAAACGCCTACTTAATCCGAGAATTCGACGCCACCTGCGATCATGCCTCTGACCTGGGACAACAAGGGAATTCTGTGTCCACGAAAGTGCGGCACCCATAAAACGGACACCGTTTTTCAAAGAATCAGGCGGGCCGTTAACAGCCGTCCGCGCGCCGGGCCGCGAGCGCCCGCCCATCACCCGCATCGACGCCGCGAATCTAATGATTTCCGGGAATCGGTCACACCAGGATGTGCCGGACAGGAAACTCAAGATCGCTGCTCGGATCCGTCACACATGTCACCTCGGCAGCCGATCCAGGGAGGCAACCAAGGGTGAACCCGACTTCGACCACCACCGGCCCGGCCCTTGAACGTCCGACCGTGACGCGATGCGCGCTCTCATAGCGACCGTCGGCTCCGAGGGGGACGTCCAGCCTTTTCTCGCCCTCGGAAAACGCCTGATCGCCGAGGGTCACGACGTCGTGTTCTCGGCCTCCGACAGCTACACCGCACGCGCCGGCGCCGTCGGCGTTCCCTTCGTCGGCAGGCCGACCTGGAACGAGACGGAATTCCAGGCGAACTACCTCCGCATCATCAGCGAGAGGAACAAGCTGCGGCAACTGACCGTGGTGATCGAATTCCTGGCGCAGGAGCAGCGTGCCGCGCTACCTCAGCTGATGGCGCTGGCCGGTGAGGCCGATGTCGTCATCCACTCACCGCTGGCCATCGGCGCGGTCGCCGCGGCACGCGCGGTCGGCACGCCCCACGTGAGCGTGCACCACACCTGGCCGCTGCGCCGAGCACGCGGGCACGGCCCGACCAATGTCGACCTCGGCCCCGTCGGCAACGCCCTTGCCTGGGCGGTCACCGGCGCGGGAGTCAGGCTCGCGACCGACAAGCTCCTCAACCAGGTCGTCGCCGCGGCCGGCCTTCCCCCCTGGCGCGACATCCTCTTCGACGCGAGCCATTCGCGCCTGCTCAACCTCATCGCCATCAGCCCGCACACCCTTGAGCACGATCCGCTCTTCGGTCCTGCCTACCTCAACACGGGATACTGGTTTCTCGACGAGCCGGACTACGTGCCCCCGGACGACCTCGCGGCGTTCGTGGCCGACGAGCCGCCGGTCGTGATCGGCTTCGGCTCGAACAACGGGTTCGACGCCAACGCGGTCACCGAGCAGCTGCTCGACGCGGTCAGCGGCCTGGGCCGGCGCGTCGTCCTGCTGTCCGGCTGGGCGGGGCTCGGAGACCAGGAGCTCCCGCCCCACGTCTTCCTGGCGGGCTTCGTCCCGCACGGGTGGCTCTACGCCCGCGCCGCGTGCGTCATCCATCACGGGGGCGCGGGCACGACCGCGGCGGCGTTCCGCGCCGGTATCCCGCAGGCGGTCGTGTGGCTCCAGGGCGATCAGCTCCACTGGGGAAGAAGGATCGCGCAACTCGGTGTCGGGCCGTCTCCTCGTTCCCAGCACGCCCTCAAGGCCGGCTGGTTGCGGGGCGCGCTCGACAGCCTGCTCGACAACGGCGACATGGCGGCCCGTGCCCGGATGCTGGGCACCGCGATCCGCGCGGAGGACGGAACCGGTATGGCGGTCCGCGCGATCGAGAAGGCGTTCGCGGCCAGGTGAGCACGGCCGCGGCGGCAGTCGCATCGCACCCGAAACCCGCGCGGCGAGGCGCATGACCCGGGCGCGGCCGTACCGCCGGGGTGCCCTCAAGGTGCTGTCGGGGTGCGGCGATCGAAGTCGTCGAGAGGGTCCGTACGGCGGGCCGTCGGAGATCGCGTCACCGCGCGGGTTGCCCCTCACACCAACCCGCGAAGCGGCACCGGGACTTCCGGTCGCGATCCCTACGCGTCAAGGGACTCCCACCAGGATCGGTTCTCCTGATACCAGGTGACGGCGTCCGCGAGGCCCTCCTTGAAATCGATCACGGGTTCGTAGCCGATCTCCTCGGTGATCTTCCCGTGGTCCAGCGAGTACCGGTAGTCCTGGACGCGCCGGTCCGGCACGTAACGAACCCGGTCCCAGTCGGCACCGGCCAGTTCGAGCAGAAGACCGGTCAGCTCACGGTTGGTGAGCTCTATCCCGCCGCCGATGTTGTAGATCTCACCGGCGCGGCCCTTGTCGAGGACCATGGAGATGCCCCGGCAGTGGTCGTCGACGTGCAGCCACTCGCGGACGGCGCTGCCGTCGCCGTGCAGGGTGAGGTCACGCCCCTGGAGCAGGCGGGTGACGAAGCGAGGGATGATCTTCTCCGGGTACTGCCGGGGTCCGTAGTTGTTGGAGCATCGGGTGATCGAGAGGTCCAGGCCGTAGGTGCGCCAGTGCGATCGGGCGAGGCAGTCACTGGCCGCCTTCGACGCCGAGTACGGGTTGTTGGGCTCAAGCCGGAACCGTTCCGTCCACGACCCCTGCTCGATCGACCCGTACACCTCGTCGGTGGACACGTGCACGACCCGCTGGATCCCGTTCATCCCGCACTGTTCGAGAAGCCGGTGGGTGCCCATCACGTTGGCCCAGACGAACGGCTCCGCGTCGTCCACCGCCCTGTCGACGTGCGACTCGGCGGCGAAATGCACGACCGCGTCGTGCCCCGGCACGAGGTCGGCGAGCAGTTCCCGATCGCAGATGTCACCGCGTACGAAGGTCAGCCTTGGATGTTCCTCGGGCAGGTTCTCCCTCCTGCCGGCGTAGGTCAGCTTGTCCAGAACGGTGATTCGGGTGTCCTCGTGGCCGGGATATCGGCCTTCCAGCATTGACCGAACGAAATGGGATCCGATGAACCCAGCTCCGCCAGTGACCAGGATTCGCATCTGATACTCCTTCATCCGCGTTACCTGCCTCGCCTCTGGCGGACAACTCGGACGGAAACACGGTGTCGGCGATCATGTGATTCCCCCAGATCAAGGGGTTTCGTTCAGGCGATTGTGCCTCAGCCGATCAGGTAATTCCCCTAGTGTTGTCGGACGTAGGCTCCGACCGCCGGCCGATCGAGGACTGGTCGTGAGCTGTCGAAACGCCTTCCGGCAGATCGAGCGCGGTGGCCACGGCGGCCGGGCGACCCGACAGCTGGAGGGAGAGAACGCTGATGGACACCACCAGCCGGTGCCTGGTGTGCGGGGCCGACCGCCTGGAGGAGGTGGTCTCGCTCACCCCGACTCCGCCCGCCAACGACATCGCGCCCACCGCGGAGCTGGCCAGAGCCCAGGACCGATACCCGCTGGACCTCGTGCGCTGCGCCGGATGCGGCCTAGTCCAGCTGGTGGACGTCATTCCCCGGTCGGTGCTGTTCGCCGACTACCGGTACGCCACGGGTGCCGCTCCCGCCCTCGTCGACCACTGCCGTGCGCTGGCCACCCTGGTCACGGATCGGCTGGGGCTCGCCGCCGGGGCGAAGGTGCTGGAGATCGGCTCGAACGACGGCACGCAGCTGAGCTTCTTCGGTGAGCGCGGCATGCGGGTGCTCGGCGTCGACCCGGCGGTAGAGGTGGGAACCTACGCGCGGGAGCACGGGGTTCCCACGCTGACCACACATTTCGGTGTGAAGACGGTCGAGAGGATCCTGGGCGACATCGGACCCGTCGACGCGGTGCTGGGCAGTAACGTGCTCGCCCACGTCAACGACGTGAACGGAGTCCTCCGCGCGATCCGCATGCTCCTCAAGCCGGGGGGCAGCGCCGTCATCGAGGTCGCGCACGTCCTGCCGATGGTCCAGCACGGTATCTTCGAGTTCGTCTACCACGAGCACCTTTCCTACTTCTCCCTGCACGTGCTGGCCCGGGCGGCCGAGGCGAACGGCCTCGCGGTGTTCGACGCCGAGCTCATCTCGACCCAGGGAGGCTCGCTGCGCTGCTGGATAGGCCGCGACGACGACGGCCGCTCCCCGAGCGCCGAGTTCGACCGGATCCTGTGGGCCGAGGTGGACGCGGGGGTGCCCGACGGCGGTTTCCTCGACGGCTTCGCCAACCGCGTCGACCGGGTCTGCACGACCCTCAACGACGTGCTGGGCGGCCTGTCGAAAACCGGCCGGCGGATCAGCGGGTACGGCGCGTCGGCACGAGCCGTCACCCTCCTCTCCCAGGCGGGAGTGGGCGGCGAGATCGACTGGATCGTCGACGACAACCCGCGCAAGGTGGGCAAGTTCACGCCGGGCGACGGTATCCCCATCGTGGGCTCCGAGCGGCTCGTCGCGGACTCGACCGACTACTGCGTACTGTTCGCCTGGAACTTCGAGGCCAGTATCCGCGCACGGTCGACGGCGTTCTCCGCGGCCGGCGGCTCGTTCGTCGTGCCGTTCCCCGAGCTGTCCATCCGGTGAGGCCGATCCTGTCGGCCCGGCACATCGCGTGACGATCGTCTGGAGGAGTTGACGTGCACGTCCTGGTCACCGGAGGTCTGGGTTATCTCGGCCGTGCGCTCACCCCCGGGCTTCTCGCCGCCGGTCACCGGGTCACCGTCCTGACCCGGGGCCACCCGGACGCGGAGCGGCCCGCCGACGTCGGCCTGGTGGAAGGCGATGTCCGCGACCGCGGCCGCATCCGGGAGATCGTCGCCGCCGGACGCTTCGACGCGGTGTGCCACCTCGCCGCGGTGTCGCGGGGGCGGGACTCGTTCGCCGACCCGCTGACGTACTACGACGTGAACGTGGCCGGTACCCTCAACCTCCTCATGGCGCTCGACGACATCCGCGAATCGGTGCCGCCGGTTCGATTCGTGTTCGCGTCGACCGACAAGGTCTACGGTTCGCGGCACGTCGGCGCCCTGGGCGAGGACGTGGAGCCCCATCCGGAGAGTCCCTACGCGGCGTCGAAGGTCGGTGCGGAGCAACTCGTCGCCGCGTACGCCGCCACCGGGGCGATCGGCGCGGTCACGCTGCGGTGCTTCAACATCGCCGGAGCGGCCGGCGGGCGCGCCGACACCGACACCGCGCGCATCATCCCGAACATCTTCCGCGCGCTCACCGGCGAGTCGCCGTACGTCACCCTCAACGGCGACGGGTCCGCGGTCCGCGACTTCGTCCACATCCTCGACGTGGCGGCGGCGATACGGCTCTCCCTCGCCGCCGTGCGGGTGGGCGAGCACCGCGTCTACAACATCGGGAGCGGCACCGCGTCCAGCATGGCGCAGGTCGTGGCGACGGCGGAAGCCGTGACCGGGCTCCCGGTACCGGTCAGGAAGGCGCCGCCCAAGCCGGAACCGCAGATCCTCACGGCCGACAACGGCCGCGCCGTGAAAGAGCTCGGCTGGCTTCCCGAACGGTCGGACCTCACCGAGATGATCACCGAGGCATGGAACGCCTGGAACACCTGACGATCGGCCGCGCGGGCGAAGCCCGCCGTCGGCCCGCCGTCCGCGACGGGCCGACGCGGCTACGCCCCGAGTTCCCTGGCGATCTCCTCGTTCACCGCCTGCTGGTGCCGGGTGAGGAAGAAGTGACCGCCGGAGAACACCTTGATACGGAAACGCCCCGAGGTGTGCCGGCTCCAGGACTCCGCCTCCTCGATCGTCGTCCTCGGGTCGGCGTCCCCGGTCAGCACGGTGATCGAACCACTCATCCGCTGCTCGGGATCTCCGGTGTAGGTCTCGATCGCGCGGTAGTCGCCGCGCAGCGCGGGCAACGCCATCCGCAGGATCTCCTCGTCGCCGAGCAGCCCGGCGTCCGTGCCGTTCAGCAGCTTGAGCTCGGCGATGATGCCGTCGTCGTCGCGCCGGTGCACCGACTCGTCCCGCTGGGTGGACGGCCCACGGCGTCCCGAGGCGATCAGCGTGTGGGGCGCGTTGACGCCCTTGCGCTCCAGCCGGCAGGCCACCTCGAAGCCGATCACCGACCCCATGCTGTGGCCGAAGAAGACCGTCGGCTTCTCCGACAGCGTGATCAGCTCGTCGACGATCCGATCCGCCAGGGTGCCGATCTCGGTGATGCACGGCTCCCGCAACCGATCCTGCCGACCGGGGTACTGGATGGCCACCACATCGGCGCCCGGCGAGAACCTGGCCGAGGCCGGACGGAAGAAGCTGGCCGATCCGCCCGCGTGCGGGAAGAACACCAGGCGCTTACCCGCCCCCGCCGCCGGATGGTAGCGACGGACCCATGCGGTGCTGACGTCGTCCGCGATACTCACGATCCGTTGACCCCTTCATCTCGCCGAATAGCACTCGGGACCAGTGAAACCCATCGCGACTCACAAAAACACTAGAAGCCGGGCCGGTGGGTTCCGCCCCGAGGCCGCCGACCTGTCCTCAGGCCACGAACTCCGGTGATTTCCTGGTCTTTCGCCGTTTACTGTCACCACTGGCCGTCACTGCGCGCCGCCACCGAGTCGCGCCGCCAGGTCGATCGGCCGGCCACCGTCCAGGTGCGCCGGGTACGCGCCGTACAGAGGATGTCATGGACGCAGACAGCGGAGACCCTCGGGGTCAGCAGGCAGGCGGCATACCAGCGCCTCGGATGGAGAAGGTTCCGCGCGGGCGGGTGCGCCTCGGCGGCCTGGGCAGGTGGAACTCGTGGCGGCCGCTGTTCGACCTGGTCCGGCCGCACAAACGCGTGCTGCTGCTGGGTGGCGTGTTCACCCTGGTGGGGAGCTCCGCCGGGCTGGCGATGCCGATCCTCGCCAAGAGCGTGATCGACGCCTTCGGAAACGGTGGCGACCTCGCCGGCCCGATCCTCTGGCTGTCGGTGGCGGTCCTGCTGGCGGCCCTGCTGCTGGGGGCGGGTCGCTTCCTGCTGGAGCGGATGGGCGAGGGAATCGTGCTGACCTCGCGCATGAGCCTCGTCGACCGCATCCTGCGGCTCAGGGTGGCCGACGTGGACCGGCTCAAGCCGGGAGACCTGCTCTCCCGGGTCAACTCCGACACCACGCTGCTGCGCGCCGTCTGCACGGACGCGCTGGCCAGCTCGGTGAACGCGATCTTCATGTTCCTGGGCGCGGTGGTGCTGATGGCCGTCATCGACGGCCTGCTCCTCCTGGTCACGCTCGCGGTGGTCGCCCTGATCGGCCTGATAGCGGCGTCGATCGTGCCGCGCATCGGCCGGGCGTCGCTCCAGGCCCAGGTCGCCCTCGGCGAGATGAGCTCCATACTCGACCGCGCGCTCCAGGCGTTCCGCACGGTCAAGGCCAGCGGGGCCGAGGCACGCGAGATCGCGGTGGTGGGCGTCGCGGCCTCCGAGGCACGTGACCGCGGCGTGGCCGCCGCCGCGTGGACCTCGGTCACGAGCGTCGGCACCTGGATGGCCACCCAGCTGGCGTTCCTCGCCGTGCTCGGAGTGGGCGGCGCGCGCGTCGCCGGCGGGGCGTTGGAGATCTCGTCGCTGGTCGCGTTCCTTCTCTACATGTTCTACCTGGTCTCCCCGATCGGGACGCTGATCGACAACCTCACCCAGATGCAGAACGGCCTGGCCGCGATAACCCGTATCCAGGAGATCTCCGAGCTTCCGTCCGAGCCGCCCACCCCTGGGACGCGGGAGCCGGAGAGCACCGACCCCGTCGGCCTCGTCTTCAGCGGCGTGGTCTTCCGGTACGGCGAGAACCGGTCGATCGTCCACGACCGGGTGGACTTCGAGGTGCCCGCGGGCGGCATGACCGCCCTGGTCGGCCCTTCGGGAGCCGGCAAGTCCACGGTCTTCGGGCTCATCGAACGGTTCTACGAACCACAGGCCGGGCGAATCCTCATCGACGGCCGGGACATCCGCGAATGGCCGCTGAGCGAGCTGCGCGCCTCGCTCGGCTACGTGGAGCAGGACGCCCCCGTCCTCGCCGGTACGTTCCGGGAGAACCTCGTCTTCGGCGCGCCCGGCGCCACCGAGGAGGAGATCGCCCACGCCGTGGCCCGCACCCGCCTGGACGATCTGATCGCCCGCCTGCCCGAAGGCCTCGACACACCTGTCGGCCACCGCGGCGTCCTGCTCTCCGGCGGGGAACGCCAGCGGGTGGCCATCGCGAGGGCACTGCTTCGCAAACCCCGTCTGCTGCTGCTCGACGAGGCCACCTCGCAGCTCGACGCCGTGAACGAGCTGCGCCTGCGCGAGGTGGTGGCCGAGGTGGCGCGGGAGACCACGGTCCTGGTCATCGCCCACCGGCTCTCCACCGTCACCGGCGCCAACCGGATCATCCTCATGGAGGCGGGCCGGGTCCGCGCCTACGGCACCCATGACGAGTTGGTCGACGCCGACGACCTCTACCGCGAGCTCGCCGCGACCCAGTTCCTCGTCACGTCCTGACGCTTCAGGAAGCCGGTGCGGCATTCGTGGGCGACAGCCGCGAGGCCGCTCCGGTGGGGCGCTCGAACCTTCGGCCGCGAGATCCGCCGGCCGGTGCTCTCCCCGTCGCGACGGGGAGAGCACCGGTCATGACGGTGTCGGTCCGTGCGCGGGAACGTTCATGTCGAGCGCGGTGCCCTCGGTCCAGGGTTCCGGCCGGGTCAGGAACACCGAGTCGCCGTCGGTGCCCTCCTGCATCCGCACCCACCGCCGCATGGCGGCCTGGGTGACCGGTGACGACATGCTCATCAGCGCGGCGACGGCCTCCTGGTTGAGGCTGGCCCTGGCCGAGAGCGAAGGGGCGTCATTGAAGATCCGCTTCTGCAGGGCCACGGCCTTCCGCGGTCGCCTGGCATAGCGTTCCGCCATCCGCCGCACCGTGTCCAGCAGGTCCTCGGCCGGCACCACCCGGTTCACCAGGCCCAGCTGCAGAGCCTCCTGCGGCGTGTAGGAACGCGCTTCGAGCATCATCTCCAGGGCCCGGGACGGCCCGACGAGCTGGACGAGCCGCTGCCCGCCCAGGGAGGTGTTCAGCCCCAGCGACAGTTCGGGCAGGCTGAAACCGGCATCACGGTCGGCGGACACCCGCATGTCGAAGAAGACCGACATCTCCAGGCCACCGCCGCCGCACGGCCCGTTCACCGCGGCGATCCACACCGCCGGGGAGTGCATCAGCCGCAGCGCCATGTCATGGAACCGGGTCACCGCGAGCAGCCCTTTGAGCGAGGAACGGGCGATCAGACGTTCGCCCGCCCGGCCTGTCATGGTCCGCACAGTCCGGTACAGGTTCTGAGCGACCGCGCGGGAGATCTCCGGCGTGCCGTCCGCCTGCGAAGAGAGGTCGGCGATGTCGAAGTGGGTGATGAACCGGCCGGGGCGCGCGCCGGTGACGACGACCGCGCCGACCGAGGCGTCCTGCTCCACCGCCTCGACGAGCCGGATGAAGTCCCGTTGCATCGCCAAGGTCATGTAGTTGAACGGCGGAGCGTCCACCCGCGCCGTCAGCACCCGGCCCGACTGCTCAAGCCGCAACGTGGACAGTTCGAGACCTACCGCGCCTTCCACCGGCCCCCGATCCGTCTGTTCTGCACCGGACATCTCTCAACCTGCCCGTCGGAGCCAGTCGTCGACCAGGCGGGCCGTGTCCTCCGCCTTCTCGGCGAGCATCGAAAAGTGGTTCGCCTCGATCGTCCGTACGGTGTGCGACGGGTCGAACGGCGTCGCCCGCCAGTAATCCGATTCGGGTTCGACCTCGGAGAACGGCTCCGTGCACTGCACGAACAGCACGGGCGCCCCCACCTCGGCCAGTTCGATACCGTGCGTCATGGCGGACCAGTGCCCCATCGCGGACAGTCGCGCGGTGTTGAACTCACCGAAAACCGTCTCCATCCGCATGATGTACTGCAGCACCTGCTCGGACAGCGTCTGCGAATCGCCGCCCGCGCGGGGGTGGAAGGAGTCCATCATCACCACCGCCTCCGGGGAGATCCCCGACTTCTCCAGCACACCGGCCGCGCCGTAGGCGAGGATGCCGCCGGCCGAATGACCGACGAGCACGAACGGTTCCCCCTCACTGGCCTGCGCGACGCCTTCCGCGATACTCCCGAGGGCGACGTCGATCGTGGCGGGAAGACCCTCACCGAGGGCGTAGCCGAGCAGGGGAAGCGCCGAGACGTGCCTTTCCCCTCGGAAGTGCGCGGCGAACCGCGCGTACTGGTGAACGCCACCGGTCACCGTGGACGAACTCACGCAGATCAAGCGAGGCGGCGCCGAACCACCGGCCAGCGTCACCGGCCGGGGTGTCTCCTTCGGGTCGACAGGTGCGTCGTACATGGGCCGGGCCCTCGCCACGGCATACAGCAGTCCGAACGCCTCCTGTGTCTTCCCGGAACGGAAAGCACCACGGAACAACTCCGCCAAGGTGTCGTTCAGCTGGCCCGCCGTCGAGGTGGCGGCCGCCGCGCCGTCGTTCGGCCGGTTGAAGAGCTCATGCCGCAGCCAGTGGGCGAGACCGGCGGAGTTCTTGTTCTCGAACACCGCCATCAAAGGGAATTCCCAGCCGATCGCCCTGACCAGGGAGTTACGCAGTTCGGTCGCGCTGAACGAGTCGAAACCCAGCTCGAAGAAATCACGTTCGAGATCGACGGCCGAGGAGTCGCCGTGGCCGAGAACGGCTGCCGCGTGGCGCTCCACCAGTTCCCGCAGCACCTCGTGCTGCCGCGCTTCCCCAAGCCCCCGCAACCGCTCCCGAGCGGTGTCCGCCTCGGGTGTCGACTCGGAATCGACCGGCCCCATCACCGCGGCCAGCCCGGTCTCCGCCGGGTTCCCGGTCGGCGAACCGGTTCCGCCGAGCCAGTAACGCCGTCGCTGGAAGGCATAGGTGGGCAGGTCGATCCGGCGCCCGCCAGGTGGCAGCACCCGCCGCCAGTCGACGGGAACCCCGCGCACGTACAGCTCGGCCAGCGCGACCGTGGCCGCCGTATGCTCGTCCCGGTCCTTACGCAGCACCGGCACCAGCACCGCGTCCGGCCGATGCCGGTCGGCGGACGAGCCGGCGAGCGCGGCGAGGGTCTCACCGGCCATCGAGGCCAGCACCCCGTCGGGGCCCAGTTCCAGATACGCCCGCACACCCTGGTGGTGCAGGGTTCGCACACCGTCGGCGAAACGGACCGCGCCGCGGACCTGGTCGACCCAGTAGTCGGGCGAGCAGAGCTGCTCGGCCGTGGCCACCTCGCCGGTCACGTTCGAGACGACCGGGATGCGCGGCGCGCCGTAGGTCAGCGTGCGGGCCAGGGCACGGAAGTCCTCCAGCATCGGATCCAGCAACGGTGAATGGAACGCGTGCGACACCCGCAACCGCTTCGTGCGCACCCCCCGCTCCTCCAGCATCGCGGCGATCCCGAGAACCGGCTCCTCCACGCCGGAGATCACCACCGAGGCGGGACCGTTCACCGCCGCGATCGACATCTCCTTCTCCCGCCCGGCCAGCAGAGCGGCGACCTGCTCCTCGGAGGTCCGCACCGACACCATCGCCCCGCCGGCGGGAAGCGCCTGCATCAACCGCGCCCGGCCCGCCACCAGCGCACACGCGTCGGCCAGCGACAACACCCCGGCCGCATGCGCCGCCGCGATCTCCCCGATCGAATGCCCCGCCAGCACACCCGGCCGCAGCCCCCAGGACTCCACCAGCCGGAACAGCGCCGTCTCCACCGCGAACAACGCGGGCTGCGCCCATCCCGTCCGATCCAGCGACTCCGCCTCGGCCGACCCCGGCTCGGCGAACAGCACCTCACGCAACGAACGATCCCGGTGGTGCCCCGCCCGCCCAGCCTGCTCCCGGTCGAACCTCGCCAGCAGCGGCTCCAGCTCGGCGAACACCTCGTCCAACGCGGTCGCGAACACCGGGAAACGGTCGTACAGCTCCCGGCCCATCCCCGCCCGCTGACTCCCCTGACCGGTGAACAACGCCGCCAGCCTCGGCTCCACCCCCGCCACCCCGCGCACCACACCGGCGCCCGGCAGATCCTCGGCCACCGCGCCCAGTCCGGCCAGCGCACCCTCACGATCGGCGGCCACCACCACCGCCCGATGCTCGAACGCCGACCGCGTCGCCACCAGCGAGAACCCCATGTCCACCTGGTCCAGCTCGCGGTGTGCACTCACCTGCGCCGCCAGTCGTCGCGCCTGCTCACGCAGCGCCTCGGCACTTCTGGCCGACACCACCCAGGGCACCACACCCGTCGGCGTCCGGTCCCGCACCCCCGGCTCCGTCTGCGGCACCTCCGGCTCCTGCTCGATGATCAGGTGAACGTTGGTGCCGCTGATCCCGAACGACGACACGCCCGCCCGGCGCGGACGACCCGTCTTCGGCCACTCGACCTGCTCGGTCAGCAGCCTCACCGCGCCCGTCGACCAGTCCACGTGCGAGGACGGCGCGTCCACGTGCAGCGTCCTGGGCAGCACTCCGTGCCGCATCGCGAGCACCATCTTGATCACACCGGCCACGCCCGCCGCGCCCTGCGTGTGACCGATGTTCGACTTGATCGATCCCAGCAGCAACGGCCGACCGGCTTCACGGTTCTGGCCGTAGGTGGCGAGCAGCGCCTGCGCCTCGATCGGGTCGCCCAGCCTGGTACCGGTCCCGTGCGCCTCCACCGCGTCCACCTCTGCGGCGGTCAGCCCGGCACCCGCCAGTGCCTGGCGGATCACCCGCTGCTGCGAAGGGCCGTTCGGCGCGGTCAGACCGTTGGAGGCGCCGTCCTGGTTGATCGCCGACCCGCGCACCACCGCGAGCACCTGATGACCGTTGCGGCGGGCGTCCGACAACCGCTCCAGCACCAGCACACCGACACCCTCGGACCAGCCGGTGCCGTCCGCGCTGTCGGAGAACGCCTTGCACCGCCCGTCGGGCGCCATTCCGCCGTCCACGCCGAAGCCAAGGAACCCGAGCGGGGTGGCTATCACCTTGACACCGCCCGCCAGCGCCAGGCCGCACTCGCCCGAGCGCAACGCCTGCGCCGCCAGGTGTATGGCGACCAGGGACGACGAGCACGCGGTGTCGATCGTCATCGTCGGGCCCTCCAGGCCCAGGACGTAGGACAGGCGGCCCGACAGCACACTGGCCGCCGTACCGGTGAGGACGTAGTTCCGCACCTCTTCCCCGGCTTCCAGGCACAGGTTCCCGTAGTCCTGGCCGTTGGTGCCCACGAAGACGCCGGTGGAGCTGCCCTTGAGCGAGACCGGGTCGATCCCGGCCCGCTCGACCGCCTCCCACGTCGTCTCCAGCAGCAACCGCTGCTGCGGATCCATCGCGAGCGCCTCACGCGGCGTGATCCTGAAGAATCCAGGATCGAACTCCGTCACATCCGACAGGAACCCGCCCTGACACTCCGCGCCCAGCATCGATATCGTCTCCACATCCCAGCCCCGATCGACCGGGTGTGTGGAGATCGCGTCCTGTCCCTCGGACAGCAGCCGCCACAGATCCTCAGGAGAGGCGACCCCACCTGGAAAGCGGCACGCCATCGACACGACCGCTATCGGCTCGTGCCTGCCCGACTCCACCTCTTCGAGCCGCCGGCGGGTCTCGTGCAAATCGGCGGTGACCCACTTCAGGTACTCGACGAGCTTCCGGTCTTCGGACATGAGAGTGGCCCTTCACAGTGTTCAGACAAGGGCTCGAATCACAGATCTTTCGAGCGCCCCAGTTCGTTGTCGATGAAGCTGAGGATTTCCTCGGTACTCGCCGATTCGAGCATGTCGGCGACGGCGACTTCGCCGTTCTCCGTGCCGCTCTCGCTCACCCTCGCCAGCAGGTGCCGCAACCGGGTCGAGATGCCGTTCCGGGTGCGATCGTCGAGCGCGTTGCCGGGAAGACCGGAAAGAGAGGTCTCGAACCGGTCGAGGTCGGCCAGCAACGACAGCTCCACCGCGGCGTTCGCTCCGGGCGCGATCTCCTCCAGGAGGTATTCGGCGAGGCTGGCCGGGGTCGGGTAGTCGAAGATGAGGGTCGCGGTCAGCCGCAGTCCGGTGGCCACGTTGAGCCGGTTGCGCAGTTCCATGGTGGTGAGGGAGTCGAAGCCCAGCTCACGGAACTCTCGTCCGGGCTGGATGGCGTCCAGCGACTCGTGTCCCAGCACCACCGCCGCCTGCGTCCGGACCAGGTCCATCATGAGCCGGACCTGCTCGGTGTGCTCCAGGCCGGCGAGCCGCTTCACCAGCTCCGCTTCCCCGCCCGCCACAGCCGAGACCGCCGAGCGACGCCCAGCGCGGACCAGGCCCCGCATCAGATGCGGCACCTCGCCCACCGCCCGCAGCACCGACAGCTCCAGCCGCACCGGCGCCACCGTCGCCCGGCCCGACGCGGTGGCGGCCTCGAACGCCGTGAGGCCCTGCTCGGCCGACAACGCAGGCATCCCCGGCCGGTTGATCCGCCGCATCTCGACCGCGCTCAACGTGCCGGTCATTCCCGCGTCCTGAGCCCACGCCCCCCACGCCAGCGACACCCCCGCCAGTCCTTCGGCCCGGCGCACCTGAGCCAGCGCGTCCAGGAACACGTTGCCCGCCGCGTAGTTGCCCTGACCAGGCGCTCCCATGACACCGGCGAAGGAGGAGAACATGACGAACGCCGCGAGGTCCGTGTTCCGCGTGAGTTCGTGCAGGTGCCAGGCCGCGTCGACCTTCGGCCGCAGCACCGCGCTCAGGCCCTCCGCCGTCAGCGACGGAATCGTGCCGTCGGCCAGCACACCCGCGGTGTGGATCACCGCGGTCAGCGGATGCGCGGCATCGATCCCGGCCAGCAGCGCCGCCACCTGGTCGCGATCGGCCATGTCGCAGGCGGCGACCGTGACCTCGACGCCGTGCGCGATCAGCCCGGCCCGCAACTCCGCCGCACCCGGAGCGTCAAGGCCCCGGCGGCTGGTCAGCAGCAGACGCCGCACCCCACGCTCGGCCACCGCATGCCACGCGAACAACGCACCCAGACCACCGGTACCGCCGGTGATCAACACCGTCCCCTCCGGGTCCCAGACCCGGCTCGCCGTTCCCTCCGTGTCAGAGCCGGGCACCACCCGCGCCAGGCGCGGTGCCCACACCTCGCCGTCGCGCACCACCGCCTGCGATTCACCCGAGGAAAACGCCTCGGCCAGCACCGCCGGCAGTCCGGACAGCGAGGATTCCCGGTCATCGACGTCGACCAGCGCGAACCGGCCCGGTTCCTCGGACTGCGCGCTGCGGACCAGACCCCACGTCCCAGCAGCCGGAAGATCGGTCACCACCTCACCGTCGGTCGCGACCGCGCCCCGGGTGAGGAACACCAGGCGCGAATCGGCGAACCGGTCATCGGCCAGCCACTGCTGCAACAGGTGCAGCACGTGAGTCGTCAGCGCATGCGCCGACTCCACCGTCCCGACCGCCGGATCCGAGAGCGCCTCCACCATCACCACGGCCGGGACCGGCCCCGCCTCGGCCAGCGCGGACAGATCCGCATGCACCGGCACCGCGTCCCCGGCACCGCGCAACGCCGCCGCCACGCCCAGCGCGTCCACGCCGAGCACCGCCACCGGCATCGACGCCTGCTCCGCCTGCGGCACAGCGGCCACCGGCGTCCACTCCACCCCGAACAACGACTCCCAGCCCGCCCCGGCACCATCGGAGACCTTCAGTTGCTCAAGCGCGACCGGCCGCAACACCACGTTGCGCGCCGACACCACCGGCCCACCGGCGGCATCCACCGCGCTCAACGACACCGCGTCCGGCCCCGTCCTGACCAACCGCACCCGCAACACCGACGCCCCAGCCGCGTGCAGGCACACCTGCTCCCACGAAGACGGCAGCGCGCCGCCCTCGGAACCGTCCAGATCGGCGAAGGCCACCGCGTGCAGCGCCGCGTCCAGCAGCGCCGGGTGCATCCCGAACGAACCCGCGCTCGGGGCCACCTGCTCGGGCAGGGCGACCTCGGCGAACACCTCACCGTCGGCACCGCGCCAAAGCTCGCGCAACCCCTGGAACGCCGGACCGTAGGCGAAGCCGTCCTCGGCCAGTTCCTCGTACAGTCCCTCCAGCTCGATCGCGGACGCCCCCGCGGGCGGCCACTCCGCCGCCTCGAACGGCACGACCTCCGCCACTCCGGTCGCGAGCGTGCCGGTGGCGTACCGCGCCCACGCCACCTCCTCGGCCGCCCCCGCCGAACGGGCGTACACGCTCACACTCCGGCGACCCGACTCCTCCTTGGCCTCCACCCACACCTGCACCGTGACCGCGTCCCGCTCGCCCAGCACCAATGGCGCGTCCAGGGTCAGCTCCTCCAGCAGGTCGCAGCCGACCTGGTCACCGGCACGCACGGCCAGCTCCACGAACGCCGACGCCGGTACCACCACCGAGCCCGCCACCACGTGGTCGGCCAGCCACGGATGCGTGCTCACCGACAACCGACCCGTCAACACCACCCCGTCGGAGTTGGCCAGCGGCATCGCCGCGCCCAGCAACGGGTGATCCGTCGCGGCCAGACCCGCCGCCGCCACGTTCCCGATGTCGGAACCGAGGTTGTCGGGCCAGAACCGCTGGTGCTCGAAGGGATAGGTCGGCAGATCGACCCGGCGACCACCCGGCAGCACCGAACGCCACTCCACCGGCACCCCGTGCACATGCAGCTCGGCCAGCGCACCCATCACCGCCACATGCTCATCGCGGCCCTTGCGCAGCACCGGCACCAGCACCGTGGGCAACTCATGCGCCTGCGTCTCCGGTTCGGTCGCGATGACGTCCTGGGCCATCGCGGTCAGCGCCCCGTCGGGACCGAGCTCCAGATACGCCCGCACGCCCTGCGCACGCAGGGCACGAACAGCGTCGGCGAAGCGCACCGCACCACGCACCTGCTCCACCCAGTACTCCGGTGAGCACAACTGCTCGGCCGTGGCCGCCTGTCCGGTCAGCGTGGACACGATCGGGGTCCTCGGCGCCCCGTAGGTGAGCCCGCTCGCCAGAGCGCGGAAGTCCTCCAGCATCGGGTCCATCAGCGGCGAATGGAACGCGTGCGACACCCGCAACCGCTTCGTCCGTGCCCCTCGTTCCTCCAGGGCTGCGGCGATGTCGAGGACCGGCTGCTCAGCCCCGGAGATCACCACCGAGGCCGGGCCGTTCACCGCCGCGACCGAGACCTCCTTCTCGCGTCCGGCGAGCAGCTCGGCGACCTGCTCCTCGGAGGCCTGCACCGCCACCATCGCCCCACCGGCGGGAAGCGCCTGCATCAACCGCGCCCGGCCCGCCACCAGCGCGCACGCGTCCTTCAAGGACAGCACCCCGGCCACGTGCGCCGCGGTGATCTCCCCGACCGAGTGGCCCGCCAGCACGTCCGGCCGGATTCCCCACGAGGACACCAGCCGGAACAGCGCCGTCTCCACCGCGAACAACGCCGGCTGCGCCCACCCTGTCTGGTCCAGCGCCTCCGCCTGCGCCGACCCCGGCTCGGCGAACAGCACCTCACGCAACGACCCCTCAAGCAGCGGATCCAGCTCGGCGATCACCGCGTCCAGCGCCTCGGCGAACACCGGGAACCGCCCATACAACTCCCGGCCCATCCCGGCCCGCTGCGACCCCTGACCGGTGAACAGCACCGCCAGCTGCGGCTCACCCGCGGCCACCCCGCGCACCACACCCGCACCCGGCAGACCCTCGGCCAACGCCCCCAGCCCGGCCAGCACACCCTCACGACCATCGGCCAGCACCACCGCCCGATGCTCGAACGCCGACCGCGTCGTCGCCAGCGAGAACGCCACATCGGCCAACCCGAGACCGGGCTCACCCTCCAGGAGGGACAGCAGTTGCCCGGCCTGCACCCGCAACGCCTGACCCGTCTTCGCCGACACCGGCACCGGCACCACGCCCGCGGGCGCCTCGCCCTGCGAAACCTCTCCGGACTCCGGTACCTCCGGCCCCTGTTCGAGGATCACGTGCGCGTTGGTGCCGCTGATCCCGAACGACGACACACCCGCCCGACGCGGACGACCCGTCTGAGGCCACTCGGCCGCCTCGGTCAGCAGCTTCACCGCGCCCGCCGACCAGTCCACGTGCGAGGAGGGAGTATCGACATGGAGCGTCTTGGGAAGCACACCGTGCCGCATCGCGAGCACCATCTTGATCACGCCGACCACACCCGACGCCGCCTGCGCGTGACCGAGGTTCGACTTGATCGCACCTATCAGCAGCGGCCTGTCCTCGTCCCGGTCCTGGCCGTACGTCGCGAGCAGCGCCTGCGCCTCGATCGGGTCACCCAGGACCGTGCCGGTGCCGTGCGCCTCCACCGCGTCCACCTCGGACGCCGACAGACCGGCGCTGATCAGCGCCTGGCGGATCACCCGTCGCTGCGAGGGGCCGTTCGGCGCGGTCAGGCCGTTGGACGCGCCGTCCTGGTTCACCGCGGAGCCACGCATCACCGCGAGCACCTGGTGGCCGTTGCGGCGCGCGTCCGACAACCGCTCCAGCACCAGCATGCCCACACCCTCGGACCAGCTGGTGCCGTCCGCGCTGTCGGAGAACGCCTTGCACCGGCCATCGGGCGCCACCCCGCTGCCCTGCATGCCGAAGCCGACCAGCACCATCGGCGACGTCATCACCGTGATACCGCCGGCCAGCGCGAGCGAGCACTCCCCCTGCCGCAGCGCCTGCGCCGCGAGGTGCAATGTCACCAGCGACGACGAACACGCCGTGTCCACCGACACCGCGGGCCCCTCCAGGCCCAGCGTGTACGACAGGCGGCCCGACAGCACGCTGGCCGCCACACCGGTGACGCCGTTGCCCTGCGCGTCCGCCGGAGAACTCATGATCAGGCTCATGTAGTCCTGACCGTTGGTGCCCACGAACACCCCGGTGGAACTGCCCTTCAGCGAGGCCGGGTCGATCCCGGCCCGCTCGACCGCCTCCCACGTCGTCTCCAGCAGCAACCGCTGCTGCGGATCCATCGCGAGCGCCTCACGCGGCGAGATCCCGAAGAACCCCGCGTCGAACCCCGCCACATCCCCCAGGAACCCACCCTCGGATCCGATACCCACCGCCGACATCGACTCCAGGTCCCAGCCCCGATCGGTCGGGACCGGCGCGATCGCGTCCTCGCCCTCGACCAGCAACCGCCACAGATCCTCGGGAGAGTCGACCCCACCCGGGTAACGGCACGCCATCGACACGATCGCGATCGGTTCCTGCCTGCCCGACTCCACCTCTTCGAGCCGCCGACGGGTCTCGTGCAAATCGGCGGTGACCCATTTCAAGTACTCGACGAGCTTCCGGTCTTCGGACATGAGAGTGGCCCTTCACATTGTTCAGACGCGGGCTCGAATCACAGATCTTTCGAGCGGCCCAGTTCGTTGTCGATGAAGCTGAGGATTTCCTCGGTACTCGCCGATTCGAGCATGCCGGCGACAGCGATTTCACTAGTTTCCGTGCCGCTCTCGCTCACCCTCGCCAGCAGGTGCCGCAACCGGGTCGAGATGCCGTTCCGGGCGAGATCGTCGAGTGCGTAGCCGGAAAGAGCGGTCTCGAACCGGTCGAGATCGGCCAGCAACGACAGCTCCACCGAGGTGTTCGTTCCGGGCGCGATTTCCGCCAAAAGGTGTTCGGCGAGGCTCACGGGGGTGGGGCAGTCGAAGATGAGGGTGGCGGGCAGCCGCAGGCCGGTGACGGCATTGAGCCGGTTACGCAACTCCACCGCGGTGAGGGAGTCGAAGCCCAGCTCACGGAACTCCCGCCGCGCCTGGACGGTCTCCGCCGACTCGTGCCCCAGCACCGCCGCCGCCTGCGCCCGCACCATCTCCACCACCAGCCGAACCTGCTCGGCCTCACCCAACCCCGCCAGCCGCCGCACCAGCTCCGAATCCCCACCCGCGAGGGCGGAAACCGCCGACCGACGGCCCGCACGAACCAGGCCACGCATCAGATGCGGCACCTCGGGGAACGTGCGCAGCACCGAGAGATCCAGCCGCGCCGCCACCACCGCCGCCCGACCCGACGCGGTGGCCGCCTCGAACGCCGCGAGCCCCTGCTCGGCCGAGAGCGCCGGCATCCCCGCCCGCGCCATCCTGCGCAGATCGACCGCGCCCAGCGTGCCGGTCATCCCGGTCTCCTGCTCCCACAGGCCCCACGCCAGCGACAGTCCCGGCAGTCCCCCGGCCCGGCGCTGCCGGGCCAGTGTGTCGAGGAACGCGTTCGCCGCCGCGTAGTTGCCCTGCCCGGCATTGCCCATCACCCCGGCGAACGAGGAGAACACCACGAATCCGGCCAGGTCCAGGTCCTGGGTGAGCTCGTGCAGATGCCAGGCGGCGTCGACCTTGGGACGCAGCACCGCATCCAGCCCTTCCGCCGTCAGCGACGGAATCGTGCCGTCGGCCAGCACACCCGCGGTGTGAATCACCGCGGTCAGCGGGTGCTCGGCGTCGATCCCGGCCAGCAGACCCGCGACCTGATCCCGATCCGCCATGTCGCACGCCGCGATCGTGACCTCGACCCCATGCGCGATCAACTCCGCCCGCAACTCCAGTGCTCCCGGAGCGTCCACCCCTCGACGGCTGGTCAGCAGCAGGTGCCGCACTCCCCGCTCGGCCACCACGTGCCGCGCGAACAAAGCTCCCAGACCACCGGTACCACCGGTGATCAACACCGTCCCCTCCGGATTCCAGACCCGGCCCGCCTCGTCGCCGACGTCAGAGCCGGACACCACCCGCGCCATCCGCGGAACCCGCACCTCACCCCCGCGCACCGCCGCCTGCGGCTCACCCGAGGCCAGCACCCCAACCAGTGCGTCGAGCAGGACCGACAGCGAGGACTCCTGATCATCCACGTCGACCAGCGCGAACCGGCCCGGGTTCTCCGACTGAGCACTGCGGACCAGGCCCCACACCCCAGCGGCCGGGAGATCGGCCACCACTTCGCCATCGTCGGTCGCGACCGCGCCCCTGGTGACGAACACCAGGCGCGAGTCGGCGTACCGCTCCTCGGCCAGCCACCGCTGCAGCAGGTCCAGCACATGGGCGGTCAGTGCATGCGCAGACTCCACCACCCCGACCACCGGGTCGGAGGCCACCTCCATCAGCACCACACCCGGTACCGGGCCCGCCCCGGCCAGCGCGGGCAGATCCGCATGCACCGGCACCACGTCCCCGACCGCCCGCAACGCGGGGGCAAGACCCAGCACGTCCAAGCCGAGCACCGCCACCTGTATCGACACCGGCACCTCGTCGGCCTGCGACAGGCCACTCGCAGCAGGCCACTCCACCCGGAACAACGCGTCCTGCCTGGCCCCGCGAGGGTCGGAGCCGGCCACGTGCTCGGTGGAGATCGGCCGGAGTGCCACCGACCTCGCCGACACCACCGGCGCCCCGGCCGCATCCACCGCGCTCAGCGACAACGCACCGCCGCCAGTCCTGGCCAGCCGCACCCGCAGCACCGACGCCCCGGCCGCATGCAGGCACACCCCACCCCATGACAACGGCAGGCGGCCACCCGCGACATCATCCAACCCGGCGAACGGCACAATGTGCAACGCCGCGTCCAGCAGCGCCGGATGCAACCCGAACGAACCCGCGTCACCGGCCTGCTCGGGCAACCTCACCTCGGCGAACAGCTCGTCATCGCGTCGCCAGGCCGCCCGCAGTCCCTGGAACACCGGGCCATAGCCCAAGCCCTCCCCCGCCAGCTCTTCATACAGCCCCGCCAGCTCGATCGCGGCCGCGTCGGCCGGCGGCCACACCGCCATGTCGAACGGCTCGGCAGGCGAAGCATCCGTGGCGAGCGTGCCGGTGGCGTGCCGTACCCACGGCACCTCCTCGGCCGCGTCCGCCGAACGGGCGTACACACTCACCGACCGGCTGCCCGACGTCTCCGCAGCTCCCACCCACACCTGCACCGCCACCGCGTCGTCCTCGCCCAGCACCAGCGGAGCATCCAGGGTCAGCTCCTCGACCACCTCGCAGCCGACCTGGTCACCGGCACGCACCGCCAGCTCCACGAACGCCGACGCCGGTACCACCACCGAGCCCGCCACCACGTAGTCGGCCAGCCACTGCTGCGCACTCACCGACAACCGGCCGGTCAGCACCACTCCATCGGAGTCGGCCCGAGGCATCACCGCACCCAGCAACGGGTGATCCGTCGCGGCCAGGCCCAGAACGCGAGCGTCACCGCTCTGCTTGGCGTTCGGCCAGAACCGCTGGTGCTGGAAGGCGTAGGTGGGCAGATCCACCCTGCCGCCACCAGTCAGCACCTGCTGCCAGTCGACCGTCACGCCACGGACGAACAGCTCCGCGGCCGACGTCAGCACCCGCTCCAGGCCGCCCTCATCGCGGCGCAGCGTCCCGGCGATCACAGCCTCCACCTCGGCCGCGTCCACACACTCACCGATGCCGACCGTCAGCACCGGATGCGGACTCACCTCGACGAACACCCGATACCGCTGCTCCAGCAACTCTCCGATCACCGGAGCGAAAGCCACCGTGCGCCGCAGGTTCTCACACCAATACCCGGCTGCCAGCTCTGGGCCCTCCAGCCATTGGCCGGTCACGGTCGAGAGCATCGGCACCCGCACCGAACCCGGGCTCACCTCCGCCAGCACCGCTGCCAGCTCTTCGGCGATCAGATCCACCTGCGCCGAATGCGAGGCGTAATCCACCGCGATCCGCCGCACCCGAACATTCTCAGCCGACAACCGCTCCACCAGCTCCTCGACCGCCGCGACCTCACCGGCCACCACCACCGAGCTCGAACCATTGACCGCCGCCACCGAAATCCGCCCGTCCCACGCCGCCACCCGCTCGGTGACCTGCTCCACCGGCAGCGCCACCGACGCCATCGCTCCATGTCCAGCAAGCCGCTCACCGATCAGGCGGCTGCGCAACGCCACCACCCGGGCGCCGTCCTGCAACGACAGGCCACCGGCCACCACCGCCGCCGCGATCTCACCCTGCGAATGCCCCACCACCGCGTCCGCACGAACACCCAGCGACTCCCACACCGCCGCCAACGACACCATCACCGCGAACGACACCGGCTGGACCACATCCACCCGATCCAGCCCCGGCGCACCCTCCACCTGCCGGATCACCTCCAGCAACGACCAGTCCACGAACGGCTCCAACGCCGCCGCACACTCGGCCATCCGCGCCGCGAACACCCCCGACTCCTCCAACAGAGCCGCACCCATCCCCACCCACTGCGCCCCCTGACCCGGGAACACCCACACCGACTTGCCCACCACATCGGCCACCCCGGACACCACATTCGCCGTGGGCTCACCCGAAGCCACCGCACCCAACCCCGCCAGCAAACCCCCACGATCCCCGCCGACCACCACCGCACGGTGCTCGAACACCGACCGCGACACCACCAGCGACGACCCCACATCCAGCGGGTCAATCTCACCGGCAGCCCGCACGTGCGTCAGCAATCGCCCGGCCTGTGCCCGCAGTGCCTCCTCGGTCTTCGCAGACACCACCCACGGCACCGCACCCGGCGCCTGGCCCTGGTCACGCGACTCCCGCTCAGGAGCCTCCGGCCCCTGCTCCAAGATCACGTGCGCGTTGGTGCCGCTGATCCCGAACGACGACACACCCGCCCGACGCGGACGACCCGTCTGAGGCCACTCGACCTGCTCGGTCAGCAGCTCCACCGCACCCGAGGCCCAGTCCACGTGCGACGACGGCTCATCCACGTGCAACGTCCGAGGCAGCACACCGTGCCGCAGAGCCATCACCATCTTGATCACACCCGCCACACCGGCCGCCGCCTGAGTGTGACCGAGGTTCGACTTGATCGACCCCAGCAGCAGCGGACGGTCCTCGTCCCGATCCTGGCCATAGGTCGCCAGCAGCGCCTGCGCCTCGATCGGGTCACCCAGCGTCGTCCCCGTACCGTGCGCCTCGACCGCGTCCACCTCGGACACCGAGAGCCCGGCCCCGGCCAGGGCCTGACGGATCACCCGCTGCTGGGAGGGACCGTTCGGCGCGGTCAGACCGTTGGAGGCGCCGTCCTGGTTCACCGCCGACCCGCGCACCACCGCCAGCACCTGGTGGCCGTTGCGGCGCGCGTCCGACAACCGCTCCAGCACCAGCATGCCCACACCCTCGGAGTAGTTGGTGCCGTCCGCCGCGTCGGCGAAGGACTTGCACCGCCCATCTCCCGCCAGCCCACCCTGCACACTGAAGCCGATGAACACCGCCGGGGTGGCCATCACCGTCACACCACCGGCCAGTGCCAGGTCGCAGTCACCCGAGCGCAGTGCCTGCGCCGCCATGTGCATCGCCACCAGCGACGACGAACACGCCGTGTCCACCGTCACCGCAGGACCCTCCAGGCCCAGCGCGTACGAAATCCGACCGGTCGCGACGCTGCCCGCCGTACCGGTGCTGATGAAGCCCATCGCCTCCGGCGGGAGTGCGGCGCTCATCCCGTAGTCGTGATACATCACCCCGGCGAACACGCCGGTGCGGCTGCCGCGCAACGAGATCGGGTCCACACCCGTCCGCTCGATCGCCTCCCACGACGTCTCCAGCAGCAGGCGCTGCTGCGGGTCCATCGCCAGCGCCTCACGCGGCGAGATCCCGAAGAACCCCGGATCGAACTGCGTGGCACTCTCCAGGAAACCACCCTCGCGCACGTAGTCCGAACTGTACGAGGCCCCCAGATCCCAGCCTCGCGTGGTCGGAAACTCGGAGATCCCGTCCCCGCCCTCGGCCACCAGCCTCCACAGATCCTCCGGAGAGGCGACCTCACCCGGGAAACGGCAGGCCATGCCCACGATCACGACCGGATCGTTCGTCACCGGCACCGGCATCGCGGGAACCCGCACATCGGCGTCCTCACCGAACAGTTCGGCCAGCAGGAAGTCCGCCAGTACGGTCGGTGTCGGGTAGTCGAACACCAGCGTGGACGGCAACCGCAGCCCCGTCGCCGCGTTCAGCCGGTTACGCAACTCGACCGCGGTCAGGGAGTCGAAGCCCAGCTCACGAAACTCCCGACGCACCTCCACCATGTCGGACGAGGCATGACCCAGCACCATCGCCGCCTCGACACGCACCAGGTCCACCAGCACCTCGGCCCGCTCGGCCGCCCCCAACGGAGCCAACCGCTGCAACAACGTCGCGGCCACCACCGAACCCGACGCCGCCGACCGCCGACCACCCCGCACCAGACCACGCAACAACGCCGGCACCTCGCCGTAGGTGCGTATCGAAGGAAGATCCAGCCGAACCGGAACCAGCACCGCGTGCTTCAGCGCGGTAGCGGCCTCGAACAGCGCCATGCCCTGCTCCACCGACAGCGGCGGCATGCCCGTACGGGTGATCCGCTGCATATCGATATCGCCCAGCGTGCCGGTCAATCCGGTGTCCTGGGTCCAGGGCCCCCAGGCCAGCGAGAGCGCGGGCAGCCCCTCGGCCCTGCGCACCTGCGCCAAGGCGTCCAAGAACGTGTTCGCGGCCGCGTAGTTGCCCTGCCCTGCGGAGCCCATCACGCCCGACAGGGACGAGTAGATGATGAACGCCGCCAGATCCAGATCCCGGGTGAGTTCGTGCAGATGCCAGACGGCGTCGACCTTCGGCCGCAGGACCGTCTCCAGCCGCTCAGGCGTGAGCGACGGGATCGTGCCGTCGGCCAGCACACCGGCAGTGTGGATCACCGCGGTCAGCGGGTGCTCGTCGTCCACCTGCGCCAGCAGGGCCACCACCTGGTCGCGGTCGGCCATGTCACAGGCCGCGACCGTGACCTCGACCCCATGCGCGATCAACTCCGCCTGCAACTCCACCGCACCCGGAGCCTCCAGCCCTCTTCTGCTGGTCAGCACCAGATGCCGCACCCCACGCTCGGCCACCACATGCCGAGCCAAACTCCCCCCCAGACCACCGGTACCACCAGTGATCAACACCGTCCCCTCCGGATCCCACGACCGCCCCACCTCCTCAGCAGGCGCCACCCGCACCAGACGCGGCACCAACACCCCACCCTCACGCACCGCCACCTGCGGCTCACCCGAAATCAACACCCCCGCCAACACCGACGACGACAACCCACCATCACCATCGACATCGACATCGACATCGACATCGACCAGCACGAACCGGCCCGGATTCTCCCACTGCGCCGACCGCACCAACCCCCACACCGCCGCAGCCGCCAGATCAACGACCACATCACCATCCCGCGCCTCGACCGCACCCCGGGTCACGAACACCAACCGCGAACCGACGAACCGCTCATCGGCCAACCACTCCTGCAACAACCCCAGGACCTGCGCGACCACCGCGTGCGTCGACCCCACCACGTCCTCGGCATCGGCCGACCCCACCGAGACCATGACCACATCCGGCACCGAATCCAGCAGGGCCAGGTCAGAAAGGGCCTCTCCGGCGAGTTCGACCACGTCCGGTTCGGCGTCGGATACCGGCATCTGAGCCGAGGGCGTCCACTCCAGGCCGAACAACGCGTCCCGCTCCACCGCCGGGGTGCTACCGACGGCGACGAGCTGGTCGGCCGAGACCGGGCGCAGCACCAGGGAACGCGCCGACACCACCGGCTCCCCGGCGAAGTCCACCGCGCTCAGCGACACCGCGTCCTCGCCCACCTTGGCCAGTCGCACCCTCAGCAGGGTCGCCCCACTCGCGTGCAGGCACACCTCGTCCCAGGAGAACGGCAAGCGCGTACCCGCCGCGGCGTCCAGCCCGGCGAAACTCACCGCGTGCAACGCCGCGTCCAGCAGAGCCGGGTGCACCCCGAACGACCCCGCGTCCGACTGTGCCTCCTCCGGCAGCGCCACCTCGGCGAACACCGCGCCATCGGCACCCCGCCAGGCCGCCCGCAATCCCTGGAACACCGGACCGTAGGTGAGCAACCCTTCGGCCAGCTGGTCATAGAGGCCGTCCAGCTCGATCGCGGTCGCGCCGACCGGCGGCCACACCGCCGTGTCGAACGGCACCGCGGCCCGCCCGCCTGTGGCGAGCGTGCCGGTGGCGTGCCGTACCCACGGCACCTCCTCGGCCGCATCCGCCGAACGGGCGTAGACACTCACGCTCCGCCGACCGGTCTCCTCCGGCGCACCCACCGCGATCTGGACCACGACCGCGTCGTCCTCGCCCAGCACCAGCGGAGCGTCCAGGATCAACTCCTCGACCACCTCGCAGCCGACCTGGTCACCAGCCCGCACCGCCAGCTCCACGAACCCGGTCCCCGGGAAGAACACCATCCCGGCCACCACATGATCGGCCAGCCACGGATGCGACGAGAGCGACAAGCGGCCCGTCAACAACACACCGTCGGAATCGGCCAGGCCCACCGCCGCGCCCAGCAGCGGATGACCCGTCGCGGCCAGGCCCAGAACACGGGCATCACCGCTCTGCCGCGCGTTCGGCCAGAACCGCTGGTGCTGGAAGGCGTAGGTGGGCAGATCCACCCTGCGGCCACCGGTCAGCACCTGCTGCCAGTCAACCGTCACGCCACGCACGAACAGCTCCGCCGCCGAGACCAGCACCCGCTCCAGGCCACCCTCGTCACGACGCAGCGTCCCGGCGATCACGGCCTCCACCTCGGCCGCGTCCACGCACTCACCAACCCCGACCGTCAGCACCGGATGCGGACTCACCTCGACGAACACCCGATACCGCTGCTCCAGCAACTGCCCGACCGCCGGAGCGAAGCCCACCGTGCGCCGCAGGTTCTCACACCAATACCCGGCCTCCAGCTCCGGCCCTTCCAGCCACTGACCGGTCACGGTCGACAGCATCGGCACCCGCACCGGCTGCGGCGCCACCCCCGCCAGAACCCCGGCCAGCTCCTCGGCGATCAGATCCACCTGCGCCGAATGCGAGGCGTAATCCACCGCGATCCGCCGCACCCGAACATTCTCAGCCGACAACCGCTCCACCAGCTCCTCGACTGCCGCGACCTCACCGGCCACCACCACCGAGCTCGGACCGTTGACCGCCGCCACCGACACCCCCTCCACCAAAACGGCCTCAACCCGCTCCACCGGCAGCGCCACCGACGCCATCGCCCCACGTCCAGCAAGCCGCTCACCGATCAACCGGCTCCGCAACGCCACCACCCGGGCGCCATCCTGCAACGACAACCCGCCGGCCACCACCGCCGCCGCGATCTCACCTTGGGAATGCCCCACCACCGCGTCCGGCCGCACTCCCAGCGACTCCCACACCGCCGCCAACGACACCATCACCGCGAACGACACCGGCTGCACCACATCCACCCGATCCAGCGACGGAGCACCCTCCACCTGACGCACCACATCCAGCAACGACCACTCCACGAACGGCTCCAACGCCGCCGCACACTCCGCCATCCGAGCCGCGAACACCCCCGACTCCTCCAACAGAGCCGCACCCATCCCCACCCACTGCGCCCCCTGACCCGGGAACACCCACACCATCCGGCCATCCACATCGGCGACACCCCGCACCACCCCGGGCGCCGACTCACCCACGCTCAGCGCACCCAACCCCGCCAGCAGCCCCACACGCTCCCCGCCGACCACCACCGCGCGGTGCTCGAACACCGACCGCGACCCCACCAGCGAGAACGCCGTATCCACCAGGCCCAGCTCGTCGCGCGCGTCCACGAACGACACCAGACGACCCGCCTGCGCCCGCAGTGCCTCCTCGCTCTTGCCCGACACCACCCACGGCACCACACCCACGGCCGAACCGGTATCACCGGCCTCCGGCTCCGCGACCTGCGGCCCCTGCTCCAAAATCATGTGTGCGTTGGTGCCGCTGATCCCGAACGACGACACCCCCGCCCGACGCGGACGACCCATGTCCGGCCAGTCCATCGTCTCGGTCAGCAGCTCCACCGCACCCGAGGCCCAGTCCACATGCGACGACGGCTCGTCCACGTGCAACGTCTTGGGCAGCACCCCGTGCTGGAGAGCCATCACCATCTTGATCACGCTCGCCACACCCGCCGCCGACTGCGCGTGACCGAGATTCGACTTGATCGACCCCAGCAGGATCGGTCGCTCCTCCGGCCGGTCCTGGCCGTACGTCGCCAGCAGCGCCTGCGCCTCGATCGGGTCACCCAGCGTCGTCCCCGTGCCGTGCGCCTCGACCACGTCCACCTCGGAGGGAGACAGCCCGGCGACGGCAAGCGCCTGACGGATCACCCGCCGCTGCGAGGGGCCGTTCGGCGCGGTCAGACCGTTGGACGCGCCGTCCTGGTTGATCGCCGAACCCCGCACCACCGCCAGCACCTCGTGGCCGTTGCGCTGGGCGTCCGACAGCCGCTCCAGCATCACCAGGCCGACGCCCTCGGACCATCCGATGCCGTCCGCCGAGTCGGAGAACGCCTTGCAGCGGGCATCCTGCGCCAGGCCGCCCTGCTCACCGAACTCCGCGAACGCCGCGAGGGTCGTCATCACCGTCACACCGCCGGCGAGGGCCAGCGAGCACTCCCCGTTGCGCAGGGCCTGTGCCGCCATGTGGATGGTCACCAGCGACGACGAGCACGCGGTGTCCACCGTCACCGCCGGACCCTCCAGCCCGAAGGTGTAGGAGATCCGGCCGGAGGCCACGCTACCCATCAGGCCGGTCATGATGTAACCGAGAGACTCCTCCCCGGGCGTGTAGCCCGAGCCGGAGGCGCCGATGAAGACGCCGGTCTCGCTGCCGCGCAACGAGTCCGGGTCGATGCCCGCGCGTTCGAGGACCTCCCAGGCCGTCTCCAGCAGCAGCCGCTGCTGCGGGTCCATCGCGAGCGCCTCACGCGGTGAGATCCGGAAGAACTCCGCGTCGAACCCGGGGGCGTCGGAAACGAACCCGCCCTTCAGGCCCAGAGCGCTGAACCCTTCCCATCCGCGACCGGCCGGCAGCGGGGTCATCACGTCCTGCCCCTCGACGACCAGCCGCCACAGATCCTCCGGAGAGCTCACCTCTCCGGGGTAGCGGCAGGCCATCGAGACGATGACGATCGGGTCGTCCCCGACCGAGACCGTGGCCACCGGCAGGATGGCGTCGCCGTGCGCGCCGAGCACCTCGCTCAGCAGATACTCACCGAGCACGGCGGGGGTGGGGTAGTCGAAGACGAGGGTGGAGGGCAGCCGCAACCCGGTGGCCACGTTGAGGCGGTTGCGCAGTTCGATCGCGGTCAGCGAGTCGAAGCCCAGCTCGCGGAACTCCCGCCTGACGTCCACCGCCGTGGAGTCGGAGTGTCCGAGGACCGCAGCGGCCTGACCGCGGACCAGGTCGGTCATGAACCGGGTCCGGTCGGTCTGCGTCAGCCCGGCCAACTGCCGCACCAACGCTCCCTCATCGGCCGCACGCGCCACCGCCGCCGTACGGCGGGTGCCGCGCACCAGGCCGCGCAGCAGCGGCGGCACCAGCTGAGCGGGCATCGCCGGCAGGTTCAGCAGGACCGGAAGCACCAGCGGTGCGTCCGACCCCAGGGCCGCGTCCAACAGCGCCATACCCTGCTCGGTGGTGATCAGCGGCAGCCCGGCCGAGGTGATTCGCTGTACGTCGGCCTGCGACATGGCCCCGGTCATCCCGGTGGCCTGCGCCCACAAACCCCAGGCCAGCGAGAGCCCCGGCAGTCCCTGAGCCCGGCGCCGCGCCATCAACGCGTCCAGCCAGGCGTTCGCCGCCGCGTAGTTACCCTGACCCGCGTTGCCCATCACCCCGGCGAACGAGGAGAACACCACGAACCCTGCCAGATCCATGCCCTGAGTGAGCTCGTGCAGATGCCAGGCGGCGTCGATCTTCGGCCGCAGCACGGTGTCCAGCCGCTCCGATGTCAACGAGGTGATCGTCCCGTCGTCCAGCACACCGGCGGTGTGGATCACCGCCGTCAGCGGGTGCTCCTCCGGAACCCCGGCCAGCAGCGCCGCGACCGCGTCCCGGTCGGCCATGTCGCACGCGGCGACGGTGACCTCGACCCCGTGCGCGATCAACTCCGCCTGCAACTCCACCGCACCCGGAGCCTCCAGACCCCGGCGGCTGACCAGCAGCAGATGCCGCATCCCGTGCTCGGCCACCAGATGCCGGGCCACCTCCGCACCCAGACCGCCCGTCCCACCAGTGATCAACACCGTGCCCTCCGGGTCCCAGACCCGGGGCATCGTCAGCACGATCTTGCCGGTGTGCCTGGCCTGGCTCATGAACCGGAACGCCTCCCGGCCCCGGCGCACGTCCCAGGTCGTCACCGGCAACGGCCGCAGCTCACCCGCCGCGAACAGTTTCACCAGCTCGCCCAGCATCTGCCGCAGCCGCTCCGGCCCGGCATCCGCCACGTCGAACCAGTGATATTTCAATCCCGGGAAGCTCTCCTGGTCGCGGATGTCGAGTTTGCCCAATTCGATGAACCGGCCCCCGGGGCGCAGCAGTCGCGCCGAGGCGTCGATGAACTCACCCGTCAACGAGTTGAGCACCACGTCGACGCCCCGCTCACCGCACACCTCCCGAAAGCGGTCCTCGAACTCCAGGGTGCGCGAGGAGGCGATGTGATCGTCGGGGATGCCCATCGACCGCAGCACGTCCCACTTCGCCGGACTGGCCGTGGCGAATACCTCGACCCCGAGCCGCTGCGCCAGCTGGATCGCCGCCATCCCGGTCCCACCGGCGCCCGCGTGCACCAGCAGCCGCTCGCCTTCCCGCAGGCCGGCCAGTTCCATCAGCCCGTAGTAGGTGGTGAGGAACGCCACCGGGATCGTCGCGGCCTGCTCGAACGAGCAGTGATCGGGAATCTTCACCAAGATCACGGCTTCGGCGACGACCACCGGTCCGAACCCGCCATCGGCCAGACCCATCACCCGATCCCCCGGACGCAGGTCCTCGACGCCGGGACCGACCTCGAGGACCACCCCGGCGACCTCACTGCCCATCAGGCCGACCTTGTCCTGGAACCACCCCAGCGCGTTCAACCCGTCCAGCAGGTCACGGAAGTTCACCCCCGCCGCGCGCACCGCCATCCGAACCTGCCCTGCCTCCAGCGGCTCGCTCGCCTGCGGGAACGGAAGCAACTCCAACGCGTCCAGGCTGCCCTTGGCCCGGCTGCCCAACCGCCACGCCGTACCGGCCGGAGGCAACAGGCCCGCACCAGAGGTCAGCGACGCCAACCTCGGCACCCGCACCCCACCCTCACGCACCGCCACCTGCGGCTCATCCAGTGTCGGCATCGCGAGCAGTACGTCGCGCAAAGCAGCGAGCGAGGAATCCTGATCATCCAGGTCGACCAGCACGAACCTGCCCGGATTCTCCGACTGCGCCGACCGCATCAGGCCCCACACCGTCGCGGCCGCCAGGTCGGTGATCGCCTCGCTCTCGCTCACGGCCACGGCGCCCCGCGTGACGAGCACCAGTCGCGAATCGGCACACCGCTCATCGGCCAGCCACCCCTGCAGCAGGCCCAGCACCCCGGCCGTCACCGCATGCGCCGAGATCGCCTCGTCCCCGGCCTGATCGACCCAGACCTCGGCCAGCACCACCTCGGGCACCGGCCCCGCCTCGGTCAGTGCCGACAGATCACGGTGAACCGCGACCGGCTGGTCGGCCGACTTCCGTACTTCGGCAAAGCCCAGCGGGTCGGGCTCGCACCCCGCAAAACCGACCACTGCCACCGGCACCACATGGACCATGGAAAGCTCCGGCAGCGGAGCCCAGTCCAACCGGAACAACCCGTTCCCCGCCGTCGCCTGCCCGCCATCGGCGGCGGCGAGTTGGTCGGGCGAGAACGGGCGCAGCACCAGCGAGCGCGCCGACAGCACCGGCTCCCCGGCAACGTCCACCGCGACCAGCGACACCGAGTCGGCAGCGGTCCGGCTCAGCCGCACGCGCAGCATCGCCGCCCCGGTGGCGTGCAAGCTCACCTCTGCCCAGGAGAACGGCAACCGCGTCCCCACCTCGTCGTCCAGTCCGGCGAACGTCGAGGCGTGCAACGCCGCGTCCAGCAACGCCGGGTGCACCCCGAACGCATCCGCACCCGACAGCGCCTGCTCGGGCAGGGCGACCTCGGCGAACACCTCGCCCCCCTCGCCCCACCAGGCCGCCCGCAACCCTTGGAACACCGGGCCGTACGCGAGCAACCCCTCGGCCAGCCGGTCATAGAAACCGTCCAGCCCGATCGCGGTCGCACCGGCCGGCGGCCACACCGCCGTGTCGAACGGCACGACGGCCCGGCCACCCGTGGCGAGCGTGCCGGTCGCGTGCCGCACCCACGGCACCTCCTCGGCCGCGTCCGCCGAACGGGCGTACACGTTCACACTCCGGCGACCCGACTCCTGAGCCGCACCCACCCACACCTGCACCGCGACGGCGTCGTTCTCACCCAGCACCAACGGTGCGACCAGGGTGAGCTCCTCCACCAGATCACACCCGACCTGGTCACCGGCCCGCACCGCCAGCTCAAGGAAACCGGTGCCGGGGAAGAACACCATTCCGGCCACCGCGTGATCGAGCAGCCACGGATGTGAACGCAACGACAACCGTCCGGTCAGCAGCACCCCATCCGAGTCGGCCAGGCCCACCGCCGCGCCCAGCAGCGGATGATCCGTCGCTGCCAGCCCCGCCGCGGCCACGTTTCCGGCCCCGGATCCCGTTCCCTCGGGCCAGAACCCCTGATGTTGGAAGGCGTAGGTGGGCAGATCCACCCGGCGGCCACCGGTCAGCACCTGCTGCCAGTCCACCGTCACACCACGCACGAACAGCTCCGCCGCCGA
>NZ_JBEPDA010000035.1:0-56710 GCF_040299985.1 Streptosporangium sp. NPDC000563 | reverse complement strand
CACGGTAGTAGGGATACATGGTGTCGAGCTCCTCGGCGGCGTCGCCGGTCAGGAGCAGCGCTCTGGGCACCTGCTTCTCCTCGCATCTGGGCGGGTGAGATGGATCCAATCCGATCCGATCCGATCCGCTCCGGTTGGGTTAGCATTCCTCGGCCCGGCCCGCTCGTCAAGCCTTTGCCGCCATCGAGTCCGCGTCCTGGGCCTCGTCGAACAATCGCCGAAACCGCTCACCCGACAGCAGGATGTGCCGACGCATGGCGTAGGCGGCGGCGTCGGGATCACGCGCGGCGATCGCGGCCAGAACCTCTTCGTGCTCGGCCATGGCCAGGTGAGTGACCTGGGTGTCGTGCAGAAGCCGGAACAGGTGCACGTGCGTGTGCAGGCGAGCGAGCGCTTCGCGGATGACCTGGTTCTCCGCGCTCAGGGCGATGAGATCGTGAAAAGCGGCGTCGCGTAGCCCGAAGGCGCCATAGGCCATGGCCCCGTCGCCCCCCTCCAGCTCCGCCATCTCCTCCAGCATTCGTCGCATACCGTCCACCTGCTTCGAGGATGCGCGTTCGGCGGATCTGCGCGCCGCCGCCGGCTCGAGGAGCAGGCGGACCTCAACCATGTCCTCGAATCGGTCACGGGTGATCTGGGGTGGAATGCGATAACCGGCATGGGGCACACGCACGACCAGGCCCTCGGCCTCCATGCGGTTCAGAGCGTCTCGGATCGGTGTCTGCGAGACCCCGAGCTCTCGCGCCAGGGCATCGATCGTGACGCGGGAGCCAGGCTCGATCCGTAGCGACATCAGCTGTCCGAGCAGCGTGTCGTACACCTCGTCGGCAAGCCGGCCGCGAGATCTTCCCGGCGGCGTTCCGCCTCTCATGGCCCCACGGCGCCGCGCGATCACCGCTTCGTCGTCCATCGTGACGTGAGGTCCTTTCTTGCGCCTTCGGGAACCTGTTGACATCGGTCGCAACGCTACGGGATATTGACGCCCCCACCCGGATCGTATAGGAAAGGTGACGGATGCCAGCCATCCTTCACCAATCGGGGAACCGCCCGCCATCGCTCCGCTTCGATCAGTTGGAGCTCCCATGAGCATGCTCGACGTCCTACTCGATTCGCCATCGGGCCCACAAGGACCGAAGGACCTCTCGACTGCCTGAAGCCCATCACGTCGCGGCGTACTCGTGACGCCGGTCCGCGGGTCAGCCCCTGCGACAGCCGGCAACACGCCCGAACAACCCAGCAACTGCTCGGCGAAGCACATAGCAGGGCTCCAGAAGTTCCCACCCCCCAGAAAGCAGGCAAGAGGATGCGGTATCCCAAGCGGATAGGACGACTGTCCGTTCCCACTCGAAAGGTGCAGCTGGCGACGATGGCCATGGTGATGGCCACGACCATGGCGGCTTGCGGTGGCCAGGACGACGGCGCGGCGAGCGCCCCCAAGGCGCCGGCGGACATCCCGGAGCTCACCAAGGACCCGCTGACCCTCAGCTTCATCTGGTTCGAGTGGCCCCCCGCCAAAGCTCTGGAAGACTTCGCGAACGCGGAGTACACCAAGGAGCGGTCGAACGTGACCATCAAGGTCAACACCGTGCCGAACGCGAACTGGCACGACGCGATGTTCACCCAGTTCGCAGCGAACAAGACCGACTTCGACATCCCGATCCTGGACTCGCAGCACATCGGCGAGGCCGTGACGAACGGCAACATCCTCGACATCACCGACTTCGTCAAGAAGAACATCGACGTCGACGCCTACAACCCGTACCTCCTGGCGGCCTACGGCCAGTACCCCCAGGCGGAGACCGGGCAGCGCGACGAGAACGCCAGCCTGTACGGCCTGCCACTGCTCGGCGACACCTGGACGATGATCTACCGCAAGGACCTGATCGGCGACAAGCCGCCGCAGACCTGGGACGAGATGATCGCAGCCGCCGAGAAGTGCCAGACGGACAACCCCGGCGTCAGCGGGCTGGCCTTCCACCAGGCCAACGGCTCCGACGCCGCGGCCGTGACCTACAACACGGTCAACGGCGTCTACGGCGGCAAACTCTGGGACTCCAAGGCGCGCAAGATCGAGGGCGTCATCAACGACGCCGCGGGCCAGGAGGCGATGGACGTCCTGGTCAACAAGATGAAGCCGCTGACCGCCGCGGGCTCCGGCAACTGGTTCATCGACGAGGTGAACGCGGCGGTCGCCCAGGGCAAGGCATGCATCGCGTTCAACTGGATCGCCGCGAGCGGTGGCCTGCTCGACCCGAAGGAGTCGACGCTCGGCACCACGCGGGAGGAGATCCTCCAGAAGCTGGGCTTCGCCACCCTGCCGAAGCAGAAGACGGACCTGGTGCCGCTCGGCGGCATGGGGATGCACGTGTCGGCCTACTCCTCCCCGGAGAAGCAGGCGGAGGCCCTGAACTTCATGAAGTGGTTCGAGCAGGCTGACATCCAGAAGAAGTGGGCGGCCGCCGGTGGTGTGCCCGCGCGTACGGACGCCCTGGCCTCGCCCGAGTTCCTCAATGCCGGGCCGTTCAACCAGGTGTACGCCGACTCGGTCACCCGGATGCGGGACATGTGGAACGTGCCCGAGTACGCGCGCCTCATCGACATCGAGAACACCAACGTGAACGCGGCTCTCAACGGCGCGAAGAACCCGAAGGACGCGCTCAACGACATCGCCAAGGAACAGCAGGGCGTGCTCGACTCCGCCGGCCGCAAGGGTGGCGGCGGACTGTGAGTGACCCCGTCTCTCTGACGACGGACCACCCGGTGCAGGAGGCGTCCGTGACGCCTCCTGCACCGGGGCGGTCCCGCCACCTGAGCGACCGCTGGCTCACGGTGGCCTTCATCTCCCCCGCGTTGCTGCTGTTGCTGGCGATGTCGGTTTTCCCGCTGCTGTGGGCGTTGTACCTGTCGTTCACCGACTACTCGGCCACCCGAGGGGGGGCCGCCACCTTCGTCTGGTTCGAGAACTTCACCGCCATCCTGACTTCGGCGCAGGTCCACCTGAGGGCCTTCACGACGTTGATCTACGTGGTCGGTGCGGTCACCCTGCAGACCGTGCTCGGTTTCTCCATCGCGTACCTGATCTCACGGCGCACGCACGGGCGAGGAGTGCTGACCACGCTGTTCCTGGTTCCGATGATGCTGTCGCCGGTCGTGGTCGGGCTGTTCTGGCGATTCATGCTCGACGCGCAGTTCGGCGTGATCAACAGCATGCTCGGCTCGCTCGGCCTGGGGCAGGTGGAGTGGCTCACCCGGCAGAACACGGCATTGATCTCCCTGATCGTGGTCGACACCTGGCAGTGGACGCCGTTCATCATGCTCATCGCACTCGCGGGCCTCACCGCGGTCCCCAAGTACCTGTACGAGGCCGCCTCGATCGACCGGGCGTCCGAGTGGTTCCGGTTCCGCACCATCACTCTTCCGCTGGTGTGGCCGCTGCTCCTCATCGCCGTGCTGTTCAGGGCCATCGAGGCATTCCGGCTGTTCGACCTCGTCTACATCCTCACCAGCGGAGGTCCGGGAGTCTCCACCGAGACGTTGTCGTTCCACGTCTACAAGGTCGCGTTCCTGGGCTTCAACACCGGAACCGCCTCGGCGTACGGGATCCTCATGGTCCTCGTCGTCATCGTCCTCGCGCAGCTCTACATGCGCTACCTGAACAAGCTCAAGGAGGACTGATGGCCGTCTCCGTCGACGAGGCCGTGTCCCCAGGTCCTGTCCAGGATCACCGGCCCCCAGGGCGCCGCTTCGGCGGCCGGGGACGCGCCGTGCTGGAGGTCGCGCTGCTGGCCGTGCTGGCCACCGTGATGCTCTTCCCGGTGCTGTGGATGATCGAGACGTCCATCAAGGAGAACCGGGACGTCTACGCCATCCCGGCCAAGTTCTTCAACTTCACGGTCACGTTGGACCATTTCAAGGACGTGTTCGTCGCCTCCGGTGGCGGTCCCTCGACCTTGTCCGGCGCGTTCCTCAACTCCGTCGTGGTCGCCGGGGTCTCCACGGTGCTGGCCACCGTGCTGGGGGTCCCGGCGGCCTGGGCCTACTCACGCTTCGCCGTGAAGGCCAAGAAGGACCAGCTGTTCTTCATCCTGTCCACCCGGTTCATGCCGCCCGTGGTGGTCGTGATCCCGATCTTCCTCATGTACCGCCAAGTCGGACTCTTCGACACCAAGCTCGGCCTGATCCTCATCTACACCGCGTTCAACGTCCCGTTCACGATCTGGATGATGAAGGGGTTCGTCGACGAGGTGCCCGCGGAGTACGAGGATGCCGCCATGCTCGACGGTTACACCCGCCTGCAGGCGTTCTGGAAATTCACCCTTCCCCTGCTCCTGCCCGGCATCGCCGCGACGGCGGTCTTCGCCCTCATCTTCTCGTGGAACGAGTTCGTGTTCGCCATCTTCCTCACCTCCAGCGACGCCGTGCGGACGGCCCCGCCCGCCATCGCCGGCCTCATCGGCGGAACCACTGTGGACTGGGGTCTCGTGGCCGCCGCCTCCATAGTGTTCGCCCTACCGGTGCTCGTCTTCGCCTACCTGGTGCGCAAGCACCTCGTCGCCGGTGTGACGCTCGGGGCGGTGCGACGCTGATGGCGGGCATCGAGGTGACCGCGCTGCACAAGCGCTACCCGGACGGGACGGTCGCGGTCGAGCACGTGGACCTGTCCATCGCCGACGGCGAGCTGTTCGTGATGCTCGGCCCTTCGGGCTGCGGCAAGACGACCACGCTGCGGGCCATAGCCGGCCTGGAGAGGCAGACGACGGGCGACATCCGCATCGGCGACACACTGGTCAACGACCTGCCGCCCGCCGAGCGCGACATCGCCATGGTGTTCCAGTTCTACGCTCTCTACCCGCATCTGAGAACCCGTGACAACCTGGCGTTCCCCCTGCGGGCCGAGGGACTGCCCAAGCAGGAGGTGCAGGAGCGGGTCGACGAGGCCGCCCGGCTGATGCGGCTCGGCCCGCTCATGGACCGGCGACCGCACCGGCTGTCCGGCGGGGAGCAGCAGCGCGTCGCGCTCGCTCGCGCCCTGGTGCGACGACCGCGCGCGTTCCTCATGGACGAACCCCTCACCAACCTGGACGCGGAGCTGAGGGCGGACATGCGCACGGAGATCAAGCACCTCCAAGGGGAGCTGGGGACGACGATGGTCTACGTCACCCACGACCAGGTCGAGGCGATGTCGCTCGGTCACAGAATCGCCATCCTCAACAAGGGCCGCGTCGAGCAGGTCGGCACGCCGCTGGAGGTCTACGACCGTCCGGCGAGTCTCTTCTGCGCCGCGTTCATCGGCTCCCCGCCGATGAACCTGATCGAGGTGGAGCTGGCCGACGGGCAACTGCGCAGCAAGAGCGGACTGGCCCTCACGCCACCGCCGAACCTGCCGCGCGACCGTTCCCTGATCGCGGGCGTCCGGCCGGAGGCGCTGGAAGTCACGGAACCGGGGGCGGAACGTTCGGTCCCGGCCCGCGTGGTCTCGGCGGAGTGGCTGGGCGACGAGATCATCTACGTGGTCGACCACGGCGACCGGCGCGACGCACGGGTTCGAATGCCACTGACCGTCCGTTTCGCCGCCGACGCGCCGGTCGGGCTGCGGCACACCGGCGGGCCCCCGCCCGTCTACGACGCGAGCACGGAAGAGCTGGTGGCCTGATGGGAACCGTGGCAGTGCACGGGCTGTCCAAGTCCTTCGGTAAAGTCCAGGCCCTCGACGGGGTGACGCTGGACGTGCCGGACGGCTCGTTCTTCGTCGTGCTGGGGCCCTCCGGGGCAGGCAAGACGACGACCCTGCGAGCGATCGCCGGCCTTGAGAAGCTCGACGCCGGGTCGGTGCACCTGGACGGGAGAGACGCGACCGGTGACACCCCGGCCGCACGCGACCTGGCCATGGTCTTCCAGAGCTACGCCCTCTACCCGCGACTCACGGCGTACGAGAACATCGCCTCGCCACTGCGGGCACGCCGCTGCTCTTCCAGCGAGATCGCCGCCGCCGTCGAGAAGATGTCGAGTCTGCTGCACATCGAACGCCTGCTGCAGCGTCGTCCCGCGCAGATGTCGGGCGGTGAGATGCAGCGTGTCGCCCTGGCCAGGGCACTGGTCCGTCGCCCGCGCGCGTTCCTCATGGACGAGCCGCTGACCAACCTCGACCTCAAGCTCCGCGTCGAGATGCGCACCGAGCTCACCCGCATCCACCGGAGCCTCGGGGGAACCTTCGTCTACGTGACCAACGACCAGGTCGAGGCCCTGTCCATGGCCGACCAGGTCGCGGTCCTCAAGGAGGGGAAGGTGCAACAGGTCGGAACGCCGGCCGAGGTGTACGAGCGTCCGGCCAACCAGTGGGTCGCGGGCTTCGTCGGGAGCCCGGCGATCAGCCTGCTCGCCTGCCACGCCGAGGGAGATCGCCTGGTCGGGGCGGAAGGCTGGACGCTGCCGCGGCCCCGCTGGACCACGGCCGAGGACGGTCGTCCGCTGCTGCTGGGCCTGCGCGCGGAGGACCTGTCCGTCGAGCGGCGTGGGAGCGCGTCGTTGCCGGGTGAGCTCTACGGCCTTGAGCCGCTCGGTGACCGGACGGTGGTCGACGTCCGGGTGGGGACGGAGATGCTCAAGATCAAGGCACGACCCACCGTCACCGGTACGCCGGGCGAGCGGCTGCTTGTCACGGTCGACCTGGACCGTGCGCACCTGTTCGACGCGGACACCGGGCTGGCGCTGTCCGAGGCCGGGAGGTAACCGCGCGGGGCGACGTCGACATGTGCCCCTACGAGGCGATCGAGCCTCGGCGGACCGTCACCGGTGAGCACGGCCTGACGACGCCGAAGCGGCCATGGCCCGAGAAGGCGATCGGTGGCGCGGGGCGTCGCCTCTCGGCCAGGGCCGAGGCCACGTTCGACCCGCTCGGCGACCTCGACCCCGACGAGGTCGTGTGACCCGTTCGTCAACGCGCGTGGCGCGACCGCGGAGGTCACGCCGGACATCACCAAGCACATCACAGGAGGCGACGCGATGAGTGACCCGATGAACGTCCTGGCCCCCGAGCACCGGCGGCTCCGGATCGGCGACGCCTGGCGCGACGCCGCCGGCGGAGCCACCTTCGCCGTCGAGGACCCGGCCACCGGCAAGACCATCGCCGAGGTGGCGGACGCCGACGTCGTGGACGGGCTCGCCGCTCTGGACGCGGCGAGCAAGGCGATGGCGGAGTGGGCGGCGACCTCGCCGCGAAAACGGTCGGAGTTGCTGACCGCGACGTACCGGGCACTGACCGAGCGATCCGAGGAGGTCGCCCGGCTGATAACGCTCGAGATGGGCAAGCCGCTCGCCGAGGCTCGCGGAGAGGTGGCCTACGGCGCCGAGTTCTTCCGTTGGTTCGCCGAGGAGGCGGTGCGCGTCGAGGGACGCTACAACACCGCTCCCGCCGGTGGATATCGCATCCTCACCGTACCGAAGCCGGTCGGACCGTGCGTCTTCGTGACGCCCTGGAACTTTCCGCTGGCCATGGGTGCCCGCAAGATCGCTCCTGCGCTGGCGGCGGGCTGCACGACGATCACCAAGCCGGCGGCCCAGACGCCACTCACCATGCTGTTCCTGGCCCGCATCATGGAGGAGGTCGGCGTTCCCCCGGGCGTCGTCAACGTCGTGACGACAAAGCGTTCCGGCAAGGTGGTCTCGGCACTGCTGGCCGACCGCCGGACCCGCAAGCTTTCGTTCACCGGGTCGACCGAGGTCGGGCGCGTGCTGCTCCGACAGGCGGCGGACAACGTGCTGCGCACCTCCATGGAACTGGGCGGCAACGCGGCCTTGATCGTGTGTGCCGACGCGGACCTGGATGTCGCGCTCGACGGTGCCATGGTGGCCAAGATGCGCAACATCGGGGAGTCCTGCATCGCGGCCAACCGGATCTACGTCGAGGAGCCGGTGCGCGAGGAGTTCACGGCGCGCTTCGCCGAGCGGATGGCCGCACTCTCGGTGGGCCACGGTCTCGACGACGGCGTGAACGTCGGGGCGCTGATCGACGAGCCCTCGGTCACCAAGATCGACGAGCTCGTCGCCGACGCGGTCGATCGCGGCGCCCGTGTCCTGGTGGGCGGCGAGCGTCCGGAGGGGCCGGGCCACTTCTACCCGCCTACGGTCCTCGTCGACGTGCCCGAAGACGCGCAGATACTGGAGGCGGAAATCTTCGGCCCGGTGGCGCCGATCATCTCGTTCACGTCCGACGACGAGGTGATGGCGAAGGCCAACGACACCGAGCACGGCCTGGCCGGATACGTCTTCACCCGTGACCTCCAGCGGGCGCTCCGGTTCGCCGAAGGGCTGGAGACGGGGATGATCGGCATCAACCGTGGCCTGATCTCGGACCCGTCGGCTCCGTTCGGAGGCGTGAAGCAGTCCGGGATCGGCAAGGAGGGGTCGCACGAGGGCATCTTCGAGTACCTCGACGTCACCTACGCCGCGATCGACCTACCGTGACCGGCCTGCGGCTCCGGGTGCCCGCCGAGGATCACCGCATCGCGATGGACCCGAGGGCGCCCGGGCACGACCGGATCCGGGAGTCCGGCACGCGCCTGCGCCACCCGGCAGCCAACCCTGCCGACGCCGTCCCGGTCTCGCAGGTGACCTGGACGTCCGCCCAGCAAATCACCGCCGACGTTCCAGAGAGGCACTGACATGCTTGAGACCGTCCGCGGACCACGCCAGCTGATAGTGGGCGAAGGGGTCGCGCAGAACATCCCGCGAGTGGTGGCCGAGTGCGGCTCGCGACTCCTCATCGTGACCGACCGGGTTCTTCTGGGGCAGCCGGGCGTGGCCGAGATCGTGGCCGCAGTGCGGGAGAAGGTCGAAGTCGTCGGGGTGTTCGCCGACGCGACTCCGGACGTGCCACTCACCGATGTCGCCCTGGCCGTCTCGGTCGCCGCAGAGGTGGACGCCGACGTGATCCTCGCCATCGGGGGCGGCACGGTGATCGACCTCGCCAAAATCGTCGGCGTCATCCGGCGCCACGGTGGGACGCCGCGCGACTTCTACGGCGAGTCGAGGGTGCCGGGGCCGACGATTCCTCTCGTCGCGGTCCCGACGACGTCAGGCACCGGCTCCGAGCTCACGCCCGTCTCGGTGCTGACCGACCCGGACCGCGAGCTGAAGGTGGGGGTCTCCAGTGTCCACATCGTGCCCGACTTCGCCATCGTCGACCCCGAGCTCACCTACACCTGCCCCGCGACCGTCACCGCCCACTCCGGCATCGACGCGTTTTGCCACGCGGTGGAGAGCTACACCGCGCGTCCCCGGGCCCACGCACCTCGCGACCCGGTGGAGCAGGTCTTCCTCGGCCGCAACCCGATCACCGATCACTACGCGCTCCTGGCCGCGGAGCGGATCGCCCGCAGCTTGCCCCGTGCCGTCAGGGACGGAGGCGACAAGGACGCGCGCGCGGACATGTCCTATGGGTCCATGCTGGCCGGGCTCGCGTTCTCCCACGCGGGCAACGGGGCTCCGCACGCCCTCCAGTACCCCATCGGCGCAGCCACCCACACACCGCACGGCCTGGGCGTCGGGCTGCTGCTGCCCTACGCGCTGGACGCGGCCAAGGATGCCATCGGCGACCGGTTGGCCGTCCTCGCCGGGGCGTGCGGGCTCGACGTGACCGACGCCTCCGATGCCGAGGCCGCGGATACGTTCCTCACCTGGCTCGACGGGCTCCTTGCCGACATCGGCATCCCTGCCACCTTGGCGGACATCGGCGTGGCACGCGCCGACCTCCCGCGCTTCGCGGAGATGGCCAGTGGCGTCACCCGCTTGATCCAGAACCATCCGGGCCCGACCGACACCGCCAGCCTGACCGCGATCCTCGAAGCGGCCTGGACCGGGGACCGGACCCGACGCGTCCTGACTCCGGAGCAGAGACGGTGACGGGCCTTTCACCTGACGACGAGTTCCCTGCCCCACCCTGGGTATCGGAATTGTCGGCTACGCCGTAATGGGAGCCGCCCGTTCCCCGGCCTGGCGCACGGCTGCGCGCCCACCAGGCCGTTCGTCGCCGCCCCGCGATGCCCGGGTACCGGGCCTTCGGTGCGTCCGGGGCGGTGATCTGCCGGGTCCGCGGGTGGATGCCGTCGGTGCCGCTCATGACGTCCGCGTCGAGGCGATGTCTTCGCCCAAGTGATGAATCAGCGGCACGTCAGGTTGACGGCCAGGGCGGCCACCGCCATGCAGAAGAAGAGGCTCCAGGGGGCGAAGTGGTGGTCGTTGGCCCGTAGGTGTGCCGCGAATGCGCCGAGGAAGTACAGCACGAGCCCGCCGGCGGCGAGCGTGCCCAGGATCGGCACGGCGATTCCGGCCAGCAGCCCCAGCGCCCCGGCGGCCAGCAGCACCCCCAACAGGCGCATCCAGGACCGGGGAACGCCCAACATGTCCGCCTGGCTCTTGGGGTAGTCATGGCCGATGAGGTTGGCGATGGCTGCCATACCGTAGAGCGCCGCAGCGAGAAGTGTGACCGTGAGATAGACCGCGAACATCAAGCTGTTCCCTCTTCCGTGACAACGATCGGCTGGTTGATCGCCTCACGGACGAGACGGCGGCCCGAGGAGTGACGCGTCGCCGTGTGATCTGCGTTACAGCGCGACGCCGGTCAGCTTCTCCGGGTTGCTGACCACGTGGATCACCTCGATTTTCCCCTTCGTCAGGTGGAAGGTGGCCGCCAGCACCGGTGTGCGCCCCGAGTGGATGATGATTCCCGGGCCGTCGTTGACCTGGAAGATCTGCGCCAGCGAGTCGTACGGCCGACGTGCCGACAGGACGACGGCGGCGCGGGCCACACGCTCGCGGCCGTGGATGGCCCTGCGAGGGGCGCCGGTGAATCCGCCACCGTCGCTCACCATGGTCACATCCGGCGCCAATACCTCCATCAGGGCATTCAGGTCGCCGCCAAGGCAGGCCGCCAGAAACCGCTCGCTGGCCTGCCGCCTGGTCGCTTGATCGGTGTCATAGCGTCGGTGCCGCGTCTCCACCGCCTTCCTGGCGCGGAGCGCTATCTGGCGCACTGTCGCGTGTTTGCGCCCGATGAGGTGCGCTATCTCGTGGTGGCCGTACCCGAAGGCCTCGCTGAGCACGAACACCGCGCGTTCCACCGGGGAGAGCATCTCGAGCACCAGCAGCATCGCGGTCGACACCGACTCTTTGAGCAGCACGTTCTGCGCGGCATCCGGATCGGTCAGAAGCGGCTCGGGCAGCCACGATCCCACATAGGACTCCCGCCGCACGCGTGCACTGCGCAGCCGGTCGATCGCCAGCCGGGTGGCCACCCTGACCAGATAGCCTTCGGCGTCCGCGACGGTCGCCACATCGACGCGACTCCAGCGTAACCACGCGTCCTGCACCACATCTTCGGCTTCGGCGACGCTGCCGAGCACCCGGTAGGCCACGGCGTGCAGCAGACCGCGGTGCTCGGCGAATGTCTGCTCGATTGCCAGGGGAAACATCTTGACCCGCTCCGATACGGCTCGCGTGAACCTCGGGTACGCCGTCCGATCGATCGGCACCACCTGAACCTTCGAAATGTGACGACCGCAGCTTGTCGGGGTTGGCGATGATGCGAATCCCGCTGATCCGGCCGTTCGACGTCTCCGGCACCAGCACGCCGACCAGCTTCCCACCGGCCCGGGCCAGCAGTCCCGGTGCGCCGTTCACCTCCGTAGCCGACAGCCGCCCCCCCTCACCGGCGATGTTCAACGACCCCACCAGGTAGCGCCACCTTGGAGACACCGGAGATGGGCCGCCGAGCGGCGCCGACCCTGCCGCCACCGTCCACCCACACGGTCACGTCCTCGGCCTCCTCAGCCGAACCCGGCATCCGATAGGCCAACCCGAACAGCTTCGAACGATGCTGCTCGAACTCCTCAACCGCATCAACTGTCACGCGCACCAGACTCTCAGCCCCCTTACGCGCCCGGTCGCCTGGAGGCCACGACGGGTGCCGCTCGCCCTGCCGCAGCGATCGGGGATGCGTGGAGCGAGTCGTGCGGTTCACCGAGCCGGAGGATGAAACCCGTCCCGGAAAGGCTGAGGAGCCTCTGCGATCGTGACGATCAGTCGATCCTGACCACGTACTTGCCCCGTACCCCGCCCGCCTCCAGCGCCCGGTGTGCCGCCGCCGTCTCCTCCAGCGGGAAGCACCTGTCCACCGCGGGGCGCAGTCCCCCGTCCGCCGCCTGGCGGGCGAGGTCGTCGAAGAGCGCCCGCGTGGGGTTGCCGCTGAAGAAGCGCACCCGGCCGCGTCCGTGTACGGCGCTGGCGGCGATGTAGCCGAGTGAGGCGGCGAGCCGTGTCAGGTCGAAGGAGATGGCGACCATGCGTCCGCCGGGCGTCAGCAGGCGCCGGAAGGACCGCAGGTCGGTGCCCGCGGTGTCGAGGACCACGTCGAACAGGCCCAGTTCCCCCGGCGGGACGGTCCGGTGGTCGATGGCGTGGTGGGCGCCGAGCGTGCGGACGAAGTCGAGGTTGGCGGCGCGGGCCAGGGCCGTGACTTCGGCACCGTATGCCCGTCCGAGCTGGACGGCGGCGTTGCCGACGCCACCTGCTGCCCCCCGTACGAGCAGTCGTTCGCCGGGGCGCAGCCTCGCCTTGTCGCGCAGCGCCGTGATGGCCGTGGTCGCGACCGGCAGCGCGGCGGCTGCCACCAGATCCAGTCCGTCCGGGACCCGGCCGAGCCGCTCGGCCCGGACCGCCACGTACTCGGCGGCGCTGCCGAATCCGGTACGGCCCACGACGCCCCACACCCGGTCGCCGACCGCGACGCCCGTGGCGTCGGCGCCGAGCGCGGCGACCTCGCCGGTGAAGTCCAGCCCGACGCGTTGCGGGAACTTCTGTCCGGTGAAGAGACGGAGGCGGCCGGAACGGGCCGCCAGTTCGCCGCCGTTGACGCTGAACGCGCGCACCCGCACGAGTACCTCGCCGGGTGCCGGTTCGGGGCGTGGTACCCGGCCCACGTACAACACCTCGGGGCCGCCGAAGCGGTCGAAAAGCACTGCTCTCATCGTGCGGTCGTCCATTGTTCTCACCTTCGTCACCAGCGGCCGTGCGGGGGGCTGGCCCCGAGCGTAGGCTCTTAACCGGACGACACCGTCCGTTTAGGCCGGAGGTGAGAGACAGTGGTGGAGGAATCCTCTCGGATCGGGGGCCCGGGGCTGCGGGCCGACGCCCGGCGCAACCGGGGACGCATCCTCGTCGCCGCCCGTGCGGTCTTCGCCGAGCACGGGATCGACGCGCCCATGGCGGCCGTGGCGCGACGGGCCGGGGTCGGCGTCGCGACGCTGTACCGGCGTTTTCCGACCCGGGACGACCTGGTGCGGGCCGCGTTCGCGCAGCAGATGGAGACCTGCGCCCGAGCGCTCACCGAGGCGCTGGCCGACCCCGACCCCTGGCGGGGCTTCCAGCGGCTGGTCGAGACGGCCTGCGAGCTTCAGCGGGAGGAACAGGGGTTCTCGGCCGCGTTCGTCGCGGCCTTCCCGGACAGCACGGTGGAACACGCGCAGGCCCGGGAACGGGCCGAGCGGGACCTGATGACCCTGGTCCGCAGAGCCCAGGCAGCGGGCGCGCTGCGGGCCGACTTCCACCCCTCCGACCTCGCCGTGGCCCTGCTGTCCCATTGCGGGCTGGTCACCGCGCTGCCGCGTGACGGTGCCGCGTCTCGGCGCCTGGTGGCGTACCTGCTCCAGTCGTTCCGTGCCGAGGCGGCTCACGGGGCCCTGCCTCCGCCGAGTGCCCTGTCGCTGCGCGGTCTCCCGCTCGCGGCCGACGGCTCCCGGAGACAGCGGCCCTCCAAGAACTGACGCGAGGCGCCTGCGGCTTCGGGGCGAAGTGATCAGCGAGCCGGTGGGGCGGACGCGCGCAGTGCCGCGGCGAGCCATTCGTACGGGAACCGCTCCGTTGGCGCGTTGTTCACGGCGGTGACCAGCGCCATGTACCGGTCGAGCGGCCCCTCCGGCTCCGGTGGCGTGCGGTCCCACTCCGCGGCCACCAGCATGTGGTCGGCCGTCTGGATCCGGAACTCGGGCGTGTCCGGCATCCCGGGGCTGTCCGGTGTCGCGAAAATGCCGGTCAGCCACCCGATCCATCGATCGGCGATCTCCAGCCCTCGCGGCGAGTCCGGCGGCACCCGCTCCCGCGCCGCGTCCATCGCCGCCTGGCCGATCGGCGTGGCCGCCTCCAGGCTGTCCAGCATCGGCGACGAGGTCATCAGCGGTCCGGCCCCGGTGGTGCACACCTCGTGCAGCTCACGGCGCACGGCCTTCCGGGCCTCGGCGTCCCGGACCATCTCGGCCAGCTCGATCCACGCCTCCAGCTGGGCCGCGCTGGGATGTTCTGGCAGCTCAGGCCGGACCGCCCGCCACCACTCGACCATCCGCTCCGGCGGCTCCCAGCCGGTGGAGACCTCCGTCCAGAACTCGTCGATCAGCCGGTCGCGCTCCTCGTCCGGCATGCCGACGAGCTTGTGCATCAGCGTGACCTGCTCGGCCGTGGAGTCCTGTCGCAGGATGGTCGACAACACCGCGCGACGGCTGCGCAGCCGTGCCTCCTGCCGTGCCAGCAGGGCCAGGTGGGTGGCGGCCAGCTCGCGCAGCGTCGCCTCGCCGGCCAGCACCCGCCGGATCTCGTCCAGGCCGGCGTCGAGTTCCCGTAGCGTCCGGACCAGTTCCAGCCGGGCGATGGCCGACACGTCGTACAGGCGGTGGCCGGCCGACGTGCCAGCGGTCGGCGTGACGACACCGGCGTCCGCGTAGTACCGGACGGCGCTGACGCTCAGGCCGGTCCGCCGGGCGACATCCCCGATGGCATACAGCTCGTTCGTGTCCACGACGCCCACTATGCGACCTCAAGCGGCTTGAGATGCAAGCTCCCGATGCCGCGTTCCTGAACCGAGTCGAAGATCCCTGCTGAACCGGGGTCATAGGCGGATCGTCTTCGCCTACCTCGCTTCGGCGCATGCCTTCGCCTCGGCCAGATACCGCGACACCGGGCCCAGGGTCAGCATCCCGCTGGCGGCGCCGGCCTGTTCCGCGCGGGCACCGCTCAGGGCCGCCGCGGCGTGCGCGGCGATTTCGCGCTCGCCGAGGTGTACGGCGGCGCGGGCGGTCAGGCACCACATGGCCTCCTGCATGTGGTCACGCGGCGGTTCGGGCACCGCGGCGAGGGCGGTACGGGCCTGCTCGCCCCGGTCCTGGGCGAGCAGCACGAGGGGGCGTGCCCAGGGCCGGTACGGACCCCAGTCGAGGTGCGGGTCAACGGGCGCGGGCCGGTCGTGCAGCAGGCGCAGCCCCAGCAGGGCGAGCGGGAACAGGCCGCGGTGCAGCCCCGGCATTCCGGCCGCAAGGAGGGCGTCCTCGCAGGCGCGGTAGTGCGCTGCGGCCGTGGCGGCGCTCGGCCCACCGGGTTCGGTGCTGCGGGCGGCCGTGGCCCGGGCACTGAACCACCGGGTGAGGACGGCGACGAGGGGCGCCTCCGTGGTGGCGGCGAGCTGTTCGGCGGCCTCGGCGTGGGCGGTCGCGGCGTCGAGATCACCGAGGGCCGAGGCGGATTGCAGGCGGATGAGCCGGCCGAGTACGGCGAAGTCCGGCAGCTCGTGCCGGGTGGCCAGGTCGAGGATCTCGGCGCCGATCCCGTCTCGTACCGTCGCGAGTCCGGGGCGGGTGAAGGACTGCAGGAAGACCCCGTTGAGCGCGAACGCCAGCAGGGCCGGATCGGCCAGGTCCCGTGCCAGCGCCTCGGCCCGCAGCGCCGCCTGGTGCGCGCGTCTCAGCTCGGCCCCGGACAGATCGGCGCTGCGGCTCTCGACGGCGATCGTGGCCAGCAGGCGGCCCGACAGGTCGGGGGGACCGTCGGGGCCGAGTGCGGTGAGGGTGCGCTCGGCGGCCGTGACGACGGCGCGGGACTGTTCGGGGTCGTCGGCCCGGCTCCAGATGGCGGGCACGTCGTAGGCGCCGATGATCCGGGCGGTCAGAAAGAGGTCTCCCGTGCGTTCCGCCGCCTGGATGGCGGCGAGGCGGTCGCGCCGCGAGTGGATGAGGGCGTCGCCACCCGCCAGTGCGAGGGTGCGGGCCAGATTCACGGTGGTGCGCGGGCCGAGCCGGGCACCGGGACCGGTCCACGCGGTGCGCGCGCCTTCGAGGAGCGCGGATCCGCGGAGGATGTCCGTCTCCAGGCGCTGAAGATCGGCACCGGGGTCCAGTCCGAGTTGGTCGACGAGCATCGTGCGGGCGCGGCGGAGTGCGGCCAGCGCGTCGGCCTGGCGGCCCGCGCGGTACAGCGCGCGGGCGAGGAGCCCCCAGGCCGGCTCGCGCCACGGATGTTCGGCGACGTGAGCACCCAGTTCGGCGACGAGATCGGCCCCTTCCCCGGAGTCGAGGAGGATGCGGGCGCGCAGTTCCACCCCCTCCAACCTCAGTTCCTCCAGCCGGGTCCGCTCGCGCCGCACCCATGGGGAGCCGGGCACATCGGCGTAGGCGGGTCCGCGCCAGGCCGCGAGCGCCGCGTCGAGGTCGGCCACCGCGTCGGGGGTGCGGCGGGCGCGGGCCAGGGCGTCCTGGAACCGGTGGACGTCCACCTCCTCGCGTGACAGGCGCAGCGCGTAGCCGGGACCTTCGGTGACGATCACGCGCGGCGGGCTGCGCGGCGGCCGGTCGGGTTCGAGGGCGCGGCGCAACGCGGCGACGAACGTCCGCAAAGCGCCCACGGCGCGGGCCGGTGGATCGGTCCACAGATCGTCGACGAGGGTGTCGGTGGTCACCATCCGCCCCTCGGCGGCGACGAGCCTGGCGAGCACCTCACGATGGCGAGGCCCGCCCAGGTCGGCCGGGCTGCCGTCGTCGCGGAGCGCCCGCACGGCGCCGAGCACGTCGATTCGCATGCCCCCATCCTTCCTGCCGGGGGTCGGCCGCGCCCAACCGCACTGATCGGCTGCTGATCGCCGTCGCCCAGGCTGATCGGGTCAGTTCCCCACCAGAAAAGGACGGCCCCTCATGACGCTCACCATTCCCGGCTTCGATCACATTCGCCTGCCCGGCGCGGACGGCGTTGAGCTGGCCACCGCTGTCGGCGGCAGCGGCAGCCCGGTCGTGCTGTTGCACGGTTTCCCTCAGACCCACCTGATGTGGCGACACGTCGCCGAGCGACTCGCCGACGAGCACACGGTGATCTGTCCTGACCTTCGAGGCTACGGCGCCAGCGACAAGCCGGCGGCCACCGACCCCGACGTGTACGCCAAGCGCGCCATGGCCGCCGACGTCGTGACCCTGGCGGCGGCGCTCGGGCACGAGCGTTTCGCCCTCGTCGGCCACGACCGGGGCGCCCTGGTCGCCTTCCGGACGGGGTTGGACCATCCTGAGACCATCACGCACCTGGGCATCCTCGACATCGTGCCGACGCTCGACATGTGGAACGTCCTGCACGGCGTCTCGGCGGCGGTCGGCTACCACCTTTTCCTGATGGCGCAGCCGCCGGGCCTGCCGGAGACGATGATCGCAGGCAGCGCGGACGCGTTCTTCGGTTCCTTCCTCGACGCCTGGGCCAACGACCCGGCCGCCATGCCGGAGGATGTGCGTGCCGAATACCTGCGGGCGAGCGCCGCGGCGGTGCCGTCGATCGTCGCGGACTACCGGGCCTCGGCGGGCATCGACGTCCTGCACGACCAGGCGGACCTGGACGCCGGGTCGCAGCTGGCCATGCCCGTGACGGTCGTCCAGCAGGACTGGGGTGCGCGGCTGGGCTACGACGCCGCCGGCGTGTGGAAGGCATGGGCGCCGGACCTGGACCACCGGCTGACCCGGGCGGGGCACTTCATGGCCGAAGAGGCACCCGACGAGATCGCGGCGGTGATCCGGGGCCTGCTGGCCCGCTGACCCTCCTGTTCTCGGCTCGTCCGCACGGGTGGATCCGATCGGGGTGCCTGAGCGGCGACCGCCCCGTGACCGATTCAATGTCCCAAATGGTTGATGTCAGAGGAAGGAACCACGCGATGAGCACCCAGGACGTCTTCCCGCTGAAGCCCGTTGCGATCCACGTGTCCGACGAGGCCCTCGATGACCTGCGCGCCCGTCTCGCATTGACCCGTCCGCCGCTGGACGAGGGGAACGAGGACTGGTCCTACGGCGTCCCCGACGGCTATCTCCGTGACTTGGTCGCCTACTGGCGGGACGGCTACGACTGGCGCAAGGCCGAGGCCGCCATCAACGTCCACGACCACTACCAAGTGAGCGTCGACGGTGTCCCGGTGCACTTCATGCGCAAGGCCGGCCGCGGCCCCCGTCCGATCCCGCTGATCCTCACCCACGGCTGGCCGTGGACGTTCTGGCACTGGTCGAAGGTGATCGATCCGCTCGCCGACCCGGCCGCGTTCGGCGGTGACCCCGCCGACGCCTTCGACGTCATCGTGCCGTCTCTGCCCGGCTTCGGTTTCCCCGGCCCGCTCACCGGCTTTCCCGACGTCAACTTCTGGAAGGTCTCCGACCTCTGGCACACCCTGATGACCGAGACCCTGGGGTATGAGAAGTACGCCGCCGGAGGCTGCGACATCGGCGGAATCGTCACCAGCCAGCTCGGCCACAAGTACGCCGACGAGCTGTACGGCATCCACATCGGCTCCGGGCTGCCGCTCGGCTTCTTCACCGGCCCCCGGGCCTGGAACTTCGCCCGGAACCAGCCTCTCACCGACGACCAGCCCGCGGACATCCGCGCCCGCATCATCGAGCTGGACCATCGCTGGGCGTCCCACCTCGCCGTGCACATGCTCGACGGCGCCACCCTGGCCCACGGGCTGAGCGACTCCCCCGCCGGACTGCTCGCCTGGCTGCTGGAGCGCTGGAACGCCTGGAGCGACAACGGCGGCGACGTCGAAACCGTCTTCACCAGGGACGACCTGCTCACCCACGCCACGATCTACTGGGTGAACAACTCCATCGCCACGTCGATGCGCTACTACGCCAACGCCAACCGCTACCCCTGGGCCCCCGCCCACGACCGCACCCCGGTCGTGCAGGCCCCGGTCGGCCTCACCTTCGTCACGTACGAGAACCCTCCCGGCATCCACACCGCCGCCGAGCGCGTCCAGGCGTTCAAGAGCGGCCCGCAGGGCGACTGGTTCAACCACGTCAACGTCAACGCCCACGACCAAGGCGGCCACTTCATCCCCTGGGAGAACCCCGACGCCTGGGTGAACGACCTGCGCCGCACCTTCCACGGCCGCAGACCCTGAACGACCTTCGCGGGCTCCTGTGGCGACGGGCCGCCGGCCGGCACAGTCCACGGGAGCCGCTCCCGCCTCGACCGGCGTCGGCTTCGTAGGCATGTCCGGCGCGGAGCGCCGGACATGCCTACGGGTGAACCGCCGGACCGCCCATCCGCGTATCTCCGGACATGAGGTGTGCGCCCCAGGCAGCGACGGCCGATGACATGATCCACGGTCCCGGTCTTCTCGGCGGGCTACCCGCCTGACAGGATGTCGTTCGTGACCCCTCCGGCGTCGGCGCTGCGCGTGCCGCGAGCCGTCGTCTTCGCGACGATGTGCCTCGTGGTCTCCGCGGGCGGCCACGCCCTGGCCGGGGGTGGCCTGATCCCCCCGCACCTGGCCGTTCTCGGCGCGTTGATCGCTTTTTGCGTGGCGTACGCGCTGAACGGGCGTGAACGCGGGGTGGAGGTCGTGCTCGGCGCGACCATCGGCGCGCAGATCCTGCTGCACGAGCTGTTCGGCCGTGCCGCGCCCGCCTCGCACGTGATGTCGCCCGCCGAGCACGGCCATTCCGGGCTGGGCATGACGGTGGTCCATCTGGTGGTGGCGCTGGGCACCGGCTGGTGGCTGCACCGGGGTGAGAGCGCGCTGTGGCTGATGATCCGCCTGTACGGCGGGCCCAGGCCGCTGATCCGGCTGCTGTTCGCCGTCCCCGTCGAGGTGGCGGCACCGGTGTGGCGGGCCGTCCCGGCCGCGGAGGTTCGGCCGTACGGCGGCTGGGAGATCTCACCGGTGCTGCGGCGGCGCGGTCCGCCCGTGCCGCGACACGCCGGCTGAGGGACCTCGGAAGAAAGGGTCCGGCGGGCGGCGTGCCCCCGTGACCATGATGTCCTCCTCTCTTGTGTTTCGCCGGAGGCGTCTCTTCCGTTCTCGTCGGCCCGTATCGAGGGCGCGACGAAAGGTCCTTTTTCGGAGCCCACCATGGCATCCCTGCCGCGATCCGTCCGCACGACCGTTGTCACCACACTGTGCTGCGCCCTGTTCGTCCTGCTCAGCACCCCATTCGCCCCCGCCGCACTCGCCCACGACCGCCTCAAGAGCAGCTCCCCGGCCAAGGGTGCCAAGGTCTCGGCGGTCGAGCGGATCAAGTTGGAGTTCAGCTCCCGGATGCGCTTCCCCACGGTCGCGTTGCGCACGGCGGGCGATGTGGTCATCGACATCGGCAAGGCGAAGGGCGCGGGCGACACGGTCACCTCCGACGTTCCCGAGCCGCTGCCCGCAGGCAGATATGTGATCGCCTGGCGGGTGGTCTCCTCCGACGGTCACCCGATCGAAGGGGAGATCCCCTTCACCGTGACCGCCCCGGCAACCCCGTCTGCCATCCCCTCCCGCACGCCGATGTCGGAGTCGGACACCTCCGCCGTTCCTTCGGCGGACGCGCAGCCCTCCTCGCCCGCCCCGACATCTCCTACCTCCGCCGTGGCCGACGCCCCCGTTTCCGCGGCCGACGACCGGCAGGCTTCCGAGGGACTGCCGGGCTGGACCTGGATCGCGCTGGTCGCGCTCACACTGATCGGCGCGGGCACCTGGTCGCTGATCTCGCGCCGGGGCCGTCCCGGCGGCGGCGCGGAGTGATCCACTGAGCACGCCCGCGCACCCGACGCTCCGCCTAGCCCGCGCCGCGGTCTTCGCCGTGGTGTGCCTGGGGCTGGGCGCGCTCGCCCATATCGTGGGCGGCGGCGTCGTCTCCGCGCCGGCGGCGGCGGGAGCTCTGGCGCTGGCGTTCCTGACGGCGCTGCCCGCGACCGGCACCGAGCGCGGCCTGGCGGTGATCTGGCCGCTGCTGGCGGCCACGCAGGTGGCGCTGCACCTGCTCTTCTCCGCCGTTCACCTCATCACGCCACTGGCCGAGACCGGCGGACACGCGCATTCCGGTTCTGGGCTGGTGCCCGGCCTGGGCATGGTGGCGACACACGCCTGGGCCGCAGCGCTGGCCGCTTGGTGGCTGGCGCGCGGCGAGGCCGCGCTCTGGGCGGTGCTGCGCCGCCTCGCCGTCCGGGTTTTACGGTTGCTGACAGTCCGGTGCGACCGGACTGCAGAACCCGCCCGCCCCTGGCTCACCGCCTCCCCCGCACCGCCGCTGCTGCGCTCGGCGCTGTTGCGGTACGCGCTCAGCGGACGCGCCCCGCCGCTGTCGATCCGTAGCTGAACCGCTCCCCCATCACGGACCGACCTTCGTTCGAAGGCGGTTCCGTCTCCTCACGATGCCCTCCCGGGCGGACCCGTGTCCGTTCGGCCGCCGTCGTGCCCGAATTCACAGGCCGTACCCCTCACCGCAGGCCGGAGCAGGCCCATGCCCATCCCCCTTCTCGCCGCGAACACGAAACCCGATCGGTCCGGCCACGCGCCCCGATCCCGCTTCCGCGTTCCGCCTCGGCATTCGCGCTGTCCGGCCGCCCTCTTCCCGATCCCTGTCGTGGCCGGCCCCTCCGGGGCCGCGCCTTCGACCCGTGTATCCGTTCTGCACCGTGACCCGAGGAACGATCACCATGATTTCCGCCACGTGCGATCAACCCACTGCCGACCACGACGTCACCACGTGTCCCGATGACGATTTGACGCTGCTCGCGCTGACCGCGCGCTCGGGAGCGCCCGCGGACGTCGAGGCCTTCACCCGCGCGGTCTACACCGAGGTCCGCAGGTTCGTCGCCCATCTGGCCGGGAGCGCGCCGGCCGAAGACCTGACCCAGGAGACGTTCGTACGCGTCCTGCGCAGCCTGCCCCACTTCGCGGGCCGCTCCTCGGCCAGGACCTGGTTGCTGTCCATCGCCCGGCGGGTCGTCGTCGACCGGTTCCGGTCCGCGTCCCGCCGCCCCGTAGTCGCCGATCTCGTCGACTGGCAGGGCGTCGCCGAACGCCGTCAACCCGTCGGGCTACCAGGCTGCGAGGATCAGGTGGCTCTGGCCGACCTGCTGGCCAAGGTGCCCCGCGAGCGGCGGGAGGCGTTCGTGCTCACCCAGGTCGTCGGCGTGCCCTACGCCGAGGCCGCCCTGCTGATCGGCTGCCCGATCGGCACGGTGCGCTCCCGGGTGGCGCGAGCCCGAACCCAGCTCATCGAGTCCTTGGAAGCCGCCGACCGAGCCGCCTGAGTCCCGCTTCACAGAGCTTCGAAGGCCGGCAGGAGGGTGTGAAGGTTCAGCTGCGCCGGCGCGGCGGCGACGAGGCGGGCCGGGCCCGCGGCGGTGGCCAGGTCGACCTCGACGTTGATGGGTGACGAAGGCAGCGCCGCGGATCGTTTTCGGCTCGTCTAGAGGTTGTTCGCGGTGAGCCAGGCCAGACAGGCGTCGGCCACCTCACGCCAGCCGTGGTCGATGGTCAGGGAGTGGCCGCGGTCGGGGAAATCCTGGAAGTCGGTGATCGCGGTGGAGTCCCGGTACTGCTTGAGGGTCGCTTTGGTGACGGTCTCGGGGACGGTGTGGTCCTTGCCACCGGCGATCAGGAGCAGCGGTCCCCGGGAGTTGTTGCCGGTGTCGACCTTGGCGGGCGAATGAGGGGAGAAGTTGGCGGCGGCGGCCTCGAACAGCGGTTTGCCCGGGGCGGGGATGGTCCAGCGTTCGTACAGTTCGGCGGCTTCCTGAGGCGGGATGGCGTTGCCGAACGCGTAGGTGAACTGGTCGAGGGTGAGGGAGACCGCCCGGTGCTTGTTGGCCGGGTTCTTGAACACCGGCAGGGTCGAGCGCAGCGCCGACAGCGGCAGCGGCAGCACCCCCTTGATCTGCGCGGCGTCGATCGCGATCGCGGCTCTGGCCAGGTTCTGCCCGAGCAGCTTCTCGGCGATCATGCCGCCGAAGGAGTGGCCGATCAGGATCGGCTTGACGCCCAGAGCGTTGATGATCTCTGTGTAGTGGGCGACGACGTCGTCGATGCCATGGTCGGCGATGCTCTCGGGGTTCTTGCGGGACAGTTCGACGCTTTCGCCGTCGCCCGGCCAGCCAGGGGCCGTCGCGTCGTAGCCGACGGTCGTGAACAGCTCGATCCAGGAGGACCAGGAGGTGGCGTGCAGCCAGAGGCCGTGGATGAAGATGACGGGAACGGTCGGTGCGGTCATGGGGTGTGGCTCCTTGGGAACAGGGCTGTTATGCCGGATGGGTGTGCTTGACCGCCCCGGTCGTGGTCGTGGTCGCGGCGGTGCGGATGTGGTCGGCCACGGCTGCCGGTCGCGACAGCGCGATCGCGTGTGACGCGTCGACCTCGATGGTGTCGGCCCCGGCGCGCCGGGCCATGAAACGCTGGGCGGCGGGATGGATCGCCTGATCGGCGGTCGCCACGACGTACCAGGACGGGAGAATCTTCCAGCTCGCGTCGGGAGAGCTGTCCTCGAACGCCGTAGCCGCGATGGGGCGTTGCGCGGCGGCCGCCACCGAGGTGAAGGGCCCGGGCAGGTCGGCGGCGAACACCGCGGGAAACCGCTCGTCCTTGAGGAACAACTCCACGGTCTCCTCCCCGTCGGCTGCGCGCAAGACGGCCGGCCGCAGCGCCGGGCCCAGCAGGCTGCCGGGGAAGTGGCCCGTGACGTCCAGCAGGCTCTCCCCCGCCTCCAGCGCGAAGGCGGTCACGTAGACCAGCCCGACCACGTTGCCCGGTCGTGTTCCGGCCCAGGTGATGACCGCACCGCCGTAGGAGTGGCCCACCAGCAGGACCGGACCGTCGATCGCGGCGACGACGCCGGTGAGGTAGGCGGCGTCGGTGGCCAGGCCGCGCAGCGGGTTGGCCACCGCGGTCACGGGTATCCCGGAATCCTGAAGTTCGGCGATCACGCCCGACCAGCTCGACCCGTCCGCGAAGGCGCCGTGGACCAGGACGACGGTCGGCGTGCTGCCGTTCTTGAAGGATCTCTCTGCTGTCATGGCCTCACCGTAGGAAGTCCCGTGCGCGCCTCGCGAGCGTCACATGACTGTGTCACCGAGCGTCACCCGAGCAGGCGGTGAGGTGGGGCCGATACACGTAGCGCTGTGCTCAGAGCCGATCGTGAGGTGACCCCCAGCTTGGGGAAGATCCTGTAGAGGTGGGAGCTGACGGTTCGGTGAGACAGGTAGAGCTTCTCGCCGATCTCCCGGTTCGTCAGGCCGTCGGCCGCCATCTGGGCGATCTGGAGTTCCTGCGGGGTCAGCACGTCGCGCGCTTCGCTGCTGCGACTGTGGCTGCTCTCGCCCGAGGCCCTCAGCTCCTGGCGCGCTCGTTCGCTCCAGGGGATCACTCCCAAGGCGTCGAACGTCTCGCGAGCCATCCGCAAGGGCGCCCGCGACTCGGCCGTACGCCGCCGACGCCGCAGCCATTCCCCGTACGCCAGCTGCACCCGGGCCCGCACGAAGGGCCATCGCCGCAGGTCGGCGCCGAGCGCGGCATCGAAGAAGGGTCCTGCCACCGCCTCGTCGGCCAGCACGGCCCGCGCGTGGCGCAGGTCGGCGTGCAGGGACGGCGACGGTGTGGTGAGCGCCACCGTCTCCATTTCCCGGAGGATGCCGGCGACCGCGTGGTTCTGGCCGCTGTGCGCCGCGGCGTCTGCGAGTTCGGCGATGGAAAAGCAGCGTAGCGCCAGGTGGAAGGCCGGATCGGCGGGGTCGTGCATTCTTCGCAGCTGGTCGAAGGCGTCGGCGTAACGTCCTTCGCCCAGCGCGGCGAGCCCGCGCGCGAGCTGTACCGTGGCCAGTACGGGGCGGGCTCCGATGGGCAGGGCCACCTGCTCGGCCGCCGCCGCGAGGCTCTCCACCCGATCCTGTTCGCCGCGTAGCGCGGCGAGCACCGCGCCCGAGGCCTGAGCGATGGCGTGCATCAGCGGCTGGGATGTCTCGTGCGCCAGACGGGCGGCCTCCTCGGCAGCGGGAATGGCCACGCTCAGATCGGCCAGCCGGGCCGCGCTCCATGCCTGTGCCCCGAGGTCTCGTGCCAGGAGGCTGAGCCGGCCCTGTGCGCGCAGGGCCGGTAGCGACGCGGCGCAAAACTTCTCTGACAGGTCGAATGCCCCCACCATCAACGCCGAACTGCCGAGCAGTCCTGCCACCGGCCTGCCGTCGGCCGGGTGGGCGGCCAGGTGGCGTAATCGCTCGATCACGACCTTGCCACGCTCGATGGGAGCCGCGAACGCCAAGACCGTCAGCAACCGCCCGTCCATATCGTCGACGGGCAGGCCCTCGGCCACGGTGACGACGCGTTGCCGTGACTCCTCGTCGGCATGAGCCCAGAAACATCGCAAGGCCGCACTGGACAGGAGTTTCAGCGCGAGATCGACGTCTCCCTGCGCCGCCATGCTCTCGGCGAGGTCGGCCAGTGAGTGCGCTGCCTCGCTGTCGTCACGGATGCCGTCCTCGAAGTTCTCACGGATCCACACGATACGGGCCCGCTGCCGGGCCGAAGGCCGCAGCCGCTCGCCTTCGCCCAGCAGCCGCACGACGATGTCGCGCCGTCCCATCTCAGCCGCGTACTCGGCGGCCCGCACAAGCCGTTCACACCGGTGAGCGGGATTCTCGCTGAGCCTGACCGCGTGCTCCAGCGCCGCGACGGCCGACAACAGGTCGCCTCGGCGTCGCACGCCTTTGGCCGCGGTCTCCAGCTCGGCGGCGATGCTCTCATCCGGTCTGGGGGTGGATGCCGCGCGGTGCCAGAGGCGACGGTCGGGCCGGCCGATGAGGACGTCGGCCAGGGCGGCGTGCACCGCGTGCCTCTGGGAGATGCTCGCCCCCTGGTAGATCGCCGAGCGCATGAGCGGGTGCCGGAAGGACACCCCGGCTTCGTGCACGTCGATCAGCCGTACGCTGACAGCGGGAGCCAGATCGTCTGCCGTGACCGCTACAGCGGTGATCAGCGCAGTGGCGTCGAGGGTCTCGGAAAGAGCGGTGCTGTCGTTGAGCGCGGCCACCAGCAGCAAGGTCCGAAGGGTCGGCGACAATCCCGACATGCGGGCGGTGAAAGCCTGCTCCAGCCGGGTGGTCAGCGGGAGCCATCCCGGCGGCAGGGGCCCCTTCCCGTCCCGCGTGTCCGAGGCGATCGGCAGTTCGACGAGGGCCAACGGATTTCCCGCCGCCTCCCGCAGCAACCGTGCGCGCACCGTCGGCGCCAGGGCGGGGCTGTGGGCGTCCAGCAGGGCGGTCGCGGCGGTGTCGTCGAGCCGATCGAGGAGCAACTCCTGCAGCCCCACCCTGTCGAGAGGACTCTGGAAACCGTCGCGTATCGCGGCCAACAGCACGATCGGTTCGGAGTCCAGCCGCCGCGCGACGAACGCGAGCACGTCGGCGCTGGCACGGTCCAGCCAGTGAGCGTCCTCGACGAGGAACAGGACGGGCGAGCGGACGGCGGCCTCGCCCAGGAGATTCAGCGCAGCCAGGGCGATGAGGAACGGGTCCGGCACCCGGGCGTCGGTCAAGCCGAACGCCGCTCCCAGCGCGTCGCGCTGCGGAGCGGGCAGTTTTCCGATCTCGGCACGAAGCGGAAGCAGGACCTGATGCAGGCCGGCGAAGGGCATGTGTGTCTCTGATTCCACACCGGCCGTCCGCAGGACGCGCATGCCACGCGCGGCCGCGATCTCCGCCGTGTCCAGCAACAGGGCCGACTTTCCGATCCCCGCCTCGCCACGCACCAGCAACGCCCCGCCGCTGGTGTGGACGCCGTCCACGAACTCGCGGAGACGCCGCTGTTCGGACTCTCGCCCGAAAAGTGATCTTCCTGGCGGGTTCGCTGGCATATATGGCCATGATTGCCTGCGCCAGAGGTCCCGTCCAGCGAGCCCACTGTCAGGCCCGTTGACAGGTCGCTTCTGACCGGGCCGGTCTTGCGCAGCGGCGAAATCCGCCGGGGCGGCGTTCCTGCGGTCGGATATCGCGCTTTCTTCGGAAACGCGGGTCATGAGGATTCCGGCCTTTCACTGATGCGTTCAGTGCTGCGGGTGTCCGTGTTCTGGGCGGCTCGCATGCGGCGGCCGCGATCTGTGCTGCGGCGAGGGCTCCCAGGCCGGCGGGAAGAACATGGCCTGGCCTCCCGCGCGAGGGCGGACGTCGTCAGGCGGCGGCCTCACGGATGAGGTCGGCGACCACGGCGGGCTGGGAGACGTGGACGGCATGGCTGCCGATGACCTCGACGACCTTCGCCCCGGCACGCTCGGCCATCCTGTGCTGAGCCGGCGGCGGGATCATCCGGTCCTCGGTCGCGATGAGGTACCAGCTGGGCCTGTGCCGCCAGGCCGGTTCGGTGACCGGCCCGCCGAAAGCGTCCACGCCCCACGGGACCTGGGAGTCCGCCATGAACGCGGCCACCCGGCCGGGCAGGTCGGCGGCGAACGCGGCGGCGAACCTGTCACGGTCGAGGAGGAGAAAGCCCTCCACCGCGGGCAGGATGGGCGGCGCCGGCGCGCCAGGGGGTGCGGCGGCGATGAGGGTGCCGACCGACTCACCCCTGTCGGGGGCGAACGCGGCGACGTACACCAGCGACGTGACGTTGGGGTGGGTGCCGGCCTCGCTGATGACGACCCCGCCGTAGGAGTGGCCGACCAGGACGGCTGGACCATCGAGGCCGTCCAACACCCGGCGGGTCACCGCGGCGTCGTCCTCCAGCGACAGCGTCGGGTTCTGCACGACGTGGACGCGGAGTCCATCCCTGGTCAGCTCGTCGTGGACGCCCCGCCAGCCGGATCCGTCCACGAAGCCCCCGTGCACGAGCACGATGTTCCCGACAGCGGTCATGGTCGCTCCTGACCTGGACGGACAGGCCCGGCGCCTGTCCCTGACGCTCTCCATCCAAGTCGCGCGCGCGTGGTCAGGCCACGCAGAACAGGACGCAGAAGTGGCGCGGAAACCGTCAGGGCGCGGCGGTCGCCAGGCTCCGGCAGCGGCCGCTCGCCTCGGCGTCGCCGACGGCCTGGTACACCTCGGCCGCCCGCGCGTAGGCACGGCGGCTCTCCCCGATCCGGTCCTCCTCGGCCAGCAGGGCCGCCAGTGTCTCCAGGGAGCGGGCCTGCGGGACAGGCAACTGCCCCTGCTCCATGAGGCTGATCGCCTCGGTGAGCTTGAGGATCGCCTCGGCCCGGCGGCCGAGCAGTCCCAGACAGTCGCCGACGCGGGCCAGCGCGATCGGCCGGATGATCGCCACGACGCTCGGCGTCACCCCCGAGCGGTCGTCGTTCAGCAGAGCCAGCAGGCCGAGGTAGCGCTCCAGTGCCTCGGCGTGGTGCCCGGCGTCGCGCAGGCAGGTGCCGATGGCGCCGAGAGAGTGGCAGTACCGGTCCATGTCGCCGTTGGACCTGTGTAACTCCGCCGCCCGGGTTTCCGACGCGATGGCCTCGTCGAGGCGCCCGAGCCGCCGAAGCGCGCCCCCCGCATGGTGGTGGGCCAAGGCGATCTGGATCGAGGCACCGCTGCGGGTCGCCAGGTCCATCGCCTGGGCCGTGTAGCGCAGTGTGGCCTCCGGGTCGTCTCGCGACAGCAGATGAGCCCAGGCCAGCATGTTCAGCTGCACCGCCTGCCTGGCAGGGTCGCCCAGGGCGGCGGCGGCCTCGGCACCGAGGGTGAACACCTCGTACCAGAGCGGCGCGTGCATCCACCGGTCGGAGAACCAGTCCATCGACTCGGCGCAGTCGAGGACGACGTCGAACCGGCCGATGCTCGTCGCGTGACGTAACGCGCCCAGCCAGTTGTCCGCGTTCACGCGCAGCCAGTGGTCGGCCTTCTCCGCGGAGGACAGCTCGGCGGCGTCGGGGGCGGCTTGGCCGGGATCGCCGTATCCGGGCTCGAACCACCGCCCGGCGGTCGTGGCCGTCGACAGCAGCCACGACGTCAGCGTCACGGTGAGCGCGTCACACTCGGCCGTGGTCTCCTCCTTGCGAAGCCGGTCGCGGGCGAACAGCCGGACCAGGTCGTGGAAGCGGTAGCGTCCCGACGTGTTGTCCTGCAGCAGGCCGAGGTCGACGAGTTCGTCGAGGGCGTTCCATGCCTCCTCGATCGATGTGCCGCCCGCCACGGCGGCCAGAGCGGCGTCGAAGTCACGGCCAGGAACCAGGGCGAGGCGGCGGAAGAGGCGTCGCGTCGAGATGGCCAGCTGCTCGTAGGACAACCCGAACGCGGTGGCGATCTTGAGGTCGCCGGCGCTGAGCTGGTCCAGGCGGCGCTCCTCGTTCGTCAGCCGGGCGGCGAGATCGGCGGCGTTCCAGCCTGGCCGGCTGACCAGCCGATTTCCGGCGATCCGCAGCGCGAGCGGCAGACCACCGCACAACTGCGCGAGCCGCCCGACGGCCGATTCTTCGTCCGGGGCGCCGCGATCTTTCAGGATTCCGGTCAGCAGCATGGTGGCTTCCAGCGGGGGCAAGGGCCCGAGGGCGAGTCTGCGCACTCCTTCCAGACCGGCCAGCAGGCGACGGCTGGTCACCAGGGCCTTTCCCGCACCACCGCCCGGCAGCAGCGGCCGGACCTGCTCCTCGGAGGCGGCGTTGTCGAGCACGATCAGCGCGCGCCGGTCGCGCAGCAGGGAGCGGTACAGGGACGCACGCTCGGCGACGTCGCCCGGGATCTGCTGATCCGCGATGCCGAGTGCGCGAAGGAGCATGCCCAAGGCATCGTCGACGGGTAAGGGCTGCGGAGACATACCGAACAGGTCGAGGAAGAACACCCCGCGGGGGAAATCCGGCCGCAGGACGTGCCCGGCGCGGACGGCCAACGTGGTCTTGCCCAGCCCGGCGGAACCGGTGATGAGCCCGACCCCCGCCGCGCCCGGCGCGTCCCCGGCGCGTAGGAGTTCGCTCGTCCAGGCCAGTCCCGCGGCTCGACCGGTGAAGTCGCCGACGGAGCGCGGCAGCTCGCACAACCCGGTCGGCCGGGCCCAGCGATCACGCAGGCGGCCCTCACGCGCCAGCTCGACGAGCTGGTCGCGGTCGGCGTCGTCCAGGCCGAGAGCGTCGGCCAGCGCGGTGACGGTCCGATGCTGGGAACCCTTGCTGCGTCCGCGTTCCATGTCCGACAACGTCCGGGCGCTGACCCCGGAGGCCTCGGCGAGCTGCTCCAGTGTCAGACGTACCGCGTGCCGATGACGACGCAGCACCTCCGCGAAGCTGGGTGTGGTGATCGGGTGCTCCTTCTCCGCGACCTGGTGGAGATGCCCCAAAGCCTATGGGAAGACCGGTGACAGCCACAGGTCACCGCATGATCGAGGGTGAGACGCCGCTTCGTGCGCCTTCGGCCTGGAACAAGACCCGCAGTCACGTGGCGCTCGGTGACGCAGTCAGGTGACGCTCGCGCGGCCGGCGAGCCGGTTTCTACGGTTTGCCCCATGAACACCCAGTGCTCCATCGCTCCTTGAGCGGCGACGCCGAGGCTCTCGGCGAACCGTGCGCGACGTCCCGGTCCACCGTGGAGAGACCGGAGAGCCGGACCGCACGGTCGGCACGTTCAGCAGCCTACGACCCTCACCCGCCTCGGAAAGGGAAACGTCCTGTGAAAACGATCCAATCCGCTCCTGCCCCGAAGATCCGCGGCCGCGCCGTCATCCCGATCGCGGTGATCGGCCTGCTCGCCTCCCTCACCCCTGCCGCCTCCGCCCTGGCCACGCCGGCGCCCATCACGGCCATCGCCGCCGAGACGCCCTCGAAGAGCGGCGATGAGCCACGCGTTCCGGCGGGTTTCCGCGAGCGGAGAGTTCGGGTCGGCGACATCTCGATCAACTACGTGCGCGGTGGACGCGGGCCGACGCTGGTGCTGCTGCACGGATATCCGCAGACCTGGTACACCTGGCGCGAAGTCCTGCCCGAGCTCGCCAAGCACTACACCGTCATCGCTCCGGATCTACGCGGAGCGGGCCAGAGCGACGCACCCGCCGACGGCTACGACAAGAAGACCCTCGCCGCCGACCTGCACGGCTTGTTGACCGAACTCGGCCTCAAGCGGGACATCAGGCTCGTGGGCCACGACATCGGCACGATGGTCGCCTACGCCTACGCCGCCGCCCACCGCCGCGACGTCACCAAGCTGGTCCTCAGCGAGGCCCCCATCCCCGACAAGTTCCTCTACACCTTCCCCGCCCTCACCGCGAAGGGGCCGGGCTTCTGGAACTTCGGCTACTTCAGCCTCACCAACGGCCTGCCCGAGCGCATGGTGAACGGCAGGGAGGAGCAGTGGGTGGAGCGTTTCGTCGACTCCCTCGAAGTCAGGAAGAACGGCGTCAGCGACAAGCAGGTCCGCGAGTACGCGCGCTGGCTGCGCGACGACGCGCACCTGCGGGCGAGTTTCGAATGGTTTCGTGCCCTGCCACAGGACGTCACCGACAACCGCGCGTACGGCGCGAAGAAGCTCACCATGCCCGTGCTCGCCATCGGCGCCCGCGGCAGCCTCGGTGACTTCGTCCCCGCCCAGGTCCGCCGATACGCCGACCGCGTGACCGGGGTCGTCATCGAAGACTCCGGTCACTGGATCTTCGAAGAACACCCCGAACAGCTCACCCGCACACTTCTGCGCTTCCTCAAGAACTGACCCGACGCCGAAACAGGAGCAACCGCATGAACAAGAGGCACCCACCCCATACCGGCGACACGCAGAACTCCTTAGCCTCCCGCTGCCTCAGCGCCTCGCCTGACACCTTCACCTCTGACCAAGGAGATCCGCCATGTCGGCCTTCGGGGAGTCTGAGTACAGAAATTAGCGGTAGAGGCCGCTAACTGCGGAAAAGCGGGTACATAACCATTCTGCCCGGTATGGCCAGCCCGGAATTGATGGCCGTGAGCTGGAGAAACGTCTCCGCCCTCAGCTCTACCGCCAAGATCTGTACCGATCCTCCCGGGAGGCATGGAAACCCCAGAGTTCCCGCGAACCCAAGGGTCGAGCCCAGGCGCTTGGGGTGGTCTGGGAGGTTGTGCGCCCTTGGGTTCGCCGGAACCCAAGGGCGTTGAGGAAGAAGCTTCACCGATCCCGAAATCCCTTCAACCGCCAGAGCGACGTGCCCTGTACGGAGAATGCCCAGGTCCTGAAGCTATGGCGAAGATGGAAGGCTCAGGGAACTGTGGGGTTATTCCTTACTCAGGAGAATACTTAGGAGAATCGCCACTCCTGGTTCTGTGCCCCGGAGGTGCAGGTCCACTGGATGAGGGGGTCCCCATCCTTGTTGTTGCTGTCACCGGTGTAGCGGCCCGTCACGGTCAGACACTTATTGCTGTGACGGGCTGCCAGGTTTGTGGTGACCTGGGCAGTGACGGCGTTCGCTGCCGGCATCGCAACGACCGGGCCGGCGAGCAGAGCGACAGCGAGAACTACGGCTTGACCAGCGTGAGTGAATTTCCTCGAATCCCCTTCCTTCCACTCCTTAATCGCACGCCTCTCCGCCGGAGACTTGCGGCGAAACCAAGACATCTTCGATCCTTCCGGTCGCGCGGACAGCACTGAGAGTCCTCCATCGTTATGGAACCTCGACCACAGGAATCCGTAAAGCCGCTGGCCGAAAGAATCGAGTGGTCTAAGAAATAACCCTTGAGTTCGTTGGGCTCGTTTTGGCCTGCGTAAACCCAGGAACTGGGCTTATTGGCTGGCACTCCGGCTTCTTCTTCGAGAGTTGCTGAGATTTCAGAGATTCTGAAGGTCTACCGTTCTCGTCGTTCGTCTTGCTCCAACGGTGAAGGCGAGGAGGCCGGAGTCGGTGCTGGCGGTAGTGAAGGACCTTCGAGTGGTGCGTGCCCGGCTCCTCATGCTCCCGGACGGCAGCACGCGCACGCACGGGCCGGTGTTCCTGTCCGAACGCCGCCCCGTCCCCGCCCGCCGCCCAGACGCCGGCGACATCTGCCCGCACACCGGCCGCGCCACACCCGCGTCGGCGACGACAGCGGTCTTGGGTGAACGCCCGGTGTCCGCGGCTCAACCGCGCAGTCGCGCGTTGAGCCGTGCGGCCTGTCGCGTGAGGTGGTCGCGTTCGGAGAGGTTGGGTGCCGATCGGGCGGCTTCGGCGTAGAGACGCGCCGCGTTCACCGGGTCGCCGTCACGTTCGCGCAGGTACGCCGCGGCGGCGGTGTGGCGGGGCAGGGAGGGGTCGAGTTCCGCGAGGGCGGCCAGACCGGCCCGCGGGCCGTCGGCCTCGCCGACCGCGACGGCCCGGTTGAGGCGGGCCACCGGATTGCCGGTGAGGCGCACCAGTTCGTCGTACCACTCGACGATCTGCACCCAGTCGGTCTCCTCGACCGTTCGGGCGTCGGCGTGCAGCGCGGCGATGGCGGCCTGGGCCTGGAACTCGCCCAGCCGGTCACGGGCGAGGGCCGCCTGGAGCACGTCGACGCCCTCGGCGATCAGGCGGGTGTCCCACAGGCCGCGGTCCTGTTCGGCCAGAGGGACGAGCCTGCCGTCGGGGCCGGTTCGTGCCGGTCGCCGGGCGTGGTGCAGCAGCATGAGCGCGAGCAGGCCCGCGACCTCCTCGTGTCTGGTCGCCGCGGCCAGCCGGCGAGTGAGCCGGATCGCCTCGGCGGCGAGGTCGATGTCGCCGGAGTAGCCCTCGTTGAAGACCAGGTAGAGCACGCGCAAAACCGTGGCGACGTCTCCAGGCCGGTCGAACCGGACGTCCGAGACGGTTCGCTTGGCCCTGCTGATCCGCTGGGCCATGGTCGCCTCCGGCACGAGGTATGCCTGCGCGATCTGACGCGTCGTGAGGCCGCCGACCGCGCGCAGCGTGAGCGCGACGGCCGAGGCCGGTGTCAGGGACGGGTGCGCGCACAGAAAGTACAGGCGGAGTGTGTCGTCCACCGCCTTCCCCGGGCCGGGTACGGGCTCGGTCTCGACGCGCACCTCGCGGTGCCGCCGCGAGGCGTCGGCGCGGGCGGCGTCGAGGAACTTCCGCCACGCCACGGTGATCAGCCACCCACGGGGATCCCGTGGTGGATCGCCCGGCCACACACGTACGGCCTCGACCAGGGCGTCCTGCACGGCGTCCTCGGCCGCCGCGAAGTCGGCTCCACGACGGACGAGAACGCCGATCACCGCGGGCACCAGCTCCCGCAGCAGCGACTCGTTCACTCGACCACCGTGGGCTGCCCGTAGAACGGTCGCAGCTCAAGCCACTCGTGGATCGGCTTCCCGCCCGCTCCCGGCGCCGCGGACAACTCACCGGCCAGCTCAAGCGCCCGCTCGTAGGTCTCGACGTCGATCACCATCCAGCCAGCGATCAGGTCCTTGGTCTCCGCGAACGGGCCGTCGGTGACCGGCGGACGCCCTTCGCCGTCGTAGCGGACAAAGCTGCCCTCCGGGGAGAGCGCCTGGCTGTCGACGAACTCGCCGGTGCTCTCAAGCCGGGCGGCGAAGTCACGCATGTACTGCATGTGGGCCGAGATCTCCTCCGGCTCCCACTGGTCCATCGGCACGTCGTTCACCGATGCCGGCGCGCCCCGGTAGTGCTTGAGCAGCAGGTACTTGGCCATCGTGTTCTCCTTGGTGAGGTACGGCCCATTGTGGCGGTGTTCACCACGGGGACGGAGCGGCGCGCGGCTTCTCGACATCCCGTCGCGACATTTTCCGGCGGACTTCACGGAGTCCGCGTACCGCTGCGGGGTCGAGGCGTGGGAGATCCATCCCACGCGAGCGATCGTGTGTTGCCCGGCCGCCCTCTTCGCTGTCGTTCTCGGTCCATCCGGCGGATCGTTCCGGTTGGTCGCGGGTCGCCCCGGGAGCTGTCAGCCGATCTGCTCGGCCAGCGCGACGATGATCCCCCCGGGGCCGCGGAGGTAGCAGAGCAGGTAGATGTTCTCGTAGCGCACCAGATCTCCGAGGAGTTCGGCGCCGTGGGCGCGCAGGCGGGCGACGGTGTCGTCGATGTCGTCGACGGCGAACATGACCCGATGCAGGCCCAGCGTGTTGGGCGGCGGGTTCTGCGGCCCGGCGCTGATCGCCGCGGGGGCGTGGTACTTCATCAGCTCCAGTTTGTTGTGACCGTCCGGGGTCCGCATCATCGCGATGTCGCTCCGGATACCGTCGAGTCCGACGGTACGGTCCGCCCAGAGGCCTTCGATCTGCGCCTCGCTTTCCAGCTCCATGCCGAGTTCCACGAAGAACGCGATCGCGGCCTCGAGGTCGTCGACGACGATGCCGACGTTGTCCATCCGCTGAATCGCCATGCTGGTTCTCCTTCTTCGCTGGGCGGTCCGTTGTGGCCACCGGTGTACCTGGGACGGAGCCGGCACCACATTCTCGACATCCGGTAACGTACCGAGTTCGATCGCCCTGGCGCGGATCATCTCGGTCACGCCGGATTCGGCCGCGACGAGCCATATTCTCTGCATCTTCGTGAACCGCTCGCGGAGCGGGAAGGCGCGTCGGCCGGAGCCGCCCTGACGCGAAGGAGAGTGACGTGCGACCGCCTCGATGTGCGAGAACGGGATCAGCCGTCGACGATCACACCTCCGATCTCGCCCCCGTCACCTGTCGCTGCTCGCCTACCTGCAGTACGACGGCCCCAGCACGGTGAACCGCCTGGCGGAACGACTGGAGGTCGCTCCCACGACCATCAGCCTCATGGTCGGCGACCTGTCTCGACGCGGTGTCCTGACACGGGAGGAGGACGACGCCGACCGGCGGCGGGTCGTCGCGATCGCACCGGAGTACGCCGAGCCGATCCGCGAGTGGCTGGCGGGCAGCGCGCTGGCGTGGGCCGAGGTCCTGGCCGACCTCACACCGGCCGAGCGCGCCACGATTGTACGGACGATGCGTGCCTACGAGACCGCCCTGGGCAGGCGGATGCACACCTGACGCGAAACCGCCCACGTCGACGGTGACGGCTCACGGAGGTTTCCCGGCCATCAGCCAGGTCGGCGCCTACGACCTGCCGCGTATGGTCGCCCGAAGCGGCGGTGTCCGGTCTGGGCCAAGGGGCTGGGAAACATCGGGGTGGGTGGCTGTGCCGACTGGGCGGACCCACGATCAGCCGGTCTCGTTGAGACCACCGAGGGAGGCAGGAGGCGGGCGGTGCCGGCATCCCAGTACACCCATTCGATGTCGCCGCCCTTGGACGTCAGTGGCGCTTTGCGGTTCTCCAGGTCGAGGTCTTCGACGTTTCATTCGACGACGCCCCTGACCGGCGCACGACTATGCCAGGTGATCTACATGAGCCGTTGGGTGTCTGCCACGTCAGCTGGGACGTTTTCCAATGTAGGCAAGGTGTGTCGAATCGGTCCTGCGGCGCCGGGCGAGGTCGCCCGGCGCCGCAGGTAGCTCGTCAGTGACGATGGGTCATGTCACGGTGAACATGAGTACGCCTGTCAGGGCGGTGTAGCCGTCGTTGTGGAGGTACCAGGCCGCGTAGGTGCCCGGGCCGGGCAGGGCGGTGGTGGGAATGGCGATGGTGCCGTCGGCCCCAGGGGCATATCCCCAGGCGAGGGCCTCCACCTCCGAGGGCTTCTTGTCGACCGGATACAGGCCGACCCAGTTCTTGGCGCTGACGGTGCCGGCCGGGGTGGAGTAGTGGACGGTGAAGTTCGTCCCCTTGGCGACGGACTTGGTGGTGCTGGTCAGGGTGCTCATGGGCGCCGGTGCGGCGGGCGTGAGGGCAGGGGCGTCGGAGGGGAGGCTGTAGTAGGCCGCCAGGCGGCCCACGATGGTCTCGGCGTAGGGGACAAGGCTGGCGAAGTGTGTGGCCAGAGCGGTTTTGGCTGCCCCGCTCAACGCGTTGAAGTCGCCGGTGGCGCCGGTCAGGTAGGGCTGCAGGCGGTGGATGAGCCCATAATCGCTGGTGATGCCGAGGGCGCCCATGGCTTGGGCCAGGGACGGGGTGGTGGTGGCGGTGTCCAGGACGCGGCTGACGAAGGTGACGCGGTGCATGATGCGCCAGCAGGGGGGTTTGCGATCGGATTGCTGGGCGCGCTTGAGCGCCAGCGCGTTGGGGTCCTTGCCGCGGTCCAGCCATTCGGGGTCGATGACCTTGCCGTAGAAGTCCTCGAAGTTGTCGGTGGTGGTGTCGAGATAGAGGGTCATGAAGCGGTAGGCGTCGACGCGACCGGGCACCAGGATCGGTTTGCCGTCGGCGTCGAACACCGGAATGTCGCCGTTGTGTTTTTGTAACTGGTTGCCGGGGGCGCAGGTGACGTCCAGGCTGAAGGTGCGGGTGGCGTCCTTGGATTTGCTGCGGGTGACGCTGTAGCCGGTGGTCGTGGTGGACTCGAAACCGAACTTGGCGCCGACGTTGCCAATCGCGAAGCCCCCGACTTCGCTCCAGCCGATGGCGGCGGTGAAGGTGAAGGAGCCGGCCGTGGTCTCGGTGACCTGGTCGGTGGTGCCGGTGGTCTCGGCGAAGAACCCGCCGGCGGCTGTCCACACGTAGGTGTTGACGATGTTGCGGCGTGAGGCGGCCCGGGTGGCCGCGCGTCCGGCCTCGGGGTTGCCGCCCTGGGCGATTTCGGCGCCGGTGCCGCCCATCATGCCGTTCAGTACCTTGGCCGCCTGGCCGTGGGTAGGGTCGGGGGCGTGGGTCTCGGTGGACACCGATTCGTAGAAGCCCTGCAGCTGCTGCTGTTCGCGCTGGATCCGCTTCTTGATCCGGTAGGCCTCCACCGGCCGGTAATAGCTGAACTCGCCGCGCTCCCCCTGGCCCGCCTTGGGGAAGTGCGGGTCGGGGAAGGCACGCAGTCCTGGGGCCGTCTCGTGCTTGGCGTAGCCGACGACGCCGTCCAGGGTGCCCTGCTTGGTGTAGCGGGGGTTGATCGGGAAGGGGATCAGGTTCCAGTCGCGGGGGATGTCGGGGCTGGGCAACATCCGGTAGGCGACCAGGGCGCCGCTGTGGACCAGGCGCAGCGCGTACAGGTCGGCGGTCTCGGACTGCACCACGGCGAATCCGGTGTTGGCCGGCACCCAGCGTCGCCCGGCGGTGGGGTTGACCTGCTTGGTCGGGTCGGGGTCCTCCCAGCCGCCGGTGACCTCCACCTTGCTGGTACGGGTGGTGTTGGTGCCTTGGGAGACCTTGGTCTCGTTGCTCCAGGTGTTGGCGTACTTGAGTTCGATGTTGAGCCCGAGATCCAAGGTGGCTTCGGCCAGGGGTTGTGCCGTACCGGCGCCCAGGGGGGCGGCGACGGTCCAGATGCTCTGGGCGGTCGCTATCTCGAATTTCACCTTCGCGGACGTGTCGATGCTGTTGTTCTTGTTCGACGACAGGGCGTTGACGACGTTGTCGGCCTGGACGAAGGCGACTGAGGAGGCGCCCTTGTAGTCGCCGGCGGTGCCGGCGATGAGGTTCTCCGACGGGATCGGCGGGGCGCCTTCGATGTAGCCGATCAGTTGCGGGTCGAACTGGGCCTGGCCCACCCAGGTGGTGGTCAGCTCACCGACCTTGTACCCGGTGTTGAGCACCCACGATTTGTCGGCCTGCAGGTAGGTGTAGGCCCGTTTCAGCACCCCGATGAGCGAATCGTCGGTGAGGCGCTGGATGTCGCCGTATTCGGTGGCGGCCGGGGTGGCTGCGATCAAGGTGTGGAAGGCGGTGCGGATACCGGTCAGCGCGGAGCGGACCTGGGCGGTGTCGGTGGAGATCGGCGCGGTGGACAGCACGATCTTGGGGGGCGGACTCGACTGGGTCAGGTGATGGCCACTCAGGCCGGCGTCCTTCACCACCACCCCGGCCACGGTGTCATCGGCATCGAAGGGATAGTAGGCCAGCAGATCCTGGCGGTCGCCGCGGACGCGGCCGAACATGTTGTCCAGGATCTGCTCCTGGGTGCGGGCGGTGCGCCACACCCGGATCTCGTCCAGGTCACCGGTGAACCCGTCGGCCACCACCGAGCGCGAGGAGGTGGGCCGCACCACGCTCGACGTCGTCGAGATCGTCTTCCCCGAGGGGACGGGGCTGCCGTTGCGGTAGAAGGTGAACCGGTTCCCGTCGGGGTCGGGGGTGCGGACGCGGGTCACCGCGTGCAGCGTGGCCGGGTAGGAGCCGCACAGGTCCTGGGTCTGGGAGCCCTTGCTCTCAGGGAAGGTCCACCACGCGGTCAGGCCGGAGGCCTTGGCGGTGATCGGCACGCCGATCTGGTCGCCGTTCCTGACGACGGTCCAGATCCGCACCTCCGACAGCGCGCCCTTCAGACCGGAGGCCGTCTTGCCCACCATCATCCGGCCCAGCTCGGCCGGCGCGTCGTTGCCCACGGGCTTGGCGCCGCCGTACCACTGCGAGTCGCCGACCTTCTTGCCGTTGATGAAGAAACAGATCTCCACCTCGGTCGTGGTACCCGTCGGGTTCTTGCGGGTGACGGCGACCTTGTTGAAAGTGCCCGCCGTCAGGGCCGTCGTCGACTTGTAGACCTTCGCCGCGTCCGAGCCGGAGCCGGGTTCGAAGGTGAAGGCGAGGCGACCGTCGGTGTCCACATACAGGCAGTAGGGGACGGCGGTGTGGTTGCCGGCGCCGAACGTGCCTTTGCCGACCAGTCCCTGCTTGGCGCCGATGGAGTCGAGTTTGACGAACGCCTCGATGGTCAGGTCGTCCACGAGGTCCAGGCCGCCCGGGCCGCCGGCGTTGAGGTGGCCGGTGCCGTCCATCTGGATCGCCCAGTCCTGCTCGAACGAAACCGCCAGATGCGCCCATTCGGCCAGGGGGAACACCTCGGAGCTGCGGAAGACCTGCTTGTTGATGTTCGCGTTGATGACGTAGCCGGACTCCCCGTTGGTCCGGGTGCCGTGCTCCACCCCCAGCGCGTACCAGGTGTCGCCGACATCGGTGTGCAAGATGGTGTCCAAGCCGTCGACGAACGTCGGCTTGGCCCAGGCCTCAAGCGTCAGGTTCCCGGCCGCGGCCAGGGCGGAGATGTTCGCCGTACTCGTCAGTTCCAGACGGTGCTTTTGGGCGGCGTCAAAGGAGAACGCCCGTCCCGGCGCGTCACCGTGCCAGCGCGGCCCCAGCGGTTCGCTGAGATTGGACGCGGTTCCCGCGGGCACCGACGCGGTGAGAGACCCGGCGTAGGCGCTGATGAGCAGCGAGCCGTGAGCCGGCGACATGCCGGCCACGTTGCACGAGGCCAGCGTGTAATCGTAGGCTGCGATGCGGACCTTGGCGCCCGTGCCGGCGGTGAGGTTGCCGGTGGTGAGGGTGATCTGCGCCGACCCCGACTGCCCGCCTGCGACCGTGCGGCTGTCCCCGCCCACCGTGATGACCGAGCCCGCCGTCAGCGTGGTCGTCAGCGGCTCGGCCAGCGTCACGGTCTTGTCCTGGACCGACAAGACCGTCCCCAGGTCCGATCCTCGTGCCGAGCCGTTCAGCACCGCGGCCAGGAGGTCGGCCCGGTCGGGTACCGAGGGAAACGTCTCGACCGTCGTACCCCGGCTCACCTCCACCTTGCACATGCCGGTCCCGGTCGCGGTCACCTTCACGTCGAAGTCGGCCAGTTTCATCGCCACATCGCGGCCGGACAGGCGCAACGTGCCGCCCGTCATGGCGATCTCCTTGACAGCGGGGGAAATGGTGGTCGCGTAGTAGACGGCGAAGAACTGGCCCTCCCCGCCACGGAAGTACAGCGCCACCTCACCGGTGGAGCTGTCCAGCAGCGCGGGGGCGTGACTTGTCCAGGCGACCGACAACAGGGCACCCAGCACGGTCAGGCCCGAGCGGTCGATGCACACCTTGGGCATCGCCAAGACCGCCTCGGCCGCACCGAGCAGCGCCCCGGTCAGCGTGGCCTGCGCGTTGAGAGCCGTCTCCAAGGCCGCCTTGTCCGCACCGAGTCGCTTCTGGGCCTCGAACTGGCGATCAGCTTCCGGATTCAGGACGGCCGCCTCGGCGAAGAGATTTCTCTCCCTCTCCCGGTGGCCGCCCCAGTCGCGGGCCGGGCCAACGATGGTCCGGTTGAGCGTGTACAAGCTGATGGCGCCTCCGTCGTACAGCTCGTGATCGATCTGGGCCAACCGCGCCCTGGTGCCCGCGAGCCGCGCAGCGAGCACCTGGTCGTTGTAGAGCTGACCGCGGGCCGTGGTGACGGCCTCCTGGGCGGCCCGCAGCTTGTCGCTGTCCTTGGTGGGGTCGGGCACGCCGATCCAGGTCAGATCGATCACTCCCGGCGCCGTGGCCAGTCTCCCCTCCCGCGACAGTGCGAAGTCCAGGGTCGCGACGTAGGAGCGGCCGGTCGGCTCACCCGTCGGCGGCGGCCCCGAGGTGGCGAAGGCCAGCAGTACCCGCGCCTGCCCCTTCTCCGGCGACGGCGTGTGGCCGTATCCCGTCACCGCTGGTTGCTGCTGGTAGTACAGGGTCGCGGTCAGACCGCAGACCACCTTGCGCCCGGTGATCGAGAACGACTGGCGGCTCACCCCCGGGCCGTCGAACAACGGTGCGTCCGAATCCGTCCACACCGGACCGGCCTCGAACGTGCCCTCGAACTTGTTGACACCGCGGTCGTGCACCTTGGTGCCCGAGCCCTCGTCGAAGGGAAAGTAGGCATACAGCCCGGCCTCCGTGCCGGCCGGCCGTTGCCCCCGCGCCGAGAAATCACCGCGGGAAAGCGTCCAGATCCGCACCTCGTCGATGTGCCCGTTAAAGGGATCAGCCTGTGCCGGGCCAGAAACGACCCGTTTGCCGACCATGAGCTGGGCGGTGACCTCGACTTTCGTGGCCGTGGCGAGGGTCCCCACGGCCACGCCGTCCAGGAACAGTTGCATCTGCGATCCGTCGAAGACCGCCGCCACATGCGAGTAGACGCCCATCGGCACCGCCGAGGTGGAGGTGAGAGTCTGAGAGCCGTGGCCGAACAGCAGCTTGCCGTCGGCCTTCAGACTCAAATAGGCCGGGGTGGCCAAGCCGGTCGTGTCGGTGCGGCCCACGATGAGCCCGGTGGTGGTGGCGGTGGCGGGCTTGATCCAGGCTTCCATCGTGTACGGCCCGGCGGTCACCGCCGTAGAGGTCCTCCCCGCGATGACCGGGGCGCTGGCCGTGTTGTCGAATCGCAGCGCGGTGCCTCCCCGGTTCTGCGGTGGGCGCACCGGCACCAGCAGTTTCCCGGTGTGGGAGTCGATGCCCGGGGCCCGCTCCAGCACTGAGCTGGCGAATTTGGGGTCGGGACTGGTGTAGAGCTGGGTGCCGGCGACGTTGAACAGCCCTTCGGGACTTTGCTCCAGGTTGTAGCTGTGCAGGAGGCCGGCGTCGTCGGCGGTGAAGATCTGCCAGCGCGAGAACCCCGAGATCGCGGTCGGCAGCGACAACACCGAGAAGATCCCGCCGCTGAGCTTGCCCGCGAACGACAGCTTCAGGGTCGGCTCGTAAAACAGCCGCCCCTCCATGTCGCGGGTGCCGAGTGTGTCTCCGCCCGAAGCGGGGGCGATTCGGCTGCGGCTGCGCTGGTAGCGCGCCTCTACGACCGGTTTGAGTTCGGCGCCGACCAGCACGAACCGGTCGCACAGCAACGCGGAGTCGGCTGCGGCGACCTTGGCCTCGCCGACCAGGGTGTAGTCCTTGCGCGCCGAGTCCCCCGACCACAGGCCCCCGGTCGTCTTGTACACCGACCCCGAGTCACCGGCCGCGACCGACTGGCGAAACACCAGGATGTGCCGGCCGTCGGAGAGCACCTGGATGGGGAAGGTAGAGGTCAGCCGAGCCGTCGTCGACAGGAACGGGTCGTCCTCTCCCGGCAGCAGCTTCTCCGAGAACGATGCCTCCACCGAGCCGCGCCTCTTCACCGTCGGCATGACCGCCGTCAGCGGCGTCTCCGTGCTCACCTCGACCATCTCGGTGGGGAAGGGCAGAAGTCCCGGGTCGCTGTTCCAGTAGGCCGCATCCAGTGCTCCCCGCGCCCGGTCGGCCTGGTCCAGGCTCAGCACGCTGTAGTAGATACGCCGGTCGGCCCCCACCGCGAAGGCGACGACCATGCCGTCGTGGCGGACCATTGTCGTGGAGGTGTACTCGCGGTCCTTGTAGACCTTCACCAGGTTTTTGTCGTGCACGAAGAAAACTCCTGACCATTGACGCCCGAGAAACACGTGAAGACATCCGCGCACCACAAAACAAAACGTGATGCGGCCGGATTGAATGCGTGCGTGAACATGCGCACGCGAAAGAATTAGATTTGCGCGCCCGTCAAGGGGGTGCGCAACAACGGCTCAAATATCACACGTCGGCGCCGTGAGCCGACGTGTACGACCCATGCCCGGCGGCGCCGTAGAGCTTCTACCTCATCACCTAGACAGACAGCGCCACCCCCAGTTCGACTTCCTCTCTCCGTAGGACTGAGGCGCGTCTTAGGCGACAGCGATGCACATCCCGCCGATACCACCTGCCCAACACGAACCATCAACTAAGACATCACATTGCGTGGCAAATAACAACAGACGGTTTCGGTATGTTGTGCCGATTTTCGGCGTGGCTGCGATTTCCGCATCGCCGACTCTCGATCCTTACTATCTCAACTGTCGCCAGAAATATTACCTGACCCTTTCCTCTGTGGGTCGCGGCCGATATCATGCAGCAGAGACAGCTGTTTTGATGTGCGTTTTCTGATGGTTTCACTGCGCCTCGGTCAGTCCGAAATAAGGGATTGTCCACCTGCCGTAATTTGCGCCTCGCCGATACCCGTTCCGTCGACGGGCAGTGCGCCCGCGCACGGCACAACCGTCGAGGCCACCGTGGACCGGCATCGACTGGCGCCCTGGAGCGCGACGAAGATCCGTTATCACGCCGCCACACGCCAAACCGTCACCTGGTCAGTGCCTACACGCCTTCGTACGGTCTGGGAATGGGCAAACGACCGGTTAGGTCCCACATGCGCAGGCTGTCTAGCGGTCGGCGAATCCGGGTGCGTACTCACTCCCGCAGGACCGCGGCAGCAGCGATTGACATCAGCGCGGCCGCCGTCCTGGTCATCGTCATGGCCGCTCTCTTGACCCGTTCCTCGACGAGTGACCCAGCCCAGGACCCAAGGCCGGCCGTCCCCGCCGAAACCAGCACGGCGCCGGCGGACCCAGTAACCGAACCTCCGCCGCCAGAACCAACCTGATCCCCCGGCCCATGTTGGCAAGGGGCGGTTGCGCCCAAGGTGGGTGAGGTCAGGAAGTGATGGGCAGGTCGCGGCGGGCCTGGTCCAGATCGGTGGTCCAGATCCACAGCCGCTGCGCGGGGGCACCTGGTGGTAGCCGTAGAGGCCGACCTCGGCCAGGGTGCGCAGGTCCACACACACCCGCTGAAACGCCTGCCCGATCGTGGCGGCCGGGCCGTCGGGCAGGTCGCGGGCGCCGAGTTTGATGCAGGCTCGGTACTCATAGCCCAGCAGCAGATCCTCGCCGAACTGCGCCCACACTCCGCGTTTTTCGGCCCAGGCGGTCTCGGCGTCGGCGACCAGCAACGTCAGGTCGGCCGTTGAGGGCAGAGAGGGGTAGATGAGGAAGGTCGCGGCCCAGCCGGAGGCGACCATGTCGAGGTTGAAGGTGCGCCGGCGCGGGTCATCGCATGGCGGCAGCGGGTCGCTGGCGCTGCCGGTGAACCAGGCCCTTTGTCGGTGTGAATGGCTGCCCGCGGGTTCCTCCACCCCATCGTCGGCGGGCTTGACGAGCAGCACCCGCCCGGCGTCCTCGGTGATCGGCGGGACTCACACGTTCAGACCGCCACTCAGCGGTCCGTGGGACTGTACGGTTTTCGGTGGTTGCCGAGAAGGCGCCCTCAGAAGCCGAGATCGCTGAGGCCGGGGTGGTCGTCGGGACGGCGGCCCAGCGGCCAGAAGTACTTGCGCTCGGATTCGGCGATGGGGAGGGTGTTGATGGAGGCGTGGCGGGTGTGCATCAGGCCGTGCTCGTCGTATTCCCAGTTCTCGTTGCCGTAGGAGCGGTACCAGTTCCCGGCATCGTCGCGGTGCTCGTAGGCGAAGCGCACGGCGATGCGGTTGCCGTCGTAGGCCCACAGCTCCTTGATCAGCCGGTAGTCGAGCTCGGTGTTCCACTTGCGGGTCAGCAACGCGACGATCTCGTCTCGGCCCGTGGCGAACTCCGAGCGGTTGCGCCAGCGGGAGTCCACCGTGTAGCCCAGCGACACCTTCTGTGGGTCGCGGGTGTTCCACGCGTCCTCGGCCAATCGGACCTTCTCGATGGCCGTCTCCCGGGTGAACGGTGGCACCGGCGGGCGGGTCGTGTCAGCCATGTCGACTCAACTCCTTCGAACTCCGGGGACTCACCGCAGGTCCGGTGAGCCCTGGAAACATCGGAGAACGTTCGTTCTCTCAACTACTTGCTAGAGTAGAGAACGTCGGTTCTCCGCGCAAGGGGGCACAGATGGTGGATCGGGAAGCGGCACGGGAACGGGTGCTCGACGCAGCCCAGGAGCTGTTCTACAGCCGGGGCATCCAGGCGGTCGGGATGGATGCGGTACGCAACGCCTCCGGGGTGTCTCTCAAGCGCCTCTACCAGCTGTTCCCCTCCAAGGAAGCGCTCGTGCTGGAATTCCTGCAGCAGCGGGATTCACGGTGGCAGCGGGCTCTCGCCGACTACGTCGAGGCGCAGCCGACGCCCGAGGAGCGGATCGCCGCGGTGTTCGACTGGCTGCACAAGTGGTTCTGTGAGCCGGATTACCGCGGATGCGCCTTCATCAACTCCTTCGGCGAGTTGGGCGCCGTCTCGCCCGAGGTCGCCGAGCAGGCCCAGCAGCACAAGAGGGCCTTCCACGACTACCTCGCCCGGCTCGTGAAGGCATCTGGGCGGCCCGCCAAACTGGCCGATCAGCTCGCGCTCCTCGCCGAAGGAGCGATCACCACCGCAGCGATCTTCGGCACACCCGAAATCGCACACCAGGCACGAGACGCTGCGTGCCTCCTGATGCACACGCATCCCGGCCCTGATCTCCCACAACTACGGCGATGACAAGTAGCGACAGATGATCACAACATGCCTCGTTGTTCGCTGAATCGCAACCAAGCCAGCGCAAATGGTCACCGACCATGCATCGATAGGGCCTCTGACCTGCGGTCTGCCCCTTTCTGGCTTACTTGGTCCGCCCCCACGTAGGCTCTCTTCGTGAGACAGCCACTCGATCCAGACATGTTCGCGGGGTGCCGCGCCTCGGAGGTCCCTCTCATCCGAATCGGCGATAAATGGACGGGGCGAATAATCCGGTGCCTTGAATCCGGACCTCGGCGTTTCTCGGAATTGCAGATCCCACTGCGTGGAATTACACCGAAGGTGCTTACGGAGACGCTCCGCGCGATCGAACGCACCGTCTACCCTGAGATGCCCCCGCGAGTCGAATACGAGCTGACCTCACTCGGCCGGACGCTTCACGAACCCATGGCCGCCTGCTGCGCCTGGTCACAGGCACACATGCCGGAAATATTAGATGCACGTGAAGCCTGACGCGCCGCAGGGAGAACCGACCGAATTCGGTTCTCCCCATTGGCCTGGCACTTCAGCTTTTCAAGCTGGATGACGCATCACCTGCGGCTCCACCGGTTGTCCTCACCGCCGATCATGATCTCTGCGCTTGGAATCGATCACCTCAGACTCCGGCTACGGTTCGTAGCGGCGGCGTGCGAGGTGAACGGTGACGTCGGCGGTGATCTCGACCGTCTCCGGTAGAACCCTCCTGATCTGGCGAAACACCTGCTCGCGCTCCGCGTCCGGCAGGACGAGATAGGCCGAGACGGTCGAGAGGTGGCCGATGTAAGCGTCGGCGGTCAGCGTGAAGCGGCGTTCGATCACGGCTTGCCGGACATCGGTGAACCATTCGGACCGTTGAAGCTCGGTGCCCGGCCACTGCATCTCCGCCTCCGGAGGTGTCCCATCCGGGGACGGGACATCATCTCTCGCCAGGAACGGTGCCCGTGCCGCGCGGACGGTGCGCGCCACGGCCGGGTCGGCCGGCTCGATCGGCCCGCCGAACGAGGCGACCACTCCGCCCGGCTCCACCAGCGAAGCCATCCGTGACCACCGATCCTCCGGGCTCGTCCAATGCAATGCCGCGGCCGCGTAGACCAGGTCGTATCTCTCCCCCGGCCGCAGATCCTCGAACGCGGCTCGCACGGTCCTGACATGTGCCGGTACGTGCTTGCGCAGCTCGGTGAGCATGGCCTCATCGGGCTCGGTCGCGGTCACCGCGACCCCTCGCTCGGCGAACAGGCGGGTCGCCTTGCCCGTGCCGGCACCGATTTCGAGGGCGGTCCTCAACGGCCGGGCGGCGTACGCCGCTACCGTGTCGAAAAGCTCCTCGGGATATCCCGGCCGGAACCGTTCGTAGGCTTGCGCCATCATTCCGAAGCTCAGCGCGCGATCGGACACGCTGAGCACGATAGTCCCCCGACGGCGCTCAAGCGATGTTGCTGGAGAGTCCCACGTAGATGGCCGTGCTGAACGGCGGCAAGGACACGCGGCGCCACCCGGATGAACGGCGACAGGGGCGGCGGTCAGGGAATCACCGCTCCTCCTTGAGCCGCTCGAAGACGAGCTGGGTTCGGTGTACGGCGCGCACGCCGTACACCTGACAGATCAGGTCCGGGGTGAGGACCTGCTCGGGCGGCCCGTCGGCCACGATGCGGCCGGCGTTCATCACGTAGAGGCGGTCACAGAAGGCGGCGGCCTGGTTGAGGTCGTGCAGCACGGCGAGGGTGGCGATGCCCAGCTCGCGCACCAGATGCAGGATCTCCAGCTGGTGGCGGATGTCGAGGTGGGAGGTGGGCTCGTCCAGCAGCAGCAGGCGGGTCTGCTGGGCCAGGGCGCGGGCGAGCAGGACGCGTTGTTTCTCCCCGCCGGACAGGGTGGCGAAGATCCGCTCGGTGGCGCCGGCCAGGCCGACGCGCTCCAGCGCCCGCGCGCACAGCTCCTCGTCGCCGGCGGCGTCGGCCCTGTAGGGGGTGCGGCCCATGAAGACGATCTCGGCCACCGTGAAGTCGAGGTCGGACGGGGTCTCCTGGGCGACCACGGCGGTGCGACGGGCGGCCTGGCGGGCGGGCAGCCGGTGCACGTCGTCACCGTCGACGGTGATGAGCCCGGCGGCGGGGCGCAGCGCCCGGTAGATCGAACGCAGCAGGGTGGACTTGCCGCAACCGTTCGGCCCGACCAGGCCGACGAACTCGCCGTCGTCCACCACCAGGTCGGCCTCGTGCACGATCGGGTGGCCGTCCAGTGTGACGGACACGCCGCGCAGATCGAGTTTCACGTGACGCTCACCGCCCGGTCCACGGAGCGGCGGCGCAGCAGCCACAGGAAGAACGGCACGCCGAACAGGGCGGTGACGATACTGAGCGCCAGTTCCTGCGGCGCGTTGACGGTGCGCGCGGCGATGTCCACGAACTGCAGGAACACCGCTCCGAGCAGGGCACTGACGGGCAACACGCGGCGGTGGTCGGCGCCCACCAGCAGCCGGGCGGCGTGCGGCACGATCAGGCCGACGAACGCGATCGCGCCGCTGGTGGCCACCAGCACGCCGACCAGCAGTGAGGTCAGCACGAACAGAATCAGGCGGAAGCGGTGCACGTTCACGCCGAGCGAGACGGCCGTCTCCTCTCCGGCGGCGAGCGCGTTCAGCGGACGGTGCTGCAGCAGCAGGTACGTCACCCCGGCGGCGAGGACGACGGCCGGCAACGGAAGCATGTGCCAGCGGGCGCCGCCGAGGCTCCCCATCAGCCAGAACAGCACCTGCTGTGCGGCCCGGCCGCTCTGGGCCAGCTGCAGGACGAAGCTGTAGGCGGCCTGGAACAGGTAGGCCAGCGCCACCCCGGCCAGCACGAGCCGGGACGGGGACAGGCGGCCGGACCGCTGCGCCAGCGTGTACACCAGGGCGAGCGAGAGCAGGGATCCGGCGAAGGCCGCGGCCGACAGTGACAGCCCGCCCAGCGCCGAGGCGCCCAGGATCAGCACGAGCACCGCGCCGAACGAGGCGCCGGAGGAGATGCCGAGCAGGAACGGGTCGGCCAGCGGGTTGCGTACCAGGGCCTGCAGCACCGCGCCGACCACAGAGAGCCCGGCCCCGACCAGGAGTGCCAGCAGCGCGCGTGGCAGCCGGAACTCCCACACGATCTGCTCCTGCACCGGGGTCCAGGTGCGCGCTCCCCCATCGGTCAGGACGCCGGGCAGGAGACGGTCGGCGACGATGCCCCAGGCTTGGGGCAGCGCGACGTGCACCGCGCCGATGCTCACCGCCAGCCAGGTCGAGGCGACGACGGCGACGGCGAGCACGGCGATGAGCAGGAGAAACCCGCTCACGCGGCGCCTTTTCGGCACGATCCCGGTCTGTGCCGGGCTCTGCCGGGTCGCGCCGGTCACCGGGTGAAGGCGTCGGGGTGCAGGAAGCGGGCGATGTCGGCGATGGCCAGGATGTTGCGGTAGCCGGGGTGCTGGGCCGCCACGGGGAGTGCGAGGTAGCGCTGCTCCTTGGCCGCGGGGCTGTTCTTGGCGATGGCGAAGGCCTCGGCGGCCTTGGCCGGTGAGCTTGGCATGTCCTCGCCGCGCAGGGTGGAATAGTCGCTGATCAGGACGGCCTCGGGCTGGGCGGCGCTGACCTTCTCGGCGCTGACCTCGGTGTAGTCGCCCTTGACGTCGGCCAGCACGTTCGTCCCGCCGGCGGCGGTGATCATCTGGTGGGTGATGCCCGAGCCGCCGTAGGCGTTGACCGGGCCCTTGCCGCCGTCGGTGGCCAGCACCTTGACCGAGCTACGGCCGGCGACGCGCTTCGTGACATCGGCGAGCCTGCCCTGAAGTTCGGCGATCAGCGCGTCGGCGCGGTCGGGGACACCGAAGATGGCGCCGAGATTGCGCAGGTCGGTGTAGGTGTCGTCGATGGTGAACTCGAGCACCTCCTCGGGGCTGCACCAGCCGCCCAGGATGTACACCGGGGAGCCGGCCGCGTCCAGCTCCTCCACGGTGGCGTAACCGCCGGCGGCGTCGAAGCCGGCCATCGCGTTGTCCAGGACGAAGTCCGCGCCCTGGGAGAGCATGACCTCTTTCTGCGGCAGCATGATCGTGCCGGAGATCTCCGGGATCTTGGCGTACTGCTCCTGCTGCCCCGGCAGGAACGGGCTCTCGGAAAAGTTCGTGCGCCCGGCGACCTGATCGCCCAGACCGAGCGCGAACAGAGTCTCCAGAGAGGGGTGGTAGCCGGTCACCACCTTGGCGGGCGGCTTGTCGAACGTGAGCTCGCGCCCGCAGTTCTCCACCGTGACCGGGAAACCGGCCTGCGGCGCCGCCTGTTCGGCCTTCTGGCCGGTCCCTTGAGTGGCGGGAGCCGGTGAGCAGGCGGTCAGCGTCAGAGCGACTGCCAGGACGAGCAGTCTTCTCATGATCGGGGTACCGCCTTCGGTGGCGCGTCGCCGCCAGATGGTCGGGGTGATGTGGGGCGGGCGGCTCATGTGGTGAGTCTCCGGAGGTTCGAGATCAAACGATCGTTGTGCATCAAAGCACCACATTCTGCACATAAGTTGCAATTGCCAGCAAGTCGCACTAGGTCGGCGATGATCGGAGGGGCCTTCCGTGCGAGGTGGAGCACACGGCACACCCACAGGTAATCGGGCTGGGGCATCCTGGCCTGGGAACCGCTGAGCCGACGCCTGGTGGTGGAGCAGGTGTACGACCATCACGGCAACGTCGGTGTGAACACCACCCCGCTGCTGGTCTTCGACGCCTGGGAGCACGCCTACTACCTGCAGTACCGCAACGTGCGCCCCGACTACGTCGAGCAGCTGTGGTCACTGATCAACTGGAACGACGTCATCGCCCGCTTCGACGCGGCCAAGGGCGCCTGACCTCATGACCGCGGCGCCCGACCGTCCGTCCTTCCTTGATGAATGGTCCAACAGGACGGCCGGGCGCCGCCCCCTGCACATCCAGATAGTCGCCTCCCACGTCATCACCCGGTTTCCTGGGAGCGTCATGGGGGCCACGAGAACACCGAGATGATGCGCCCCTGGCAGATCGTCCCCTGATCGGGGCCTTGATCAGGCATTACCCGATTCGTCGTATCGGATCGCCTGAACCCGGGCATGCCCGTGATGCGCGGGCATGCGGCAGATGAATTGGGGGCTCGGGATGCGGCCGGTGGGACAGGACGACCAGACGTGCGCCGACAGGCCGCCTGTGCACCGGCGCGAGTTGCTCGGCCTGCCGGTCGTGGTGGTCTGCGGATCGGCGCTGACGGCTTGCGGGACGCATACCACCAACGTCTCCTACGCCACCTCGCCGACGCCTTCCGCCCCGGCCGAGCAGATCGAACCCGTTACCCCACCTGAGGATCTGATGCGCGAGCACGGTGTGCTCAAGCGCATCCTGCTCATCTACCGGGACGGGATCCGGCGCATCGACGGCGGCCAAACCGTACCGGCCCAGGCGCTGCACGCCTCGGCGGGTCTCATCCGCTCCTTCATCGAGGAGTACCACGAGCGCCTGGAAGAGAAGTACGTCTTCCCGCCGCTGGTCAAGGCCGGCAAGCTCACCGGCACCGTCACGGTGCTGCTCCAGCAACATCGGCGCGGACGCACGGTGACCGGCCGCATCCTGAACGCCACCGGCACCACCGGCGTCGCGACGCCGTCCGCCCAGGCCCGCCGCGCCCTGGTCGCCGACATGGCCGCCTTCGTCCGCATGTACGAACCGCACGAGGCGCGCGAGGACACCGTCGTCTTCCCCGCCCTGCGCGAAGTCGTCTCCGCCAAGCAGTTCGCCGAGTTGGGCGAGATCTTCGAAGACGAGGAACACCGCCGTTTCGGTACGGCCGGCTTCGCAGGCGTCGTCAACCAGGTGGCCGACATCGAGAAGAGCCTCGGCATCTACGACCTGGCCCAGTTCACTCCCCGGGGGTGAGCTGTCGATGACTTGAACGCGATCATGCGGTGTGTGGCCAGGAAGCTTCCTGAACGCCGGCCCGAAGCAGGGCTTCGGGCCGGGAAGCGGCACTGATCAGAGATCCGCTCGGACAGCTCGGGCGGCGGCGACCATGTTGGCCAGGGCTGCTCGCGTCTCGGGGTAGCCGCGGGTCTTCAGCCCGCAGTCGGGGTTGACCCACAGACGGTCGGCCGAAACGGCCTGGAGGGCGTTGCGCAGGTTGTCCTCGATCTCCTCGGCGGTCGGGACGCGCGGTGAGTGGATGTCGTAGACGCCGGGGCCGATGCCGTTGGCGTAGCCGACCTCGGTCAGGTAGGGCAACAGCTCCATGTGGGAGCGGGCGGCCTCGACGCTGGTGACGTCGGCGTCCAGGTCGGCGATCGGGCTGATGATCTCGCCGAACTCCGAGTAGCACATGTGGGTGTGGATCTGGGTGGAGTCGGCGGCGCCGGAGGTGGCCAGCCGGAACGCCCCGACCGCCCAGGCCAGATAGACCTCCTGGTCGTCCTTTCGGAGCGGCAGGAGCTCGCGCAGCGCCGGCTCGTCCACCTGGATGATCCCGATCCCGGCGGCCTCCAGATCCGTGATCTCGTCCCGGAGCGCGAGGGCCACCTGGCGGGCGGTCTGCGCCAAGGGCTGGTCGTCGCGGACGAACGACCAGGCCAGCATCGTCACCGGCCCGGTGAGCATGCCCTTGACCGGCCTGGACGTGAGCGACTGGGCGTAGGAGGCCCACTCCACCGTCATCGGCTCGGGGCGTGAGACGTCGCCGTGCAGGATCGGCGGGCGCACGCAGCGGGAACCGTACGACTGGACCCAGCCGTGGTCGGTGGCGGCGTAGCCGTCGAGTCGCTCGGCGAAGTACTGGACCATGTCGTTGCGCTCGGGCTCGCCGTGGACGAGCACGTCCAGGCCGAGCTCCTCCTGAAGCGTGATCACGCGGGCGATCTCGGTGCGCATCGCCTCGACGTAGGCGTTCTCGTCGATCCGTCCCGCCTTACGGTCCGCGCGGGCCTTGCGGATCTCCGCGGTCTGCGGGAACGAGCCGATCGTCGTCGTGGCCAGCTCGGGCAGTCCCAGTTTGGCCCGCTGCGCCACGAACCGGACCGCCCGATCGGCCCGCCGCGCGTCACCAAGAGCCTCCAGCCGGGCCCGGACGTCGGGATCGGCCGGTACGACAGGGGGTTTCACGGCCGACGGGTTCTCGGAGCGCAGGTCGGCGGCGAGACCGACCAGCTCGGCGACCTTCTGCCGGGCGAACGCCAGCCGCGCCCGGACCGCCGGGTCCAGCGCCGCCTCACTGTCGAGGTCGACCGGGACGTGCAGCAGTGAACAGGAACTGCTCAGCTCCACCGTGTCGGCGAACCCGAGCAGGACCGCATACGTCGACTTCACCCGCGCCGGGTCGGCGCGCCACACGTTCCTGCCGTCGACCACCCCGGCGACCAAGGTCTTGCGGGCCAGCCCGCCGACCGAGGCCACCGCCTCCAGGTTGCCGGGTCCGGCGACGAAGTCGAGCCCGATCGCCTCGACCTCGGTAGAAGCGATCGTCCGCAGCGCCTGCGCACCGACGGCGCCGAAGTACGTGGCGAGCAGGATCTTCGGACGGCTGGGCAGGCCGCCAAGCCGCCGGTAGGCCCGCCCGAGCGCGTCGATCTCCCGGGCCCCGAGGTCGCGGGCCAGGGCAGGCTCGTCGAACTGCACCCATTGCGCGCCCGCGCCCGCCAGCCGTTCCAGCAACTCGGCGTAGGTCTCCACCAGGGAGTCCAGCAGGTCGAGCGGGGTGAATCCCTCAGGTGAGTTCGGCGCGGCCTTGGCCAGCAGGAGATAGGTGAGCGGGCCGACGAGCACGGGCCGCGTCTCGATCCCCAGATTCCTGGCCTCCAGATACTCGGCCACGGGCTTGGCGGCCGAGCCTCCGGCGAGCTGGAACCGGGTGTCCAACGCCATCTCGGGGACGATGTAGTGGTAGTTGGTGTCAAACCATTTGGTCATCTCCAGGGGCGGAAGCTCGGCAGTGCCTCGCGCCATCGCGAAGTACCGGTCGAGCCCGGTGAGGTCGCGGTAACGCGCCGGCACGGCGTCGATCATGACCGTGGTGTCGAGCACCTGGTCGTAGAACGAGAACGTGTTCGACGGGATCGCATCAAGGCCCGCGTCACGCAGCTCGGTCCAGACCGAGCCGCGCAGCGACGCGGCGGTCGCCTCCAGCTCGTCGGCGCCGATCGTGCCGGCCCAGAAATCCTCGGTGGCGAATTTGAGCTCCCGATGCGCGCCGATGCGCGGGTAGCCCAAAACGGTCGTCCTCATGGCAACTTCCCTCGTCTCGCCAGTATGCGGCCAGGCAGGAGAGAGAAACGCAACGCGGAGCAGGCCCCCGGCGAGCGCGTCCCAGGCCCTCCCACGAGGCCGCGGACCACCGCGCGCCGAGCGGCACGCGGGCGGAGGCAGGTCTTCGGACTCGCGGGCACCATGCCTGAGGCATGACCTACTGGCCGTCGCTTCCCAGGCACGCGCCCAGTGCTTGTGACGGCGGTCGTTCCTGCTTACCGCTGCGGGGCAGTCCCGGATTCACACCGGGTTCCCTCTTACGACGCCCACCCCCGAAGGAGACGGGCGAACCATCCACACCGGAGAGCTTAACGGCCCGGCCACCGTTCGGGCCCAGTCGTGTGCGCGTCGGTGGCTCACTACGGGCGAACGGCGACCGATTCGGCGGAGAGCGTGACCTCGATGGTGATGTGCGGATTGTCCACTTGCGGGAGCTGAAGCCCACGCTTGAACTCCTCCGCATCGTCCGGCATCATCTTCGGCTGAACTGTGACCTTGACGTGGCCGGTCTCGTCATCTGGGTGCGTCGTCATCGTGGCCACCTCAGGACGGGATTGGAGCCAGGACACGACCGTGTCCTGGGCCTGCCGAAGCTCCGCGGCCGAGAATCCCTTGCCGCCGATCAGGGTGACCTCCACGGGGAGGGTCCTGGCCAACTCGATCGCGCGAGTCGGAATGGGCCCCTTGAAGCCGACGCGCAGCCCTCGCTGGTCGTCGACGTACCTGACGCCGGAGATCTCGTCGGGAAACTCCGTATTAAGTTTGTCGATCACCTGACTGTTGGACGACTGCGAACCGAAGCGGTCGATGGCCTCCTCGTAGGAGATGCCCTCCGATCTGGCGATGGTCCCAAGGTCGACCAACTCGGCGTAGGGAATGCCGTCGATCGTCACGCCCGGGTCGGTCACCGCGGGGTCGTAACCCTCGAAGTCCGTCGGCTTGGGCGACGAGGTAGCAGCCACCCGGGTCGCGTACCGCTTGACGACCTCCTCCAAAGGCCGACCCGACGACGCTGCCTCTCGCTTGAGCCGCTCCAGGGTGGGCCGATGCGCTTTGGGCTGATCGGCCCGCGGCAACACGATCGTCTCGCTTCCGGCCACAGTGAGTGCCGGACCGGCACCGGACTGGCCGCAGGCGCACAACGACGCAAGCACCGCAATGGTCAAAAGCAATTTCTTCACACCTAAGGGACGCTCCGCCGCCCTGAAGGGTTCATCCAGCCGCTCCCGGTACGGCGAAGTCCGTTCGTCAAATAACTTGGGTCTCCTGGCGCACTCCGGAAGGCACGGTCCGGCGCCGTTACGCGGGCGGAGGACGGTTGTGACCGGGCTCTCGCCGTTGCGGAGCAGGCGTGGTGCCGATGCCGGCCCGTGTCCTGGTCGCCCCGGTTGCCTGCCGAAGTGAAGCGCGGCCGGTTGCCCGTACTCCGCTGTCATGGGTGGCCGTTCACTCAGTCCGTCATCGCGCGGGCGAAGTGCGGTTCCGCCGCTTCCAGTCGCGGTACCGAGATGCCCAACCGTCGTGCTTCGGCCAGGGTGTCCCGGCAGACCTCACGCGGCTCCTCGGCGTCGGGATCGGAGTGCGCCGCGAAATTCACGCGCGCGAGCGCGACATGAGCGGTCAGCCAGGCGAGCACGGGGGCCGTCAGCCAGGTGGGCGCACGCAACGACAGCACACCGCGGTGACGTCGCAGGTCGACACCGCGCGCCTGGAGGAGCGGCAGAAGCTCGCGGATGGCCAGCAGTGCCTCGCGCAGGTCGCCCGTCGCCCCTGTCAGCTTGGACAACGAGCCCAGTCTCAGGCCTTGGGAGTGCAGGCCCGCGTCGAACACGAAATGGATCCACAACCAGCCGCGGAAATCGGATTGTTCCCTGAGCCGGAGTCCGGCCTCGCGAAACGCCTGGCGTACGGCCCGCTCCCGGTCGGTCGGGGGCGGGCCGAGGGTGCCGAAGACCACCGACGGCAGCAGCGTCCCACGGAGCACGCCGTCTTCGCCGAAGCCGCCGCCGGAGCCGGGAAAGCCCCAGGCGACCTGCTCGCAGGGGAGGTCGCCGATCGCGGCCGGCGGTTCGGTCCAGATGTTGCCGAAGACCAGCACCGTGGCCCGGCCGACGCGCGGGGTCAGGAAGGCCGCCGCCTCGGCGAGGCGGTGGTGCGACACGCTGAGCACGATCAGGTCGAAGTCGTGGTCGGGCTCCAGCGTCTCGCGTAAGCGCACCGGCCACCTTTCGACGACGCGTTCTCCCCACGGCCGCCGTCGTGCGTCGAGCAGGTCGAGGTCTATCGCTTCGCCGTACGTCGCCGCGCGTCCGGGCCGGACGTAGAACTCGACGTCGTGGCCGGCCCTCTCCAGGGCCCAGCCGTAGATGGTGGCGATCACGCCTCGGCCGAACATCAGGATCTTCACGCCGCACCTCATGGGATACAATCGAAT
>NZ_JBEPDA010000034.1:35111-57193 GCF_040299985.1 Streptosporangium sp. NPDC000563 | reverse complement strand
GGGTGCCAACTGGACGCGGTGCCCCGGGCTGTCCGCGAGCGGGGACCCCGGGGGGGGCTCTCGGTCTCGCGGGGGCCGGTGGGGGGGCCGCCCTCGCCCGCCGACATACTGTGCGTCCAAGGTGAGGAGGCCGGCGGCCACCGCGGGTCGTTCACCAACGCGGACGCCGAGGCGATGCCCCTGGAGCGCCTGCTGTCTCAGGTGCGGAAGGTCTCACGGCTTCCCCTCATCGCGGGCGGTGCCGTCGCCACGGCCGCCGACGTCTCCCGGGTCCTGTCGGCGGGAGCGACCGCGGCCGCGGCGGGCACCGCCTTCCTGCTCTGTCCCGAAAGCGGCACCGGCGCGACCCACCGCGCGGCGCTGACCGATCCTCACTTCACCCGCACCGCCGTTACCAGGGCCTTCACCGGGCGCCCCGCACGCGGCCTGGTCAACCGGTTCATGACGGAGTACTCCGGCCGGGCCCCCGCGGCCTACCCGCAGATCCACCACCTGACGGCGCCGCTGCGCCGCGCCGCGGCGGCCGGCGGAGACACGCAGACGCTGCACCTGTGGGCGGGCACCTCCTGGAGGCGGGCACGCGAGGCGCCCGCGGCGGAGGTCACCGCCGGCCTGGCCGCGATCTGAAACCGGCCCTCGGCCCACACCACCGGAAAAAACCGGACTCACCACAGGTCCCAGGCCCGGAAACCACCCGCGTGACAGGTCACGGACAACCATGCGACCGGTACGCGCCGCGATACGAGAAAGACCGCCGGCTCCGGCTCCTCCCCCGCCGAACACGGCTTCGGTGACCTCACCTGGGGAGGGAGCGCTCCCACCACAAATGGATGATTGAGCAGGTCAGGATGGGTAGTGACCTTGCACAACTTTCACAGCGACCGTTCTGGTTCTGGCGGACACGTCGGTAGCGCCCCCGGTGAAAGCCACAGACGGCACTCACGTAAAGGGGACGGGCATGCACACCGACCAGCGTGGCCACTGGCCGATCAGCACCGACCTGATCGGCCTGCGGCGGCATCTGCACCGCTACATGAGCCAGGTCGGCCTGGCCGGAACCCGGCGCGACGACCTGCTGCTCGCGGCCAACGAGGCGGTCATCAACGTGCTGGAGCACGGCGACGCGGCCGGAAGCGTGAGCGTCTGGCACGACGAGGCGGACCTCGTCATCGACGTCGTCGACGACGCCGGACGCCTCACCCCCGAGCAGGCCGACCGCCCCCGGCCCGCCCCGGGCTCGGTGCGCGGGTTCGGGCTGTGGCTGATGGGCCGGCTTTGCGACGAGTTCAGCATCCGCCAGAGCGACGGCCGATCCCTCGTCCGGCTGCGGATGCACCTGAACGCCGTCTCCGGCGCCGCCGGATAGCCCGCCGAGGCTCTTTTGACCGGGTCGACGTCGTGACGTGACCGGTGTCGCAGAAGAACCGCCGTGAGCGGCGACATCACGGCCGGCGCCGTAAGAGGGCCAGGCTGCGGTCATCGCCCACCGGCCCGCGCCCTGCGACGAGACCGCGTTCCGCACGCACGGCAGGCCGCGGCGGGCTCAGCCGGTGCGCGAGTCCGGCTCCTTCGCGCGGGCGGCCGTGAACATCAGCGGGGTGCCGACCCCGTGCCGGGCACTCGCGTCGGCGAGAAAGGCGGCCAGCCACCCCAGCGCGTCCAACGACCACTCGGCCAGGGTTCCGCGCAGGGCGACTCGGTGACAGGCGGGACCGAGCCACAACTCGTCGATGACGGCGGGTTCCAGGATCACGTCGTCGTCCGTCACGGTGAGCGAGTCGCACGAGAAGACGTCCTGATCGAGCCCCCGCATCCACCTGAGCATCTCGGGCGCCGCCGAGCGGATGGACGGATCCTGCCCGCCGTCCAGCGTCACCCGCACCCGTGTTCGCAGGTGCGGGTCACCGTCGGCGAACCAGCCCGCGTCCTGGAGCAGGGTCATCACCGCGCTCCCCTGCGACGAGGTGTCCGCCGGCGCTTCAAGACTCTGCACGGGCAGCAGGACCTGAAGCGCCTCCAGACGCAAAGCGCCGATACGGGCCACGACGTCGTCCGCGCACGACAGGAACGCCTGCACCGGCAAGGGCCGACCGGCCGGGACCGGCGTGGTCAACGACACCTGAAACCACGCGACGCGCGCCGGCCGCGATGACTCCGGAAGCGGATCCTGCCCGGCGTCGTTCATACCCCACAGGCCGCCGGACGCGTTCTGCGCGGCCTCGGTGAGCCATCCCATCGCGGATGCTCTCGCGACGAACAGGCTGTAGGCGTCGGAGGAGGCGACGAGAGGATCTCGCCACGGATGCGGCGCCAGCTCACCGTGCAAAGACACGAGCATGGTGCCGGCCGGTCTGATACTCACGTCGCCTCCTCGGGGTCACCGCCTGCAGTAGATGTTCTGGCCCGGGGTGACCAGCTTGCCCGGGTCGTCGGCCAGGCCGACCAGGTCCACGTCGATGACGCTACGCCACCCGGTCAGGCTGCTGCTGTTGCAGCCCGCACGCCCGGTCGCGCGGTTGCCGGCCCCGCCGCCGGACCTCACCGTCGCGCTGCCCACCGTGCCGGCGTTTCTCCAGCTGCCGTCAGCGTAATACTGCTGCAGCTGCACGGTGACGATCGCGAGCGTGGCATTGCAGTTGCCGTTGATCCACCAGCCGTGCCCGGACGCCTCGAAGGCGGAGCTGGAGACGTGGACGTAGTCGCCCCTGGTCTCGAAGTAACACACCGCGGAAAGCGATCGGCCGTTCTCCGGGGAACTCGTGTTTCTTGAGATCGCCTCACCACCTGCGGGCGCGGGTGCCGGAACGGGAGCGGGCGCGGGCGGAGGGGCGGGCGCGGGTCGCGCCAGGGCCGCGCTCGCCGAGGTCGGTGACATCCCGAGAAGCAACGCGCCCACGATGCCGACCGTCGTGGAGATCGTACGAAAAGAGTGACGCATGACCGCACCTCCGAGCTGAGTCGAGCAGGATCGGGGCTGTCGCGCACCCCCGTCCGGCGGTTGAAAGCACGCGCGGCGCCGACCTCGATCGGCGCGCGGTAAAAATAAAAGTTTCATTGTCGTTCTATTGTGTCAAGAAAATTAAAATCATTAAGCGATGTTTCGCCGCCATATGATTTATGATTTCGCATGCGCACCGAAATTTCGCTCTTGATTATTTTCGCGGCGATTTATCGCAAATGCCCAACAAGTCGGATGCGGGGAATTAAATATGTGTTTTTCTGATGATGTGAGCTGGAAATCCTGAGTGTCACGCCGACGGGCGGGCGAGTTTGGCGGCCACGGCGTCGAGGACCCACTCCAGGCCCGTCGTGAAGGACGTCTCGGCGTCCACCTCCGTGCCGTCGTGTATGGCCTTGGCGAGCGCCGGGAAGCGGCCCGTGGCCAGCATCCTGCTCACATACGGACCGGAGGCGCGCTGCCAGTCGAGCTTGGACAGGCCCGTGGCACGCTCGGCCCGCAGGTCCGCGACCTCGCGTCTGATCGCGCCGGTGAAGTAGGCACCGACGGTCTCCACGGCGCGCAGCACGGTGTCGAGGTCGGCGAGGCCGTCGAGGGCGGCCAGCGTGGTCTCGTTCACGGCGAGGGCGTTCGGCCCCAGGGTCGGCCGGCCACCGAGCAGGTCGGCCAGCCATTCGTGACGGAGGGTGGCCGATCTGGTGCGGTGGGCGCGGATGCGCAGCACCTCCCGCCAGTCACCGGACCGTTCCTCGGGGAGGATCTCGGCGTGAACCTCGTCCACCATGAGGTCGAACAGTTCCTCCTTGGTGGAGATGTATCCGTACAGCCGCATCGGGCCGACGTCCAGCCGGGCGGCGACCTTGCGCAACGACACCGCCTCCAGTCCCCCCTCGTCGGCCAGCGCGATGGCGGCGGCGACGATTCGCTCCCGATCGAGCGGCACGGGGCGAGCCGTCGGTTCCGGCCGATCCCACACAGTCATGGACTACATCGTACTGTTGCGATACACCGTAATGATCAAATACAGTGTATCGACATGAGACACCGTATCGCTGTGGTCGGGGGCGGCCCCGCCGGCCTCACCTTCGCCCGCGTCCTGCACCGCCACGGTCACCGCGCCACCATTCTCGAACGCGATCCCGCCCCCGACGCCCGTCCCCCGGGCGGCACGCTGGACCTGCACGAAGAGATGGGCCAGCTCGCGCTGGACAAGGCAGGACTGCTGACGCACTTCCAGGCGCTGTCTCGCCCCGAGGGACAGGCCATGCGCATCCTGGACACGGACGGGACCGTCCTGCGCGACTGGCAACCGCGTCCGGGTGACCGCGCCAATCCCGAGATCGACCGAGGGCAACTCCGTGACCTGCTGCTCGGCCCCCTCGACGTCCAATGGGGGCGGGGCGTGGCGCAGGTGGTGCCGAAAACCGAGGATGGCGTGCTGATCCGTTTCACGGACGGACGACAGGAGACGTTCGATCTCGTGATCGGCGCGGACGGCGCCTGGTCCAGGGTCCGCCCGGCACTCTCGTCCGCGACACCGCACTACACCGGCGTCACCCTGGTCGAGACCTCCCTGGACGACGTCGACACCCGCCACCCCGACCTCGCCCGGCTGATCGGCGACGGTTCCGTCGCCGTGTACGGCGTGAACCGCGCCCTCGTCGCCCAGCGCAACAGCGGCGGCCACGTCAAGGTGTACGCCCAGTTCCGCGCGCCGCTGGACTGGCACACGAACCCGCAGCGGCGCACGGGCCCGGATGCGGGCCTGGACCCGGCCGACGTCGAGGCCGTGCGATCAAGCCTGCTCACCCTGTTCGACGGCTGGGCCTCCCCCGTCCTCGACCTCCTCCGCCACGGCACCGCCTTCTTCCACCGCCCCCTCCATGTCCTGCCCGTGTCCCACACCTGGACCCATGTCCCCGGCGTGACGCTACTGGGCGACGCCGCCCACCTGATGCCCCCGTTGGGGGCGGGCGCGAACCTCGCGATGCTGGAGGGCGCGGAACTCGCCGAGGCCGTCGCCGCCGCCCCCGGTCCAGAGGAGCTGGACGAGGCCGTCCGCGCCTTCGAGGAACGGATGTGGACACGGGCCGACAGGTGGGCGAAATTCACGACGGCCGGTCTGGAACGCCTCGTGAGCCCGGACCCCGCCGAAGCCCTCGCCCTCTTCGACGAGGTCCAGCCCTCCTGAACGCCAGGCGCGAGAGCACCGACGCCCGACCGGCCCGTGCGGTGTCCCTGCGGTCACCGGGGACGGTCGCGCCCCTTGGCAACCGAAACAGATGCAGTACCAGCCGACGCTACTGGACGGCAAGGGTTTACTGCGGCCTCGATCGCCTGTTTCATCTCCCGTGCGCCGTGCTCGATGCGAACGCGGACCTCGGCGGCTCGCGTGTGGGGCAGCACGTTGGTGGTCCAGATCAGCCGCCCTCTTTCGTCACTCTCCGGGTGGACTTCGAACGAGGCGTGGTGGTGCTCGAGCGGTGGTCTCGCGCCTTCGACAACCGAATAGGTCAAGCAGCGGGAATCATCATCGATCGCGACAATCAACTCGCGGATGACGTGCCCATCGGGAAAGGTCAGGAACCGCTCGTTCCCCTCCAGCCGGGTATCGGTGACACGGCCCGGCAACAGACGTTCGTGCACGGCTCCGACGTCACGCAGCACATCCCAGATGTGCTCGGGAGACGCCTCGATGACGATCTCGTGGCGAATGGTCGCGGTCATGGCCGCTGTCCGACCTGGCGCAGGTGGTCGGCGAGGCGATGCTGGTTGGCGGCCAGCCGCAGGCACAGGTCGCGCAGAACGATCAGCTCCTCAGGGGTGAACCCCTGGAACATCGCCCGCATGGCGAGCCGCGACGGCTCGCGGAACGCCTCCACCCACGCCCGTCCCGCAGATGTGATCTCGGCCAGGACCGAACGTCGATCCCCGGGGTCGGGAACCCGACGGACAAGCCCGGCGTGCTCCAATGTGTCGACCAGTCCGGTGGCGTTGCGGGGGCTGATCCCGGCCGCCCGGGCCAGCTCGCCGATGCTGATGCCGCGTTCGCCGGCGTGGAGACGGATCAGCAGGTCGAGCGCACCCGCGCTGACCCCTCGCCCCTGGGAGCCGTGGGCGCGCATGCGCTCGACGGCATGGTTGGCGGTCCGGACGGCGGCACCCGCCTCGAAGGTGAGCAGGTCTCCCAGGTCTCCGTCGTCGTCGGCGAACCGGGCCATCGCGACCCTGACCCGAGGATCGTAGAGGAAGCCCTCGGGGTCACTCTCATAGATATTTACGTCCTTCATCATGAAGGGCAACAATATTACGTGCTTCCATACTTTGTCAGCCATCCCTGACGGCCCCCAGGAAAAATCGGAGAGGCACACGAAGAAGCAGGGATCGAAGCATGCACGATCGCCCCCCTGCCTCCCCGCCCCCCAATGCCCCCACGTCCCGGGGCCACCCACCCGGCCCGCTCCCGGAAGGAGACAGAGCCTCCGGACCAGATGCCAGACGAGCCGAGCGGTGCGGCGCAGCGGGTCGAGCTCGATGTCGGCCGCGCGCAGCGTGCGAGGCCGGGCGGTGGGCCGGCGGCGGGCCAGGGAGCGAATGCGCAACACCAGCTCGGGGAAGTGGAAGGGCTTGGCCAGGTAGTCGTCGGCCCCCAAGGTCAGGCCGGTGACCCGGTCGGCGGGCGAGCCGGCGGCGGTCAGCATCAGGACCATGACGCGCTCGTCGCGCTCGGCGATCATCCGGCAGAGGGCGTCGCCGTGGATGCCCGGCAGGTCGCGGTCGAGGACGACCACGTCGTAGGCGTTGAGGTCGAGCTTGGCGGCGGCCTCCAGGCCGTCGTGGGCCACGTCCACGGCCATGCCCTGATCGCTCAGGCCTTCGACGAGCACGGCGGCGAGAGCGCGGGCGTCTTCGACCACGAGCACTCTCACGCCGCAACCTCCGCCGGCACGGCCACCAGGGGCAGCGAGACGGCGACGCGGAGGCCGCCTTCCGGCCGGGCCCGCAGGTCGAGGGTGCCGCCGTGCGCGGCGACGATGGCCGCGACGATCGAAAGGCCGAGCCCGAAGCCGCTGCCGGAGTGGGTACGGTCGGCGCCAAGACGCTGGAAGGGCTCCACCAGCCGGTCGACCTGCTCCTGGTCGAAGACGCCTCCGCCGGTCTCGACGACGAGCCGGGCCTTGGTGTCGTCGGTGTCGTCAGTGGTGGTGAGGCGGATCCAGCCCTCTTCGCGGTTGTGGGTGATGGCGTTGTCGATGACGTTGTCGATCATTCGGGTGAGGAGCGTACTGTTCCCCCGCGTCCACGCGCCGTCGTCGACACAGCCCGCCGAGTCGACGACGAGGCGATGGGCGCTGATGTCGGCGGCCCGGGCGTGCAGGGCGGCGCCCGCCAGTTCGCGCAGCGACAGCCTCGTGCGGTCGGCCAGGGCACCGCGCTGGGCGCGGGCGAGCGTGAGGAAACCTTCCAGCAGCCGATCGACCTGATCGAGTTCGGTGCGCAGCCGGCCGGCCGGCCGGGTGGCGTCTCCCGGCAATCGCCACGCCGGCTCCGGCTGACCCGCTCCGGCGACACCCTCACCGGATACGAATCCACCGACGGTACGAACTGGACCCAGACCGGCATCGCACCCCTGGCCGGGCTGCCACAGACCGTCCAGATCGGCATGTTCGCCACATCGCCTGGAGATCTGACCGTCACCCAGGGGGATAACGCTCGTCCTCACCAGCGCTCCCATGCTGCGCGCCGCCGCCGGGTCGGTCCTCTATCTGACGCTGATCGCCCTGTTCGGCCTGGGGGTCGCCACCGTCGTCCGAGACTCCGCCACCGCCGTCGGGGTCGTACTCGGCCTGCTCTACCTCTTCCCCGCCCTCATCCTCATGGTCGCCGACGCCGGCCGGCAGCGGCTTCTCTGGCAGATCTCCCCGATGAACGCCGGGCTCGCCGTACAGGCCACCACCGACCTCGCCACGCTCCCCCTCGGTCCATGGACCGGTCTGAGCGTACCGGCGGCCTGGGCGGCGGCCGCGCTCCTGGGTGGGGGGTTGTCTTTGTGGATGCGTGATGTGTGACCAACCGGCCATCTTTACGATGTAGATCAAATTGACCAAGCGGCCCGTGGGCCCTCAGCCGTGGAGCTGCGGCAGTACTTCGGCGCCCAACCGGCGGATGTTCTCCAGGGTGCGGGCGTGCTCGCCCGCACCCTCGACCATGAGGATCAGGTGCTCGAGCCCGGTCACCTCGCGGGTGCGCCTGATCGTCTCCACGCAGTGGCCGGCGTCACCCACCGGATGGACATCGGTGAGGAAGTCGACGTACTCCCCCACGTCTCGCCCGGGCCGCCTGCGACCGTCCACCGGCACGTACCCCTTCAGGCCAGGCTCCAGCCAGCGGGGCATCGCGCTCCTCAGCTCGCGTACGGCCGCCGCCGTCGAGTCGGCGACGTATCCGACGACGGCGGCCACGTGCCGGACCGCGTCCGCGCCCGGTGAAGGCGACGCGACGGCTCCCGGCGCGGGCGGGAGCGCCGCCTCGTAGCCGGCGAGCATCGCGGCCTTGCCCGCGTCGTCCATGTGCATGCCGAGCAGCATCGGCAGTCCCCGCGTGGCCGCGAGCAGCGCCGTCTGCGGCGAGGTGCACGCCACGACGGGCCGCAGCGACGCCGCCGGTACCATCGCGACCTCGCGGAAACGGAAGAACTCCCCCGCGGCCGACACCGTGCGCTCCCCCAGTGCCCGGCACAGCAGGTCGAGCGACTCGGCGAAGCCGCGTTCGAATCTCGCCAGGCCGGTGCCGAAGACCTCAAGGTCCACCCATGGCCCGCCTCTGCCGACCCCCAGCGCGAAACGCCCGTCCGACAGGTGGTGCAGCATCGCCGCCTGCTCGGCCAGCGCCACCGGGTGCTGCGTGGACAGCACGCTCACAGCCGTCCCCACCCCGATCGTCCGCGTGCCGCCGAGCGCCACCGCCGCCAGCGTGGCCGCCGACGGGCACACCCCGTACGACATGAAGTGGTGCTCGGCGATCCAGGCGTCGTCGAACCCCGCCTCCTCCGCGACCGCGATCGCCTCCACGCAGTCGCGCAGCACCTGTCCCTGCGGCCTGCCGGGGAAACCCGCCGCGACCAGGAAGATTCCGATCCGCATCCTGCCCATCGAACACCTCCGGCGTGGATCTCCTACGTGGGTCCCGGGCCGCCTCGCCGGGCATGGTCGGCTCCGGCGCTCTCAGCCCGCGGGCCGGGTGAGGTGCCGGAGGATCAGGGAGGTGATCTCCCCGGGGCGCTCCATACTCGGCAGGTGCCCGGCCCACTCCAGGTGCACCGCCGTCACCGAGGCCAGTCTGTCGGCCAGGTGGCGGGCCGTCATCTGGAAGTAGGGCAGGTCGTGGGCGCCGCCGACCACCAGGGTGGGCATGGTCACCCGGTCCAGGTCGATCTCCCCCTCCAGCTGTGAAGGCTCGGGGTCGGCGGCGAGCTGGACCTCGAAGGCGTGGCGCTGCATGGCCATCTGCCCGGTGCGGGCCCGCCCGTCCGCCTCGGGGCCGAGCCAGGTGCGGGCGTTGAGCTCCACCGCGGCCTCGACCTCACCCGCCTCCAGCAGCCGGTCCTCCTCCTCGCCGAACACGACGAGGTCGGGGGTGGGTGGCAGCCCGCACCCCGGGTTGAGCAGCACCAGCCGGGAGACCAGGGCGGGATGTGCGGTGGCCACCTCCAGCGCGACCTGGCCGCCGTAGGAGGCCCCGACCAGCGCGGCCCTCTCCACCGCGAGGGCGGCGAGGAGATCGGCCACGTCGCCGGGATCGGAGTAGGGGGTCTCGGAGGCGTACGGTGTGCGGCCGTAACCCCGCAGATCTGGCCGGATCACTCGGAAGCGGGCGGTCAGCGCCTCCCACTGCGGGTCCCACATCCGTGAGTCGGCGGCGCTGGAGTGCAGCAGCACCACGACCTCGCCCGCTCCCGCTTCGTCGTAGGCGAGCGTCATCGGGCCTCAGGAGAACGAGGGTCGTGCGAGGTGAGCAAGAGCATTCGGCCATCGTCGCGGCTGTTTCCGCTCTCCGCAATCGGTTAACCGCAGGGGTACGGTCCCTGAAGCAGGCGAGCCGGGCGGGGGCAGGAGCAAGCCGGGGGAGCCGGACCGGCCGAGGACGAAAGCGGGCCGGACGGCCCGAGGTCCACGAGCGGACCGAAGGACGAGGGCGGGCCGGCTCCGCGAGTGCGCGGTCGAGGCGAGTCCGGTGCGAGGAGCGGGCGGGGCCGCCCTCAGCCGGGATCCGTGCCGTACAGCGCGGCGAGGTCGGCTACGGTGGCGGCCATCCGCTCGCGCAGCTCGGGTGGCTCCAGGACCTCGATGTCGGCGCCCAGGCTCAGCAGCTGCCAGTGGGCTTGCTTGGCGGACTGGATCGGCAGGCGCAGCACGACCCAGCCGTGCTCGTCGGGCGGGTCCGCCTTGGCCAGCGCGGCCTCGGCGACCTCCGCGCCCACCGTGTGGCGCAGCATCCTCTCGTTGCCCGGTGCCATCCGCACCACGGCCTCACCGGTGTGCATCCGCTCGCGGAAGCCGGCGGTGTAGTCGCGCCAGAAGGCGGGCAGGTCGAAGTCGGCGGGACGCTCGAAGTGCCCCTGGGCGAGCTCGGCGCTCAGGATCCGCGACACCCGGTAGGTGCGTGGTCCTCCCTCACCGGCGCTCGCCACCATGTACCACGCCCCGCCCTTGAGGACCAGGCCGTACGGGTGGGCCAGGCGCTCGACGTCGCGAGGCCCCCAACGGCGGTAGGTCATCCGCAGCGGCCGCTGCTCCCACACCGCTTGGGCCACCTCCCCAAGGAAGGGGGCCGAGTCGGCGTCGCCGTACCAGCCGGGAACGTCCAGGTGGAAGCGCCGGCGCATCCGGGAGGCGAGCGAGCGCGGCTCGGGTGGAAGCGCGGCGAGCATCTTCAGCTCGGCGTTGGCCGCGACCTCGGCCAACCCCAGGTCGGCGGCCGGTCCCGGCAGTCCGGCCAGGAACAGGGAGGATGCCTCCTCGGCGGTCAGCCCGTTGAGACGGGTGCGATAGCCGTCCAGCAGGCGGTATCCGCCGACGGGGCCGCGGTCGGCGTAGACCGGCACCCCGGCCGCCGACAGCGCCTCCACGTCCCGGTAGACCGTGCGGACGGAGACCTCCAGCTCCTCGGCCAGCTCGGTGGCCGTCATCCGACCGCGGCTCTGCAGGAGTAGCAGCAGTGAGAGCAGACGACTCGCGCGCATGGCGGCCATTGTCACGCACGTTTGCCAATCTCACACAGCCTATGTTCAAATGAACACGTGGAGAGTAACAATCGCATTCGCGCGATCATGTCGGCACTGCGCGCCAGCGACGTCGTCTCGGTCGCGGAGCTGGCGGTCGAGCACGCCGTCTCTGAGATGACCATCCGCCGCGACCTCGACGAGCTCGCCCAGCAAGGCGTGGTCAGGCGGGTGAGGGGTGGCGCGGTGAGCCTGCTGCTGCGCGGCGAGGAGCCGCCCTTCGGGGTGCGCGAGCGCGAGGCGGTGGAGGCCAAGCGGCGGATCGCCGCCGAGGTCGCGGCCCTGCTCGCCGACGGGGAGGCCGTGCTGCTCGACAGCGGCACCACCTCCCTGGAGATCGCGCGCGTGATCCGCGACCGCCGTCTCACGGTCCTGCCGCTCTGCCTGCAGTCGGCCACCGAGCTCAGCTCGGCCTCCCGGATCCGCCTGGTGCTCCCCGGAGGTGAGGTCCGCCCGGGCGAGCTGAGCTTCACCGGCCCGCTGACGGAGAGCGCCATCCGGTCCCTGCGCTTCGACACCGCGGTCATCGGCTGCTGCGGCCTGTCCGCCGAGCACGGCCTCACCGCCCACGACCTGTCCGACGTCGCCGTCAAGCAGGCGGCGATCGCCTCGGCCCGGCGCGTGATCGCGGCAACCGACTCCGGCAAGTTCACCCGCACCGCGTTCGGCGCCGTCTGCCCGCTGGACCGCCTCGACATGGTCATCACCGACACCGCGCTGCCCCCCGCCGAGCACGACGCCATGATCGCCGCAGGCGTCGCCGTCCGCACGGTCTGACCCGCACGACCTGAATCACACGACCTGAATCACACGACCTGATTCGCATCACCTGCGCCGCCGCACCTGTCCCCCTCGATCCGCATCACCTGGTCCGCACCGTCCGAGCCATGCCATCCGCCCCACGTCGCCCGACCCCGGCGACCGGCCGGAACCGGAATCCCCGCTCGGCGAACCCGCCGGAGACGCAACGGCCCACCCGCCCTCCTCCGATCCGCACCGTCCGACTGGAGCCCTCCCCCATGCACGTCACCACCTTCGACCGGGCCGCGCTGCTACGCGGCCGGGTCGCGGTCTATCTGCTCTTCCTGCTCTCGGGCATGTCCATCGGCACCTGGACGGCGCGCATCCCGTCGATCAAACAGGGGCTGGGGCTGAGCGAGGGCGAGCTCAGCCTCGGGCTGCTCGGCATCGCCGCCGGGGCGATCGCCGGCATGCAGGTGGTCGGCCGCCTGGTCGACCGCCACGGCAGCGTCAAGGTGATGCTGCCGATGGCCTTCGCGCAGGCCCTCGTGCTGATCCTGCCCGCCTTCATGCCGAACCTCGTCGGCCTCGCCCTCGCGCTGTTCGCCTTCGGCGCGGTGCACGGCACGCTGGATGTGGCGATGAACGCCAACGCCGTCGAGGTCGAGCAGGCCACGGGCCGTCCGATCATGTCGTCCTTCCACGCCGTGTTCAGCATCGGCGGTTTCCTCGGCGCCGCCGCGGGAGGGCTGCTCGCCCAGGCCGCGTTCAGCCCCGGGCAGACGTTCACCGCGGCCGCCGTCGTGATCGTCGCGCTCGCGCTCTGGGCCACCCGCTGGGCGCTGTCCCTGACCGCGCACACCGCCCCCACCGGGACGGGGCCGGCGGCCGGCGGCGGAAACGGAGGCGGCGGGGTGCTGCTGCTGGGCGTCCTCGCCTTCTGCTGCATGATCGGCGAGGGGGCAGCGGCCGACTGGAGCTCGGTCTATCTACGCGAGAGCCTCAACAGTTCCGACGGGTTCGCCGCGGTCGCCTACGCCGCCTTCTCGATCATGATGACCGCGGGCCGTCTCGCCGGCGACAGGCTGGCAGCTCTGCTGGGACCGGTGAACCTGGTGCGCGCGTGCGGGGCGTTGGCCGCCTCCGGGCTCGGCTTCGGCCTGCTCGCCGGAAACCAGATCGCCGCGGTGATCGGTTTCGGCTGCTTCGGGGCCGGCCTGTCCTGCATCGTCCCGCAGGTCTTCTCCGCGGCCGGCAGACGCGACCCGGCCCGCGCGGGAAAGGCGCTGGCCAGGGTGGCGAGCCTGGGGTACGTGGGATTTCTCAGCGGGCCCGTGCTGATCGGCGGTGCCGCCGAGCTGGTCGGCCTGCCTCGCGCGCTCGCCATTCCCGCCCTGCTCGCTCTTTTCGTCGCATTGGCCGCGAGAGCGCTCAAGGCCCCGGCCTTTACAAAGTAGATCAAAAATTTGAGAGCGCCATGAGGGAGGACACCCTCCGAAGAGGGTCGATGTCCAGGACGCGCGGCATCGGCCGATACGACGCCCAAGAGCCGCGATCTGATCCATCCGGCACTCCTCGACACCGGTCAGCCTGGTCACGGCGGCCTTGATCACAGTGCGAGGCAAGCGAGCGCACCCCGCCGGACGGTCAAAGAAGTGACAGTGCCCGGGCGGCGACCCCGGCCATGCCCAGGCGTTCGGCCAGGCGCAGCGCACGGCGCAGCAGATGGGCGGCCTCCCCGCCGGGATCCCTCGTCTCCTCCCCCACCGAAGCCGCTGCCAGGCCCCCTGACGAGTCCGCTACGAAGCCCTCCGCTGCGTCCCCGCGGGCCTCCCGAGAAGAATCCGCGCCGTCTCGCACCAGCAGAGCCCTGGCACGGTCGAGGTGGAGGTGCGCGATCAGCGGGGAGGCGGCGTCGGCGAGCAGCAGTGCCTCGTCGAAACAGCGCAGCGCCTCCTTCGCGTCCCCCTCGGCCAGCGCGAGCAACCCGAGATAGCGCTCGGCCGGCCCCAGCAGGATCGCGGGCCACCCGGCGAGCGCGATCTGCCCTCGGTGGGCCGACAGACGCCCTCGCACCAGAGCGGCGCACCGCGACAGTTCGGGGTCGCCGTGCCCCGCCTCGATGAGAAGCGCGCACGACTCGGCCAGCAGGGCGAGCGTCGGGACCGACCACCCCTCCGGCGGCAGCGCGCCGAGGTCGGAGGTCTCGCGGAAGAACGCCCTCAGCCGGTCCCTCGCGTCCTCGTGCCCGCCGAGCTCGCAGAGCGCCAGGATGAGCGCCGCACGCCAGATCGGGAAGTACTCGTACTCGACCGCCTGCCTGGCGAGCCCGGAGTCGAAGATCTCCCCCAGCCGTCCCTGCTCGCGCAGCAGCCAGTAGTGCTGCGCGAGCAGGGTCTGCCGCAGCGTGTCGGCGAAGACCGTCTCGCCCTCGCTCTCCTCGTCCAGTCGACGCCACTCGGCCAGGACCCGCTCCTCGGCCCGGCCGAATTCCCCCTGCCAGACGTCCATCAGCGTGTCCAGGGTGTTCTGCAGCCAGGCTCCGAAGACCCGGTGGTTGCGCGCGACGTGCCTGCGGTGACCGGCCACGGTGGCGGCGGCCTCTCTCAGACGGCCCAGCCGGAGCCGGTCGACCGTGAGGGCGACCATGGCCTCGCTGCGAAAGTGCGCCGACGCCGCCTCGATGCTCGCCTCCCCGAGCCGTTCGGCGATGCCCAGCAGCTCTTTCGGCGGCGCGAAATCGTACAGGCCCCATCTGCACTCGTTGAGCACCTCGCAGCGGATGAGCGGCCCGGCCCCCGACCTCTCCAGCTCGCCCAACGTCGCGCGGGCCAGCTCCACTCCGGGCCGCAGGCCCGCGTACGTGGGGTCGAGGCTGTCGCTGACCGCCATGGTCAGCTTGTGGGCGAGGTGCGCCTGCAGTTGCAGCCGTAGCGCGACCGCCTCCTCGCCGATGTCGTCGCGCAGCGCCTCCAGGCTGCTGCCCAGCACGTGCAGCAGTTGCCGGTCGGCCTGTCCGGGGGCCGACCAGCGGCGCGCCAGCCTGATGGCCGCCACCGCCGCGAGCCTCGGCAGTTTCTCGCCGTCGCGATGGGCCCGCAGGTACAGGCGCTCGGCCTCCTCCAGGTCACCGGCGTCGGTGCGCGCGTCCCCCAGCGTGATCAGCAGGCCGACCCGGGTCTCGGCGTCGCACCGCATTCCCAGCCCGGCCAGTGCCCAGGTGATCGCCCCCTCGGTGGCGAAGCCGCGTTGCTGTGCCCGCGCGGCGCCGAGGCAGGCCGCGGCGACGCGTTCCTCGGGCAGTCCGCTTCCCGAGGAGCGGGCGTGTTCCGCGACGCGTACCGGCAGCGCCGGGTCGATCCAGCCGTCGCCGCTCATCCGCGCCGCCCGCTCGTCCAGGATCTCGAACGCCCGCCGGTGCAGTTCCATCGCGAGTGCCGGGTGGTGCCTCAGCTCCCGCAGCAGGCTCTCCCTGATCGTGTCGTGGCCGAAGCGCAGCCCCTGGTGGTCGATGAGCGTTCCGGCCGTCACGGCCACCGCGCGCCTGCGGTTCGCCTCATCGGTGTCGATCTCCAGCATCTCCGCGACGAGATCGGGGTCGATCTCCCTGCCCAGGGCGGTGACGGCCGCCGCGGCGAACCAGCGGAACATCGGGCTGGAGGCGGTGTCGTGCCCGGGGAGGTCACGGGGCAGGTCACCGGCCTCGGTGATCCGGCACAGCTCCAGCGGCAGCCCTTTGGTGCCGTCCATCGCCCTGCCGGTCTCCGCGCGGGTCGGTTCGCGGCCCCAGGTCGCGCCCAGCCATTCCGCCACCTCCTCGATCCCCAGCCGTGACAGCGTCAGCACGTCCATCCGCCCTCGCCAGCGCGACGGCTCCGAACGGTCGGTGAGCACGAAGCCGACGGGGGTCTCGCCGAGCCTCCCGAGCTTCCCGAGCTTCCCGAGGGCCTCTCGCACCTTGTGCAGCAGGTCCTCGGCGTCGGAACGGAGCAGGTGGGCGTCGTCGAAGACGACGAGCAGGCCGGCGCCGCAGGTCAGGCGCAGCAGGGCGACCAGCAGGTCGACCAGCCGCCGCGGGTCGCGTTCGTGGCCGGGTCCGCCGAGCGAGACGAACAGGCCCGCCGACATCAGTCCTTCCAGCGTCTCGCGCTCCTCGGGGCCGATCGGGACGGCCGGACCGGCCAGGTCGCGCCGCAGATCCTCCCACAGGGTCCCGACCAGTACCCGCCACGGCTGGAGGTCGCCGAGTTCCTGGCACGGGACGGTCACCATGCGCACCTTCGGTGGCAGCAGCACGGCCAGCTCCTCCACGAGCCTGGTCTTGCCGACTCCGGGTACGCCGCAGACGGCCAGGGCCACCGGCTCGCCGCGTCCGAGCCGTCCGGCCAGGGTGGACAGCAGCAGGATCTCGTCCCTGCGGCCGATCAGGACCCGCGGCGCGCCGTGACCGTAGGCGCGGGCGGCGGGGGGTGACGGCGGGTGGCCGAGGCCGTGACCGCGCAGGGCCAGCAGGTCCTGCGCCCGGCTCACCGCGTCGTCCCCGGGGGAGATCGCGCGGCGCCGCTCGATCATCTCCCTCGCGACGACCGCTCCTTCGTCGCGCAGCGCGATGAGGAAGCGCAGCAGCCACAGCGGGCCGCTGTCCTGCTGCCCGTCGGCGAGGACCTCGCCGGTGAGGAATTCCGCGTCGCCCAGCAGGTCGAGCCGGATGGCGACGCGGGCGATGAGCCTGATCAGCTCACGGCGCCGCTCCCTCAGCCCGGCCTGGTAGCTCTCGCAGCCCCTGGGCGGGATCCACGCGCCCGCCAGCGACGCGAACGGGTCGCCGGACCACTGCCCGAGCGCCTCTCTCAGCGTCCGCAGGGACGCGGCGAGGTCGCCCTGTTCCAGCAGTGTCCGTCCGTCGCGCAGGTAGGCCTCGAAGCGCCGCGTGTCGACGGTGGCGGCGAGGCGGCCGGGCGCGTCCTCGACCAGCTCGTAGACGTGTGAGCGCCTGGCCCCGGGGATGTCCAGCCCACTGCCGCGCAGCAGTGCGCGCAGCCGCGAGACGGGCGGTGCCACCTCCACGTGCCGGTCCGCGGCCGGTTCGGACAGCCCGGAGGCCAGGGCGGCCGGGGAGATCGGGCCGCGGGCGGAGACCAGCATGGCCAGCGTCTTCGCCAGCTGCGGGTTGATCTCCTGCGGCACTCCGTCGATCACGATGTCCACGGTGCCGAACAGCCTGATCTCGAAGCTCGCCACATCCACCGCCCAAAAGGATCGATTCGTGTTTTTCCGGCGACAGCTCCGGCTGCAAGGTCATCGCAAGGTTGTTCGCCGCATCGTGGAGATGAGCGCGGAAACCGGCTCGAAGCGCTCGACAACGATGTCACAGGAGACGCCCTCATGGCCAAGATCGAGGACTTTTCCGTCGGCCCGCTGGACGACGGCCAGCTGAAAAAGGCCAGAGAGAATATTCGGCGCGAGAGAAGTGCAGGATCAGATAAACCACTAAGTGTGGCAATAATGGGACAAACGGGAGTAGGTAAGACGTCTCTCCTGAACAGCCTTTTCGGTACCGACCTCGCCGTCGGTCACGTCCGGCCGGTCACCCGGAGACCGGAACCCGTCTCGGTGGCCGGCACCTCACGTCACATGCTGACCTTCTGGGACATGCCAGGCGTCGGGGAGTCCGACGCCGCCGACGAGACCCACCTGGCCATGTATCTGGAGAGACTGATCCACTGCGACATCGCCATCTGGGCCTGCCACGCCGACAGCCCTTCCACCGCCTATGACGAGCAGTGCCTGCGCAGGCTGCTCGACACCGTCGCGGTCGAGACACGGCGGCTCATCATGAGCAAGCTCACCTTCGTCCTCACCAAGGCTGACGTGCTCGCCCCTCCCCCGTGGATCTTCGACATGCGCGGGGACCGGGGCACCTTCGGCCCCGGCGGGGCGCTGCTGCGTCGCCTGGAGGAGAAGGCCGCCTACTACGAGAGCGTCTTTCTCGAACCCCGCGCGGACCTGCTTTTGGCGAGCACCTACGGCACCGGGGAGTTCACCGTCTCCGACGAGAGGCTCGGCTTCGACCGCCGGGGGGTTCACTACCGCGGTTACTTCTCCCAGCAGGTGTGCGACACCTACTCGGAGCGCTACCCGGCGCACCGGGAGGTCTTCTCCCGGCTGCGCGACAACCATCGGGTGCTGCCCTGTTCGGCGCTGTTCAGGTTCAACCTCGCGAGGCTGATGACCGGCGTCGTGAACAGGCTCGGTCCCAGCGCCGTCTTCCGCTTCCGGCGCCTTCTCCAGGAGGTGGAGGAGCTCACCGAGGTGCCGGTGTCCACGGCGCGCACGTACGGCAATCTGATGATCTGGGACGGTGAACGCGGCACCAAGGCGTTCGACCTCGCCGAGATCCCCCTCTGAGCGGAAGAGGAGGATCCCCGCGAGGTCGAAAGGTCAGGCCGTACGGAGCCAGACGGCGGTGTCGGAAGGAAGGAGGTTCTCCTCCAGCGGGCCGCTGGCGAGCAGGACCGACTCGTGGGCGGGCAGGGTCACCGGCTCCGCGCCGAAGTTGACCACGCAGACCAGTCCCGACTCCCGGCGGAAGGCCAGCACCCCGTCCCGCGCCTCCAGCCAGGTCAGCGTGCCGTCGCCGAGCAACTCGCGGCGCAGGTGCAGCCCGGCGCGGTAGAGGGTGAACATGGACGTGGGGTTGGCGGCCTGGGCCTCGGCCGTCAGCGCCTTCCACTCCAGCGGCTGCGGCAGCCACGCCTGCCCGGCGCCGAACCCGAACGGCGGCTCGTCCCCCGACCACGGCAGCGGCACCCGGCAGCCGTCGCGGCCCGGGTCGGTGCGGCCAGAACGCACCCAGATCGGGTCCTGGCGCAGTTCGCCGGGGATGTCCTCGACCTCCGGCAGTCCCAGCTCCTCGCCCTGGTAGACGTAGAGCCCGCCGGGGAGCGCCATCGCCAGCAGCGCCGCCGCCCGGGCCCTGCGCTCACCCAGTACCGGGTCGGCGGGCATGCCGTGCTTGCGGTCGGCGTGGCTGAAGGAGGTGTCGGCCCTGCCGTACCTGGTCACCGGACGGGTCACGTCGTGGTTGGACAGCACCCAGGTGGGGGGCGCTCCCAGCGGGACGTGCGTGGCCAGGGTGAGGTCGATCGACCCGCGCAGCGCGGCCGCGTCCCAGGCGCACGCCAGGAAGTCGAAGTTGAACGCGGTGTGCATCTCGTCCGGGCGCAGATACCGGGCGAACCGCTCCTGGTCGGGCAGCCACACCTCGCCGATCAGGATCCGGTCGTCGTACTCCTCGGCCACCCGGCGCCAGCCGCGGTAGATCTCGTGGACCCCGTCCAGGTCGGTGTAGGCCTCCTCGCCGCCCAGGCTGTCCATGTCCTTGACCAGCAGGGCGGCCGAGTCGATCCTGATGCCGTCCACGCCCCGGTCGAACCAGAACCGCAGCACGTCGTGGAACTCCTCGACGACCTCCGGGTTGTCCCAGTTGAAGTCGGGCTGTTCCGGCGCGAACAGGTGCAGGTACCACTCGCCGTCGGCGATCCGGGTCCACGCCGGCCCACCGAAGATCGACTGCCAGTCGTTGGGCGGCGACTCGCCGCTCTCGCCCCGTCCCCGGCGGAAGTGGAAGCGTTCGCGCTCGGGTGAGCCCGGCCCGGCCTCCAGCGCCCGCAGGAACCACCGCTGCCGGTCGGATCCGTGGTTGGGCACGATGTCGGTGATCGTCTTGATCCCCAGGGCATGCGCTTCGGCGATGAACTGCTCCGCCTCGGCGAGCGTGCCGAACGACGGCTCGATGTCACGGTAGTCGGCCACGTCGTACCCACCGTCGGCCATCGGCGACGGGTACCAGGGGTTGAGCCAGATCGCGCCGACGCCCAGGTCGGCGAGGTACGGCAGGCGCGCGCGCAGTCCCGCGAGGTCGCCGACGCCGTCGCCGTTGCCGTCGGCGAAGCTCCGGAGGTAGACCTGGTAGATCGCGGCTCCCCGCCACCACGTTTCGGACATGCTGGAACAACTCCTTAGTAAGCGTAGGTGGGTGACGAGGTCAGCCCTTGAGGCTGCCGGCGGTGAGACCGGCCATGATGCTGCGCTGGAAGACAAAAAAGACGATCATCGTCGGGATGCTCGCGATCACCAGCGAGGCGATCAGCACGTTCTGCGGCATCTGCGCCGAAAGGGAGGCGATGCCCACGCTGATCGTCATCTTCTCCCCGTCCGGCAGCACCAGCAGGGGCCAGACGAAATCCTTCCAGACGTTGACCACCGAGAGGATGGACACCACGCCGAGGATCGGCCGGGAGACGGGGAGCACGATCGACCACAGGATGCGCACCGGAGAGGCGCCGTCGATCTGCGCGGCCTCCAGTAGTTCCCTGGGGATCGAGTCGAAGAAACGCTTGAGCAGGAAGACGAAGAACCCGTTGGCCGCGGCGGGAAGCCAGATCACCCAGGGGGTGTTCAGCAGGTCCCAGCCGAAGATCGGCATGTCCTTCACCGTCAGGTAGGCGGGCAGCAGGATGACCATCGGCGGAATCATGAGCGTGGCGAGCATCATGCCCAGGACCACGTTGCCCAGCACCGGCCGCAGCTTCGACAGCGCGTAGGCGGCCGAGACGTCGACGGCGAGCGTGAACAGCCAGGCGCCGCCGGCGTAGACGACGGTGTTGGTGAGGAAAAGCCCCAGGTCCAGCTGGTCCCACGCCTCGGCGTACACCCCGAGGTCGAAGGAGGTCGGGAAGAAACTCGGCGGGATCTGGGCGAGTTCCTCCGGGGTCTTGAGCGCGCCGGTGACCATCCAGTAGAGCGGGAAGACGAACACGGCGGTGAACAGGAGCACCACCGCGGTCAGCACGACGCGGTAGATCAGCCGCCCGTGCGGGGTGGTGAGGGTGTGCGGGGAGACCAGGCTGCGCACCTCCCGCGCCGCCTCCCTGGGCCTGCGCGGCCGCCCGCCCCTCTTTCCCCCGCCGGGTTCCGGCGACCGGACGGGAGCCGGGCGAGCAGGTTGCACGGTGAGGTTCGACATCGGCGCTTGCCTCCTTAGCTCTGGTTGTCCCGCGACAGGCGCAGGTAGAAGGCGGAGAACACCATCAGCACGACCATGAGCATCAGCCCGAGCGCGCCTCCGGCGCCGAAGTCACCGAAGTTGAAGGCGTACTGGTACATGAGGTAGGCGACGGTGAGCGTCGCGTTCTCCGGGCCGCCGCCGGTGAGCAGGTACGGCTCGATGAAGACCTGCATGGTCGCCACGATCTGCAGCAGCAGCATCACCAGCAGGATGAGCCTGGTCTGCGGGATCGTCACATGCCAGACCCGCCGGATGAGCCCCGCGCCGTCCAGCTCCGCGGCCTCGTACAGCTCGCCGGGGATGCTCTGCAGCGCGGCGAGGTAGATCAGCGTGCCGGTTCCCAGGTTCATCCAGGTGGAGACGACGACGAGGGAGATGAGCGCGGTGTCGGTGGAGTCGAGCCAGCTCAGGGCCGGCAGGTGTGCCAGGTCCAGGATCTGGTTGAACAGGCCCGCTCCCGGGTCGTAGAACCACTTGAACAGCAGCACCCCGACGGCGGGCGGCAGCATCACCGGCAGGTAGACGACGAACCTCAGGTAGGCCCGCGCGTGACGCAGCTCGTTCAACACGATCGCCGCCACGAACGGGACGAGGTAGCCGAACACGAGCGCCAGGCCGGTGAAGGCGAGGGTGTTGAGCCACGCCTGGGCGAACGCCGAGTCCTCCGTCACGGTACGGAAGTTCTCCAGGCCGACCCAGGTGGGCTCGTCGACGAAGTTCGTCTGCTGGAAGCTGAGCAGGACCTCCCTCACCATGGGGTACCAGGAGAAGAAGGCGAAACAGATCAGCGCCGCGCACAGGAACCCGTAGGCGGTCAGGTTGCGCCGCACTCCTTGCCGCAACGCTCCCGGCTTCCGCCTTCGTGGACCTTTCACGGTCATTGTGGTCATCGGTTGACTCCCGATATCGACATGAGTGCCGGGGTGGGGGGGGCGGGGGGGGGCCCCCCCCCCCACCCCCGGGGAGGCGGCACGAACGCCCCAAGCATGAAGGAGAGGAAGGCGGCGGGCCCACACGAGAAAGTGGGAAGA
>NZ_JBEPDA010000034.1:0-35101 GCF_040299985.1 Streptosporangium sp. NPDC000563 | reverse complement strand
CAAGCCGTTCCGCATAGCGGATGGAAGTGTATTGAACACCCCTATCGGAATGGTGAACAAGGTCATCGACGACGCCTCTCGACTTCGCCAGCACCTTGTTCGCCTTGGCCTCGGCGTCGGCCAACAGCTTGTCGATGTCGGCGTCCTGCCTGGTCAGCACCGCCGACATGGGCACGTCGAGGATCGCGTAGAGCTCCTGGGACTTCGGCGGCTCAAGCTTGTTCTGGATGGCCGCGGAACCGTCCACGAAGGGGGTGAAGTTCTCCACGGGCACGGTGGCGTTCGCCTTGCGCAGCTCGGTGATCTCCTTGCCGGGCGCGGTGTCGCCGTACAGGTCGGGGATCGGCAGGCCGACGGGTCGGCCCTGCTGCTTGCTGCGCGCGTAGTCGAACTGGCCCTGGCCGGGGGTGAGCTCGTGGAACTCCAGCCACAGCAGGGCGGCCTTGATCTTCTCGGGGGTGGCCTTGGGGTGGATCATGTAGCCGTCGCCGCCGTTGAGCGAGGCCTTGGCCTCCGGCAGCGCGGTGACCCCGTAGTCCTCGAACTTGCCCTTGAAGTCGTTGTTCACCGCCTGGACGACGTCGGGGGCGCCGATCATCATGCCGAGCTTGCCGCCGCCCATCATCCGCATCAGGTCCTCCCACTGCAGGAGCTGCTTGGCGCCCATGCTGTTGTCGGTCCAGCGCATGGTCTTGAGGTTCTCCAGGACGGCCTTGCCCTCGGGGCTGTTGAAGGCCGCGGCCCTGCCGTCGGGGGTGACCATCTCGCCGCCGCGCCCGTAGAGGGAGGCCGCGAAGTGCCAGCCGCCGGTGTTGCCGGCGCTGTACTCACCGAAACCGACGTATCCCGGGCCGAGGTCGCTGATCTTCTTGGCGGCGTCGCGCACCTCGGCCCAGGTCTTGGGCGGCGCGTCGGGGTCGAGGCCGGCCTGGGTGAAGAGTTTGCGGTTGTAGACCAGGCCCATCGAGTAGTTGTTCCTGGGCAGGCCGTAGAGCTTCTCGCCCTCCTTGAAGATGCCGAGGACGTCGGGGCGCAGGTCGTTCAGCTTGGCGACGCCGCCGGCGTACGGGGTGATGTCGGCGGCCTGGCCCGCACTGATGATCTTCTTGACATCGGTGTAGTAGACGTAGAAGACGTCCTCCATCGACCCACCGGCCAGCTTCGCCTGGAAGGTGTCGGGGTTGATGCAGGGGAAGGCGTCCTTGCTCTCGATCGTGATGTTCGGGTGCAGCTTCTTGAACGCCGCCACGTCCTCGTCCCAGGCGGTCCGCTCCAGCGGGTTGCTCTTCGGCGGCTGACAGCCGACGGAAATCGTGACCGGAGCCTCGGCCCCGGCGGCACCCGGCGTGCTGTCCGCGGCCGGGGATCCGCTGTCGTCATTGCCGCACCCTGCGGCGGTGAGCGCGATGGCCGCGGCGAGCAGCATCGCGAGCTTGGGGGATTTCATCCGAGGCACTCCTTGGCGGGTCGGTTACGAGAAAGATATAGAGGCGTGCAGAGTGCAGCAAGAGTCCACCTATTCAGATGCAAAAAAGTGACAGTGATCGGCCCGCCATCCCCCTGTAACTTCTTGGCCCTCAGCGGGCCCCCTCCCCGTCCGCGCGACCGACGGCGGCAGGAGGAATCGGTGACACGGAACGGTCAGCCCGATATGGACCCAGACCTCCGCCAGAAGGGCGATGGAGGCACAGGACTGCCGATTCGGGACCGGACGACGGCTCGCCCTCGACAGAGCCTCGGCATCGATCGGTGCCGCACATGAAAGTGGATTACATTTTTCGCAAATATTTGCATCACGTACCGGAAAGGCGACATCCCTTCGCAGGGATGACGCCCCGTGAGCGGGTCCGACGCGTCCCGGCGGCGCGGCGGCCCCGCATACTCCCCTGGCCGTACACCCCGGGGCGCGGTCGCACGCTCGTACGCCACCGGGAGTACGGCCAAGCCCCGCCCTCGGGGTGACGACGCCCGAGCCCGTGGCCGAGAGCCTGGACACCACAATCCGACGGAGGTGTCCATGATTTCCCCGCCCGCCTCGACCTGCCGGGCCCGCGTGCCCGCCTGGATCGTCTGGTCCCTGCGGGCCACCGCCACCCTGCACCTGGTGACCGTGCTGGGGCAGGCGATCATCGCCGGGATGTTCGTCACCGGCGAGGTGGACCTGCTCGCCCACCACAGCCTCAACGCCACCGTGACCACGGTGCTGGTCGGCCTGCAGCTCATCGCCGCGATCGCGCTGTGGCGCCCCGCGCGCGGCCCGGTGTGGCCGCTGTGGGTGAGCGTCCTGCAGGCGGTGCTGCTGAACGTCCAGACCCTGCTGGGCATGGAGCGCCTGGTCGCCCCGCACATCCCGCTCGCGATGGTGATCTTCGGTCTCGCCGTGTGGATGACCGCCTGGACCTGGCGGGGGCAGCGGAGGGGCGCGGCGTGATCTCCAGAAGGCTTTTCCTGGGCGGCGCGCTCGGCGCGGCGGGCCTGGCCGCGGCGGGCTGCGGTTCGGTGTCGGCCGAGGTCTCCGGCCGGGTCCTGTCCAGCGCGCTGCCGCTGCCCAGGCCGTTCACCGTCCCGCTGCCGATCCCCGCCGTGGCGCGCCCCACCGGGCCGGGACACTACGAGGTGGTCCAGCGTCCCGCGAAGGTGGAGATCATCCCGGGGACCACGACCGAGGTGTGGGGATTCGACGGCACCTTCCCCGGCCCCACCTTCGCGGTGAGGCGCGCGAGCCCCGTCACGATCCGGGTGCGCAACGAGCTGCCCGTACCGACCTCCACGCACCTGCACGGCGGCGTCACCCCGTCCGGCTCGGACGGCTACCCCACCGACCTGGTGGTGGCCGCCGGACGCGGCTTCCGGCCCCCGCCCGGCGGCCACTCCCACCACGGCATGCTCGTGGACCCCTCCCAGTGGACCTTGCACGCCGGGGCGAGGGACTACGCGTACCCGCTGGACCAGCGGGCCGCCACGCTCTGGTACCACGACCATCGAATGGACTTCACCGCCCCGCAGGTCTGGCGGGGACTCGCCGGGTTCATGATCGTCGGGGATGACGAGGACGACGCGCTGCCGCTGCCCAGGGGCGAGCGGGACGTCCCCCTGATGATCTGCGACCGCGCGTTCGAGGCCGACGGCTCGTTCCGCTACCCGGCGACCGATCCCAGCCTGCTGGTGAGCGCCGGGGTCGAGGCCGCCTACATGCAGGGCGTCGAGGGTGACGTGATCCTGGTCAACGGCGCTCCCTGGCCGGCGCTCGAGGTCTCGGCCACCCGATACCGGCTGCGGCTGCTCAACGCCTCCAACGCCCGCCGCTACCGGCTGCAGCTCACCCCCGGCGGCCGGTTCGTCCAGGTCGGCAGCGACGCCGGGCTGCTGGCCGCCCCCGTCGCGCACGAGGCGATCACGATGGCCCCCGCCGAACGGTTCGACGTGGTCGTCGACTTCTCCGCCTACCCGGTCGGCAGCGAGGTGACGATGGTCAACACCCTCGGCACCGGCCGGACACGCGACGTGATGCGCTTTCGTGTCGCGCGCCGGGCCCGGGAGGACAGCGCGGTGCCCGATCGCCTGGCCGCGGTCGAACCGGCCCTCAGGTCGTCCGCCGCCGCTTCGCGTCTCTTCGACTTCCGCAGGACCGGGGTGGGCCCCGACGCCGCCTGGACGATCAACGGCCTGCCCTTCCGGCCCGGTGTCCCGCTGGCCCGCCCCCGGCTCGGCACCACCGAGATCTGGCGCCTCACCAGCGACTTCCACCACCCCGTGCATGTGCACCTGGCCCACTTCCTGGTGCTGTCACGCAACGGCAGGGCCCCGGCGGCGACGGACGGCGGCTGGAAGGACACCGTCGACCTGCGCCCGTACGAGGTGGTGGAGGTCCTGGTGCGCTTCGAAGGCTTCCGCGGGCGCTACATGCTGCACTGCCACAATCTCGAACACGAGGACATGGCGATGATGGCCGACTTCGAGGTGGTCTGAGGGCCCGCCGGAGGCGTACGGCGTGGCGGGGCGCCCGTTGAGCGTGTCCCGAAGAGGAAGCCGAGGACCCGCCTCAGGCGCACGGCGTGGCGGCGTACCCGTTTGAGCGTGTCCCGGGGAGGAAGCCGTAGCATCGGCGGTCCACACGAGGGATGAGGCGATGACGGAACGACTGGTGGTGATCGGCGGCGACGCCGCGGGGATGAGCGCGGCCTCCCAGGCCAGGCGCCGGCGCGGGCCCGAGGACCTGCGAATCGTCGCCTTCGAGAAGGGAGCGCACGCCTCCTACTCGGCCTGCGGCATCCCCTACCTGGTGGGCGGGGAGGTCGCCGACGTGGAGTCGCTGATCAGCCGTCGTCCCGAGGTGTTCCGCGACGAGTTCGCCATCGACCTGCGGCTGCGCAGCGAGGTCGTCGAGATCGACCTGGACCGGCGCGTGGTGACCGTGCGCGACGAGGAGGGCCGCCGTGGCCTGGAGCCCTTCGACCAGCTCGTGATCGCCCCCGGCGCCGTACCGGCCAGGCCCGACCTGCCCGGCGCCGACGCCAGGGGCGTGTACGGGGTGCAGACCCTGGACGACGGCATCGCGCTGCTGGAGGCCCTGGAGCGCGGGCCGCGCAGGGCCGTGGTGGTCGGCGCGGGCTACATCGGCCTGGAGATGGCCGAGGCGATGGTGCGGCGTGGACTGGAGGTCTCGCTCGTCGACGGCGGCGAGCAGCCGATGAGCACGCTCGACCCGGACATGGGCGCCCTCATCACCGACGCCCTGCGCGATCTGGGGGTCCAGGTGCACCTCGGCGAACGCATCGAGTGCTTCGAGGAATCAGGGGGGCGGGTCCGCGCGGCACGCACCGGCAGCCGGGCCCTGCCCGCGGACCTGATCGTCCTGGGGCTGGGCACCCGGCCGAACAGCGCGCTGGCCGAGGCCGCGGGCATCCCGGTCGGCGAGACCTCGGGGATCAGGACGAACCGGCGGATGCGGACCCCGGTGGAGGGTGTCTGGGCCGCCGGTGACTGCGTCGAGACCTTCCACCGGGTCTCCCGGCGGCCGGTCGCGATCGCGCTGGGCACCCACGCCAACAAGCAGGGACGCGTCGCGGGCATCAACATCGGCGGCGGGTACGCCTCCTTTCCCGGTGTCGTGGGCACCGCGGTCTCCAAGATCTGCCAGTACGAGGTGGCGCGCACCGGCCTGACGACCGCGCAGGCGCTGGAGGCCGGGTTCGAACCGGTCGGCGAGATCGTGGAGTCCACCACGCGCGCCGGGTATTTTCCCGGCGCCCGGACGATGAAGATCAAGGTGATCGCCGACCGGGGGACGGGCCGCCTGCTGGGGGCCCAGATCGTCGGCCAGGAGGGCGCGGCCAAGCGCATCGACGCCCTGGCCGTCGCCCTGTGGCACGAGATGACGGTGGAGGAGATGACGGGGCTCGACCTGTCGTACGCTCCCCCGTTCGCCCCGGTGTGGGACCCGGTCCTGATCGCCGCGCGCAAGGCGGCAGAGCGCCTTGACCGGCATCCCGCATGATCGGCCGATCGTGGTCGCCGCGAGAAAATCCGGGGGGATGGTTGGGGCGGATGAGAGCGGGCAAGGGCGAAGAATCCAAGTCCCGATACCGACAAGGAGTAGCAATGCTCACATTGACGGACACGGCAGCCCAGGTAATCCGGGATCTCAGCTCGCAGATGACAGACTCCCCCGATACCGGGGTGCGCATCTCATCCCAGAGCGACGGAACCGGATCGCTCGTGCTCTCGATCGCGGAACACCCCGAGTCCGCCGACAGGGTGGTGGAGTCGGAAGGAGCACGGATCTTCCTCGACCCGCAGGTCGTGGACATGCTCGACGACAAGTCGCTGGACGCCGACGTCGACGAGGGGGGCGGCGTCGCGTTTCTCGTCACCGAACAGCTTCCCTGACGCCGGAACGGACCCCGGCGCACGCGGGCCCCGGCCCCCATCGGGGGGCCGGGGCCCGTGCGTGTCGCGGGGCTCCCGCCCGGCCCTTCCCAAAGGCCGTCACCGAGCCGGCGGGAAGAGATCTCCCGCCAAGGCGCGGTACCCCTCCGGGACCTGTGCCCGCAAAGGCATGCCCCCTCCGGGATCCGACTTCGGAGGGGGCATGCCTTTGCGGGGTTCGTACAGGTGCGCGAAGAGGGTCAGGCGCGGGCGCTGCTCAGGGCGAGCGGGTCCCTGGGAGCCCCGGCCTTGGCCTTCTCCATCTCCTCACCGATCTCCTGGAGTCTCTTGCGCCCCATCGCCTCCCGCACCTCCGGGAACCACTCCTCCTCCTCTTCCTTGACGTGATGGCGGACGTTCTCGATCAACACCGTGACCTTGGCGTCGAACCGCTCGTCCTTGGGGTCGAGCCCGGCCAGCTCGGAGAGCATCCAGACCACCACGTGGTGCTCCTCGACGCTCTCCAGGACGTGGTCGGAGGTCTCGGGAGCGCCCTCACGGGCGGCCGGGTAGAAGATCTGCTCCTCGATGTGAGCGTGGACGGTGAGCTCCTCGATGATCTGGTCGACGAGCTCCCGCTTCTTCTTGTACGCCCGCTCCCCCGCGCTCTCGAACTCCTTGAACAGCTTCTCGACGGTCTTGTGGTCGTCCTTCAGCAGAACGATCGCGTCCATTCCTCTCCTTTTCCCCTTCGTGTTCTTCCGGTGACGTTCTTCGTGGTTCTTCTCGCGACCCGTCCGGTGCGTCAGGGGTTGAGAAGAACCTTGATCGCCCCGTCCCGCTTCTTCTGGAAGATCTCGTAACCGTGCGGCGCCTGGTCGAGAGGGAGCCTGTGGGTGGCCAGGTCCATCACCCCCAGAGGGTCGGAGTCGTCGGTCACCAGCGGCATCAGGTCGTCGATCCAGCGCTTGACGTGGGCCTGGCCCATCCGCAGGGTGACGCCCTTGTCGAACATCCTCAGCATCGGCATCGGGTCGGCCATGCCGCCGTAGACGCCGACGACGGAGATCGTGCCGCCGCGCCGCACCGTGTCGACGGCCTGGTTGAGCGCGCGCAGCCGGTCGACGCCCGCGCTGGACATCAGCGGGGCGGCGATCGCGTCGGGCAGCAGGCCGGTGACGGTCTGGGCGAACTTGGCGACCGGGGAGCCGTGCGCCTCCATACCGACCGCGTCGATCACCGAGTCGGTGCCGCGCCCTCCGGTGAGCTCCCTGACCGCGCCGGGAATGTCGGCGGTCGCGGAGGCGTCGAGGACCTCGGCGCCGTGACGGCGCGCCATCGCGAGCCGCTCGGGCACCCCGTCGACGCCGATGACCCGGTAGCCCAGATGTTTGGCGATCCTGCAGGTCATCTGCCCGATCGGGCCGAGCCCGAAGACGGTGACGCTCCCGCCGTCGGGGATGTCGGCGTACTCCACCGCCTGCCAGGAGGTGGGCAGCACATCGGACAGGTAGACGAACCGCTCGTCCGGCGGCCCCTCGGGAACCTTGATCGGGCCGAACTGCGCCTCGGGGACCCGCAGGTACTCGGCCTGCCCGCCGGGAACCTCGCCGTACAGCCTGGTGTAGCCGAACAGGGCCGCGCCCATGCCCTGGTCACGGACCTGGGTGGTCTCGCACTGGGCGAAGAGGTTCAGGCCGCACATGTGGCAGTGGCCGCAGGAGATGTTGAACGGGATGACCACCCTGTCCCCCGGCTTGATCGAGGTGACCTCGGAGCCGACCTCCTCCACGATGCCCATCGGCTCGTGGCCCAGGATGTCGCCCTCGCCCATGAAGGGGCCCAGGACCTCGTACAGGTGCAGGTCCGATCCGCAGATCGCACTGGTGGTCACCTTGATGATCGCGTCGTTCGGCTCCTTGAGCATCGGGTCGGCAACCTCCTCGACCCGTACGTCGCGTCTGCCGTGCCAGGTGAGAGCTTTCATGTTCTCCTCCTCGGATGGATGTCAGCGCAGCCGGGGCAGGACCTCTTTGGCGTAGAAGTCGAAGAAGGCGTCCTGCTCCTTGCCGATCTGGCTGATGTAGATCTCGTCGAAGCCCGCGTCCACGTACTCCTTGATCGCCTTGACGTGCACCTCGGGGTCGGGGCCACAGGGGGCGGAGATCTCGTCCTCGGTGACCGCCTCGGCGAGATCCTCGAAGTGGCGGGGCAGTGGCAGCAGCTGCGATGCCTCCCCCTTGATGCCCTGGGTGGGCCAGAGCTGGTGCGCGGTCCTGCGGCCCGTGGCCTCGTCGGCGGCGTGACAGACCTTCAGCCCGCCCTGGGAGGGCTTGCCCGCGCCACCGGCCTTGTGGAACTTCTCCACCAGTTCGGCACTCGGGGAGGTACAGATGTAGCCGTCGGCGATGCGCCCGGCCAGCTGCACGGCCTTGTCCCCGAAGGCGGACATGTAGACGGGCGGCGGCTCGTCGGGAAGGGTGTACAGGCGGGCGGTGTCGACCTTGTAGTGGGTGCCCCGATGGGTCACCAGCTTCCCGCTCCACAACTCCCTCATGAGCTCGACCGCCTCCTCCAGCATCTCCAGCCGCTCGGAGGCCGGGGGCCAGCGTGAGTCGAGGATGTGCTCGTTGAGCGCCTCACCGGTGCCGACACCGAGCTGGAACCGGCCGCCGGACAGCGCCGCGCTGGTGGCGGCGGCCTGCGCGATGATCGCCGGGTGGGTGCGGATCAGCGGGCAGGTGACGGCGGTGGTGATGGGCAGCGAGGTCGCCTCGGCCACCGCCCCGATCACCGACCAGACGAACGGGCTCTCCCCCTGCACGTCCAGCCATGGGTGAAAGTGGTCGGAAATCCACAGCCCTTCGAAGCCCGCCCGCTCGGCGAGTTTGGCCTGCCGTACGAGTTCCGCCGGACCGTGTTCCTCGCTCGACAAGAAGTATCCGAACTTGGTCATTTCCCCTCCCGGATGGCCTGAGCTGCGGCGATGTCTCCCCTACCCCGTCCGTGCGGGGCAAACGGAGGGCCGCGCCGTACGGGTGCCCGGCGCGGGCCTGACCTCCTCCGGGCCCTCCCGAAGTGAGATCTCCTGGGAGAAAGGGGTCCCGGCCGGCCTCTCGCCGCACTCGCGGGCGGGAAGGGCTCAGGTCGTTTCCACAGATGCCTCGAGCGCTCGCACGGGGCACACGGTCGCCACGGTGGCCGCCACGGTGGCCGCCACGGTGGCCGCCACGGTGGCCGTGAACGTCGTCACGAGCGGACGACCGCGACGGCGCAGTGCGCGTGGTGCAGGACACCCCGGCTGACCGACCCCAGCAGCAGCGAGCCCAGGGTGCCTCGGCCGTGGGAGCCGACGATGAGCAGGTCCCCCTTTTTGGAGGCCTCGGCGAGTGCCTCGACCGGGTGCGCGCACCGAACGTCCTCGATGAGGCTCACCTCGGGATACTTCTGCCGCCAGGAGGCGAGCCGGTCGGCCATCGCGGCGTACTGGGCGATGCGGACCTCGTCCATGTCGTAGGCGATCTCCGGGGCGAAGACGCGCACGGGCAGTTGCCAGGCGTACAGGGCGCGCAGCGTGCATTCGCGATGCCTGGCCTGTTCGAAGGCGTAGGCGAGGGCGGGCTCGCAGGCGTCGGAGTCGTCGACACCGACCGTGATCTCGCCGTACGCCGGCACCTGGCCCGGTTGGACCACGACGACCGGGCAGTGCGCGTGCCCGGCGACGTGCATGCTGACCGAACCGATGACGGCTCCGGCGAAGCCGCCGAGACCACGGCTTCCGATGACGATCTCCGCCGCGTCCCGTGCCAGATCGCGCAGGACCAGCGAGGGCGGGCCCTCGGCCAACGTGGTGCTCACCTCCGCGGTGGGCTGCCGGGTGCGTGCCGTCGCCTCCGCCTCGTCCAGCACCTCGCGTGCGCCCCGGGTCATCGCGTCCTCCTCCCCGTCGAGGACGGGGAATCTGGAGATGTCGTTCGGCCGACGATGCACGGCGGTGACGATGCGCAGCGGCAGGCCGGTACGGGCGGCGTCGTCGGCGGCCCATCCGACCGCGGCGGTCGCGCCGATGGAGCCGTCGGTTCCGGCGATGATCAGAGCGGACATGGCTGTTCTCCCTTCCCTCCCATCAGAGCCGCGCCGGGCGGCCCGGCCCCAGGGCCACAGGTCCCGACTTCGGTGCGCGTGGACAGAGTCTTTTGTCCTCTCCGAGGACCAGGGCTTTTGTCCTCTCCGAGGACCAGGGCTTTCGCCCTCCCCGAGGACCGGGGCCTTCGCCCTCCCCGGGGAGCGGCCTCCCCTCGGGGGCGGACCTTCGCCCCTTTCCCCGGCACCGTGTTCCGCACGATCATGGAGGGGACATCGGCCGTCGAAAGGAAAAGGCACCATGAAAATCACGGAGATTCTCGAACAGGCGAAGGACACCGTCTCGATCAGGCGGGTCTTCGGCGAGCCCATCGTCCAGGACGGTGTGACGATCATTCCCGTGGCCAGGGTGATCGGTGGCGGTGGTGGGGGCGGCGGAAAGGAAGGGGGCGAGCAGGCCGCGGAAGGGTCGGGGGGCGGGTTCGGTTTCGACGTCACCGCCGCCGGGGTGTTCGTCGTCAAGGACTCCGAGGTCCGCTGGCAACCCGCGGTGGACGTCAACCGCATCATCCTCGGCGGTCAGATCGTCCTCGTCGCCGCCCTGCTGACGGTGCGCTCCATCGTGCGTGCGCGTGCCAGGGCGGCGAGGAGGCGGTGACGCGCGAGCCCGCGCGAACCGGCCGGGCTCCAGGTCCCGTGGCGAAGGTCCCCGATCAGGAGAGGCCGGACAGGCTCAAAGTTCCCTGAAGGAGAGCTCCCGGCCACGGCCGTGCGGGCCGTGGGATCTCACCACGGCCACCGGCCAGGACGCGTGGTGCAGCAGTCCTCGGCTCACCGACCCGAGGAGCCGCGCTCTGAGGGGCCCCAGCCCGCGAGAGCCGACGACCAGCAGTGACGCCCGATGGCCGTGCGACAGCAGTGCCGCGAGCGGCGGTTCACCGGAGACGGTGGCGGTGACGACCATGCCGCGGCGGTCGCCTTCCAACGCGCTCGCCACCTCCTCCACCCATCGCCGAACGTCCTCTCCGGCCGCTGAGCGCGCGAATCTCCCCGTCCGGTGCGGGGTGTCCGCGCACGCGTGGATCACGTGCACCGGCAGCCGGTGAGCCCGGCCGTGGGAGAGGGCGAACCCCAGGGCCGCGAGCGAGCAGGCGGATCCGTCCACCCCCACCACGACGGGTCCCTGCCCCGAACCCGGCCGCGGTGTCACGTCCGGCCGCTGGACGGCGAGCACGGGACAGGGCGCGTACGCGGCGACATGGGCACTCACCGAACCGAGCAGCACGCCGGAGACCCCGCCGAGTCCCCGGCGTCCGACCACGAGCATCCGCGCCGTCCGGCCGAGTGAGACCAGTTCCGGCCCGGCGGCGCCGCGCGCCAGGATCGACCGCACGGTTCGGCCTGGCAGCAGCCGTTCGGCCAGCTCCACGCCGTCGGTCAGGATGCCGCCCGCGAGCGTGCGGCGCTGTCCGGTGACGGCGGCCTCACGTTCGGCGTGGGGGCCGTCCCAGACGTGGCAGACGGTCAGCTCCATCCACCGTGTGCGGCACTCGCGCGCCGCCCACTCGACGGCGGCGCGGCTCTGCGGCGATCCGTCGAACCCGACGACGATCTCCCTCTTCGCCGACGACCACCCGTCCTGGTGTGACGGCCTCTCCCCGGCGGAGACGTCGAAAGAGGCGAACGATGAGAACGGCACGGCGCCCCCTCCTCAGTCGCCCCGGCGAGACCCGGACGGCGGGACGCGCGCCGGGATGTCGTGGGTCCGCGGCTCGCGCACGCCGACGATCCTCAGGCCGCGCCACACCTCGCCGACGACGCCGACGACGCCGACAACTCTGTCGGCGAGAGCCCTGTCGGCGAGGGCCGAGACCGTACTCACCACCACATACGCAGCCATGTCGACCTCCTCGGGGGGGTGTCTCCATCCCATCGCCACAGCGGTGTTCGCACAGCGGCCGAACGGCCCGTCCGGCCGGGACTTCCGTCCCGCGCGCCGGTCTCGCCCGCCGTCGAACGACGTCTTCCGGGCAGGTGGGCGGCCCAGACGGGGAACGGGGGCGCTCATCGGCGGGCCTGGCCGTCGCGGACGTGCTCAGGAAGAAGGGCCGTCCTGCGGGGTGGCCCTTGACCGGACGCGCCTTCCGCAAGTTTTGTGATCTTGAAATTTCATGGAACACTACCTGAAATCCATAGGCAGTGAGAGAAAATAAGCAATAGCCTCAATTTCGCCTTCTGGACGATCTTGCCATGGCAAGTCAAGAAACATGGCAGTTCACGGAAAAGACATTGGTTCCCACTGACGGTCCAGGTCCGGCAGGCGGAGACGCTCGGAGGTGATGTGAACGCTCACACAGACGCAGGCGACATAGCGCGCCAGATCGTCGGCGCCCGGCTCCGGCAGCTACGGCTCCAGTGCAACCTGACCGCCGCCGAAGCCGGCAAGGCCATCCGCGCCAGCGAGTCGAAGATCAGCCGTATGGAGACCGGGCAGCGAGGCTTCCGCCGCGACGACCTGCGTGACCTGTTCACCCTGTACGGGGTCGTCGACCCGTACCAGCAGGAGATGCTGCTGTCGGTGGCGTTCGGCGAGCGCAAACCCGGCTGGTGGGACAGCAAGGAACTCCCGCTGGACACGGCGGTGGTGATGCGCCTGGAACAGACCTCGGACCTCATCCGCACCTACCAGCCGTTCGTCGTCCCACCGCTCCTGCAGACCCCGGAATACGCGGCGGCGGTCCACCGGATGAGCCGATACCCGGACCCGGCCCCGCGCGTCGAGAGGAACGTGGAACAGCTGCTGCGCCGCCAGAAGGTGCTCGCGGGCGACGATCGGCCCGTGCTGTGGGCCGTGATCGAAGAGCCCGTGCTGTGGCGGCCGATCGCGGGGATCGACGCGCACATCCGCCAGCTCATCGCGCTGACCGCCTCCGCCCAGATGAAGGGCATCAGCATCCAGGTGAATCCGATGGGCTCACGCTTCATCCCCGGATACGGGCCTTTCACCATCTTTCGCAGTGGTCACGGCCGGCCCCAGATGATCGCGATGCACGGCCAGCGGGACGAGGTCGCCGAGCGGTCCCTCCGGGAGGAGCACGCCGTCACCTTCGACCGGCTCTCGCTCGCGGCCCGCGACCGTGGCGACACGACGGCGCTCCTCATGAGGATCTGTGACCGCATTCACGTAATGGACGACCGTTCCCCTCTCGGAAAGGCATCAGGTGACCCATCCCAGTGACGCGTCGCAGGCGAGTGCGGCCCGTATGTACGATGTCATGCTCGGCGGCGAGGAGAACTTCGCGGCGGACCGGGAGGCCGTCAGAATGCTGGTGGCTCACTTCCCGACGGTCCCCGACGCCTGCCGGGCCAACCGCGGCTTCCTGCTGCGATCCGCCAGGGCGATGGCGGAAGCCGGCGTCGACCAGTTCCTGGACATCGGCTGCGGCCTGCCCACTCCCCCGAATCTCCACCAGGTCGTGCGCGGGATCCACCCGGACGCCCGCGTCGTGTACGTCGACAACGACCTGACGGTCGTCACGCACAACCAGTCGACGGTGGACCACTCCGGCGTGCTGACGATTCACGGCGACCTGCGCCGGCCACAGGAGATCCTCGACCATCCCCGGGTGCGGGCCACGCTCGACTTCACCAGGCCGATCGGCGTGTTCACGGTCGCGGTGTGGCACTTCGTCGTCGGGGACACCGCGCACGACCTCATGGCACAGTTGCGTGACGCCCTCGCGCCGGGCAGCTACCTGGGGCTGACCCACGCCTGCTCCGACACGATGCCGGAGGACGAGGCGTCCGCAGGGCTCGCGGTGTACGGGCAGACCCGCAACCCGGTACACCTTCGCACCATGCGCGAGGTCGGCGAACTGTTCGAGGGGTTCGAACTCCTCGACCCAGGACTCGTCCTGGCTGCGGACTGGCGCCCCGCCGACGGCGATCCCTACCCCGAGCACGCCTTCGAGGTCGTCGCCGGCCTCGGCAGGATCCCACCGCGCTGAGCGACGGCGCTCCGTCCGCCGGACCGTTCGTCGCGGGCCGGCGGCTCCGTCCGGTCCGGTACGGCGGGTGATCACCCCAGGTCCAGTGGATCGAACGATGGCCGGCATACGTCGGCGGCGGCCGGCCGGTCGAGGGCGCCACACCGACCGGATCGTCCGGCGACACAACCTGACACCGAAGCCGCCACGCCCGGGAGGTGGGCCCGCACGGCGGCTTCGGCGGCGGGCCGACGCTACTCGGCGGCCGGACGGTAGTCCAGCACGATGGCACCGGAGCTGAAGGTCGCGGTGCCGGCCAGCCTCCAGGAGGAGGTGGCGACACCGTCGGGGAACAGGCGCTTGCCGGAGCCGACCACGACCGGGTGGAGGAAGAGCTTGAGCTCGTCGACGAGCCCGTGCTCGATCAGGTAGGCGACCAGCTCGCCGCTGCCGTAGATCAGCAGGTCCTGGCCCTTCTCGGCCCTGAGCCTCGCGACCTCCTCGGCGACATCCCCCTTGATCACGGTGGCGTTCCACTCCGGATCCCGCAGGGTGGTCGAGGCGACGTACTTCGGCAGGCCGTTCATCTGCTCCGCCCCCGGCGTGCCCTCCATCTTCGGCCAGGCCTGCGACATGCCGTCGTAGGTCTTGCGTCCCAGCAGCAGCGCCCGGCTGGCGTGCAGCTGGCCGCTCTGGAACCTGGCGTGCTCGTCGTTCCAGTACGGGCCGGTCCAGGCGGGCTCCTCCACGACGCCGTCCATCGAGATGTAGATGACTGCGACGACCTTGCTCATGTCCTGCTCCTCAAGGGTGGCCGGCCTTCCGGCCCGCTGTTTTCGATGTGCCTTCAGCGTGGCGGAACCCGTTTACGGATTGTTTACGGGTTCTCGCCGGGCAGGCGGCCGCGGCCGGTCAGGCCAGGTCCCACAGCAGGCGGTAGTAGGCGAGGCGCTCGGGGTCGGGGACGATTCCGTACGCCTCGTACACGACGCCGTCGTAGCCGGGGCCGTGGTTCCAGTCCATGCTCCACGCCGCGACCGCGAGGTCCGCCCACCGGTCGGCCACCCCGAGCGAGCCCAGGTCGACGTGCGCGGCGAACGTGCCGTCCTCGTGCAGCAGGGTGTTGGGGGCACACGCGTCCCCGTGGCAGACGACGAGGCGATCGACGGCGGGGGGATTCCCGATGCGGGCCCGTGCCTCCGCGATTCCCAGGTGCCGGTGCTCGGGGAACCAGTCTGCGGGTCCCTCGCCGTCGGCGACGCGTTCGTCGGCACGCGCGAGCCGCCGCTCGACACTCCATTCGTACGGGCACCGCTCCACGGGCAGGGTGTCGTGGAGCAGGCGCAGTCCCCGGCCGATCGCGGCCGCCGCGGTCGCCGGGGCGTCGCTCCAGCGGGGATCCACCGCCGAGAGGCCCGGAACCGCCGCCGTGACCAGCCACGCGCCGTCGGCGTCCGTACCGTGCTCGAGGACCCGCGGGACGGTCACCCATCTCCGTGCCCAGATCAGGCGCTCCGCCTCCGCCTGAAGGTCGATCTCCGGGGTGCCGGCGGCGACCCACTTGGCGTATCTGATGCCGCCGCGTCCGTCTTCGAGGCGGAACGTCAGCCCGCCGAGCTCGTTGCGCCACACCGGGGTGACGGTGTCACCGGCGGCGAGCGCCGTGACGACGCCGGGCACGGTGACGGGGCCGGTCGGGATCTCGGAGATGACGGGACGGCTCATGAGAACCCCCATCCTTCATAGGCGCGGCGCCGGCGGCAAACGGTTTTCCCGCCGGAGAGGACCCGCCGCGCGGACGAGCAGGAAAAGACGACGCGTCCTGGTCGCACGGCCGAGGCGGGGCGCCCTACCGGGCCGTGACGGGACCGGGGTACTGGGACACCAACCCCGGGACGGTTCGGCAGGCCGCGCGCGCCGACACGAACCTTGACCGACGGCTCCCCGTAAGGTGCCCGGCCCGTGCTCCGGTGCCCGCGGCAGGCATCGCCTGATCCACCGCGGGCACCCGTCGCGGTGCGCGTGCGGCCGATCGCCGTTCGATCAGGCGTTCCCCTTCTCCACGGGGGAGCCGACGTCCGGGGCGAACTGCGCCAGCGAGACCTCGGTCGCGGCGGCGATCTCGGCGGGGTCGGCGGTGCCCGAGGCCTCGATCGCCGCGACCCACGCGTGGACCGACTGCCGGCAGAACTCCTGGCCCTCCGGCGAGTTCGCCGCCGCGACCGGGTCGTCACTCACCTCCCCTGCGACGAACAGGCCCAGCGCCATGAGGGCGCCGTCCCATCCTGGCCCGACATAGAGCGCGCCCGCGCCGCTGCCGGCCATCTCCAGGGGGACGGTGTGCTCGAGTTCGAGGGTGGTCGCCTCCTCCCCGTCGGGGGACAGGCGCAACTCGACCAGGCTGCTCTCGCCGCCGAACGTCACCTTCAGCAGGCTGGGAGGCTCGCAGCGCAGGATCCGGCCGCCCGCGTTGCCCTCCAACTGGAAGTCGCCGCCGACCCGCAGATCACCGCTGATCGGCAGGAACCAGCGCTTCATCCGGTCGGGGTCGGTCAGCGCCTCCCACACGTCATGGATCGGCGCCTCGTAGCGGCGTCGCAGCAGGACGCCGACGGCCTCGCCGTCGGCGGTCGACCGGTTGCCGACCTCACGGTTGATGGCGTTGATCTGGGCGATGATGTCGATCATGGATTTTTCTTCTCCTTGGCAGGGGGGCGACCGTCGGCCGCCGCTCCCGGATCGTCGGTCGGGTGGCGTTCGCCGCGGGTGAGTTCGGTGGCCAGCACGTCCAGGTGCCGACTCCAGAACCGGCGGAAGCGTTCCAGCCACAGGTCGATCTCCCGAAGGGGGGCGGAGTCCATGGCGTACAGGCGGCGGACGCCTTCGGCCCGGACTTTCGCGAACCCGTTCTCCCTCAGCACCCGCAGATGCTGCGAAACCGCCGAGGGGGAGAGTTCGAACTCCTCCCGGATGACCGCGGTGATCGCACCGGAGCTCCGCTCGCCGTCGGCGAGCAGCTCCAGGATCCGGCGCCGGACCGGATCACCGAGAACATCGAAGGCCTGCACAGGACACATTGTTTCAGCATTCACTTATATAAGTCAACACTGCTATATGGGTGGCGGGACTCACCCGCCTTCGGTCACAACACCACCGCCCCCAGGGCCCGAGCCCCTGCCGGAGGTCGACACCTCCAGGATCGCCGAAGGTCCCGCCGCCCATGCCGGGCGCGACGGGGCCTCTCGGCGGCCCGGGGTCAGGCGCGGCGCAACCCGACGTACTGGAGTTCGGCGAAGGCGCCGACCAGCAGAGCCTGGGCGACGACGAAGGCGACACCCAGCGGGTTCGGGTCCACCCAGCCCGTGAACAGCAACAGGACACTGTCCACGGCCCACAGCACGTTGACGACGATCAGCGTCCAGACGCCCGCCCTGGGCGGAACCGGGCGGGTGGCCAGATAAGCGACGAACGCCGTGAACGGCAGCAGCCCGATCCCGGCCCAGCGGATCAACGGCTCGGGGAGGGCGAGCAGACCGGCGAGCGGGGTCGCCGCGACGGCCAGCAGGAGCGCGAACCCTCCGGTGAGGACGGCGTCCGTCCTCAGCACGCGGGTCAGCAGGGAGGTGCGGCGAGCGGTGGGGGCGGTCGTGGTCATCGATGTCTCCTTCGCTGAGGGTGTCGGGTTTCGACACGCCCAGCACACCGCCCCACCCGCTGCCATCTGCAGACACGGCACTGCCATTCACTGCCGATTCTCACGACGAAGATCATCAGCGACGAGCTTGGCCGCCGCGTTCTGCCAGTTGTAGAGCGTACGTTCGGGAACCTCGCGGACGAACCAGTCGAACGCCTGCCGCTCGGCGGCGGCGAGCCCACCTCGATCGGCCCCGCGCCGGTAGGGACGCAACCCTCGAACGTACGGGAAGTACAGCACGTTGTAGAAGCGCCACTCCTCACTGGTGCCGAACTCGCCGTCGCGGGGCTTGAGCCGCTGAATGCTCTCCAGCAGCAGGTGCTTCAACTCGGCCGCCCGCTCCAGGGGAATGTCACCGGTGATCCGCGCGTCGATCACCGGCAGGTTCGCGAGCGGGCTGCTGGCGAGTTTGCCCAGATCGCCGTAGTTGGCCAGGGCGCGCCGCGTCAGCCGGACGAACTCGGTCTCGTCCGGCGGCGGCGGACCCTGCTCGCGGCGCGGCAGCGCCTCGGACGTCTCGCGCAGTTCGGCCCGCTCGCGGCGGATCTCCGGGTCGCCGGGAAAGGCGATCCGGTCCAGCGCCCGATGCACAGGAACGGCCAGCGTCTGTGCGGCGACGGCCACCGCGATCACGCCGAACAACAGCGCCGAGAGGGCGGGCGTGGACTCACCGAGCGCGACGGCCAGGGCGACCTGGCCGCCGGAGGCGACGGCCACGGCCGTCGCCCCCAGCAGGGACCGCAGCATGTCGCGCCAGAGCGCCTCCCCCGCCTGGAACGCGCTGGACATCGCGATGGCCACGCCCAGCAGGACCATGTCCACGTCGATGGCGACGATGGAGAGCAGACCGGGCGGGCCGAACAGCGGGAACACGAGCAGCGCCGCCCCCAGCCAGAAGAAGAGCGTGGCGACCACCACCAGCCACCCGGCCCGCGGCGGCCTGGCCCGCACGAGCAGCACCAGCACCCCGGCCAGCGGTCCCAGCAGCAGCACCCCGGCCACCACCCGCGCCGCGAGGCTCACCCCCTCCCCCAGGCCGGCCACCAGCAGCCACGCGAACACCACGAGCGTGAGCGGGACGAGCCCTCTGGACCAGACCCGGTCCAGCCGCTCACCACCGGGAACGAGGGTCAGCACGGCGCCCGTCCAGAGCAGCGCCGGCAGGCAGACCAGCGTGGTCTCGACCGCGCCCAGCACCTTCACCGCGTTGTCCGGTACGGCGGTGAGCACCTGGGCGATCGCCAGCGCGGCGGCGTAGGCCAGCAGTCCCAGGCCGGCCCGCCTCGGTCCGCGCTCGCGGGGGTCCCTGGCGATCACGTAACACCCGAGCCACCAGGTGAGCCCGAACACGGTCGCGACGGCGAAAAGCATCGGCCTCCCTTCCCGCTCCCTTACGGCCCTTCCCGGGCGCGAGCGTATCGGCCGCGCGCCGCGGGTCGATCGTCAGGTGGACCAAGATCGCCAGGGAAGGAAGGTGATCTTGATTTTCGTCTGTTCGCGACTCCGCACGGGCGCCTTTACATTGTAGATCAACAACCGTCGGTCCTCGCGACGGAGAGTTTCTCGCGTCGAGGCCGCCGACTCACCGGATCCGCGACTCGACGCCGTCCAGCAGGTAGTCCAGCCCGGTGCCGAACACCTGGTCCCAGTCATTGCCGATCGGGGCCCCGTGCGCGGCGAGAGTCGGATACAGCTCACCGTCGGCCCGCACCCGCAGCTCGGCGGCCCGCCTCCACCCGGCCTCGCCGTACGCGGCACCGGCGACCTGCATCGTCGCGGAACCGATGACGTAGTTGGCCAGGGCGTAGGCGGCGGCGGTGAGGCCGGGACCGGTGAAACCCGCCCCCGCGAGCGCGGCGTGCAGGTATTCGGTGCGGGCCAGCACATTGGGGCCCAGCAGGGGACGATCGAGCACCGCCACCGACCACGGGTGGCGCAGCATCGTGGCGCGCCACTCGGTGATCAGAGCGGTGACGTCGTCGCGCCACGCGCCACGCGACGTCGGAGGGACGGGCACCTCGCCGAACACGGCGTCGAGTGCGAGGTCCAGCACGTCGTCCTTGGTCTCCACATGAAGGTAGAGCGTGGTGGCGGCGGTCCCCAGCCGCTCGGCGAGGCGGCGCATGGTCAGCCGATCGGCCCCCTCCTCGTCCAGCAGCTCCACGGCCGCCCCCACGATCCGCCCGAGGGTGACGACCGGCTCGGCCCTGCCCGCGCGCGGGGGGCGCAGCCACACCCCGGGCGCCGCCTCACCGCTCCGGCGCCGCGTTCTCCTGCCCGGCGTAGCGCTCACGACCCTCCGATCCCCGACTCTCCCACTCTGAGGATCTTAATGGCTTGAGAAGCGGCCCGATCAATGTTCATAGTGTATGACCAATGTTCTAGCTGCGGTTTCGCCCGTACAACGCGCCGAGAACCGCCACCTTCGAGGAGACGCCACCGTGGGACATGTCGAGGCCGACGAGCTCACCTACGTGCTGCCGGACGGACGGCTGCTGCTCAACGAGGTGTCCTTTCGCGTGGGCGACGGCGTCACCGCGGCGCTGGTCGGCCCCAACGGAGCGGGAAAGACCACCCTGATACGACTGATCGCCGGCGACCTCCACCCCTCTTCCGGGCGGATCATCGCCTCCGGCGGGCTCGGTGTGATGCGCCAGTTCATCGGGGGCATCCGCGGAGGTCGGACGGTACGCGAGCTGCTGCTGTCGGTGGCCCCGCAGCGCGTGCGCGCCGCGACCGCCGAGTTGGAGCGGGCCGAGCGCGCGATGGGTGAGCGTGACCTGGAGGAGACCCAGCTCGCCTACGCCCGCGCCCTCGGCGACTACGCCGACGCCGGCGGCTACGACATCGAGGTCACCTGGAGCGCCTGCACCACCTCGGCGATGGGTGCCGACTACGAGCACGTCGCGGACCGCGACGTCGGCACACTGTCGGGCGGGGAGCAGAAAAGGCTCGCGCTGGAGGCTCTCCTGCGCGGCCCCGACCAGGTCCTGCTGCTCGACGAGCCGGACAACTACCTGGACGTCTCCGGCAAGCAGTGGCTGGAGGAGCAGCTGGGGGCCACCAGGAAAACCGTCCTGCTCGTCTCCCACGACCGCAGGCTGATCGCCAACACCGCGACCCGCGTCATCACCGTGGAGTCACGCGGGGTGTGGACCCACGGCGGCGGCTTCGCCACCTACGCCCAGGCCCGCCTCGACCGCAACGGGCGCCTGCACGAACGCCGCCGCCGCTGGGACGAGGAGCACGCCCGCCTCAGGAAACTGGTCCACACCCTGCGCCAGAAGGCGACCAACAACGACGCCGTCGCCTCCGCCTACCGGGCCGCCCAGACCCGGCTGGGCAGGTTCGAGGAGGCGGGACCGCCCGAGAGCGCACCCAAGGAGCAGAACGTCCGGATGCGCCTGAGCGGGGGCCGTACCGGCAAGCGCGCGCTCACCTGCACCCGCCTGGAGCTCACCGGCCTGACGAAGCCGTTCGACGTCGAGATCCACTACGGAGAGCGGGTCGCGATCCTCGGCCCGAACGGCTCCGGCAAGTCCCACTTCCTGCGGCTGCTCGCCGAATCGGGGGCCGGCGCCCCCTCCCCCACGTCCACGCCGCCGGACCCGGTACACCACCGGGGCACCGTGGAACTCGGGGCCAGGGTCGTACCCGGCTACTTCGTCCAGACGCACGCCCGGCCCGACCTGGCCGGACGGACTCCCGCCGGCATCGTCACGGCCGCCGGATCGCTCACGCTCAACGACGCGATGGCCTCCCTCGCCCGCTACGAGCTCGCCCCCGCCGGTCGGCAGCTCTTCGATACCCTTTCCGGCGGGCAGCAGGCACGCCTGCAGATCCTGCTGCTCGAACTGTCGGGAGCCACCCTGCTGCTGCTCGACGAGCCGACCGACAACCTCGACCTGGCCGGCGCGCAGGCGCTCCAGGACGGCCTCGCCTCCTTCTCCGGCACCGTGCTCGCCGTCACCCACGACCGGTGGTTCACCGACGACTTCGACCGCTTCCTGATCTTCGGTGCCGACGGGGAGGTCCGGGAGTCCGACGAACCCCTCTGGCAGCCGGACCGCGACCGCCGCGCACGATGACGGGTCGGGAGCGGTCGAAGTCGTCGGCGAACACGTCACCGGCCTCGCCCCGGCGGGCCCGCGTCCGATTCTTACAAGACAGCCCCGGCGAGTACCGGCCATCATCGGATGGCATGAGTGACAACATCCTTGACGCCGCTTCGGCCTTCATCCTCCGTGAGGGACGCCTGCTCGAACGCCGCCTGTTCGCCACGCTTTTCCAGGCGGCGCCCGTCACCGGAGTGGTGGACGCCCTGCGCGGCTACCGCAACGAGGACGGCGGCTTCGGTCACGGCCTCGAACCCGACAAGCGCTGCCCCGAGAGCCTGCCCATCGACGTGGAGGTCGCGTTCCAGACGTTGTCGGCGGCCGGTGTGCCCGGGACCGACCCGATGGTGTCGCACGCGTGCGACTGGCTCGCGACGGTCGCCGCACCCGATGGGGCGGTTCCCCTCTCCCTGCCGGTCATGGAGGCCTCCCCCAGGGCCGCGCACTGGTCGGACTGGACCTACGCGCCGGGGCTGAACCCCACCGCCGGGCTGGCCGGACTGCTGCACGAAATGGGCGTGGAGCATCCATGGCTCACCCGGGCCACCGACTGGTGCTGGTCGGCGCTGGAGAAGGGCTTCCCCGACGACGCGCACGCCATGTCCGAGACGCTCGTGTTCCTCGAACACGTCCCGGACCGCGACCGGGCCGAACGCCTCGCCGAGCGGGTGGGCGAGTGGCTCCCGCAGCTGAAGTGGTATCGGAGCGACCCCGCCGACCCGGAGTACGGGGTCAGCCCTCTGCATCTGGCTCCCCATCCCGGCAGCCGCTGGCGCCGGTTGTTCTCCGACGACGTGATCGAAGGCCACCTCGACCGGCTCGCCGCCGACCAGCGGCCCGACGGAGGATGGGCCATCACCTGGGAGCCTCCCGGCGCGGCCGCCACCCTGGAGTACCGGGGGGTGGAGACCCTGCGTGCCCTCCGGGTGCTCGGCGCCTACGGGAGGGTGCCGTCGACCTGACCTGGCGCCGCGTCTTTTTCCTTAGGCTTCCCGAGGATTCTCCCGCCCGCTGGGAAAGGCCCGGTGCCGCGAGGGATCTTCCCGGTCACAGCGGGATGTTCCCGTGCCGCCCTCGGGATTCGGGGAGTGCGGCGAAGGCCTCCACCAGTCGCCGCCGGGTGCGGGCGGGCTCGATGACCTCGTCGATCACGCCGAGGGAGAGCGCGCGGTCGACGCCGCCCGCCACCCGGCGGTGCTCCTCGACGAGCGCGCCGCGCAGCGCTTCCCGCTCGGTGTCGGGGGCCGCGGCGAGCTTCTTGCGGTGCAGGACGTTGACCGCCGGTTCCGCCGCCATCACGGCGACCTCGGCGCCCGGCCACGCGAAGACGGCGTCGGCGCCGAGGGAGCGGGAGTTCATCGCGATGTAGGCGCCCCCGTAGGACTTGCGGGTGACGAGCGTGACCCGGGGCACCACGGCCTCGCCGAAGGCGTGCAGCAGCTTGGCGCCCCGTCGTACGACCCCGTCCCATTCCTGCCCCACGCCGGGAAGGTAGCCGGGAACGTCGACGATCACGAGGAGGGGAAGCCCGAAGGCATCGCAGGTGCGGACGAACCGGGCGGCCTTCTCGGCGCTGAGGGAGTCCAGGCAGCCGCCCTTGCGCAGCGGGTTGTTGGCGACGACGCCGACGGCTCGACCGCCCAGCCGGCCGAGGCCGATCACCATGTTGGGCGCCCATCTCGGCTGGAGCTCCTCCAGCGCGTCGCCGCCACCGTCGAGAAGCCGTCGCAGCAGGGGCCGTACGTCGTAGGCGCGGCGCGGTTCCGCGGGGAGCAGCCCGGCCAGGCCGGGGTCGTCGTCGGCGGCCTCCTGCGGGTCGAACGCGCCGGGACGCGCCAGCAGGCCGGTGATGCGGCGGGCCCGGAGGTAGGCGGCGGACTCCGACTCGGCCACCACGTGGACCACGCCCGACTTGCGGGAGTGCACCTGCGGCCCGCCGAGTCCTTCCATGTCGATCCGCTCGCCGGTGACGGTGTGGACGACGTCGGGTCCGGTGACGAACACCCGGGCCTCCTCCGACATGATCACGATGTCGGTGAGCGCCGGCCCGTACGCCGCCGCGCCCGCCGCCGGCCCCAGCACCACCGAGACCTGCGGGATCCGCCCCGAGGCGCGGATCATCGCCTGGAACATGCGCCCCACGCCGTCCATGGACTCCACCCCGTCGGCCAGGCGGGCGCCGCCCGAGTGCCACAACCCGACCACCGGCCACCGCCGCACGACGGCCTCGTCGATCGTCTGAACGATCCGCAGCGCGCCGTCCATGCCCAGTGCGCCGCCCATCGTGGTGGCGTCGGTGCAGTACGCCGGCACCGGCGATCCGCCGATCCGTCCGCGCGCCGCGGTGACACCGCTGCCGTCGGGTTCGTGCGCCGGGATCACCGACCCCTCGTCCAGCAGCCGGGCCAGCCTGAGGAGTGGGGACCGGTGATCCGGCGCCACCTCGGTGGTGATCGTCATCGTCGGTTCCTTTCCGGTACGAGGGTGGGGACCGCGGCGAGCAGCTCCCTGGTGTACGGCTCCGCGGGGGTGGCGAACACCTCCGCGACGTCTCCCGTCTCGACGATCCGCCCGTCTTTCATCACCGCGATCCGGTCGCTGACGTGGTGGATGACGCCCAGGTCGTGCGAGATGAACAGCATCGCCACCGCCAGGTCGCGCTGCAGGTCGGCGAGCAGGTCGAGGATCTGCGCCTGGATCGAGACGTCGAGCGCCGACACGGGCTCGTCACAGACGATCACCTCGGGGGACGGGGCGAGTGCCCGGGCGATCGCGACCCTCTGCCGCTGTCCGCCGGACAGCTCGCGCGGATGGCGCCCCATCGTCGTCGTCGGCAGACCGACCTGGTCGAGCAGTTCGGCGATCCTGCGGCGACGCTCCTCGCGCCGAGCACCGGTCAGGGCCACCGCCTCGCCGACGACGCGCTCGACCGTGTGGCGGGGGTCGAACGAGCCGAGCGGATCCTGGTAGACGGCCTGGATCCGGCGCCGCCTCGTTCTGCGCTCGCGCTCGGGCAGGCCGCTCCAGCGTTCACCGCCGAGCCGTACGACGCCCTCGTCGGGTTCCAGCAGGCCGAGTGCGATGCGGGCCGCCGTCGTCTTGCCCGATCCGGACTCACCGACCACGCCCAGCGTCTCCCCCGCCCTGAGGTGGAACGACACGTCCCTTACCGCGTCGTGCCGGCCTCCGCCCGGGGTACGGAACCGTTTGGAGACACCCTCGGCCGCCAGCACCACCTCCCCCGCCTGTCCTTCCTCGCGCGCTTCCCGCCGCGCCGCGGTGAGCCGAGCGAGATCGGGGCGGGGCTCGGGAGTGTGTGAGGAGGGATACCAGCACAGTGCCCGATGCCCCGCCCCGATCTCGACAGGGTCGGGAAGCTTGTCTCGGCACTGCTGGTCGGCGTGCGCGCAGCGGGCGGCGTAGGGGCATCCGTCCGGTCCCGGCGCGGGCCCGGCGGCCGTGACGGCCGACAGCGGCGTCCCTTTGGCGTGGGCGGCGGGCACGGCGGCGATGAGCGCACGGGTGTACGGATGCCGGGGGGCGCCGAGAACCTGGGCCGCCGGGCCCTCCTCGACGATCAGCCCGCCGTACATGACGGCGATCCGGTCGGCGAGCCCGGTCACGACGGCCAGGTCGTGACTGATCAGCAGCAGGGCGGTGCCGTTCTCCTTCAGCCCGCGCAGCAGCGCGAGGATCTGCGCCTGCACGGTGACGTCCAGCGCGGTGGTGGGTTCGTCGGCCACGAGCAGTCGCGGCCCGGCGGCGAGCACGGACGCGATGAGCGCCCGCTGCCGCAGACCGCCGGAGAGCTCGTGCGGGTACTGGCGCGCGCGCCGGTCCGCGTCGGGGATGCCCACGTCGGCCAGGAGCGAGAGCACCCGCTCGCCGATGCCCGCCCGGTCCACGACCCTGTGGACGCGCAGTGTCTCGGCGACCTCGGCTCCGACGGGCCGGAGCGGGTCCAGCGACACCAGCGCGTCCTGGAGCACCAGGCCGATCCGGCGGCCCCGGACCGCGCGCCAGCCCGACTCGGTCAGGGACGACAGGTCCTCGCCCTCGAAGGTGAGCTCGCGGGCGCTGACCGACGCCCGGTCACCGGCCAGGCCGACGAGGGTACGCGCGGTGACACTCTTGCCGGAGCCCGACTCTCCGACGATGGCGAGGCACTCGCCGGGCGCGATCGTGAACGACACGTCCCGTACCGCGTGGATCCGCTCGCCGCCGAGGTGGAAGACGACGTCGAGGCCCTCGACCACGATCACGGCGTCCTCTTCGCGGGAGGGCACCAGAAGGCGGTCGCGACCTCCTGCCGGTGAGCGTCGCGAGACGGTCACGGTGTCCTCCTGGTGAAGCGGCTCTGGGCGGAACGGCCGATCACATTCACCGCGATCACCGTGGCGGTGACGGCGGCCCCGGGGAACAGCCCGATCCACCACGCCGTCTGCAGGAAGTCGCGGCCCTCAGAGAGCATCGCCCCCCACTCCGGCGCGGGCGGCTGGGTGCCGAAGCCGAGGAAGCTCAGCCCGGATCCGGCGATGAGCGCCGTGCCGAAGCCGACGGTGGCCAGCACCAGCAGCGGGCCCAGGGCGTTGGGCAGGATGTGCCGCGCGATCAGCGTCGATCGCCGCAGCCCGAGTCCGCGGGCCGCCTCGACGTACCCCGACCTGCGCACCACCAGGGCCTCGGCGCGGACGATCCGCGCGTATCCGGGGGCGAAGGCGACGGCGATGGCGAGGACGACGTTGGCGGTCCCGCCTCCCAGGACGGTGATCACGAGCAGTGCGACCAGGAGCTGGGGCAGCGAGAGCAGGATGTCGGCCACACGCATGACGGCCTGGTCCGCCGCACGCCCGCCCAGCGCGGCGACGAGGCCGAACACCGCTCCCCCCGCGACGGCGAGGCAGGTCGCGCCCAGGCCGAGGAGCAGGGAAGGGCGCGCGCCGTGGACGACCCGGGTGAACAGGTCGCGGCCGAGCTGGTCCGTGCCGAACCAGTGCTCGCCACCGGGCGGCAGCAGGGCGTTGACGGGATCGATGGTGATCGGCGAGGACGCGGTCAGCGCCTCGGGCGCGAGGGCGGCCACCAGGATGGGGACGAGCACGGCCCAGGCGACCACCGGTGACCGGCGCCGGGCGGCGAGGGCGAGCCGCGAGCGGACGGAGGTACGGACGGGGAGGCCGGCGAGCACGGGGGTCACGGACACGCGATCACCCGGCCCGTAGCCGCGGGTCGATGACCGCGTACAGGAGATCGACGGCGGTGGAGATGAGGACGAACACGAACGCCGACAGCAGCACCACGCCCATCACCACCGGCATGTCCTTGTTGCCCACCGCCTGCAGGGTGAGTGCGCCGATGCCCGACCGGCCGAAGACCGTCTCCACCAGGACCGCGCCGCCGAGCAGCGTCCCGACGAGCCATCCCGTGAGGGTGGCGAGCTGTACCGCCGCGTGCCGCAGCGCGTGGCGCAGCCGGACCGCCGTCTGGCTCAGGCCCCGCGCCCTGGCGGTGATCGCGAACGGCTGCGCCAGCGCGGCCTCAAGCCCCTCGCGCAGCACCTGCGCGAGGACACCGGCGATCGGCAGGGCCAGTGTGAGCGCGGGCAGCACCAGGGCCGCCAGGTCCTGCGCGCCGACGACGGGGAAGATCTGCAGCTGGAAGGAGAACGCGGTCAGCAGCAGGATGCCCAGCCAGTACGAGGGCAGCGAGACGGCCACCAGTTCCCAGGCCGTCGCCACGGCCCGCACCCCCCGCCGTCTCCCGGCCGTCGTCACCGCGGAGACCAGCGCGATCAGGACGGCGAGGACGGTCGCGGCCACTGCGAGCTGCACGGTGGCGCCGAGCTGGTCGCCGATCAGTTGCCAGACCGGCCGCTGGAGCTGGTAGGACGATCCCAGATCGCCGGTGACCACCCTGCCCAGGTAGCCGACATACTGCAGGAGCACCGGCCGGTCGAACCCGAACTCGGCCCTGATGCGCTCCCGCACCTCCTCAGAGGCCGTGGTCGCCGGTCCCAGCAAGGTCGCGACGGGATCTCCCGGGATGAGCTGGAGGGCGATGAAGGCGAGGGTCGCGGCGCCGTAGAGCACCGCGATCCCCGCTGCCAGCCGCCTCGCGAAGGCCCTCACCGCGCGGCTCCGCCTGCCCTTGCTCGCCTTTCCGGCCTTCTCCCCCTTCCCGGGAGCGATCACCGCTTCGGCGGGGGTCGTTCCGGGGAGAGTGGCTCCGGCAGCGGACGTCTCGGAGGGCGCCACCTCGGCAGGAGTGGGCACTGCTTTGCCGGTCACCGCTTTGGCGGGAGTCTTCACTGCGCCGTCTTGCCGAGCCACACGTCGTAGAACAGCGGCCAGGCGTTGGCGTCGAGCGTGAGCCCGCGCACCTGCTTGCCCAGGCCGAGCACCTGCGACTGGGTGTAGACGGGGATCACCAGTGCGAGATCGACGGCGCGCTGCTGGGTCTTGCCGTACACGTCCTTCCTGACGGTCTCGTCGAGGGTGGCCCGGCCCTGGTCGGTCCAGGCGGTCAGGTCGGGGTCGTTGAGGAACGTGGCGTTCTGGCCGCCCTTCTGGGGCTTGCTGGCGCCGTTGAAGAGGAGCCACAGCACGTCCGGTTCGAAACGCGACCAGCTGTAGTCGGCCAGGTCGGCCTTGCCTCCGTAGACCCGTTCGAGGTAGGTGCCGATGTCGGCCTGGGGGCGGAGGACCTCGACGCCGATCTTCTTGAGGTCGGCCTGGAACGCCTGGCCGAGGATGTCACGCTGGTCACGCACGTACTGGGCGGGCAGCAGCGGCCAGTCGATGATGAGGCGTTTGCCGTCCTTGGTGCGGTAGCCGTCCGCGTCCCTGCCGGTCCAGCCGGCCTCGTCGAGCAGCTTGCCGGCGAGCACCGGGTCGTAGGGCCAGCTGTTCTCCAGCGCCGCGTTGTAGCCGGGGGTGGTCGGCGCCAGCGGGCTCCACGCCCTCTTGAACTGGCCGAAGTAGAGTGCCTTGACGTTCGTGTCGATGTCGATTCCCCGCTGGAGGGCCTTGCGGACCTTCTCGTCGTTGAGAGGCGGCTTGGAGGTGTTCAGATAGATGCTGTAGTTCCCGCCGGGGTAGTCGGTCTTGAGGAGTGAGAGGTTGGTGTTGGCCTCGACCGTCTTCGCATTGGCCGGGGGGATCGCCGCGGCGACGTCGATCTGGCGGCTGTTCAGCGAACCGACCCGGACCGAGGCCTCCGGCAGGAAGCGGACGGTCAGCTTGTCGAGGTAGGCCGGCCCGGTGTGACCGCCGGTCTTCGGCGCCCAGGCGTAGGCGTCGTTCCTGGTCAGGACCGCTTCCTGACCCTTGGTGTAGGCGGTGAACACGAACGGCCCCGTACCGACTCCGACCGGTCCGCCGGAGCCGAGCGTGGCCGCGTTGGCCGCGATCGTCTTCGGCGAGTAGAAGCCGAGATAGGCCGTGCTCGCGGCCTGGAGGAAGGGGGCGAAGGGCGCGGAGAACTCGACCTTCACCGTGTGCGGGTCGACGACCGTGGTCCCGGTGTACGGGCCCAGAAGGTTGGAGGCGAGCTGCGACTTGGTCGCGGGGTCGGCGATGCGATCGAAGTTGACCTTCACCGCCTCGGCGTCGAAGGGGGTGCCGTCATGGAACGTGACCCCCCTTCTCAGGCGGAAGGTGTAGCTCTTCAGGTCGGGCGCGACCTCCCACGACTCGGCGAGCCACGGGTGGAACGTACCCGAGGCGTCCTCGGCGATCAGCGAGTCGAAGACGTTACGGAGGATCGCCCCCGTGATGTCCTGCGAGCTGACGTGGATGTCGAAGGAGACCGGCTCGGTGTCGGCGGCGAAGGTCAGCGACCCTCCCTTGACGGGAGCCTCCGACGCCGAGCCGGTCACCCCGCTCTTGTCACTCGTACCGCCGGAAGAGGTGGCAGGGGAGCCGCACGCGGCCAGCAGGAGCATGGCTCCCGCCACCGCACCGAGTTTGATTCGCGACAGCCCGAATATTGTGAACACGTGCATTTCACCGCTCCGGCGGGTTGGTAATAGAACGAGGAAAATCTACTTTCGCCGAAAGGTTAAGCCTGGGGGCGCGGTGGAAACACCCCAGTCAACCCCTAGTGGGAAACACCTTCGGCCAGCGGATATCGGGGGACGGATACGCGTAGCTCGATGCGCCACCCCTCCGGCGTGCGCTGCAGGACGTCGAGATAATCGCCGTTGTGCACGCTCCCGTCGGGAAGCACGGCGAGATAGCGGCTCCTCGCGCGGACGACACCGTCGTCGTCCACGAAGATGTGCGTGTCGAGAGTCTGGTGGTCAGGTCCGTACGGCCTCAGGCTTAGAGCGAACTCCCCGATCGCGGGCAGCCCGCGCACGACGCGTCCCGCTCCCCTTCTCAGCTCGATCACGGCGTCGGCGGTGAAGACCCCGCCGAGGTCGTCGACCTCCGCGTTGTCGAAGACATGGGAGAACAACGCGAGCGTCCCGCGAATGCCGGAAACGTCCTCCAGTGATAATTCATCCATTTATCGCCGCCCGCTCAGGAAATCTGCTGAAGGATACCGAGGCGGTCAGGAAGAACGTTGTAGCGCACGATCTTTCCGTCCCTGAACGTTATCCGGCTGATGCTGTTTCCAATAAAATGCCGTCCGCTCGCGGGGGCGCCGAACAGCGGGGCGCGGTGGACACCCTCGATCCGCCAGAAGACCACCACCCGGTCGCCTTCCGCGACCAGGTCGGTGACGGTGGCCTTCACGTTCTCGACGGTCTGCCAGACACCTTGGATGTGCTCGCGGAAGTCCTCCCTCCCGCCGGGCCCTGCTCCGGGCGGGACCGTCTCGTCGACGGCGTCCTCGGCGATGATCTCCTCCAGCAACTCCGGGCGTCGCAGGGTGATCAACTCCTCGTAGAGGCGCCGGGCGACCTCCTTGTTCGCCTCCGTGCTCGTCTCGGTGCTCGTCTCGGTGCTCGTACGGGGGTTCGTGCCGGTGTTCGTTTCCGTGCTCATCTCGGAACTCCTATCTGGGTGCGTCGCCGGGGAAGGCGGGCGGAAGGAGGATGCCGTTGTTGGCGCTGAGGCCGCCGTCGACGGGGATGGTGACGCCGGTGACGTATGACGCCGCGGGCGAGGTCAAAAACCAGATGACCTCCGCCTGCTCGCGCGGATCCGCCCAGCGGTGCTGCGGGATGCGGCCGGTCACGGCCGGCCCGAGGGTGGGGTGTGACAGCACGCCCGCGGTCATCGCGGTCGCCGTCCCTCCGGGCGCGATGGCGTTGACCCTGATGTTCTCCACGGCGTAGTCGATCGCCGCACCGCGCACCAGGTTGATCACCGCCGCCTTGGAGGCGTTGTACGCCCAGGTGGCCGGGTCGCCTCCGAGTCCCGAGACCGACGAGGTCGCCACGATCGAGCCGCCACCCGCCGCGCGTAGAGCCGGCAGCGAGACCCTGATGCCCAGCGCCACACCCCGCACGTTGACGGCGAGGATCCGGTCGAATCGGTCGATGGCGCCCGGCGACTCCAGGGGGCCCGCGCCACCGATCCCGGCGTTGAGCACGACCGCGTCCAACCGCCCGAACTCGCGGACGGCGAGGTCGACCATGGCGGCGTTGGTCTCCTCCGTGGACACGTCGCCGACGAGCGGGACGACACCGTGGATGGCGGACAGCTTTTCCAGCTGCTCCCCCGCCACATCGACGGCGACGACCCTGGCCCCCCTGTCGGCGAACAGCTCCGCGGTCGCTCTCCCGATGCCGGACGCGGCACCGGTGACGATCACGACCTGAACACTCATGCGTTCCTCTTCTCTGTGGACTGCGTGGACTTCGTGGAGTCGGCGGGCCCTGTGGAGCTTTCGGATACCGCGAACTCTCCGGTGGGGACGAGCGCGTCGATCCACTCGCGGACCGCCGCCACCGTCGTCTCCGAGTGCTCTTCGAGCACCGTGAAATGGTCACCGGGCACGTCGACGGTCTCGTGCGGCAACGGCCAGAACGCCCGCCAGTCGAGCCGCCCCGTAGGGTCGACGACGGTGCCCCGCAACGGCTCCCGCGCCCGGACGACCAAGGTCCTGGCGTCGATGGGCTTGGGCTGCCAATCGGCCAGGATCCGGCCGTAGGCGCCCATGGTGGTGAGGCTCGCGTCGCTCCAGACCATCTGGTAGCGCTCGATGCGCTCCACCATCCCGGTGAGCATCGCGGCCAGCCACCAGTCGCGCATGCCCTCCAGCGTCGGGCTCTCGATCGGGTAGGAGTCGATCAGGACGAGCCCGGCCGCCGGGGTGCCGCGGCTCTCCAGCTCGGCCGCCACCGAGTGCGCGATGCACCCGCCCATGGAACGGCCGAGGATCACGAACGGGCCGTCACCGACCAGTTTTTCCACGGTGTCGGCGTGCATCCGGATGAACGTCTCCTCACTGTCGGGAAGGAGATCGTCCGGCGCGTACCCGGGTGAGGGCACCACGTGAACATCTCGCTCGCCGCGCATGGCATGGCCGAACCGGGCGTACTCGTGCGGGCCGGAGATGGCGCTGACGGCGGGGAAGCAGACCAGCGTGATCGGCGCGTCGCCGGAGGCCAGCAGGAGCGGCGCGACGACGTGCTCGGCGGCCTCTGTCGTTCCGAAGCTCGACCGCAGGTGGGAGACCACGCCGATCAGTTCGGCGGCGGCGGCGAACTCACTTTGCCCGCACAGCTGTCGATAGAGGTCGGACAGCGGCCCCTGCCGCACCGCCGTACTTCCCCCGGCCCGCGCGGGGTCAGCGGAATCGGACGGATCGCCGGTCGCGGAGGCTCTCGCGAGCTCGGGCAGCAGGTAGCCGGTGAGGGCATCGGGCGTGGAATGGTCGAAGGTGACCGTCGCGGGCAACCGCAGGCCGGTCAGCGTGTCGAGCCGGTTGCGCAGCTCGACGGCGGTGAGCGAGTCCAGACCGAGATCGTTGAACGGGCGGTCGGCCGCGACTGCCTCGGCCGGCGTGCCGAGGACCGCCGCCACCTCCGCCGTGACCACGTCGAGCACGACCCGCGCCCTCTGTTCCTCGGGCACCCTGGCCAGGCGGTGGGCCAGCGCGGGACCGGTGACCGCGGAAGCCCTGGACGCTCGGCGCGGCGACCGGACCAGGCCACGCAGCAGCGAAGGCGGTTGCGCTCCGCCCGCCCGCAGAGCGGCGAGGTCCAGCGGGGCGGGGACGAGAAGCGCATGACCGGGAGGGGTGAGATCGAGCTGGAGGTTGTCGAATCGCAGCGCCGCGTCGAAGAGTGCCAACCCTTCAGCGGTGGTCAGTGCCCGGACGCCGGCGCGCGCGGCGCGGGCGCGGTCGGCATCGGTCAGGTGCGCGGTGACACCGCTCGGCCGCGCCCACATGCCCCACGCCAGTGACAGCGCGGGCAGCCCGAGAACCCGCCGGTGTGCGGCCAGCGCGTCCAGGAAGGTGTTGGCCGCCGCGTAACTCCCCTGCCCCGGCCCGCCGAGGATTCCCGCGACGGAGGAGTAGAGGACGAAGGCGGCCAGGTCGTGGTCGCGGGTGAGCTCGTGCAGGTTCCAGGCGGCGTCGACCTTGGGCCGCAGTACGGTGTCGACGCGTTCCGGCGTGAGCGAGGTGAGCAGGCCGTCGTCGACCACGCCCGAGGTGTGGACGACCGCCGTCAGCGGATGCGCCTTCGGGATCGTGGCCAGCACCTCGGAGAGTGCCTCCCTGTCGGCCGCGTCGGCTGCCGCGACGGTGACCCGCGCACCGAACCCGGCCAGTTCCTCGACGAGCTCGACGATCCCGGGAGCTCGCACTCCCCGCCTGCCCACGAGCAGCAGATGGCGAACTCCGCGTACGGTCACGAGGTGCCGGGCGAGCTCACCCGCCAAGGCTCCCGTGCCGCCGGTGATCAGCACGGTTCCCTCGGGATCCCACTCCCGCCCTTCGCCGTCGGGCGCGGACACGCGGGCGAGCCGCGGGGCGAGTACCTTCCCGTTTCTTACGGCCACCCGTGGTTCACCGGAGGCGAGCGCGGCGGCGACCGCTTCGTGGACGGCGTCCGGTGAGGCGTCCGCGACATCGACGACGACGATCCGGCCGGGATGCTCGGCCTGCGCCGATCCGACCAGTCCCCAGATCGGCGCCGTCGCGGGGTCAGGGCTCTCCTCCACCGCCGTGGAGACCGCGTCGCGAGTCACGACGACGAGCCGCGCCGACTCCGGCCGCTCGGGCTCCCGAGGGGACACCCATTCCTGAAGGAGTCCGAGCACCCGGTTCACCTGGCCGTGCACAGCGCCGGGCAGATCGACGGACTCGAACTCCGTCCCGGAGACGAGGACGACATCGGGCTCCTGCTCCGCCTGGTCCGCCCGCGAGGTCGCGGTGTCCACCTCCGTCCAGGTCATCCGGAACAACGTGTCGCGCTCGGCCGGACGGACGGCCCGCAGCTGTCCGGCCGAGATCAACCGGGCTCTGAGGGAGTCGACGCTCGCCACAGGCGCCCCGGAGGCGTCGGTGGCGTGCAGGGACAGCTCCTCCTCGCTGTGCAGCGTCAACCGGACGCGCAGCGCCGCCGCACCCGAGGCGTGCAGCCGTACGCCGCCGTAGGCGAAGGGCAGACGGTTCTGGCCGGGCGGGCTGTGGCGCAGCCCGTGGTGTGCGGCGATGTGCAATGCCGCGTCGAGCAGGGCGGGGTGGAGTCCGAAAAGCCCGGCATCAGCCCGTTGTGGGTCGGGCAGCTCGATCTCGGCGAAGAACTCCTTCTCCGTACGCCAGGCCGCTCTCAGTCCCTGGAAGGCGGGCCCGTATGTCAGTCCCGCTTCGGCGAGTACGGGGTAGACGTCGTCGATCTCTACGGGTGCCGCGCCGTCGGGCGGCCACACCTCCAGCGAGACCTTCTCCTCCCCCTCTCCCCTGGGCGCCACCGTGAGGAATCCGGCGGCGTGCCGTGTCCACTCCGCCTCTCTTCCAGCCTCGGCGGGACGCGAGTACACCGCGACCGGGCGACGCCGTGCTTGGTCAAGCGAGCTTTCATCGCCGAGCGGGCTCTCATGCCCCGGCGCTCCGACGGAGACCTGGATGTGTACCGCACCGCGTTCCGGGAGGACGAGCGGGGTCTCGATCACCAGCTCTTCCAGGGTGTCGAGGCCGACCTCGTCACCGGCCCGGATCGCGAGCTCCACGAGTGCGGTGCCCGGCACGATGACGGTGCCCATGACCGCGTGGTCGGCGAGCCAGGGATGGGTCCGCAGCGAGAGCTGCCCCGACAGCAAGGTCGCGTCGGCATCGGCGAACGCCACACTGGCGCCGAGCAGCGGATGGTCGGCCGCGCCGAGCCCCAGTCCGGTGGCGTCTCCCGCTCCCCGCAGGTCTGGTTCGAGCCAGTAGCGCTGCCGCTGGAAAGC
>NZ_JBEPDA010000033.1:0-59402 GCF_040299985.1 Streptosporangium sp. NPDC000563 | reverse complement strand
TCCCCCGCGCGCCCCGCGCCGCCGCCCCCCCGGCCGCCCCGCGGCCGGGCCGCCCCTCAGCCCCCCCCCCCCCCCCCGCCCCCCCCCCCCCCCCCGCCGCCCTTCTCGTCTCGCGCGGTGCCCTCACATGCGCGTCACGTGACACTGAGCGGGGTCCGAACCATCGGAACAGCGGGTGGAGCAGCGCGAAAGGGGGTTCACCCCTCATTATGGAGGCATGGCGGAGGCGATCTACGTCGGTGGGCTTCTGGTGGCGACCCCGCAGCTGGAGGATCCCAACTTCCGGCGCAGCGTGGTCCTGGTGCTGGAACACGATCTCGACGGCGGCACCCTGGGCGTAGTGCTCAACAGACCGAGCGACATCTCGGTGACCCAGGTGCTCCCCACCTGGGACACCATGGTCACCGGCCCGTCCGTGCTGTTCCAGGGCGGTCCCGTCCAGACGGACAGCGCCCTCGCGCTGGCCGCCGTCCCGAGCGGGCAGGAACCGCTCGGCTGGCGGCGGTTGCACGCGGGCACCGCGGCCGTCTCCAGGCTCGGCACCGTCGACCTCGACGCGCCGCCGGAGATCCTCGCCGGGGAGATCGCCCAGATGCGCATCTTCGCCGGGTACGCCGGATGGTCGGCGGGGCAGCTGGAGAGCGAGATCGGCGAGGGCGCCTGGTACGTCGTGGACTCCGAGCCCGGCGACACCTTCCACCACGAGCCCGAGTCGCTGTGGCGGGCGGTGCTGCGCCGTCAGAGAGGCGAGCTCGCCTACGTGGCCACCTGCCCCGACGACCCCTCGATGAACTAGCCCCCGCTCCGCACCCGCCGCCGGGTCCGGACGATCATCGGGATCACCGCCCGGGCGGCCGATCCCGGGATGTCGCTCCGGCGCCGATGGGTCGTGTTTCGCGCCCGACCGACCGCCGGTGCCCCGGGCGCGGCGGTACGGGCATAAAATCGCGAGGGTGAGTACGAAGATTCTCCCTGAGAGCGACGTCCGCCCGGACCTGTCGCACGGCGACGGCGACCACGAGCGCTTCGCCCACTACGTCGAGAAGAACAAGATCATGGAGAGCGCGCTGAGCGGGACCCCGGTCCGCGCGCTCTGCGGGAAGGTCTGGGTGCCGAACCGCGACCCCCAGAAGTTCCCGGTCTGCCCGGAGTGCAAGGAGATCTACTCGGGACTTCCGAAGGGCGAAGACGGCAACAACGAGTGAGTGTTGCTCATGGGTGATCGCCACAGATGAGGTTACGGTCGGGATGCCGCCGGAGAGCGGCGAACGTCCAGCGCCTGGGATCTGTCGGGGGAGTCCATGTTTCGGCGTGCGATCGCCGTTGTTTCCGCATGCCTGTTCACGGTGGGAGCCTCATCTCCCGTTCCCGTCGTTCCCGGCAGGGGAAGCGCCGCCTCCGGGCCACCGGGGTGTGCCCCCGATCCCTCCGGGTGGGCCGCCCGCTCCGTGGTGCCGCGACACGCGCCCGCGCCGTCCCTCGCGCCCGCAGGCGGGCGGCGTGGGCCGAACCCGCTCAGGCCCGCGCTCCCCATCACCGTGCCCACCTGGGTGCACGTCCTCACCGACGGCAGGCTCGGCGCGCCCGACGCCGCCGTACGCGCCCAGATCACCACGCTCAACGCCGCCTACTCCGGGCAGCTCGGTGGCGCGGACACCGGGATCCGGTTCAGGCTGGACGGCGTCACCCGTACCGTCAGCGCGACCTGGTTCCGCGAGCCCGTCACCCACGAGCGGATGATCAAGCGGATGCGCAGGGGCGGCCCCGAGACCCTCAACCTCTATCTCGCCCAGCTCGGTGAGCTGGTGCTCGGCTACTCCACCTATCCCCACGGGTACGCCAAGGAGCCGGCCCTCGACGGGGTGGTCGTCGACTGGCGGAGCCTGCCCGGCGGGGCGATGCGCAGCTTCGACCGGGGATACACCGGCGTCCACGAGATCGGGCACTGGCTCGGGCTGCTGCACACCTTCGAGAAGGGCTGCGAGCCGCCCGGCGACGGCGTGGCCGACACCGAGCCCGAGGGACAACCCACCGAGGGCTGCCCGCTGCTCAAGGACACCTGCAAGGGCGGCGGACCCGACCCGATCCACAACTTCATGGACTACTCCGACGACCGCTGCATGTCCGGGTTCACCGTGGGCCAGGCCGCCAGGATGCAGGAGATGTGGGCCGTCTACCGAGGCCGGGGGGCGAACACTACCCTTGACGGGTGACAGCACCGAAGACAGTCGACGCTCCATACGAATCCCCCCGGATCTTCGGTCCCGAATACCGGACCGCCTCCCTGGGCATTCTGCTCGTCGTCACGCTGATCGCCTTCGAGGGCATGTCCGTGAGCACGGTCATGCCCGCCGTCTCCGCGGACCTCGACGCCCTCGACCTGTACGGGGTGAGCTTCTCGGCCTTCCTCATCGCCGGTCTGCTCGCCAACGTCGTCGCCGGGCTCTGGTCCGACCGGCGGGGGCACGCCTGGCCGTTCCTGCTCGGGGTGGGGCTGTTCACCGCCGGTATGGTCATGGCCGGAGCCGCCGCGTCCAAGGAACTGTTCATCGTCGCGCGGGCCGTACAGGGCCTCGGTGGCGGCGCCGTCGTCGTCGCGATCTACGTGATGATCGCGCGGGTCTACGTTCCGGCGACCAGGCCCCGGATATTCGCCGCGCTCTCGGCGGCCTGGGTGCTTCCCGCCCTGATCGGGCCGGGTCTCACCGGGATCATCGCCGAGACCGCGGGATGGAGGTGGGTCTTCTACGGCATCGTGCCGCTGGTCGTCCCCGCCCTCGTGATGCTCCTGCCCGCCCTGCGCGTCGGCGGCCCGATGCCCGAGCCCTCCTCAGGACCCCGCTCCAGGCCGCTGGCGATGACCCTGGCCGCCACCGCCACCGCGTGCGGCGGCGGGATCCTGCTGTACGGGGTGGGCCGTCTCCACGAGGCCCCGACACCGGGAGGGATCGCCACCGCCGCGGGGCTCGCCCTCCTCGCTTCGGGCCTGCCGAGACTGCTGCCTCCCCGTGCCCTCAGGTTCGGCCGCGGCCTGCCCACCACGGTCATGATGCGCGGCGTGCTCGCCTCGGCGTTCTTCGGGGTCAACGCCTTCATCCCGCTGCTCCTCACCGAGGTGCACGGCTTCTCCGTCGCCGGGGCGGGGGTCGCGCTCACCCTCGGCGCCATAGGCTGGACCAGCGGCTCCTACCTGCAGACCCGCCGCTCGTACGACAGGCCGCTGCTGGTGCGGATCGGCGCCGTCGCGATCACCGTGGGCATCCTGACGACCCTGCTCGCGCTCGTGCCCGGGGTCAGCGGCTGGGTCACCGTGCCCGCCTGGGTCATCGCGGGATTCGGCATGGGCATCGGCGTGACCAGCGTCAACGTCACCGCGATGCGTCAGTCGCCCGACGCCGAGCAGGGCGCCAACTCCGCCGCCCTCCAGGTCGTCGACACCCTGGGCAGCGCGATCACCATCGGCTTCGGCGGAGTCCTGGTCAACCTGATCGGCCACGACGACATCGCCACCGGCTACACCACGATCGTCGCCCTGATGGCCTCCATCGGCCTCTTCGGGGTCGTCGTCGCCCGGCGTATGAGGGACATCTCATGACTCATTGGTCACTCTCGTAACAGCGATCACCCATAGCCGGGTCACGCCCCCCGATGCGTGGTAGGACGGTAGGACCGTCGCCGCCGGGGAGGAGGTCCCGTGCACGAACGACCTCGCCGGTCGGACCCGCCCGACGAGCCCGGCCGTGGCGGGGGGCGCCGGTCAAGGCGGGCCCGCAGGGCCGCGCGGGCGGCCGAGGATCAGGTGTGGCCGCCCACCGACCCGGACCTCGACGACGAGCGCCGCCCCTGGCCGGCGCCCGAGGACGACGAGTATCGCCCCTGGCCGCCGCCGGAGGACGAGCCGTCCGACGCCCGCTCCAGTCTGACCTGGCCTCCCCGCATCCCCGAGCCCGGCGACGACCTGCCGCCCTCCGCCCGCTGGTACGGCACGCCCATCGCCCCTCCCGAGCGTCGCCCCGGGCGCCTGCGCCGTGTGCTGCTCGTACTGCTCACCCTGGCCGCCGGTGCCGGCGTCATCGCCGTGGTGGCCGTACTGTCCCTGCGGGCACTGCCCTCCCCGCCGCCGGAGCGGGTGGACGATCCGGTCGCGGGGGTGAGCTACCCGCTGCCGGAGCGCTGGCTCACCGGTACGGTGCCGCCGGTCACGGAGTTCACCTCGGCCGCGGGCGACGGCGTCAACACGACCGTGATGGTCATGCCCGCCGAGCCCGCGAACGACGCGCGCGCCACCACCACCGAACTCAGCGACCTGTACGCGCGGCTCCTGCTCCACGGTGACGAGGTGAAGGTCGTGGACGACACGGAGATCACCGTGGGCGCGCGTACCGGGCACACCCGCGCCCTGCGCGCGGAGTACCTGGACGTGGTGAACCGGCCGGCGTACCTGCGTGTGGTCTTCCTCACGGGGGCGGGAAAGCGCCCGGTGGTCGTGGTCGCGATGACCCAGCCGGACGACCCCGTGTCGAGGGCCGAGATCGACACGGTGATCGCGGGCCTGCGGTGAGCGGGCTTGTGTCGAGCGGGTTTGCGGTGAGCGGGCGCCGTGCGAGTCCGGCTCCGCGATTCGACGATCTCCGCTCCGCGGGCCAATAGCACGAAGGGACGACCTTGGCGAGGATCTCGGCCGATCGGCACGTCTTGTCGGCGGCGCAGATTACCCTGGGGACACTGTGAGCACTTTCGCCGCATCCCACCTCTCGCCCTCATATCCGGACCGTGCCGCCTGGGGCACCGCGCCGAAGCTTCGCGCGTGGCAGCAGGAGGCCTTTGACCTGTACTCCAGCCGTGCGCCGCGCGACTTCCTCGCGGTCGCCACACCGGGTGCGGGCAAGACGACCTTCGCGCTCCGCATCGCCAGCGACCTCCTGTCACGAGGGATCATCCGGGCTGTGACGATCGTCACACCCACGGAGCACCTCAAGCAGCAGTGGGCGGACGCCGCGAGCAGGGTCGGCATCGCGATCGACCCCGAGTTCAAGAACAGTCAGGGCGCGACCTCCCGTGACTACATCGGGGTGGCCATCACCTACGCCCAGGTTTCCATGCACCCGGCGCTGCACCGCGCCCGCACCGAGGCTCGCAAGACGCTCGTGATCTTCGACGAGATCCACCACGCGGGCGACGCGAAATCCTGGGGCGACGGCGTGCGGGAGGCGTTCGAGCCGGCCGCCAGACGCCTCGCCCTGACCGGGACCCCCTTCAGGTCCGACGTCAACCCGATCCCCTTCGTCACCTACGCCGAGGACGGCGACGGGGTCCGGCGCAGCGTCTCCGACTACTCCTACGGGTACGGCCCGGCACTCGCCGACGGCGTCGTCAGGCCGGTCATCTTCCTCGCCTACGCCGGTGAGATGCGCTGGCGGACCCGCGCGGGCGACGAGATCGCCGCGACCCTCGGCACCCCGCTCACCAAGGACCAGCTCGGCCAGGCGTGGCGGGCCGCACTCGACCCGAAGGGCGAGTGGATCCGCCAGGTCCTCCGGGCGGCGGACCGGCGCCTGACCGAGGTGCGCAGGGGCGTGCCCGACGCCGGTGCCCTGGTCATCGCGACCGACCACGAGACCGCACGCGCCTACGCCCGCCACATCCGGACCATCACCGGAGAGGGCGCCACGGTCGTGCTCTCCGACGACCCCACGGCCTCCAAGAAGATCAAGGAGTTCTCCGCCTCCGAGCAGCGCTGGCTGGTCGCGGTCCGGATGGTCTCGGAAGGGGTCGACATCCCGCGCCTCGCCGTCGGCGTCTACGCGACGAGCATCTCGACCCCGCTGTTCTTCGCCCAGGCCGTCGGACGCTTCGTCCGCGCCCGTAAACGGGGCGAGACCGCGTCGGTCTTCGTGCCCTCCGTGCCGACCCTGATGGGCCTGGCGGGGGAGATGGAGGCCGAGCGCGACCACGTGCTCGACCGCAAGCCCGCCGAGGAGGGGCTGGACGACTTCCTGCTGGAGGACGCCCAGCGTAAGAAGGACAATCCCGACGTCGTGGGCGATGAGCTGCCGTTCGAGACCCTGGAGGCGGTCGCCACGTTCGACCGGGTCCTCTTCGACGGCGGCGAGTTCGGCAGCGCCGCGGAGACCGGATCCCCCGAGGAGGAGGACTTCCTCGGCCTGCCGGGCCTTCTGGAGCCCGACCAGGTCCGCACCCTGCTGAGCAAGCGCCAGTCCGACCAGCTGAAGGCCAAGCGGAAAAATCCCGAGCCCAAGGAGCCGGAGCTCGCCCCGCACGAGCTGATCGCCAACCTCCGCAGGGAGCTCAACGGTCTCGTCGGCGCCTGGAACCACCGCACCGGCCAGCCTCACGGAGTCATTCACGCAGAGCTACGCAGGGCCTGCGGCGGACCCGCCATCGCGCAGGCCTCCGCCGAGCAGATCCAGGAGCGGATCGGCAAGATCCGCCACTGGGCCACCCAGCGCTCCCACTGACCTGGTCACCGGGTCGGGTGGCCTTCCACCTGATCCGGTGACTCGATCTCGATCACCCAGGGGGCTCCCCGGCCCGGTCATCCGGTCGGCGGTTCGAGCGAGGGCCGGTAGCCGGACGTACCCTCGGCCCGATGACCTGTCCGGACGAGAAGGCGTCCGGTCCGGCGGTCCGGGCGGTCCGGGTCGCCCTGAACGGCGGGCCGAGCGGTTCGGGCGAGCCGGAGCCCCGGATCACCGCGCCGTGGACGGCTCCTCCGGTACGCGCCCCGGCCTGGCGAGGGCGATCGGCCTGCCGGTCCGCCCGTCGATCGCCCTGAACGCCCCCGTGTCGCGCACCGGTACCGTGAGCGGCACCTCCAGGGAGGCGACGCCGCCGGCGACGCTCACGGGCCACGTGGTGGCGCCGGAGGAGCGTCTGCGTGCCCTGTCCTCCCGCATCCAGACCTTGATCGTGCGATTTTCGTGGTGCAGGACCACGGTCGCGGTGTCGCACTCGTCGGCTCTGGCCTTCCAGAAGAGCGTCACGCCCCGTGGTGCGCCCTGACGGCGAGCCAGCCGCACCCGCTCCGGAGCGGGCATCCGTCCCCGGCAGGAGAGGCCCCGCCTGCCGGAGGAGACACCGGGCCCGTTGCCTGGTACCCGCTCCCCTCGCACCGCCTGCGCTCCCCGCGTGTCCCACATACCCTGCCGCGCCGCGTCCGGAAGCGGTGCGGGCACCCGGGACGGCGCGAGCGGGGACCGAGGCCGGATCCAGGACTCGGTCCGGGGGGCGATCCGGGATCCGGCCGGAGGGCCTGCCAGGGAGCCGGTCAGGGCCGCCGGGCGCGGGAGCGCGGTGATCGGAGTTGGGGCGGGAACCTGGACGACGGTGGTGGCCCAGACCGTGGCCGCCTCCAGCGCGACCAGCGAGAGCACGCTCGTCAGCCGTACCAGCGTCCCTCCGCGAAACAAATTCCACAGGCACAGCGGGGTCAGGATCAGCCAGGAGACGCCGAGCACGAACATATGAGATCACCACCGGTAGTAAGAGGTATCAACTCTCCGTGATACTCCTGCCGCCACCGGTGATGGTGCTGTTTGCCCATCCATGCCGATCCGGTAATCGTTCGAATGCTCAGAGTGGGCGTCGCTGGTAGCGTGTCGCTGTCACTACCCCGGGCCCGCCACCGGGTTCCCCCGCAACGCTTTCAAAGAGGACAAGTGTTGGCCGAGATGATCCGTACCGAGATCATGGAGTACGTGGCTCCGATGTTCGAGCAGATCATGGCGAGGATGGACACCCTCGCCACCAAGGACGACGTCGCCGGACTCCGGCAGGAGGTCGCCGAGATTCGGCTCGATGTGGCGAAGTGCGCCACGAAGGAGGAGCTCGCCGATGTCAAGGAAGACATCGCTGAGTTCAAGGCTGAGGTCAAGCAGGACATCGCTGAGTTCAAGGCTGAAGTCAAGCGGGATGTCGCTGAGCTCAGGACCGAGGTGGCTGAGGTCAAGGAGGATGTGGCTGAGCTGAAGGTGGGGCTCGCGGAGGTCAAGGAGGAGGTGGCCGAGCTCAAGGTGGAGATGGCCGAGGTCAAGCGGGATGTGGCCGAGCTCAAGGAGGATGTGGCTGAGCTGAAGGTGGGGCTCGCGGAGGTCAAGGAGGATGTGGCTGAGCTGAAGGTGGGGCTCGCGGAGGTCAAGGAGGATGTCGCCGAGCTTCGGCTCGATGTGGCGAAGTGCGCCACCAAGGAGGAGCTCGCCGAGGTCAAGGAGGAGGTCGTGGGAGTCAAGCAGGACATGAGGGCCATGGCATACGACATCGGCGAGCTCAAGGAGAACTACAGGACCATGGACGGGAAGCTCGACCGGATGATCCTCTTCCTGGGGATGCCGAAGAGCTGAGAGATCGTCAGGCCGATCGGACCACGGGGGTGCCCGTGAGGCGGGCTCCGGCGGAGCCGAGTTCGGCGAGGGTGGTCTCGGTGGTGGGGGCGGACACCCCGGCGGTGAGGTCCAGCAGCACCTGAACGGACAGCCCGTGCGCGACCGCGTCCAGGGCGGTGGCCCGCACGCAGTGGTCGGTGGCGATGCCGACGATGTCCACCGCGTCCACGCCGCGTTCGCCGAGCCAGTCGGCCAGAGAGGTCCCGTCGGAGGTGACGCCCTCGAAGCCGCTGTAGGCGGCGCTGTGGGCACCCTTGCTGAAGACCTCCTCGACGCGTGAGGTGTCGAAGGCGGGGTGGAAGTCGGAGCCGGGTGTCCCGGCGACGCAGTGGGCGGGCCAGGTGGTCACGTAGTCGGGTTCGGCGGCGAAGTGGGAGCCGGGGTCGATGTGATGATCACGAGTGGCCACGACGTGGTCGTAGCCGTGCGAGGCGGCGTGTGCCGAGATGGCGGCGGCCACCTCCGCGCCGCCGCCGACCGGGAGGCTCCCGCCCTCGCAGAAGTCGTTCTGGACGTCGACGATGATCAGCGCTGTTGGCATGCGATCAGTCAAACACGGTTGGGATCGCGGCGTAGCCCCGGGACAGCTGATAGGCGTTGGAGGGCAGCTCGGCGACGGCCTCGCGGTGCCGCGCGCGGCTCTCCTCCAGCTTCTCGCGGCCCACGACCTCCCCCTCCCTGACCAGCGAAACCTGTAGCGGGCGGGCGTTCGAGGGGTGCTCGCCGGAGACGGTGACCACCTCGGCGGCCGCCGTGCCCTCGGCGTCGAGCTCGCGGAACGCCTCCTTGCGTCCGCCCCGGCTGGGCTTGCCCACCGACTTCTTGGCCACCGGCCGCATGACCCCTTCGGCGTCCTCGCGGGCGACGAGCTTGTAGACCAGGGCGGCGGTGGGCGAGCCGGAGCCGGTGACCAGCGACGTGCCGACGCCGTAGCCGTCCACGGGCGCGGCGGCGAGCGCGGCGATGGCGTACTCGTCGAGGTCGCCGGTCACGATGATGCGGGTCTTGTGGGCGCCGAGCGCGTCGAGCTGCTCGCGGACCTCGTGGGCGACCTGGCCGAGGTCGCCGGAGTCGAGGCGGACCGCCCCGAGGGAGGGGCCGGCGAGCTCCACCGCGGTCCGCACGGCCTCGGCCACGTCGTAGGTGTCCACGAGCAGCGTGGTGTCGGCGCCGAGGGAGGCGATCTGGGCCCGGAAGGCCTGCTCCTCCGAGTCGTGGAGCAGGGTGAAGGCGTGGGCGGCGGTCCCGGCGGTCGGGATGCCGTACTCGTGGCCCGCCATGAGGTTGGAGGTGGAGGAGAACCCGCACAGGTAGGCGGCCCGCGCCGCGGCCACCGCCGCCGCCTCGTGGGTGCGCCGCGAGCCCATCTCGATGAGGGGCCTGGTCCCGGCGGCGCGGATCATGCGCGTGGCGGCGTTGGCGATCGCGCAGTCGTGGTTGAGGATCGACAGGATCACGGTCTCCAGCAGCACGGCTTCGGCGAACGTGCCCTCCACCGTCATGATCGGGGAACCGGGGAAGTAGCACTCGCCCTCGCCGTAGCCGTCCACTTTCCCGGAGAACCGGTATCCGGCGAGGAACTCCAGGGTGGGCTCGTCGACCACCTCGTTGTCCCGCAGGAACGCCAGCGACTCCTCCTCGAAGCGGAAGGACTCCAGCGCGTCCAGCACCCGGCCGGTTCCCGCCACGACCCCGTAGCGCCGCCCGCCGGGCAGCTGGCGCGCGAACACCTCGAAAACCGCCCGTCTGGAGGCGGCCCCGCTTCTCAGCGCCGCCTCAAGCATCGTCAGCTCATAGTGATCGGTAAGCAACGCGGTGCTCATGCTCTTTGTCACGAGTCGAAGACTAAGCCCGGGGTAGGGCAGACTGGTGAATGTGGGTAGCACCGCTCCAACGGAGGTCGAGCGTCCGTCAATCGACGTACGGCCCGATCTGCCATGGTTGACGATCGTCTGGAACGACCCGGTCAACCTGATGTCCTACGTGACGTACGTCTTCCAGTCCGTTTTCGGATACTCCAAGGAGAAGGCGGAGAAGTTGATGCTCGACGTGCACCACAAGGGCAAGGCCGTGGTTTCCAGCGGCACCCGCGAGGAGATGGAGCGCGACGCGCAGATCATGCACTCGTACGGGCTGTGGGCCACCGTCCAGCGGGATTCGTGAGCGCGCGAGCGGCCGGGCGCCATCTGTCGTCGCGCGGTGACCGGCCGGGCCCGAAGCGGCAGGACTCGAAACGGCGGGCGGGTCTCGGGCGGTGCCCGCGAGAAATGGTGGGCGAGAGATGAGTTCGGGGTTCAAGCCGGGGCACGAGGGCGGTGTGATCACGGTTTTCGACGCCGCCGAGGTGTCGATCCTGCGCTCGCTGGTCACGCAGATCCTGGGCCTGATCGAGCCGGGGGAGACCGGTGACGACCCCCTGGAGAAGGCGCTCGGCATCGGCCCCTCCGAGCAGTCCGACGATCCGGTGCTGGCCCGGCTCTTCCCCTCGGCGTACGAGGACGGTGAGGCGGCCGCCGAGTTCCGCAGATACACCGAGGCGACGCTGCGCGAGGGTAAGCGGGCCGACGCCAAGGCGATGCTCGACAGTGCGGAGGCCGGCAGGGTCGAGCTGACCAGGGAGCAGGCGCAGGCGTGGATGCGCGCGCTGAACGACGTGCGCCTCGCGCTCGGCACCCGGCTGGAGGTGACCGAGGAGGTGCACGACGAGATCGCCGACATGCCGGAGAGCGATCCCCGCTATCCGGCGTACGTCATCTACGACTGGCTCACCTACCTTCAGGACACCCTGGTCCGCGCCCTTTGGTAACTTCCAGTCATGCTCACCATCTCTCGGGAACTGGTTGACAGGATCATCGCGCACGCTCGGGCGGACCACCCCGACGAGGCCTGTGGCGTGATCGCCGGGCCCGTCGGCTCCGACTCCCCCGAACGCTTCATCGCGATGGAGAACGCCGAGCGGTCGCCGACGTTCTACCGGTTCGACTCGCTGGAGCAGTTGCGTGTCTGGCGGGAGATGGACGACCGCGACGAGGAGCCGGTGGTCATCTACCACTCCCACACCGCCACCGAGGCCTACCCCTCCCGCACCGACATCTCCTACGCCGCCGAGCCGAACGCCCACTACGTGCTGGTCTCCACCCGCGAGGAACTGGGGGAGAAGGCCGAGTTCCGCTCGTACCGGATCATCGACGGCGTGGTGAGCGAGGAGGAGGTGACGATCACCTCTGGGTGACCGTCACCTTTTCGGGTCCTGGCGCCGGGGCCTCCGGGGTGGGGACCTTACCTCCGTGCCCTGGTGTCCCGGCTCCCTCGTCTCCGTGTTCGGGTGGCATCCGGGGTTCGTACGGGGCCGGTGTCCGGTACGGCCGTAGGACGAATGAACCCTTTGGGTAAGCTGGTGGGCATGCTGACCGCCGCCCCGAGCCAGGAGGACGTGGTGCTCTCGCGTCCCGGCCCTCGGGCACGGCGCGCGGGTGTCGCGCCCGTGCAGAACTTCCTGTTCGCGCACACGCCCTTCGTCGTCGTCTACGACTGTCGCTGACCGGCTTTTCTGGAATCCCCCGGTGCTCACCGGTGTTCTGATCCGGTGGGCCTCTCACTCCCATGACGACACAAGGAGACTGACCCGCGATGGCCATCGAGGTTCGCATTCCGACCATCCTGCGCACCTACACCGACGGCGCCAAGGCCGTCGACGCCAAGGGCGCCACGCTCGAGGAGCTGATCGGCGATCTGGAGGTCCGGCACCCCGGGCTGAAGGAGCGCCTGGTGGACAAGGGCGCGCTGCGCCGCTTCGTGAACGTCTACCTGAACGACGAGGACGTCCGCTTTCTGGGCGGGCTGGAGACTCCGGTCGCCGACGGCGACACGGTCACCGTCCTGCCCGCCGTGGCCGGCGGATCCCGCTAGCCGCGTGGCGCCGCCCGTACCGCGGGAGTTTTGTGATCTTTCGCGAGATCGGAGAGCTCTCCCGGGCCGGGCGGCGCGCGCCGCGGTTTTCGGGCTGTCACCCCGAGGCGCCAGGTCTGTCATCACAAGGTCAACCCGAGGCGGAAGCCGTACACCATGCGTTTTGACTCACTGATCGAATCGGTCGGCCGGACCCCGCTGGTCGGCCTGCCCAGGCTCTCGCCCTCGGAGGACGTACGGATCTGGGCCAAACTCGAAGACCGCAACCCGACAGGTTCGATCAAGGACCGTCCGGCGCTGTGGATGATCGAGCAGGCGGAGAAGGACGGACTTCTCCAGCCGGGCTGCACGATCCTCGAACCCACGAGCGGCAACACCGGCATCTCGCTCGCGATGTCGGCCAGGCTCAAGGGCTACAAGCTGATCTGCGTGATGCCGGAGAACACCTCGGAGGAACGTCGCCAGCTGCTGCGCATGTGGGGGGCGCAGATCATCTCCTCGCCCGCGGCGGGCGGCTCCAACGAGGCGGTGCGGGTCGCCAAGGGCCTGGCGGAGGAGAACCCCGACTGGGTGATGCTCTACCAGTACGGCAACCCGGCCAACTGGCGCTCGCACTACGAGTCGACGGGGCCGGAGATCCTGGAGGATCTGCCGTCCGTCACCCACTTCGTGGCCGGTCTGGGCACCACGGGCACCCTGATGGGTGTCGGCAGGTTCCTGCGCGAGCACGTTCCCGGTGTGAGGATCGTCGCCGCCGAGCCGCGTTACGGCGAGCTGGTGTACGGGCTGCGCAACGTGGACGAGGGCTTCATTCCCGAGCTGTACGACGCCGACGTCCTGACCACGCGGTTCTCGGTCTCCTCGGCCGACGCGCTGCGGCGCACCCGGGAGCTGCTGTCCGGCGAGGGCATCTTCGCGGGGGTCTCCACCGGTGCCGCCCTGCACGCCGCGCTCGGTGTGGCGGCGAAGGCCGTCAAGGCGGGGGAGCGGGCCGACGTGGTGTTCGTGGTCGCGGACGGCGGCTGGAAATACCTGTCCACCGGCGCCTACGAGGGGACGCTCGACGAGGCCGAGGAGCGGCTCGAAGGCCAGCTCTGGGCCTGACCGCCGCCTGTTGAAAGGCGAATCCCCGGCGGGGCGGAGCCCTGCCGGGGATCTGGGGAGGTCCGGTCCGAACGAGATCGGGGAGCCCGGGTGGATCAGTTGAACAGGATCAGTTGAACAGGAGCCTCATCGAGAAGGTCCCCTCGTTGCCCGACTGGGTGCCGCTCACGCCCACGGCGCGGAGCACCTGGAGGTTGGCCTTCTCGTCGCCCTGGAGGTTGCCGAGATAGAGGTTCTCCACCTTGTCCAGGTCGGCGTAGAGGGCGAAGGTCGCCTCACCGGCGTTGGGGATCGCGAGCTGGAAGGTCTCGCTGTCGCCCAGGGCGCCGTCCTTGTTGAGCTCGGCGGCGTAGTCCTGCGCGCTGCCCAGGACGAAGACGCCGTCGCCGGGAACCTTGGCGAGCTGCGGGACGGCCGTCCCGGAGTCCGCGAGGAACCTCTCGATCTTGCCGACGACCTCCTGCGCCTTGGCCGGGTCGGTGACGATCTTCGCGCCGAACTTCGGCTGGTTGCCGTCGAGGCCGTTGGAGTCGATGGCGATGGTGATGTTCTTACCGAGCAGCGTCACCAGGTCGTCGGGGAGCGCGAGGCCGTAGTTCTGCTTGGCCTGGTCGGCGAACTGCTGGACGCCGCCGCCCGCGGCCTGGTCGGCCGACTTCATGAGCTGTGCCCACTGCTTGCCGACCACCTCGCCGAGACCCGAGATCGAGATCGCGCCGGCGGTGGAGGCGGGAAGCGTGCTGATCCTGGAGGGCTCGGGATCGCCCATGTCCAGGTTCTCGACGCCGCGGCTGATGCCCGCGAGCTCGACGTACTCGCTGTCGAAGCGGAGGGCGCCCGCCACGCGGGCGTTCTTGACCTGGGCGAGGACGGTGGGGTCCTGGGCGGCCAGTTCGGGGGCCATTTCCGCGAGCTTGCCCGCGTCGGCCCAGAAGGAGAGCACGCCGGTCTCGCCGAGGGCGCTCAGGTCGTCGGAGAAGTCGGCGTTGCCCGACAGCGGCTCGGCGGTGGCGGCCTTGTCGGCCTCGGCCTGGGTCGGGGTGAGCAGCGCGTAGTCCTCGCGGAACGCGATGCCGTACTTCTCCTTGCCCATCAGCTTCGCGATGCCCGCCGTGGCCTTGTCCTGATCGGTGACCTGGACGGCCACCACGACGCCGGGCTCGGCTCCGGCCTTGGCCGGGGTCAGCGCGGCCACACCGACGCGGACGCCGAGCCAGGGCTCGATGTCGGTGGCGTAGTCGACCTTGCCGAGGTCGTCGGCGTCCTTCTTGATCAGGTCGAAGATCGCCTTACGCGGGTCCTCGCCGCTGAAGGAGTCCTTGGTGACCGTGAACTTCCTGGCGATGTTGAACAGCGCCACCTTCTGGTTCGCGGCCGGGTCGAGGTCGAGGCGGATGTAACCGACGGCGTTGCCGGGCAGTACGTCGTGCGGCTGCGCGCCGCCGCCGCTGAGCAGGTTGATCGCGAAGAAGCCGCCACCGCCCACGAGGGCGACGACCAGCGCGGCGACCACCGCGAGCAGCCAGCCCTTGCCGCCCTTGCGCGCGGGAGGTCCCGGGGGAGGTCCGGCGCTCAGGAAGTCGGGTCCCTGCTGCCAGTTCCCCGCCTGCTGTCCGTACGCCTGCTGCCCGTAGCCCTGCTGCTGGTAGCCGGGCTGCTGCCCGTACGGCTGACCGGCCTGCTGGCCGTAGTTCTGCTGTCCGTAGTTCTGCTGTCCGTACGCCTGCTGGCCGTAGCCCTGCTGCTGGCCGGACTGCTGCTGGTAGGGCTGGCCCTGCTGCGGGTAGGGCTGCCCCTGCTGGTAACCGCCGGATGGCTGCGAGTATCCGGGCTGGCCGTTCTGCGGGTAGGCCTGCGTGTGCGGCTGGTCGTTCGGCTGTGCGCCCTCGTTCCAACGGTAGGCGATCGTCCTGTCGGGCTGCTGACCCGGATCGGGCGACTGGTTTGGGGGATTGTTGGCAGGCATGATCACTCACAATGTGGACTTCGCGGACAGGGAGAAGTTAGTGCACATTGCTAGCAACCCGCTTGCATTGAACTAACTATGTGATTGTCACGTCTAAGCGGGACCATCCCCTGCTCAGCGCGGTTTCTTCGCCCATCGTGGCCTTTGTCGCCTTGTTCCCGCAGGTCACTGTCGTCCCTTCCTCACCGCAGATCTTGGTTTCCCGGAGGCTTCGGTGCCCCGGCGGATCCAGGGGAGGTGACATCGAGGACCCGGGGAGGCGACGGTGGCATGGAATGGGTAAAGTGACCCCTCTAGAACAAGATTCGGGGGCGCGGATGGCGAAGTTCGACGAGGCGACAGCGGTGACCAAGGTGGACGAGACCACCTACGACGTGTGCCTCGACCCCGGATACTCCATCGGCGGCCCCCTGAACGGCGGCTATCTGATGGCCGTGCTGCTGCGCGCGGTCGTGGACGCCTCCCCCCACGAGCACCCGGTGAGCACGAGTGTCCAGTTCCTGCGGGCGGCGAGACCCGGCCCCGCGCGGGTGCGCCTGGAGCAGATCAAGACCGGCCGCACCGCCACGATGACCAGGGTGACCCTCGTCCAGGAAGGGACGTCCTTCATCGAAGGGCTCGTCACGACCGCGACGCTCAACGATGCCGTCCCCGACTGGACGGACGGGCCCTCGGCGGTGATGCCGCCGATCGAGCGGTGCGTCTCGCTGCCCGCCCCCAAGGACGCGTCGAACCTGACGTTCAGCGCCCAGGTGGAACTCGCCTTCGACCCTCCCACCGTCGGCTGGGTCGACGGCCGTCCCACCGGCAGGCCCGAGGCCCGCGCCTACTTCCGGCTGGCCGAGCCGCAGGACCCCGACCCGTACGTGCTGGCGCTCGCCGTGGACGCCCTCCCGCCGGTGGTGTTCTCCGCGGGGGCGCGCGGCTGGGCGCCCACGGTCGACCTCACCTGGCACCTGCGCGCCCTGCCCGCACCCGGCTGGCTCACCCTCCTGGGCGGGGGCCGCCTGATCAGTGACGGCTGGTTCGACGAGGAGGTCGAGGTGTGGGACTCCGCGGGCCGCCTGGTCGCCCAGTCCCGTCAGCTGGCCCGCGTCGGGCGGGGCTGACGTCCGCGCCACGGGACGTAGTAACAGACACCGTACGACTGAATGTCATGAAAAATACATGGCTGAGCTGGTATTCGGCGTTGTGAGGATTCTTACCGTGATCGGCCGCCCCGGGTCGCCTAGCCTGGGGAACTGTGTCGCAAGCGAGCATTGGAATCTTTGACAGCGGTGTCGGTGGCCTCACGGTGGCTCGGGCGATCATCGACCAGTTGCCCAACGAGTCGATCTTCTATGTGGCCGACACGGCGAGGCAGCCGTACGGCCCCAAGAGCATCGCGCAGGTCCGCGCCTACGCGCTGGAGGTGATGGACCACCTCGTCGAGGGCGACGTGAAGATGCTGGTGATCGCGTGCAACAGCGCGAGCGCGGCGGTGCTCCGCGACGCGCGGGAACGCTACGCCGTCCCGGTCGTCGAGGTGATCCAGCCGGCCACCCGCCGCGCCGTGCGGGCCACCCGCAACGGCAGGGTCGGGGTGCTCGGGACCAGGGCCACGATCGAGTCGATGGCCTACCACGACGCGTTCGCCGCCGCTCCCGACGTCCGGCTCACCGGGGTGGCCGCGCCGCGCCTGGTGGAGTTCGTCGAGCGGGGCGAGACGATGAGCGACGAGCTCATCGACGTCATCCGCGAATACCTGAAGCCGGTGCTCGCCGACGGGTGCGACACGCTGATCCTGGGATGCACGCACTACCCGCTCCTCACCGGACCGATCTCCTATGTGGCGGGCGACGGCGTGACGCTGGTGTCCAGCGCCGACGAGACGGCCAAGGACGTCTACCGCGTCCTGCACGACCGGGGCCTGGCCGCCGTGGGGGACGCGCCCAGGCACCGCTTCCGCGCCACCGGTGACGCGGGACTCTTCACCGACCTCGGACGACGGTTCCTCGGACCGGAGATCGAGGCGGTCGAGGTGGCAGTGGTAGGGGATGTTCCGAACAACGGGCATCGCGTGTGACGGTGCCCGGGCGCTCCGTAGGGGGAGCGCCGGGGATCGGCGGACGAAGGGGGACGGACACCGGCCACCGGCGCCCGCGCCGTGACACGCGGCGCCGCACAGTAACCGTAGGAGGCCGCCGTGAAGTTGACGATCATTGGATGCTCGGGGAGTTTCCCCGGGCCCGACAGCCCTTCCTCCTGCTACCTGCTGGAGGCCGACGGGTTCCGCATGCTGCTCGACTTCGGCAGTGGCGCGCTCGGCGCGCTCCAGAGGCACATCGGCCTGTACGACGTGGACGCGATCTGCCTGTCGCACCTGCACGCCGACCACTGCCTCGACATGTGCCCGTACCACGTGGTGCGCACCTACTCGCCCGGCGGCCCGCTGCCCAAGGTCCCGGTGTACGCGCCCTCCGACGCCCGCGAGCGCCTGAACTCCGCCTACGCGATGCCCGACGAACCGCCGCTGGAGAAGGCCTTCGAGTTCGTGAGCCTGATGCCGGGGACGTTCGAGGTCGGCCCCTTCGAGGTGACGGCCGCCCCGGTGAACCATCCCGTGGAGACCTACGGGTTCAGGGTCTCCCACGGCGGGCGCTCGGTGGCCTACTCCGGGGACACCGGCGAGAGTGCCGAACTGGTCAAGCTCGCCTCGGGAGCCGACGTGCTCCTGTGCGAGGCGTCGTACCTCGACGAGCCAGGACTCCCCACCGGCCTGCACCTGAACGGCCGCCAGGCGGCCGAGCACGCGGCCAGGGCGGGCGTGGACACCCTCGTCCTCACCCACCTGGTGCCCTGGAACGACCGCGACCGCGTCCTGGAGGACGCCTCCCGCGGGGGGTTCGCCGGACGGATGGAACTGGCACGGAGCGGGGCCCGGTATGACCTAGGGTGAACGTCATGGCTCGCGCAGATGGACGTACTCCCGATCAACTCCGCCCCGTCACCATCACCCGGGGCTGGCTCGCGCACGCCGAGGGCTCGGTGCTCGTCGAGTTCGGCGGCACCAAGGTGCTCTGCGCCGCCTCCGTGCAGGACAGCGTCCCGCGCTGGCGCCGGGGCAGCGGCCAGGGCTGGATCACCGCCGAGTACGCCATGCTGCCGCGCGCCACGAACACCCGCAACGACCGCGAGTCGGTACGCGGCAAGATCGGCGGCCGTACGCACGAGATCTCCCGCCTGATCGGCCGCTCCCTGCGCGCCTGCGTCGACTACAAGACGCTGGGCGAGAACTCGATCGTCATCGACTGCGACGTGCTCCAGGCCGACGGCGGCACCCGCACCGCCGCCATCACCGGCGCGTACGTGGCACTGGTCGACGCGGTCGCGTGGATGCGCAAGCGCAAGATGTGCGGCGGAGACCCGCTGGTCGACTCGGTCGCGGCGGTCTCCGTCGGCGTCGTCGGCTCCACGGCGCTGCTCGACCTCTGCTACACCGAGGACGTCGCCGCCGAGACGGACATGAACGTGGTGATGACCGGCTCCGGCGAGTTCGTCGAGGTCCAGGGCACCGCCGAGGGCAAGCCGTTCGACCGCGCCGCCCTCGACGAACTGCTCGACCTCGGCGCGGCCGGCTGCGCCGAGCTCACCCGCCTCCAGCGGGAGGCGTTGGCATGAGCCGCTTTCTCACGGTGAATCGTTCAGGAACGAGGCGGTCGGCATGAGCGAATCCGGTACGACCGAGATCGAGACCGGTGCGGCCCGGTCCGGTGCGGCCCGTGTGGTCCTCGCCACCAGGAACTCGGGAAAGATCGCCGAGCTGCGCCGGATCCTCGCCGACGCCCGGATCCCGGTCGAGATCGTCGGGCTCGAGGAGTTCCCCGAGATCGGCGACGTCGCCGAGACCGGCCTCACCTTCGCGGAGAACGCGCTGCTCAAGGCGCACGCGGTCGCACAGCAGTCCGGCCTGCCCGCGATCGCCGACGACTCCGGCCTCTGCGTCGACGCCCTGAACGGCATGCCGGGCATCTTCTCCGCCCGCTGGGCGGGAAGGCACGGCGACGACCAGGCCAACCTCGACCTGCTGCTCGCCCAGGTCTCCGACGTGCCCGCCGAGCACCGGGGCGCGCACTTCGCCTGCGCCGCCGCGCTCGCACTCCCCTCGGGGGAGGAGCGGGTGACCGAGGGGGCGCTGCGCGGCGTGATCATCGACGCCCCGCGCGGCAGCGGCGGCTTCGGCTACGACCCGATCCTCGTCCCCGAAGGCGAGACCCGGACCACCGCCGAGCTGTCCGCCGCGGAGAAGGACGCGATCAGCCACCGTGGCCGAGCCTTCCGCGCCCTCGCCCCCGTCATCGCCGAAATGATCGCCTGACGGCGAGAGCCGCGCGGACGACGGCCGAGGAGCCCGAGACGTCCAGGTCGCGCCTGTAATCAGCGCGTAAGAACCCGCGACCCCTTATGGGCGTAGCGTCGGGGTATGCAGAGCAACAAGCGTGTGCCCTCCTGGGCCCCGGCGCTGATCGGCCTGGTGTCCGGCGCGGTGGCGGTGGCGGTGTCACTGCTCGTGGCGGGCCTGGTGAACCCCGTCGCCTTCCCGGTCGTCGCGGTCGGCAACTCCGTCGTCGACCTCACCCCTGCGCCGCTCAAGGAATGGGCGATCCGCACCTTCGGCGAGAACGACAAGACCGTGCTGCTCGCAGGGATCCTGCTGGTCATGGCCGCGATCGCCGTCGCGCTGGGAAGGGCCGCCGTCCGCGACCTTCGGTACGGGATGGCAGGTCTGGCCGCGTTCGGCCTCGTCGGCGTCGTCGCCGTGCTGACCCGGCCAGGGGCCGGGCCGGTGGACGTCGTCCCGACGCTCGTCGGGGTGGGCACCGGCATGCTCGTTCTGCGGTGGCTCGTCCGTCGCGCCCTCGTACCCGACGACGCCTCGGCCGGGTCGTACGCGAGGGCGTCCGGGGGCGCCTATGTCGTGGGTGCGGCGGGGGCCGCGCACGACACCGGGCCGGGTCGCCAGGAAGAGATTTCGCACGACACCGGGCCCGAGCGCCCGCGACCGGTCTCGCCCGAGTCCTCATCGGAGGCCGGGGAGCGGACCGGCCCGCAGGTGCCACCCGTCATGCGGGCGGGGAACGACCTGCGCGCCTTCGACCGCCGAGGCCTGCTGACCGGCGCGGTCGGCGGCGTGGCTCTCGCGGGGGTGGCGGGGCTGGCCGGGCGCGCGCTCTCCGGGCGGGCCGAGGTGAACGCGGCACGCAGCGGCATCACGCTGCCGCTGCCCGCGAAACCCCTCCCCGCGCTGCCCGCCGGGGCCGACCTGAGGATCAGGGGCCTGTCGTCGTTCGTCACCCCCAGCAACGACTTCTACCGGGTCGACACCACCCTGTCGGTCCCCCAGGTCGACCCGCGCGACTGGACCCTCACGATCCACGGCATGGTCGATCGGCCCGTGGAGCTCACCTTCGCCGACCTGATGAAACGCGCCGTGGTCGAGGCCGACGTCACGCTCTGCTGCGTCTCCAACGAGGTCGGCGGCCCCTACATCGGTAACGCCCGCTGGCTGGGCGTGAGCCTGGCCGCGGTGCTCCGCGACGCGGGCGTCCGCAAGGACGCGGACATGCTGCTCAGCACCTCCGCCGACGGCTGGACCGCGGGAACCCCGGTCGACGTCGTGATGGACGGCCGCGACGCCCTGCTCGCCTTCGGCATGAACGGCGAGGTGCTCCCCGTCGACCACGGCTTCCCGGTCCGCCAGGTCGTCCCCGGGCTCTACGGCTACGTCTCGGCCACCAAGTGGGTCACCGACATCAAGGTCACCCGCTTCGACCAGGACGAGGCCTACTGGACGCCCAGGGGCTGGTCCGCGAAGGGGCCGATCAAGACCCAGTCGCGCATCGACCTGCCCAGGGACGGCGCGAGCGTCCCCGCCGGCAAGACCGTCGTCGCGGGGGTCGCCTGGGCACAGCACAAGGGCGTGGACGCGGTCGAGGTCCGCGTGGATGAGGGCGAGTGGCGCCAGGCCCGCCTCGCCGAGGCCCCCACCGCCGACACCTGGCGCCAGTGGGTCCTCGACGACTGGGACGCCACCCCCGGCGAGCACACCATCGAGGTCCGCGCCACCGACACCACCGGCTACACCCAGACCGCCGAGCGCACCTCTGTCGCCCCGGACGGCGCCACCGGCTGGCACACCATCCGGGTACGGGTCGGCTGACCCTGGCTGTGACGCTTCGCGATCACTGACCTCGATGCCGTTGTGACGAGGACTGGAACGACAGGTGGGGGTTGAGCCTTTAAACGGTCAACTCCTTCGTGTCGGGTGGGTGGGCCGTCCTACTATCTGGCTCCCAGGGGGTTGGGGACGGGGGAGCCGTGAGCGAGTGGAGTTTGGCGTCGGGGGTCTACAACCCCGTGGTGACGATGGACGGGCAGCGGTGGCGGGACTTCGAGCTGGAGGTCCAGGTGCCGGTGGTGACACCCGCGCCGCGCGAGAGCGAGCGGGAGCGGATGCGCTGGGGTCCGGCGCGACTGGACCAGTGCAGGCCGTACGGGCTGGCGGGCGGGTTGGCCAGGCCCGATCCGCAGACCGAGGAGGACATGCTGCGGGCCGTTCCCCTCACCGAGCAGGGCACCCCGCGCCGCTTCCCCGACCCGCGCGGCATGTGGATCAGGCTGATCAACGGGAGCGGCCCGGCCGACGATCCGTTCCGGGCGACCAACGCGATCGACTGCGCGCTGTCGGTGCTCTCCACCTGGTACGGCACTCCCGCGGTGGCCGCGCCGCGCAGACCCGAGTACGACCGGGTGGGCAGGCCGCTGCTCACCGGGGAGGCCGGGGGAGTGGCGAGGGCGGAGCGGTGGCTGGGACAGCGCTTCCACTATGTGGGGCAGGGGCGCCACGCCTACCTGCCGATCGCGCAGGCGTTGCTGGCCGGGGGACACGGCTCCTCGGCGCTCATCATCAACCGGTGGCCGGCCGGGGGCAGTCACGCCTGGAACGCGGTGAACTTCGATGGCGAGGTGATCTGGATCGACGCGCAGCGGGGGCACATGGCGGTGGAGCCGCCGTACGAGTCGGTGACGGGTGTGTTCTGCGTCGTGATCGACAGGGAGGGACGACGTCTGTGAACCCGGACCAGGCGAGGGCCGTGGCGGAGGAGTACTTCAACGGGGTCCGGGGCGCGGGTGCCGCCGTCGAGATCAGGATTTATGCCTTTCAGGAGGGCTATGTCGCCTGGGCGAACGAGCCCGAGCCCGACGATCCCAGCGTGCTGCCCGACACCGTCGGGTCCGGCTGCGTGGTGATCGACAGGGCCACCGGTGAGATCGTGATCCGGCCGCTGCTCAACCCCGAGACCGTGGCGGAGCAGTGGCCGGGACGCCGCCCCCGATGACGAAGGCGTCCCGGCCACCACGCTCAGCCGCTCGCGAGTGAGCCCACGACCGAGGCGCGGGCCGCGCGCCGGGCGGGCAGGACGGCCGCGAGCACCCCGGCGAGGCCCGACAGGGCGACGAACGACAGGATCTGCGGCACCGGCAACTGGAAGACGACGTCGTCGGTCATCGTCTGCGCGGCCGCCCAGCCGAACGCGACCCCCAGCGCCACACCGACCAGCGCGCCGATGAGGCCCAGGACCAGCGCCTCGACCGAGAGCATCCGCCGCAGCTGGGGCCGGGTCAGGCCGAGGGCACGCAGCAGCGCGGACTCGCGGGTGCGCTCGTGGACCGAGAGGGAGAGCGTGTTGGCGATGCCCAGCAGGGAGATGAGCACCGCCAGACCGAGCAGCCCCGTGATGATCATCAATATCATGTCGAGCGCCTCGTCGAACTGGCCCCGCAGCTCCGTCGAGCTCGCGACCTTCGCCGTCGGGTACGCCTCCGTCGACGCCTCGACCGCCGCGAGCGCCCGGTCCGGGTCGACGCCGTCACGGTGCTTGATCATCACGCGGCTGTCGCCGACCTCGCCGAAGTAGCGGTCGAACTCCCGCTGGGGCACCGTCACGTCGGAGAGGCTCGCGTCGACGTTGGAGATGCCCACGATCGAGAGGTCGACCGTGCCCGCCTTCGACGTTCGTACGGTGATCCGGTCACCGACCCCGAGCGTGAGCCGCTCGGCGACGCGGTCGGCGACGAGCGCGGTCCCCGGGACGAGCCGGTCGAGCGAGCCCGCGTCGAGCGGCGGCTTGAAGCCCGGGACGGGGGTGAAGGTTCCCACGTCGTACCGGGTGGTCCCGGTCGCGAGCCTCGCGCCGGTCTCACGGAAGGCGATGACCGAGTCCAGCTCGGACCGGCTCCGGAGGTCCTCGGCGATCGCGCGGGGCAGGCCCGAGTCGCGCCCCTGGGTCTGCACCATGTAGTCGAAGGGGAACTGCTCGTCGAGCTGCTGGGTGAACGTCACCCGAACGGTGCCGGTGACGACGGAGATGACCGTCATGAGCGTCACCCCCACGGTGAGTGCCACGGTGGTGGTCGCCGACCGCTTCGGGTTGCGCCGGGAGTTGTCCACGGCCAGCCTGCCGGGTACGCCGAAGAGCTTGGCCGGCACCCACCCCGCGAAGGCGGAGAGCGGCCTGACGATCACCGGCCCGAGGATCAGCACCGCGAGGAAGACGGACGAGCATCCGGCCATCACCGTCACCAAGGCGGTCTCGCCGGGATCCGTGGAGATCCCCGCCACCACGATGCCCACGCCCGCGAGCAGGAACAGCCCCGCGAAGATCATTCGTACCAGGCCGGCCCTGAAGGTCCGCTCCTCGGTCTGCGAGCGCAGCGCCGCGATCGGCGCCACCCGCGTCGCGGCCCGCGCGGGCAGCAGCGCCGCGCCGACCGTGACCGTCAGGCCGATCACCAGGCCAAGGACGATGGTGGTCGGCGTCAGGGTGGCGGCGGCGGCCGTGGGCAGCGGCGCGTCGAACGCCGCCAGCACGGAGAGTGCCCCCGCACCCAGGCCGTAGCCGAGCAGCAGGCCGAACACCGACGACAGCAGGCCGACCACCGCCGACTCCAGCATGATCGAGGAGAAGACCTGCCCGCGCGTCGCCCCGACGCATCGCAGCAGCGCCATCTCGCGGGTCCGCTGGGCCACCAGGATGTTGAAGGTGTTGTAGATGACCAGCGCGGCCACGAACATCGCCACCACGCCGAACAGCAGCAGGCCCAGCTTCAGGAAGTCGCCGTTGGCGCCGTTGCCCTTGGCGAGGTCCGCCGCGTAGCGCTCACCGGTCTTGACCTCGTGACCCGAACCCACGACCGCGGCGACCGAGCCGCGCAGCGCCTCCTGGGTGACCCCCTCGGCGGCGGCGACGTCGACCTCCCGATACCCCTTCTGCCCGGTCATCTTCCTGGCCGTGTCCGTGGTGTAGCCGACCGCGCCGAAGTATCCGAGCTCCTGGTCCAGGCCGACGTCGAACAGGCCCACCAGGGTGAACTCGTGCCTGGCGTTGCTCGCGTCGAGCACCGCGATGGTGTCGCCGACCTTGAATCCCCTGGTCCTGGCGGTGCCCTCGTCGAGCACGGCCTGCGTCGCGGTCTTCGGGGCCGTACCGCTCACGATCGGCATACGGTTCAGGTCGCCCTCGGGCAGGGAGATCCCCGCGGTGGGGAAGTCACCGGCGGCCTTGCCGTCCTTGCCGATCAGGGCGGACGTGCCCCGTACCAGCCCCTGTGCGTCGGCCACCCCGTCCACGGCGCGTACCTTCTCCAAGGTGGCCTCGGAGACGACCGGAGGCTCGTCGCCGTTCCCGCCGGACGCCGGGAGTACGGCGACGTCGATTTTGTCGGCCGCCGCGGAGAACTTCTCGGTGAACCCCGCGTCGATGGTGTCGGTCAGCACGAACGTCCCCGCGATGAAGCCGACCCCCAGCGCGATCGCGAGGGACGTCAGCATCAGGCGCAGCCGGTGCGCGAGCAACCCGGCCAGCGTCGTCCTCAGCACCTCACGCCTCCAGCTTCATCAGCGTGTCCAGCACCGACTGCGGCGTCGGCCCCGTCAGCTCGCTCACCAGCAGGCCGTCGCGGAGGAAGACCACACGGTCGGCGTACGAGGCCGCCACCGGGTCGTGGGTGACCATCACGATCGTCTGGTCGAGTTCGCGCACCGACGTCCGCAGGAAGGAGAGCACCTCGGCGCCGCTGCGCGAGTCGAGGTTGCCGGTGGGTTCGTCGGCGAAGATGACCTGCGGCCTGCTGATCAGGGCGCGGGCGACCGCGACGCGCTGCTGCTGTCCGCCCGACAGTTCCGCGGGCTTGTGGCCGAGCCGGTCGCGCAGGCCCACGGTCTCCACGACCCGGTCGAACAGCGCGGGGTCGGCCAGCCGCCCGGCGATCTCCAGCGGGAGCCGGATGTTCTGCTCGGCGGTGAGCGTCGGCAGCAGGTTGAACGCCTGGAAGACGAAGCCGATCCGCTCGCGGCGGAGCATGGTGAGCTTCTTGTCGTTGAGTCCGGTCAGCTCCACGTCCCCGACGCGCACCTGCCCGCCGCTCACCGTGTCCAGTCCGGCCAGGCAGTGCATCAGCGTGGACTTGCCCGACCCCGAGGGGCCCATGATCGCGGTGAAGGCGCCGGTCGCGAAGGAGACGTCCACTCCTCGCAGCGCGTGCACGGCGGTGTCCCCCCGGCCGTACACCTTGGTGAGACCTCTGGCCGTCACGGCCGGCGCCGCGCTTTCCCGCGCGTCCCACGCGCCGACCTCTCCGGTGATGGTCACGACAGCTCTCCTCAACAACGTGTGATGTTATGACGCACCAAACGGTATTGATGGGGAAAGAGGGATCCATCAGGCGTTAGGCCTGACTTATGGCGATACGGAGGGGGTCGGGAGAAGGAGGGGCGCGACCTCCGCCGTAGTGCGGCCTCGGCCATTCGGACGAGGCGGGCGAGGCGAACGGGGCCTCACCCTCGATGGGATTCCTGCCCGAAGGCCGGGGCGCTCGCGGGTTTCCGATCCAGCGGGGTTCTCCCGAGGCTCTCGCCTCCGATCCGGTGCTCTGTCTCCGGCCGAGGCTCTCGCCTTCGGTCAAGGCTCGCGCGGTTCTCGTGTCCGATGGGGAGACTCGCGCGGTTCTTGTCTCCGGCGGGGAAGGTTCCCGGCCCTCAACCGGTATTACCTCCGCGGGTATTTGATCTTCAAGGTGCCCAGGCCGACCTTGCCGGTGACACGCAGCACCGGCGCGTCAGGGTGCCCGGGTTCGGTGGCCTTGTTTTTGATCGTGCCCATGTTCGTCGTCAGCGAGTCGATCCACACGGTCCACCCACGCGGCACGGTCACCAGGATGGTGCCCATCCCGCAGGTCGCCTCCAGCAACACCTCGCGGTGCGAGCACACCGCCTCGGTGAAGTCGATCTTCACGGTGCCCGAGCTGCAACTCGCCACGATGCGCGGGGGCACCACCCAGTAGTCCTTCTGCTGCACCTCCCCGTGCTTCGTCCGCAGCTCCAGGACTCCGCTTCCGGCGCCTCCGACGCCCCCGGCACCCCCGACGCCCAGCATGGCGAGCCCCGCGTCGTCTCGCGGCAGGTCGGCGGTGATGGCCCTCAGGTCGTCGTACGTCCTCGCCACCTGCGTCCGCTCGATCCGCTCCTCCAACTCCTCCAGGGAGAGCCGTCCCTCTCCGGTGGCCACGCGCAACCGCTCGATGACCGCGTCACGATCGGAGTGCGACGCGCGGAGCCGACCGTCAAGGTTCGTCATACGACGATGCTAATCGGCGGAATGCGGGGTTACGATTCCCGATTCATAGGCATATACGACGACCTGTGCTCGATCCCGCAGGCTCAGCTTCGCCAGAATCCGGCCCAGATGCGTCTTGACCGTCGCCTCCGCCAGCTCCAGACGACCGGCGATCTCCGTGTTCGACAACCCCCTCGCCACCAACACCAGCACCTCCCGCTCCCGCGCGGTCAGCCCGGTCAGCACCGCGGGCTCGGCCACCGCGGAGGGGAGATGCACCGCGAAACGCTCCAGCAGCCGCCGCGTCGTACTCGGCGCCACCACCGCGTCCCCGCTGTGCACCGACTGGATCGCGCTCACCAGATCGGCGGGCGGCACATCCTTCAGCAGGAACCCCGACGCGCCCGCCTTCAACGCCGCGAACGCGTACTCGTCCAGATCGAACGTGGTCAGGATCAGCACCCGAGGCCCACCGGCCGTCGAACGGATCAGCCGCGTCGCCTCCACCCCGTCCATCACCGGCATCCGCACGTCCATCAGCACCACGTCCACGGCGACCGTCCGCACCGCCTCCACCGCCGCGGCCCCGTTACCCGCCTCAGCGACGACCTCGATGCCGGGATGGGCGTCGAGAACCATGCGGAAACCGGTTCGCAGCAACTCCTGATCGTCGACCAGCATCACCCGAATCACCTGGTCACCCACCGCGTACTCCGTCAAGCCGCCCGCCCCGCCCCGGTATCGCCGATCGGCAGCCGCGCCACCACCTGGAACCCGCCACCGGGAACGGGGCTCGCCTTCACACTCCCGCCGAACATCGCGACCCGCTCGCGCATGCCGACCAGGCCGTGCCCACCCTCACGCTCCGGCGTCGCCGCGCCACGACCGTCGTCGGTCACCCGCACGAGCAGCTCCCGCACGCCGTACTCCATCTCCACCGTGGCCCTGCTCTCCGGGCCACCGTGTTTGAGGGTATTGGTGAGCGCCTCCTGAACGATCCGGTAAACCGTGAGCTGCTCCCCCTCGGGAAGCTCCGCGGGAACACCGGACACCCGCAACTCCACCGGCAAACCCGACTCCCGCACCTGCGTCACCAGATCGTCCAACTGCGACAGGCTCGGCTGCGGAGCGTACTCCTCCTGGACACCGTCGGCCCGCAACACGCCCACCATCCGCCGCATCTCCGCCAGCGCCCTGCGGCCCGTGGCCGAGACCGCCTCCATCGCCCTGCGCGCCTGCTCAGGGTCGCGGTCGATCGCGTACCCCGCCCCGTCGGCCTGAACGATGATCACACTCACGTTGTGCGCGACCACGTCGTGCAGCTCACGGGCGATCCTGGCCCGCTCCGCGGCCGCCGCCAGCCTGGCCTGCTGATCGCGATCCCGTTCCGCTCGCTCGGCCCGCTCCTCCAGACCCTCCAGATAACGGCGGCGGGTGTTCGCGTAGATCCCCGTCATCCAGATCGCGGCCGCGAACGCCGAGGCCGTGGCGAAGGCACGCAGGTCAAGTCCCTGAGGCACCCGCCCGAACACCAGGAACAACCCCAGCTCCACCACCAGCCCCGCCCCGACCGCCCAGCGCAGCGGGCGCCGCGACGCCACCCCGTACATGGCGACGAGCACGGAGACGTTGAAGAACAGGGGAGGAACCCCGGCGAGCCACTGGAGGAACGAGGCGAACGAGACGGTCGCGAAGACCGCGACCGGACGCTCGCGCATCCAGAACAGGGGTACGAACAACAGCAGCGTCAGCCCCGCGAACCCCCACAGCCCCAGCCTCTCCGCCCCCCAGGCCACCAGGTCGACCACCCCGACGGCCCAGACATTGAGCAGCGAGACCAGCAGGAACGGAGTCAGCCACAGGGCGTCCGTGATCCTGGGATGGCGCACGCTCCAGGCGCGCAATCTGCCGAACACATCACTACGATACGTATGCGCAGATCAGCGCCCTTCCCCCTCAAGGTGGAGCTCAATGTACGACTCAGGTCGCACACCGGGCCGCACATTCGGCTTGGCTTACACAGCCTTTACGGTCTCTGGGGCACCATGGTTTTTGGGAGCGCCCTCCGGGGTGAGTAAAGGGAGATAGTTTGTGGTGATCAATCACAACGACGCCGGGTCGCGCGGCTAGGAAGACAGGCCGCGCGACCTGACGTTTTCTCTCCCGTCCCCCCGCCGCGACGGATAGCCGCCACATCGGACAGAGCTCCCTCGCCGCATACCGCTCATGGCCTTCCCGGCCGCTTCGGCGGTCTCACCGGGATCGTCGGCTTACCCGCGCACCTGCCTACCCGCTACCCGCGCGGATCCACAGGGGTCTTCCCTCCGGCGGTGAACATCGTGCCGTCTCGTGTGGTCCTGGGCGACGCCGGCCCCGCGGGCGGTCGACCTGGGCTCACGGGGGCGACTCGCCGAATCCACCACCCACGGCGAAGCCGGCCGAACGCGCGCCCCCGGGTCCCCGGCCTCAACCCGCCGGATCAGACGCGACGGCACGGTCCTCCGCGAGGACGGATTCGCGCAGTAATTGAATGGCTCTGCGTATGACCGCGGATCTCGACGCGAAGCGTCTTTCGCTCCGACAGTATTCTATGAAAAATAGATCCTGGGCCGATATTGTCACGCTGGTGTCTGTTGACTTTATGTCGATCGATTGATTCTTAATTGTTTTGTGGGGTCGACGGGATTCGAACCCGCTCTGGACGGTACCTAAAACCGCGGCCTCTACCGTTGGGCTACGACCCCTATTCTTTCCTGCGAAATTCTCTGTCTGTGAATGGCAATTGGGGCAGAGAAAACGCAGGTTTTCTTTTCTGTTGTCCAGCCAGTTGCCATTGATATGGTCAACGTGCAGCGTCAATGCCTGACCTCGCCAGGCGCCCTCGATCCTACATCCCGCGCAGCGGTATGGCATCCCGGTCTCGATCAGGCAGCGCCTGAGCTGCCCGGGGTCTGGGCGTGGACTGCCCTCCGGTCGCATGGCGAGAACCTGTTCCGGACGGCCGCGTCGCGGCGAGGGCTTCCCTCTGTTGGGGGAGACCCTGCGAAAGTGCGACGTGTCGATTTCGAAGCGCTTCAACTGGCGGCTGATATGGGCGTGGTTGCCGCCCGCGACGGTGATGCCGAGGCGGCGGAGGACGTCGGCGATGCTGAGGGATGCGGCCGCGGCCTCCGCCAGCATTTCCGGGGTGTATTTGTATTTGGTGGGCACGCCCCAAGCCTAGGTAATGGGACCGACAATTCTTGGGGCGTGCTCATGTCATATTAAATGGCGAAAATCGGATGTCAGTCGACGCCGAGTTCGCGGCGGAGGCGGGCCACGTGGCCGGTCGCCTTCACGTTGTAGAGGGCCTTCTCGATCTTGCCGTCCGCGTCGATGACGAAGGTGGAGCGGATGACCCCGAGGGTCGTCTTGCCGTACATCGTCTTCTCCCCGTACGCGTCGTAGGCCTTGTGGACCTCAAGGGAGGGGTCGGACAGGAGCGGGAAGGTGAGGGCGTCGTGCTCGACGAACTTGGCGAGCTTGGCCGGGCTGTCCTTCGAGACGCCGAGCACGACGAATCCGGCCGAGGTGAGTGAGGCGAGGCTGTCGCGGAAGTCGCAGGCCTGCTTGGTGCAGCCCGGGGTCATCGCGGCGGGATAGAAGTAGAGGATGACGCGCTTACCGCGGTGGCTCTCCAGCGACACGGTGGTGCCGTCGGCGGCGGGAAGGGTGAAGTCCGGGGCGGCGTCGCCCGGCTCAAGTTTCATGGTGTTCCTCCGAGGAATGGTTCCCCGGTCAACTTACCGGCCTGCCCGAAGTGCCGTGGGTGGGTAGGACCTGACAGACTGATCAATGTCAAGGAGTAGGGGAGGATAGCCATGGCGGACACCGATCCCGCGGAGTTGGAACGACAGATCGAGCGCACGCGCGCGGAGTTGGCCCAGACGGTGGACGCCATCGCGGACCGGGTGAGCCCCAAGCGGGTCGCGGCGCGTGGTGTGGCGAAGGTCCGGGCGAACGCGGAGCATCTCGCCGCTCAGGTCGGTGACCTGGTGGGGGGCGCGGCGGGGCCGAAGCCGGTCAGGCTCGCCGGCGAGCCCGAGGACCTGTGGGCGGACGAGCGGCCGGACCTGGCGCCGATCCTGATCGGGGTGGGGGCGGCGCTGGCGCTCGGCGCGGTGGTCATGCTGTGGCGGCGCCGTCGTCGCTGACCGTCGCCGGCCGAGGGAGCGAATGTCGCCGGCCGAGGGAGCGAATGTCGCCGGTGACCGATCGGCTGCCCGGAATTGAGTAGGGGTTTACTCATGTGACCTTTTTCCCGCTCGCGGACCATCGCGAGTAGGAAAAAGGAGGGGTAAATCCATGAAAAACATCATTCGCGCCGCGATCGCGGTGGCGGCGACCACGAGCGTCATGCTGACCGTGGCTCCGGCCGCCTTCGCCGCGACACCGACGTCCGCGTCGGCTGCGTCCTCGGCGTCCTCGGCGTCCTCTGCGCGAGACTTCGACGACAACTTCGAGCAGGAGTCCAGGAACGGCCTGGCCACGCTGGAGGCCGTGTACTCGGTCAGGGGTGACGACGAGGAGGACAACACCTTCAGGCTGCGGGGCGATCTGTACGACGGTGACAGGCGCACCCTCCGCCAGGGTGGTCGCTGCGCCTACGCCGAGGTGCAGGTCACCTCGTCCGATGACGAGGACTGGGACGTCGCCAAGCGCGTCAAATTGTGCAGCTACGACGACACCAAGCGCTTCCGCGTCACGGCGCACGACGTGAGCGAGGTGCGGGTCAAGACCTGCCAGGTCAAGTACCGCGGCTGGTCGACCTACAAGTGCAGCAGGTGGGAGGAACTCGACCTGGGCTTCTGAGATCTCTCCGAGGTCAGGCACCTCCGGGCGCGGGAGCACCGCGGGCCGTCGTGCCCGGAGGGCGGGGTCGAGATGTGAGGGGGAACGGGCACTCGCCGTGGAGCGGCGGGTGCCCGTTTCGCATGCCGGGCCAGGTTGGAGGCGCGCCGGACCCGATCGAAGGCGTGCCCTGCCCGGGGTCAGGGGCGTACCGGGCAACGGCTGGAGGCACAGTTGGCGGCAGGATCACGGCAGGGTCAGAGGAAGGTGCGGCCCTCGCCGCGGTAGGTGGGGACCTCGTCCACGACCTCGTCCCCGTCGATCAGGTGCAGGCGCGCGAAGCGCTCGCAGAGCTCGCCCGCCTTGGCGTGCCGGAACCAGACCCGGTCGCCGGCGCGCAGGTCTTCCGCCGCCTGCCCGATGAGGGGGGTCTGGACCTCTCCGGCCCCCTCGTTGGAGTCGTAGCGCAGCCCGCACGGCAGGTAGGGCTGGGGCAGGCGGTCGTCGCCGGGGGCGCCGGAGGCGGGGTAGCCGCCGCCGAGGACGGTGACGACGCCGGGGGCGGGGCGGCGTACGACGGGCAGGGCGAACAGGGCGGCGGGCCGGCCGGTGAATCCCCGGTAGAAGTCGAACAGGCGGGGATGGAAGAAACCGGATCCGGCCGCGATCTCGGTGACGGCCCTCTCCTCGGTGGTCTTCTCGATGCTGCCGGTGCCGCCGCCGTTGACGAACTCCAGGTCGGTGACCTGGCGGACGGCCTGGACGATCCGGCCCCTGCGGGTGATCAGCTCGCGGCGGGACCTGGCCTGCATCAGGCGGACGGCCCGGGTGAGGGCGGGGTTGCCCGGCGGGTCGTCGCCGACCCCGGCGATCTGGGCCTCGTACGCCATCAGGCCCACGAGCCGGAAGCCGGGCCTTTTGGCGATCTCGGTGGCGAGGTCGGCGGCCTGGTCGACCTCGTGGACGGGGGAGCGGCGGACGCCCGCCCTGAACCGGCCGCCGAGGGCGAGGTAGCCGGCGTCGACGTCCAGGCAGAGCCGGATCTCGTGGCGGTCGCGGACTCCGGCGACGGCGGATTCGACGAGGTCCAGGTGCTCGGCCCGGTCCACCATGATCGTGATCTCCCGCGCCGCGATCGGCTCGGCGGCGAGTTCGGCGAGCGCGGCGCGGTCGACGGTGGGGTAGGCGACGAGCACGTCGCGCATCCCGGTGGAGACGAGCCAGAGGGCTTCGGGGAGGGTGAAGGCCATGATCCCGGTGAAGCCGTCCATGGCGAGGACGCGTTCGAGCACGGCCCGGGACCTGATGGACTTGCTGGCGACCCTGATCGGCTTGCCCCGGGCGCGGCGGGCCATGCCTTCGGCGTTGGCGCGCAGGGCCCGCAGGTCGAGGACGGCGAAGGGAGGGTCAAGGTGCGCTGTGGCCCGGTCGTAGCGCTGGCGGTCGTCCATGTCCGCAGGATAACCCCGATACGGAGAAGATGAGCATTGTTCATGTTGCTGTATCGGTGATCAATGCTCCCGCCAGGGAGGGCTCAAGATCGTGCAAGTGGGCGGTTGATCCCCGGCCCGGCCCTGCGGGAACGCGTACACATGGCCGGATGACGACTACTCTCCAGGACGTCCTGGCGGGCTCGGGAGGCACCGGTGCCGCGGGGAACACCCCGGGCTCGGGAGGCAAGGCGGGGGCCGAGCGGTTCCAGGACGTCCGGCGCAGGTCGGTGCGGATGCTCAGGCCGGGCAGGACCCTCGCGGGTGTCCCCACCGCGCTGACGGTGTCCGCCGTGCTGGCGGCCTCGGCCGCGGTGACGGTGGGCCTGCTCATGGACTCCCCGCTCGCGCGGGTGCCCTACCGGCGGATCGTCAAGGGCGTCGGCGCGTGGAACTGGTCGGATCCCGCCGTGTTCGCCGCCTCGGTGCTCGCCGTCGCGATGGGCCTGGTGATGCTCGCGCTCGCCGTGCTGCCGGGGCGGTCACGGCTGGTGCCGCTGGAGGCGGGAGACCCGCACATGGTGATCGGCATCACCAGGTCCGGACTCCGCCGCACGCTGCGGGAGGCCGCCGAGTCGGTGGAGGAGGTGAACGGGGCACGGGTCCGGCTCACGTCGCGGATCGTCGAGGTCACCGTGTTCACCGACGCCGAGCGGACAGGCCCCGTGCTGCGCCGGGTGGGTGCGGCGGTGGGCGACCGGCTCGGGGGCCTGGGCGCGATGTGCGCGGGAGAGGTCGTCGTACGGCTGCGCAGGAAGGGGGCCTGATGAGGCCCTACCTGGGCAATCGGATCGGCCTGGCCGTCACGGGGACGGTGCTGGTGTGCGCCGGGCTCTACGCCTTCCTGCGGGGACGCGGTGACCTGCCGGGACAGGCGCCCGGTGCCAGGCTCGTGCCCCGAGGGTTCCCCGGGTGGCTGGCCGCGCATCCGTTGCCGGGCTGGCTGGTCGCGCTGCTGCTGGTGACGCTCGCTCTCGCGGCGCTGCGGTGGCTGCTACACGCCCTGGGATGGGGACGGTGGGGCAGGCGGACCGGGACGGGGACCGCCATGCTTGGAGTCGCTCTTAAAGAAGTCGAAGGGCTCGCTCGTGTCCGCGTCAGGTACGTACGGCACGAGCGGCTGCGCATCGGGGTGGGCTGCGCGCCCGCGACCGATGTCGGCAGACTCGTGTCCCGGCTGAACAGAGACGCGGTGGGGAAGGTCCGACGGGCGCTCGGGGAGGTAGAACTCGGCGTGGTGGTTCGCCTTCACGTTCGCCGCCGCTGACTCCCCGTACTCCGGCGAGCCTGCCGCGCCTCCGTACGCCGACCGCTCACTCGCCCTTTCGTACGCCGACCGTTCGCCTGTCCCCCCGTACACGGGCCGTTCGCCCGTCGCCCCGTACGCCGGCCGTCGCTCCGGCTCCCCGTAGGCCGGGCGCTCACCCGTCCCTCCGTACACCATCCGGTCCGCCGTGTTTCCGTACGCGGGTGTCTCGCCCGTCGTGCCGTGCCCCGGCCGGTCCGCCGCCTCGCCGTACGAGGTCCTCACGGACGTGCTCTCCTCGGGAGCCCGCCCGTCGTACGACCCGTGCGCCGTCTCGTCGAAGGGGCTCGCGTACACCGGTCGCTCGGCCGTCGCGCCGCGCGAAGGGGCCTCGTCGCCGGGTCCCTCGCCCGAAGACCCCTCGTCCGCTCTCCCCGCCGCGACCTCGGCCGCGTTCTCAGCGTTCCCTGTGTTCCCTGTGTGCTTCTCGTGCCTGACGCCGAAGGCCAGTCCGGCGGCCAGGCAGAGCAGCGGGAGGGCGGGGACGACGTAGCGGTGGTCGAAGGCCGCGATGAAGGGCGGCAGGATCAGCAGCATCGTCCCCGCCGCCCAGGGCAGCAGCACCGCGCCGCCGAACCTCCGCAGCCGCATCAGCACGCCGACCAGGCCGACCAGCAGGATCACCGCGAGGTACGGACCCCGCACGAAGCCGTACTCCTGGTAGTTACGCAGCAGGCCCGCGTAGGGTTCGGCCATCGTCGGCGCTCCCGACGAGCCCTGGTAGGCCACGGTCAGCTGCTCGGCGGTCTTGCCCTGCGAGGCGGCACCGGAGGTGAAGGGCCGCACGGTGTCGGGGAAGACGTAGGCGCTCTGCGGGCCGGGAGCCGGGTAGACGCGCCGGGTCCAGTCGAAGATGTGGGCCGCGTCCTCCAGGCCCGCCCGCAGGAAGTCGAGCGGCTGGGCCATGATCGCCTGGGTGGCGAAGGCGCCCGCGAGGGCGTCGCGCTCGGCCCAGCTGCCCTTGACCTTGTTCAGCGGCGACTCGCCGTCCCAGATGTAGACGGGTGGCGCCGCGCGCTGTCCCAGCGGCTCGACGGGGCACAGGGCCGCCTCGGGGCCGGTCGGCTGGATCGCGGCGCAGTCGGCGAAGGTCATCGTCCGGGCCCAGAGGAAGGTGTTTCCCCTGGTCAGAGCGAAACTGCCGTGCTCGGCCCTGAACCAGGCCGCGTACGAGCCCAGGCCGATCGCGGCGGCGAGCGTCGCGGAGAGGACCGCCCGCCACCCGGCTCGGCGGATCACCATGCAGACCAGCGCCACGGCGATGAGCGGCAACCCGATCGTGCGGGTGACGGTCGCCGCGGCGAGCAGCGCCCCGGCCAGCGCGGCGACCCACGCCGCCGGGCGTCGCCGCCACAGCAGCAGCGTGACCGCGAGCACCGCGAGGAACTGGAAGAGCAGGTCCGCCATGACGAGGTGTTCGAGCTGGATCTGGTAGGCGTCGAACAGCACCGACAGCGCGGCGAGCGTCGCACCCCACCCCGGCAGCCCGCCCAGCCTGCGCAGCAGCAGGTAGACGCAGACGGCCACGGCCAGTCCGAGCAGGTGCTGCACCGCGACCACCGCGGGGATGCTGGACAGCGGCTTGAGGATCCACAGGAACAGCGAGTAACCCGCGGGACGGGACTCCAGGGGGCGGGGGGCGAGCCCGGCGTTCAGGTAGACGAAGGAGTCGGCCCAGAACCACAGGGCGGGCCGGTAGCCGAGCATGGCGAGGAGGCGCAGGCCGCCACCCGCGAGCAGGGCGGTGATGAAGAGCCAGTGCGACCCGAGGAAGCGGAGCGCCCGCAGGGAGCGGGAAGGAGTCTCCGGAGCAGGAGAGCGGCGGGAGCGGCTTGCCGGGGGCGTTCCCGTGACCACCGCGACCTCCCGAATCCCGCGCATGGCCACCCAGCATAGGCGTGGGATCGGAGGAGGCTGCACGTGATGCGAAATTTGGTAGCGATCGAGTTGTATGTCGTCAAGGTTCCGCGGTCCCGAGTCTCCCGCGCGCCCGTCAGAGGCCCCACCGCCCAAACCCCGGGGTCAGCACTCGATGACGTTCACCGCGAGCCCTCCCCGGCTGGTCTCCTTGTACTTGTCGAGCATGTCGCGGCCGGTGTCGCGCATCGTCTTGATGGCCTTGTCCAGCGAGACGAAGTGGCGGCCGTCGCCGCGCATCGCGATCCTGGCGGCGGCGATGGCCTTGATCGAGGCGACCGCGTTGCGCTCGATGCACGGGATCTGCACCAGGCCGCCGATCGGGTCGCAGGTGAGCCCCAGGTTGTGCTCGATGCCGATCTCGGCGGCGTTCTCGACCTGCTCGGGGGTGCCGCCCATCACCTCGGTGAGCCCGGCGGCGGCCATCGAGCAGGCCGAGCCGACCTCGCCCTGGCAGCCGACCTCGGCGCCCGAGATGGAGGCGTTCTCCTTGAACAGCACGCCGATCGCCCCGGCGGTGAGCAGGAAGCGGATCACGCCCTCGTCGTCGGCGTCCTTCGTGAAGCGGTCGTAGTAGGTGAGCACGGCCGGGATGATGCCCGCGGCGCCGTTGGTGGGCGCGGTGACGATCCGGCCGCCGGCGGCGTTCTCCTCGTTGACCGCGAGGGCGAAGAGCGAGACCCAGTCCATCGTCTGCAGCGAGTCCTTTTCTCCCGACTCGCTGCGCAGCTGCCGGTGGAGCTGGTGGGCGCGGCGGCGGACCTTCAGGCCGCCGGGCAGCATGCCCTCCTTGTCGATGCCGCGCCGCACGCACTCGCTCATGACCTGCCACAGGACGAGCAACCGGTCGCGAACCTCGGCCTCGGTGCGGCCGAACGCCTGCTCGTTCTCCAGCATCAGCCCGGAGATGGACAGCCCGGTCTCCGCGCACTGGGCGAGCAGTTCGGCGGCCGTGGTGAAGGGGTGGGGCAGGACGGTGTCGTCGGCTTTGATCCGGTCGGCACCGGTGGCGTTCTCGTCGACGACGAAGCCGCCGCCGACCGAGTAGTAGACCTTCTCGCGGACCGTCTCGCCGGACTCGGACAGGGCGGTGAAGCGCATTCCGTTGGGGTGGCCGGGGAGCGAGATCTTGCGTTCGAAGACGAGGTCCTCGCCGATGACGAAGGGGATCTCGCGCGAGCCGTACAGGGAGATGGTGCCCGACTCGCGCATGGCGGCGAGCCGTCCCTCGACCGCGTCGACGTCGACGAGCTCGGGCTTCTCACCGGACAGGCCGAGCAGCACGGCCTTGTCGCTGCCGTGCCCCTTGCCGGTCAGGCCCAGCGAGCCGTACAGGACGGCGCGCACCCTGGCCGTCTTCTCCAGGAGCCCGTCCTGGTGGAGACCGCGGGCGAACTTGTGGGCGGCGGCCATCGGGCCGCCGGTGTGCGAGCTGGACGGGCCGATTCCGATCTTGAAGAGATCGAAGACGCTGATCGTCATCTGAATCCTTCCAGCGTGGACGGCCACGCGCGCCCTCCGGCGCGCGTGACCGTGACGCGAGGGGGGAAAGGCTTAGGACTCACCCGAGGTGAGCGCGGCGTACTCCTCGGGCGACAGCAGGTCGTCGGCGGAGCCCTCAAGACGTACGCGGAACAGCCAGCCCTCACCGTAGGAGTCGCTGTTGACCAGCGAGGGGTCGTCCACGACGGCCTGGTTGACCTCCACGACCTCGCCGTCGACCGGCGCGAAGATGTCGCTCACCGACTTGGTCGACTCGACCTCGCCGACGGCGTCACCGGAGGCGACCGTCGCGCCGACCTCGGGCACCTGCACGTAGACCACGTCACCCAGCGCCTCGGCGGCGTAGGCGGTGATGCCCACGGTGAGGGTGAGGCCGTCATCGATGCCGGAGATCCACTCGTGTTCCTTGGTGTAGTGCAGGTCCTCGGGAATGCTGCTCATTTTTTCCTCCTGTAGAAAGGCAGTGCGACGACCTCGACCGGCTCGTGGCTGCCCCTGATGTCGACGGCCAGTCCTGACGACAGGCCGTTGTCCACGTAGGCCATCGCGATGGGCCTGCCCAGTGACTGGGAGGGCGCCCCGCTGGTGACCTCGCCGACGACCGCGCCGTCACCGGCGACCACCACCGGATACCCGTGCCGGGGCACCCTGCGGCCGGTCGCGACGAGGCCGACCAGGCGGCGGGACGGCGGGACGTCCTTGAGGGGTTCGAGGGCGGCCCGGCCGACGAAGTCGCCCGGTTTGTCAAACCTCACCACACGGCCCAGCCCGGCGTCGAACGGGGTCAGGGCGGCCGACAACTCGTTGCCGTACAGCGGCATCCCGGCCTCCAGACGGAGGGTGTCGCGGGCGGACAGGCCTGCGGGGATCAGGCCGTGCGGCGCGCCCGCCTCGGTGAGGGCGGCCCAGAGCGGCTCGGCGTCCTCGGCCGCGACGAACAACTCGAAGCCGTCCTCGCCGGTGTATCCCGTACGGGCGACGAGGGCCTCGCGACCGGCGACGACGGCGGGCAGACCGGCGTAGTACCTGAGCCCTTCGAGGTCGGCGTCGGTGAGCGAGCCCAGGATCTCCACGGAGCGCGGACCCTGGACCGCGACCAGCGCGTACCGCTCGGAGCGGTCCTCCACCGCGGCGTCGAAGCCCTTGGCGCGGCCGGTCAGCTCGGCGGCCACCCGGGGGTAGTTGGAGGCGTTGGCGACGACCATGAACTCGGCGGGGGCGAGCCGGTAGACGATCAGGTCGTCCAGCACGCCGCCCTCGGCGTCGACGATCATCGTGTAGCGGGCGCGGCCGGGCTCCAGCGCGGAGAGGTGGCCGACCAGCGCGTAGTCGAGGGCTTCGGCGGCCTGCGGCCCCGTCACGAAGATCTCCCCCATGTGGGAGAGGTCGAACAGGCCGGCCGCCTGGCGGACCGCGTTGTGCTCGGCCGACTCGCTGCCGTAGCGGAGCGGCATCAGCCAGCCCGCGAAGTCGGTCAGCGTCGCGCCGAGGGACTCGTGCACGCCGCGCAGCGGCGTAGGTCGGGACATGTGCGCACCTCAGACAAGGGACAGATGAGAGCATCCTCCCCCTCTGTCGTGGGTGCCTGAGAGTTTCATCCGGGTTTTACCGGACTTTCACCTTCGGCGAGGTCGTGGGACCTGCTTTCCAGAGGGCACCTACCCGCACGGTCCTTTGCCTTGAGAGGTTCGCGGGGAGGGCTTGCTCCTTCAGGGGTCCTGGGCTGGCTGTCAGGACGCTCTCCCGCACGGGATTCATCGGTGTCATCGGCCAGCCTAACCGCCCGCACCGGCCGAGCGAAATCCCCTCGCGGCCCCGATCCGTGCCGGTCAGGGGGCGGCGTGCCGGACCAGCGCCTCGAACAGAGCCGACTCGTCGTCGGTCTCGGGGTGCCACTGGACGGCGACGGCGAAGGGGTGGCCGTCCACCTCCACGGCCTCGACCGTGCCGTCCTCGGCGTGGGCGGTCACGGTCAGGCCCTCGGCGAGCCGGTCGAGGGCCTGGTGGTGGTAGTGGGCCACCTCCACGGTCTCGGTCCCGAAGATCTTCGAGGTGTGGCTGCCGGGGGCGAGCCGCACCGGCATCCTGCCGTAGTGGCCGGGGGCCGGGGCGTGCCCGGCGTGGCCGACCACGTCGGGCAGGTGCTGGTGGAGGCTGCCGCCCAGCGAGACGTTCAGGATCTGCATGCCCCGGCAGATCCCCAGGAAGGGGGTGCCCCGCTCCAGCGCCGCCTCGACCAGTCCCAGCTCGGCGTCGTCGCGGAACGGCCGGACGTAGCCGGTCCGCTCGTGTGACTCCTGCCCGTACCGCTCGGGGCCGACGTCGCCGCCTCCGGCGAGGATGAGCCCGTCCAGGCGTTCCACCAGCGCCGAGGGGTCGCCCGCCGGGGGCAGGATCACCGGCTGCCCGCCCGCGCGGGCCACGTGGTCGACGTAGTCGTACGGCAGGAGCGCGGTGGTCGTCTCCCAGACGGTGAAGCGCGCGGGCTCGACGTAGCAGGTGATGCCGATGACGGGACGGGACATGATCTCTTTCTCACGCGGACGCCGGGGACATGGGAGATGGGCCCACGTCCTCGCACGTTATCGGGGCCGGGGTATGGCCTGGGCAAATCCCGCCACCGCCGGTCGCGAAGGTGGCGGGGCGAGGTCTGCAGCGGGTCTACAGCGGGGTGACGTACGCGCCGGAGATGCCGCCGTCCACCAGGAACTCGGAGCCGGTGATGAAGCTCGCGTCGTCCGAGGCGAGGAACGCCACCGCGGCGGCGATCTCGGACGCCTCGGCGAAGCGGCCCACCGGGATGTGGACGAGCCGGCGCTGCGCCCGCTCGGGGTCCTTGGCGAACAGTTCCTGCAGCAGCGGCGTGTTCACCGGCCCCGGGCACAGCGCGTTCACCCGGATCCCCTCGCGGGCGAACTGCACGCCCAGCTCGCGGGACATGGCGAGCACCCCGCCCTTGGAGGCGGTGTAGGAGATCTGGCTCGTCGCCGACCCCATCACGGCGACGAACGACGCGGTGTTGATGATCGACCCCTTGCCCTGCCGCCGCATGTACGGGATGGCGTGCTTGCAGCACAGGTAGACCGAGGTGAGGTTCACCTCCTGGACCCGGCGCCAGGCGTCGATGCCGGTCTCCAGGATCGAGTCGTCCTCGGGCGGCGAGATGCCCGCGTTGTTGAACGCGATGTCCACGCTGCCGTAGGTGTCGAACGCGGTCTGGAACACCCGGGCGACGTCGTCCTCGTCGGTCACGTCGGCCCGCACGAACAACCCTCCGACCTCCTCGGCGGCCGCCGGACCGGTCGTCTCGTCCAGGTCCACGCACACGACGCGGGCGCCTTCCGCGGCGAACCGGCGCGCGGTGGCGAGGCCGATCCCGCTTCCGGCGCCGGTGATGACGGCGACCCTGTCCTGCAAACGTTCCTGCAAACGCAGCATCGCTTCTACTCCTCGGAAATGAAGACGTTCTTGGTCTCGGTGAACGCTGACAGGGCGTCGGGACCCAGCTCGCGGCCGAGGCCCGACTGCTTGAAGCCGCCGAACGGGGTCCAGTAGCGGACGCTCGAATGCGAGTTGACGCTGAGGTTGCCCGCCTCCACCGCTCTGGCGACCCGGAGTGCCCGGCCGACGTCGCGGGTCCAGATGGACCCGCTCAGGCCGTACGGGGTGTCGTTGGCGATCCGTACGGCGTCCGCCTCGTCGTCGAACGGCACCACCGACACCACGGGGCCGAAGATCTCCTCGGTGAACGCCCGGTCGCCGGCCGACCGGGGCGTCAGGACCGTCGGCGGGAACCAGAACCCCGGCCCCGACGGGCACACGCCCCGCAGGTGGGGCGGCTCGGTGACGAAGGAGGCCACCCGTTCCCTGTGCTCGGCGCTGATCAGCGGGCCCATCTCGGTGGCCTCGTCGCGGGGGTCGCCGACTCGGACGTTCAGCACCGCCTCGCCGAACCGCGCGAGGAACTCGTCGTGGACCGAGCGCTCGACCAGGATCCGGGAGCGCGCGCAGCAGTCCTGGCCCGCGTTGTCGAACACCGCGTACGGCGCGGTCGCCGCGGCCTTCTCCAGGTCGGCGTCGGCGAAGACCACGTTGGCGCTCTTGCCGCCCAGTTCCAGGGTGAGCCGCTTGACCTGTCCGGCGCAGGTGGCGGCGATCTGTTTGCCGACCTCGGTCGAGCCGGTGAACACGATCTTCGCCACCCCCGGGTGCTCGACCAGCCGGGCACCCGCGACCTCCCCGGCCCCCGGCAGGACCTGCAACACCCCCTCGGGCAGGCCGGCGGCCAGGGCCAGCTCGGCCACCCGCAGGGCGGTGAGCGGCGTCCACTCGGCGGGCTTGACGATCACGGTGTTGCCCGCGGCCAGTGCGGGGGCCGCCCCCCAGGTCATGATGACCATCGGGAAGTTCCACGGCACGATCACGCCGACGACGCCCAGCGGCTCCTTGAAGGTGACGTCGAGCCCGCCGGGCACCGGGATCTGCAGGCCGTGATCGCGCTCGGGCGCCCCCGCGTAGAAGTCGAGCACGTCGGCGACGTTGCCCGCCTCCCAGCGGGCGTTGCCGATCGTGTGCCCGGCGTTGGCGACCTCCAGCAGGGCGAGCTCCTCGGCGTGCTCGCGCACCAGCGAGGCGAAACGGCGCAGCAGCCGGGCACGGTCTCCCGGTGCGACGTTCCTCCAGTGCGCGAAGGCGCGCCGGGCACGCTCCACGGCCCTGTCGATCTCGGCGGCGTCGGCCATCTCGATCTCGGCGACCGCCTCTTCCGTCGCCGGATTGATGATCTTCACATTCACATCCGTTCGAATCCCCGGAAAAGCTCCCAGTCGGTCACCGCCGCGTCGAAGGCGGTGAGCTCGACCCGGGCGTTGTTCGCGTAGTGCGCCACGACGTCCTCACCGAAGGCGGCCGCCGCGAACTCGGAGGTCTCCCAGAGCTCCAGCGCGTCGCGCAGCGTGCTCGGCACGGTCTCCGCGCCCGAGGAGTAGGCGTTCCCCGTGAAGGCGTCCTCAAGCGGCAGCTCGTTCTCGACGCCGTGCAGGCCGGCCGCGATCAGCGCCGAGACCGCCAGGTAGGGGTTCACGTCGCCGCCGGGCACCCGGTTCTCGATCCGCAGCGAGGGGCCGTGGCCGACCAGGCGCAACGCGCACGTCCTGTTGTCCACGCCCCACTTGACCGCGGTGGGGGCGAAGCTGCCCTGCACGTACCGCTTGTAGGAGTTGATGTTCGGCGCGTACAGCAGGGTGAGCTCGCGCATCAGCGCGATCTGCCCGGCGATGAAGTGCGCTCCTGTCGCCGACAGCCCGTGCGGCCCGGAACCGGCCATCACCGGCTCCCCGCCCGCGTCCCTGAGCGAGATGTGGATGTGGCAGGAGTTGCCCTCGCGCTGGTTCGGCTTGGCCATGAAGGTGATCGCCATGCCCTCCTGGGAGGCGATCTCCTTGGCGCCGTTCTTGTAGATCGAGTGGTTGTCGCAGCTGGACAGGGCCTCGGCGAAGCGGAAGGCGATCTCGTGCTGGCCGAGGTTGCACTCGCCCTTGGCCGACTCGACGTACATGCCCGCGCCCTCCATGCCGAGCCTGATCCTGCGCAGCAGCGGCTCGACCCTCGCGGTGCCGAGGAGGGAGTAGTCGACGTTGTAGAGGTTGGCGGGGGTCAGGTCGCGGTAGCCGCGGCGCCAGGCGTCCTCGTAGGTGTCGCCGAAGACGACGAACTCCAGCTCGGTGCCGACGAATGCGCCCCAGCCCCGCTCGTCCAGCCTGGCGAGCTGCCTGCGCAGGATCTGGCGCGGCGAGGCGGTCACGTCGGAGCCGTCCTCCCACACCAGGTCGGCCATCACCAGGGCCGTCCCCTCCTGCCACGGCACGCGGCGCAGGGTGGACATATCGGGTTTCATGACAAAGTCGCCGTATCCGCGCTCCCAGGACGACATGGCGTAGCCGTCGACCGTGTTCATGTCGACGTCGACCGCGAGCAGGTAGTTGCAGCCCTCGGAGGCGTGCCGCAGCACCTCCTCCAGGAAGTAGCGCCCCGACAGGCGTTTGCCCTGGAGACGACCCTGCATGTCGACGACCGCCAGCAGCACGGTGTCGATCCGCCCCGCCCGCACCTCGTCATGAAGCTCGGTGACGTCCACACGCCCTCCTCGTCGGGGTCTTATTGGGCTAGTGTTAGACCATTGACGTGCAGCGGGGGGAGCGTTGTCAAGGGCCGGAGGAGATAATTGGACGAGCTGTCGCGGTTGACGGCCGTGTTGCGGCCGGTGCGGGCCGGCAACGCGTTCGAGGAGACGGTGGAGCGTCTGCTCCAGGTCATCAAGCTGGGGCTGGTGTCGGAGAAACTGCCGCCCGAGCGGGAGCTCGCCGCCCAGCTCGGCATCAGCAGGGTCACCCTGCGCGAGGCCATCCGCGAGCTGCAGGAGGCGGGCTATCTGGAGGTGCGCCGCGGCCGGTACGGCGGCGCCTTCCTCACCCACAACGTCCCGCCGCAGCCGCATCGGGACGACCTGCGCCGGGCCGTGGCCGACATGGGCACCGACGACCTGTCCGACGCCCTCACCTTCAGGATGGCGGTCGAGTGCGGCGCGGCCCAGGTGCTCGCCACCACCCCCCTCACCCCGGAGCGGCGCGAAACCCTGCGCGAGAGGCTGCGCGAGGTCAACTCGGCGGGCCCCGAGGACTACCGCCGCCTCGACACGGCCTTCCACCTCGCCATCGCCGAGCTCACCGGCTCCGCCCTGCTCGCCGGGGCCTGCGCCGACGCCAGGCTCCGGGTCACCGACCTGCTCAACGCGATCCCGGTGCTCCAGCGCAACATCGAGCACGCCGCCCTCCAGCACCAGGCGATCGTGACGGCCATCCTGGCCGGGGACCCCGAGGCCGCGCGCCGCGCCGTGGCCGAGCACCTTGAGGGGACCGCGGCGCTGCTGCGGGGGTTCCTCGCCTGAAGCGCGGCGCGCCTCGTACGGGCGACCTGTGCTTCGTACGGCGCCTCGCGGGCGCCGGGGAGACCGCCGTGCCGTCGTGACGCCGGGTGACTCCCGCGCCGATCCGGCGGTGTTCCTCGCATAGCCTGGGGGACGGTGGGGGATTTGTTCCGAGAGCGGATCATGGACACAGGGCGGCTGCCGCTGTTCTGTTTCTTCGTCGCGCTGATCGTCGTCTTCCTGCTCACCAGGATCAACGTCCGGCTCATCCGCGCCAGGATCGGCTGGTTCGGCAACGTCAACGTCGGCGAGATGCACATCCACCACGTGGTGTTCGGCGTGGTGCTCACCCTGCTCGGCGGGGTGGCCGGCCTCATCGTCTCGGGGGTCTCGGAAGGCTGGTACGCGGTGACGGCGGCCGTCTTCGGCGCCGGGGCCGCCCTGATCCTGGACGAGTTCGCGCTCATCCTGCACCTGCACGACGTCTACTGGGAGGAGGAGGGCAGAGCCTCGGTCGACGCCGTGTTCGTCGCCGTCGCGGTCACCGCCCTGCTCCTGATCGGCCTGCGTCCCCTCGGCTGGGAGGACTACGCCGGCGAGTCCCAGGGCCTGTGGCTCACGATCGGTTTCATCGTGACCAACCTTGTGCTCGCCGTGATCACGTTGCTCAAGGGCAAGATCTGGACGGGGCTCGTCGGGTTGTTCGTCCCGATCCTCCTGGTGGTCGGTGCGATACGGCTCGCCCGCCCGGGATCGCCCTGGGCCCACTGGTTCTTCGCGCCCGGCTCCCGGCGTCCGCAGCCCCGCAAGATGGCGAGGGCGGAGGGCCGCGAGGAGCGCTGGCGTCGCCCGGTGATCCGCGGGAAGATCGCCTTCCAGGAGTTCCTCTCCGGCCGCCACGACCTCCCCTCCACCCGCCTTCGTTCCCGTCACTGAGCCCGTCCTGAGCCCGTCCTGAGCCCGTCCTGAGCCCGCCGCTGAGTCCGTCGTGGGCCCGCGCGCCCCGTGGACCTCGGGCGAACGGCGGGCATACTGGGGGACGTGAGTACGCTTCCTTCCCGATGGGACGGCGTGGAGCGGCGCGTCCCGGAATCGCTGGCCGACCTGCGCGGCCCGGCGACGGGGACGGTCGCCCTGCCCGTCCACCTCGGCTGGTCCGGGCTCACCGAGTTCGATCTGGTGAACCCGCTGCTACGGATGAGCCTCTACCGCACGGTCATCACCGGCGGTGGCCGCTCCGACGCCGAGTCGTATCTGAACGCCGAGCATCTCGTCGCCGACTGGCCGACCCTGCGCCGGGGCATCGGGCCGAGTTACCGGAGGGCCTGGGAAACCAAGATCACCGCCCTGGGGTGGGGGACAGGGACGGGCCGCGACAGCGGGCCGGGCGACCGTGACGCCGAGGCGGGCACCGCGGCGCCGGGGTGGGAACGGTGATCCTGCCTCCGTTCCAGCAGCGGATGCTGGAGGCCGCGCTACCCGCCTGCACCCGGTTCGGGCTTGTCCTGGCGGGCGGTTACGCGATGAACGCCCATGGCTTCACCGAACGCCCGAGCGACGACCTCGACTTCGCCACCGCCGCCGAGACGCCGCTGCCCGAGGTCGCGGAGGGGATGGCCGAGGCGTTCAGGAAGGCCGGGCTGGAGGTCACCATGACGGAGGTGACGCCCCGGATGGGCCGCCTCGTGGTGAGCGACCCGGTGACCGAGCAGAGCTGCGAATTCGACCTGCTCAGGGAGGCGTTCCAGCAGCAGCCCGTGATCGTCGGCGACATCTCCGTCGTCTCCCTGGACGACGCGGTCGGCCTGAAGATGCGGGCGCTGCACGAGCGCAGCCTCGCCCGCGACGTCATCGACATCGCCTCGATCTCCCACCTGTACGGCTTCCGCGAGCTCGAACACCTGGCCCGCCTGCACAACGAGGAGTTCGAGCTCGCCGAGCTGGTGATGAGGCTGGAGTTCGTCGACCTGATCGCGGACGAGGACTTCGAGGCCTACGGCGTGGACGACGAGCGGATCACGGAGATCCGCCGGTTCGCCCGCGCCTGGGTGGAGGACATCGGTCTCCGCCGCGCCGAGGAGGGTGACGTCGACTACGACGACGTTCCCGACCCCGACTGAGAAGACCGGAAAGGACACCGGCTATGCCACCATGAGTGGCATAGTTGGTGTATGGCGATGCCCCAGCCCGTGGATCCAACGGTCAAGAAGTCGGTCACCCTGCGTCGATCCGTCGCCGAGGAGGTGGAGTCCAGAACGGGCCCTCGGGGCTTCTCGCACTTCGTCGACCAGTCGGTCGAGTACGGGCTCGCGCTGTTGAAGGCCCAGGAGATCGTGGAGGATCACGAGACCAGGATCGCCCCGCTGTCCGAGGCGGATCTGGAAGAGGCCAGGCGCGCGTGGCACGGAGAGTGAGAGGACGGAACACGCCACCGGAGGTCGCTTTTCCCACACCTTTGTTCGTTCTCGACGCCCAGCCCTTCTCGCTTCTCGCCGAGGACGATCCCAGGATCGTGGCACGTATCGCGATCGCCCGGCAGGAAGGATTCGTCCCCGCCATCAGCACTGTGACCCTGGCGGAGGTACGCCGTACCGGCCAGGTGGGAAGACGTCTGGCCTGGCAGCGATCCCGCCTCACGGTGATCCCCGCCTCCGAGGCGGTCGCCGACCTCGCCGCCCTGCTGCTTGAGGACGCCGGCCTGGACGGGCGCGAATGTGTGGTCGACGCCCTCGTGGTCGCGACCGCCGCGACCGGAAGCGGGCCGGCGAAGGTGACGTCCGGTGACGCCTCACACGTGCCCAAACTGATCGCGGCCGCCAAGCTCAGGCGGACTTCTCCGCTGGGCTGGGTTCCCCTCTGACGCCCCTGATCCGGAAGGCGCCGGGATCGGGCCGACGGTGAGGCCGGGGACCCGAGGGGGGGAGGGGGTTCCTGTGACGCATACTCGGCCCCTCGCGGGGCAGGTGGGGGTCCTCTCTGCCGAAGGGTGCTGATCATGGGTCTTATGGAGAAGCTCAACCTGCGTGAAATGAAGGCCAAGGCCAAGCTGAAACTGGCCGGTCGGGTGGGTGACCGCCGCAAGGTGGCCGAGGCGAGGACGGAGGAGGCCGAGGCGAGGCTTCTGAAGACCAAGGACGAGATCCTGGACACCGTCGCGGAGATGCGCAGGGAGTACGGCGTCCGCCGCCGCTGACTCCCGCCCCGGGTGTCCTGCCGCTCGCCAACTCCCTTCCGATCGGTTTTCCGGCGCCTTTCCCGCCGCATGACGTCAATGTAGGTTGACATTCTCGAGAGTGTCAACCTACATTGACGTCATCGTTTTCATCTCCGACCAGGGCGAGCCGCCCGAGATGGATTCGTGCGCGGTAGACAGGAAAAGCGGCCGAAGGCCGATCGCGTCGTTTCTGAGGGGGACACGTTGGCGGGGGTCGTATTGCGGGACGCGGGAAACGACGCGGGAAACCCCGAAGAGCCCGGCGAACCGGGGAAACCGGGGGAATTCGGCAACACCGTGCCGGAGTCCGCCTCCTGGCGGTTGCTGGTCGCCTACATACGGCCCCACAGAAGGGCCCTGCTGCTGGGCGGGGTGCTCAGTCTGGTCGGCTCGCTGGCGGGGCTGGCGATGCCACTCCTGGCCAAGACGGTCATCGACGCCTTCGGCGAGCAGCGCTCCCTGCTCGGTCCGGTGCTCGGCCTGACCGCCGCCGTGCTCCTGGGCGCGGTCATCGGCGCGCTGGGTAACTACGTGCTGGAACGGATGGGCGAGGGCATCGTCTTCTCCGCCCGCCGTACCCTCGTCGACCGGATGCTGCGGCTGCGGGTCTCCGAGGTCGATCGGCTCAAGCCGGGTGACCTGATGTCCAGGGTGACCTCGGACACCACGCTGCTGCGGGCGGTGTTCACCAACGGCGTGGTCGAGACGGTCGGCTCACTGTTCATGCTCGTGGGCGCCGTGGTGATGATGGCGATCATCGACGGGATGTTGCTGCTCATCACGCTGGGAGTGATGGTCGTGGTCGGCGGGTTCGTCAGCCTGATCATGCCCCGCATCCAGCGGGCCTCGATGCAGGCGCAGGTCGCGGTGGGCGAGATGGGCGCGGTCCTCGACCGGGTGCTCCAGGCGTTCCGTACCGTGAAGGCGAGCGGCGCGGAGGAGCGGGAGATCGCCGCGGTGGGCGAGGCGGCCCGCGAGGCGCGTGACCGGGGGATCGCCGTCGCCTGGCTGACGTCGATCGCCGGCGTCTCGGCGTGGGTCTCCGCGCAACTGGCGTTCGTGGCCGTGCTCGGCGTGGGCGGCGCGCGGGTCACCTCCGGCGTGCTGGAGGTCTCCTCGCTGATCGCCTTCCTGCTGTACCTGTTCTATCTGGTCGCCCCCATCGGCCAGCTGGTTCAGGGCTTCACGCAGGTGCAGAACGGCCTGGCCGCGGTGAAGAGGATCCGCGAGATCGAGGAGCTTCCCGCCGAGAGAGCGGACGGTGCGGCGTACGAGGTCGGCAGGGCCCCCGCCGGGGTCGTCTTCGAGAACGTCGCCTTCCGCTACGGCGACGACAGACCGGTCGTCCACGACGACGTCTCCTTCGAGGTGCCCGCGGGCGGCCTGACCGCCCTGGTGGGCCCCTCCGGAGCGGGCAAGTCCACGGTCTTCGCACTGCTGGAGCGCTTCTACGAGCGGCAGGCGGGGACGATCACGATCGACGGTCGCGACATCGCGGACTGGCCGCTCGCCGAGTTGCGCGCCTGCCTCGGCTACGTCGAGCAGGACGCGCCGGTGCTGGACGGCACGCTCAGGGAGAACCTCGTCTTCGCCGCGCCGGGTGTGGCCGAGGCCGACATCTGGCGGGTGCTCGCCCGTACCCGGCTGGAGGATCTGGTCTCCCGGCTCCCCGAGGGCCTGGAGACCCGGGTCGGCCATCGAGGGATCATGCTCTCCGGCGGCGAGCGCCAGCGGGTCGCCATCGCCCGCGCACTGCTGCGCAGTCCTCGGCTCCTGTTGCTCGACGAGGCCACCTCCCAGCTCGACGCGGTCAACGAGCTGAGGCTCCGGGAGGTGGTCGCGGAGGTGGCGGCGGAGACGACCGTGCTGGTGATCGCCCACCGCCTCTCCACCGTGGCGGGGGCCGACCGGATCGTGGTGATGGAGGCGGGCCGGGTGAGGGCCGTGGGCACCCACGACGAGCTGCTCGCCGACGACGCCCTCTACCGCGAGCTGGCCACCACCCAGTTCCTGCTGCCCGGCTGAGGCCGCCTGCCCGTTCCCTTTCCCACCTGGTCCTGCGGGGATCGGCTTGGTTGCGTAAATTCATATCGTTCATAAAGGAATAATTCGGACGCTGAGTCGAGGGGCTGATTCGCCGTCCGGTGAACCGGGCATCCCCGCCTGTGCGGAGCCTCTCCTTCGCATCGGAGCGCCCATCGGGCGCGCGCCGCATTCGATCACCCGGTCCCGTCCGTGCGGGACGGAGGAGCCGGGGCGTGGCGATCGTTACGGCTACATCAGGGGGTGCCACGGGCGTGCTGCCCGCGGCACCCCTTTTGCCGGGTTGACCGGTGGCCTCCGGGTGACCAAGTATGAATACGTTCATTCATTCTTGAGGGGGAGGTCGGGCATGTCCGGCAGCCGGATCGTGCGCGCGCCGCGCGGCACCACGCTCACCGCCAAGGGGTGGCCGCAGGAGGCGGCGCTCCGCATGATCCAGAACAATCTCGATCCCGAGGTCGCCGAGCATCCCGAGCAGCTCGTCGTCTACGGCGGCTCGGGCAAGGCCGCCCGCGACTGGCGCTCCTTCGACGCGATCACCCGTACGCTGACCACCCTGGAGGGCGACGAGACGCTGCTGGTGCAGTCGGGCCGCCCCGTCGGAGTGTTCCGCACCCACGAGTGGGCGCCCCGGGTGCTCATCGCCAACTCCAACCTGGTGCCCGACTGGGCCAACTGGGAGGAGTTCCGGCGTCTGGAGGCCGCCGGGCTCACCATGTACGGGCAGATGACGGCCGGCTCCTGGATCTACATCGGCACCCAGGGCATCCTGCAGGGCACCTACGAGACCTTCGGGGCCGTGGCCGCCAAGCGGTTCGGCGGGAGCCTCGCCGGGACGATCACGTTGACCGCCGGGCTCGGTGGCATGGGCGGCGCCCAGCCGCTCGCCGTGACGATGAACGGCGGCGTGGTGATCTGCGTCGACTGCGACCCCAGGTCGATCGACCGGCGCATCGAGCACCGCTACCTGGACGTCCGCGCCGCCGACCTCGACGAGGCGCTGCGCCTGGCGTACGAGGCCCGCGACCGGCGCGAGCCGCTGAGCATCGGGGTCGAGGGCAACGCGGCCGAGGTCGTGCCGGAACTGCTGCGCAGGGGCGCCGAGATCGACGTCGTCACCGACCAGACGTCCGCCCACGACCCGCTGATGTACCTGCCGGTCGGCGTGGCCTTCGAGGACATGGCCGGCGAGCGCGAGAAGGACCCGGCGGGCTTCACCCGCAGGGCCCGCGAGTCCATGGCCGCCCACGTGGAGGCGATGGTCGGTTTCCAGGACGCCGGGGCCGAGGTCTTCGACTACGGCAACTCGATCCGGGGCGAGGCGCTGCTCGCGGGCTACACCCGCGCGTTCGACTTCCCCGGCTTCGTGCCCGCCTACATCCGGCCGCTGTTCTGCGAGGGCAAGGGCCCGTTCCGCTGGGCCGCGCTGTCCGGCGCCGCCTCCGACATCGCCAAGACCGACCGCGCGATCCTGGAGTTGTTCCCCGACAACGAGCCGCTCGCCAGGTGGATCCGGATGGCCGGGGAGAAGGTCCACTTCCAGGGGCTGCCCGCCCGCATCTGCTGGCTCGGGTACGGCGAGCGTCACCTGGCGGGGGAGCGGTTCAACGACATGGTCGCCTCGGGGGAGATCGAGGCCCCGCTGGTGATCGGCCGTGACCACCTCGACTGCGGCAGCGTCGCGAGCCCGTACCGGGAGACCGAGGGCATGGCGGACGGCTCCGACGCGATCGCCGACTGGCCGCTGCTGAACGCGATGCTCAACGTCGCCTCCGGCGCCGCGTGGGTCTCCATCCACCACGGCGGCGGTGTCGGCATCGGCCGTTCCATCCACTCGGGGCAGGTCACCGTGGCCGACGGCACCAGGCTGGGGGCCGAGAAGCTCAACCGGGTCCTCACCAACGACCCGGGCACGGGCGTCATCCGCCACGTCGACGCCGGGTACGACGAGGCCGTCACCGTGGCCGAGGAGCGGGGTGTGCGCGTCCCGATGCGCGAGTCCTGACCGGACGCGCCGCGACCGGGTCCCCGCAGGAACGTACGGGTGCCGATTCGCGTGCCGCGTCCCGATCGCGGTGCGCGAATTCCCCCGGTGCCGCTCGTTTTCGTCTCCGCGGGTGTATGAACGACAGCGGGGCGGGACGGGAGGGGAATGCTCGTGGGGGTTCGAGCGGTTGGAGGGGGCGTGGGTGACGGACTCGATCGGCTTCTGGAGGGGCGGAGACTGTCGCCCGTGCAGCGGCGGATCGCGCGTTACCTGGGCGACCACCTGTCCGAGGCCGTCTTCCTGTCCAGCGTGGAGCTCGCCGACCGGGCCGGGGTGAGCCAGCCGTCGGTGACGAGGTTCGCGATGGTGCTCGGCTTCGGGGGATATCCCGAGCTGCGGCAGGCGCTGCGCCCCCTGGTCGTGGGCGGCAGGAGGCCGTCGCGGGCCAACGACCTGCAGACCGCGATCGACGTGGAGATCGACAACCTGCGGAGCGTGCGCGACGCCCTGAGCGACCCCTCCGACCTCTCCGAGCTGGGCGCCAACCTGGCGGGATGCGAGCCCCTGCCGGTGCTCGGCCTGCGGGTGTCGAGCGGGCTCGCCACCACGTTCGCCTACTTCGCGCGGCGGATCCACCCCGATGTCCGCCTGCTCACCCACGGCGGCTCCGAGCTGGCCGACGGCCTGTACGCCGCGCGCAGGGCGGGAGCGGCCTGGCTCGTCGCCGTCGTCCTGCCCCGCTACCCGGCCGAGGCCGTGCAGGCCCTGCGGGACGCCCGCCACCTCGGCCTGCGTACGGCGGTGATCACCGACCGGCGGGACGTGCCCTTCGCGGCGGACGTGGTCCTGGCCGCCCCCGTCGGCGAGCGGCTCGTCTTCGACTCGCACGCGGGCCCTCTCGCCCTGGCCATGGTGCTGGTGGAGGCGATGGCCGACGCGGCGCCGCTGCGCACCCAGGCCAGGCTTGAGGAGTACGAGCGGATGACCGACCAGGCCGGGGTCTTCACCGAGCAACTCGACTGACGGCGATGACGGTCAGATGACGGTCACGGTGACGCTGCGGTGGCTCCGACCACCGACTGACCGACGTCTCGACTGTCCCGCTGAGGGCTTGTGGTGATCGTTTTCGCCATGGGTAAGGTGATCGCCATGTCAGAACGACCTACCGCGCTGATCACCGGCGCCTCCAAAGGGATCGGCGCCGCGATCGCCCGTGCCCTGGCCCCCACGCACGACCTGCTGCTCGGCGGACGCGACGCCGAGGCACTGTCCGGGATGGTCGCCGAGCTGCCCGGCGCGCGGCCTTGGCCGGTGGAGCTCACCGCCGTCACCGAGGCCGACGTCGCCGACATCGACCGGCTCGACGTGCTGGTGCACAGCGCGGGCGTGGTGCACCTGGGCCGTGTCGAGGAGACCCCCGCCGAGGTGTGGCGGCGCACGATGGAGATCAACGTGGTCGCGGTGGCCGAGCTCACCCGGCTGCTGCTGCCCGCCCTGCGCGCGGCGCACGGCCACGTGGTGCTGATCAACTCCGGTTCCGGGCTGCGGGCGAACCCGAGCTGGGTCTCCTACGCGGCGAGCAAGTACGCGCTGCGCGCCTTCGCCGACGGGCTCCGCCTGGAGGAGCCCGAGCTCCAGGTCACCACGATCTACCCGGGGCGGGTCGCGACCGACATGCAGCGCGAGGTACGGGCACAGGAGGGCGGCCCCTACCGGCAGGAGGATCACCTCGACGCGAACTCGGTGGCCAGGGTGGTGCTGACCGCTCTGACCGCGTCCCCGGACGCCAACATCACCGAGATCACCATCCGTCCCACCGGCAAGCCCTCGAACTGAGCACGGTAACCGAAGGCGCCTCAGGTTGGGAGGGCGCCGGGCCGAGGGCGCGGCGGGCTCGCCAATGAATGGTCTCATTCACATAATGGGAGGGTGTTCGACGAGATGTGGGGTGCCATAGAGCACCTCGGACGTGACGGCCGGACCCGGGGCTACCTGCGAGACGCGTGGTCGCCCGCGGATCTGGAACTCCGGCGATGGTTCGGGCAGGAGGCCGACAGACGCGGCCTCGACCTGAGGGAGGACCGCAACGGCAACCTGTGGGCCTGGTGGGGTGACCCCTCGGACCGGCCCGGCGTGGTCACCGGCAGTCATCTCGACTCGGTGCGCCAGGGCGGCGCCTTCGACGGCCCCCTCGGCGTCGTGTCGGCCTTCGCCGCCCTCGACCTGCTGCGGGCGAAGGACTTCCGGCCCGCGCGCCCCGTGGGAATCGCCTGCTTCACCGACGAGGAGGGCGCCAGGTTCGGCGTCCCGTGCGTCGGCTCCCGCCTGCTGACCGGCATCCTCGACCCCGACAGGGCCCGCGCCCTGAAGGACGACGAAGGCGACTCGCTCGCCGAGGTGCTGCGTGCGACGGGGCGCGACCCCGGCGCTCTGGGCAGGGACGAGGAGACCCTGCGGCACATCGGCGTCTTCGTCGAACTCCACGTCGAGCAGGGACAGGACCTCGTCCACACCGGCGCCGAGGTCGGCGTCGCCTCGGCCATCTGGCCGCACGGCCGCTGGCGGTTCGACTTCCACGGCCAGGCCAACCACGCGGGCACCACCCGCCTGGCCGACCGCGACGACCCCATGCTGCCCTTCGCCCGTACCGTCCTGCACGCCCGCCAGGCCGCCCAGCGCGGCGGCGTGGTCGCCACCTTCGGCAGGACGCGCGTGTCGCCCAACAACGCCAACGCCATCCCCGGCCTGGTCAGCGCCTGGCTGGACGCCAGGGGCGGCGACGAGGACGCGGTGAGGGAGCTCGTCGCCGAACTCACCGACTTCTCCGGTGCCGAGGTCACGGTCGAGTCGTGGACCCCGGTCGTCGACTTCGACGCGGCCCTGCGGGAACGGGTCGCCGAGGCCGCGGGCGGCGCACCCGTCCTGCCGACCGGCGCCGGACACGACGCGGGCATCCTCGCCTCCGCGGGCGTGCCCAGCGCGATGGTGTTCGTCCGCAATCCAACGGGAATCTCGCACTCTCCTGAGGAACACGCGGACCGGGCCGACTGTCACGCCGGGGTCACCGCCCTCGCCGCCGTCGTGGAGGACCTGTGCGGGAGCTGAACTACTGGTGCGAGCTGGCCTGGCTGCCGCCGGGCGAGGCCGTCGCGGGAGTACTCGTCAAGGTCAGGGACACCCTGATCGCCGAGATCGTCACCGGCGTGACGACCCCGCCCGGCGGAGCCGTCCGGCTCGCGGGCCTCACCCTTCCCGGGCTCGCCAACGCGCACTCCCACGCTTTCCACCGCGCCCTGCGCGGGGTGACGCAGCGCGAGAAGGGCAGCTTCTGGACCTGGCGCGAGCGGATGTACGGCGTGGCGGGAACGCTCGACCCCGACTCCTACCTCAGGCTCGCCAGGGCCACTTTCGCCGAGATGTCGCTGGCCGGGATCACCTGCGTGGGGGAGTTCCACTACCTGCACCACGGGCCGGACGGCAGGCCGTACGACGACTCGAACGCGATGGGACACGCGCTCGTCCAGGCCGCGCGGGAGGCGGGACTGCGCATCGCGCTCCTGGACGCCTGCTACCTGACCGGCGGCGTCGGCACCCCGCTGAGCGGTGCGCAGCGGCGCTTCGGCGACGGGGACGCCGACGGGTGGGCCGCGCGGGCCGAGGCGCTCGTGGCCGGATACCGGGAGGATCGGGACGTGGAGATCGGCATGGCCGTGCACTCGGTCCGCGCGGTGCGGGCCGAGCAGATCCCCGTGGTCGCCGAGTTCTCCCGGCACCACGCGGTCCCGCTGCACGCCCACGTCTCCGAGCAGCGGGCCGAGAACGCCGCCTGCGTGGACGCCTACGCCGCGACCCCGGTCCAGCTGCTGGACGCGCACGGCGCGCTCGGTCCCCGCTCGACCGCCGTGCACGCCACGCACCTGTCGGACGTGGACGTCGCGCTGCTCGGCGCCTCCGGCACGCGCGTGTGCATGTGCCCGACGACCGAGCGCGACCTCGCCGACGGCATCGGGCCGGCGAGGAGGCTGTTCGAGGCGGGCTCGCCCATCACGCTCGGCTCGGACAGCCACGCGGTGATCGACCTGTTCGAGGAGGCCCGCGCGGTCGAGCTGGACGAGCGGCTCGCGACCGAGCGGCGCGGTCACTGGTCGGCCGCCGAACTCCTGAACGCGGCCACGGCCGCGGGGCACGACTCGCTCGGCTTCGCCGACGCGGGCATGCTCGTCCCCGGTGCCTGGGCGGACCTGGTGTCGGTGCGCCTGGACTCGGTCCGTACGGCCGGAGCATCCCCGGCGCACCTGGCGGAGACCGTGGTCTTCGCCGCGACCGCCGCCGACGTGCACTCCGTGGTGTCGGGCGGGCGTCACGTGGTCGTCGACGGCGGGCACGTACTCGGCGACGTGGGCGCGATGCTCGCGCAAGCGGTCGGCGAGGCACTCGCCGAGGCGCGGGAGGAGAGGTCGGTATGACGAGCGAGGACCGTCCGGTGACGAGCACCCTTTTCGACGGCATCGGCCTGCTCTACACGGGCGACCCGGCGCGGGAGGAGATCGAGAACGCGGCGCTGGTGGTCGAGGGCGGCGAGGTGGTGTGGGCGGGTCCCGCCGAGGGGGCTCCGCACGCCGACGAACGGGTGGACGTGGAGGGGCGCTGCGTCATCCCCGGTTTCGTCGACAGCCACGCCCACCTCGTCTTCGCGGGCGACCGCAGCGCCGAGTTCGCCGCCCGCATGGCTGGGCGCCCGTACACGGCGGGAGGCATCCGTACGACGGTGTCGGCCACCCGCGCCGCCTCCGACGCCGAACTCGCGGCGCGTACCGCCGCCCTGGTCGCCGAGATGCTCGCCCAGGGGACGACCACGGTCGAGATCAAGAGCGGCTACGGTCTCACGGTCGAGGACGAGCGCCGGTCACTGGAGATCGCGCGGAGGTTCACCGAGGAGACCACCTACCTGGGCGCGCACGTCGTCCCCCCCGACGCCTCCTCGGCCGACGAGTACGTCCGCACCGTCACCGGGGAGATGCTGGAGGCGTGCGCGCCGCACGCCCGGTGGATCGACGTGTTCTGCGAGCGCGGAGCCTTCGACGCCGACCAGAGCAGGGAGATCCTCCTCGCCGGGGTGAAGGCGGGACTGCTGCCGCGGATCCACGCCAACCAGCTGGGTGAGGGGCCGGGGGTGCGGATCGCCGCCGAGGTGGGCGCGGCCTCCGCCGACCACTGCACCCATCTGAGCGACGACGACGTCTCGGCGCTGTCGTCGTCGGGGGTGGTGGCGACCCTGCTGCCCGGCGCGGAGTTCTCCACCCGCTCGCCCTACCCCGACGCCCGCCGCCTGCTGGACGCCGGGGTGACCGTCGCGCTCGCCACCGACTGCAACCCCGGCTCCTCCTTCACCTCCTCCATGCCGTTCTGCGTGGCACTGGCGGTCCGTGAGATGCGGATGACACCGCTGGAGGCGATCAGGGCCGCCACGTACGGCGGGGCGAGGGCGCTGCGCCGCGGGGACGTCGGCACGCTGCGGGCGGGCAGCAGGGGGGATCTGGTGATTCTCGACACACCCACCTACGTCCACCTCGCCTACCGGCCGGGGGTACCGCTGGTAAGGCAGGTCTGGAAGGAGGGGCGCCGCCTGGTTTGAGCCCCTTTGCTGGGGTTAGTGGTGGCCCTCGTTGCGGCGCAGGGAAACATCCTCCTTGAGGAGGAAATCCAAAACCATTCTCCAGGCGTACTTCTTGAGGGAATCTTTGCCCTGATCCGTCCGTTGAAAAGACAAGCGATGTGTCTGAGCGCACGGGGCCTTGAGCGAGCGGTCGGACACGTCATAAGCACGCGGAGCGAGGTGCCATCGGATGGCAAGGCCGACGGGGAATCGGACGCAGGATCAGCATGTCTCTGATCGAGACCTGCTCGGGACCTACCTGGCAGAGATTGGACGGGTGCCCCTGCTCACCGCGGAGGAAGAGGTCGAGCTCGCCAAGCGGATCGAGGCGGGTCTCTTCGCTGAGCAGTTGCTGGACGGTGGGTTGGGCGGATTGACGGAGCCGCGGATCGGTGACGCGGCCGATGAGGAGCTTGAACGACTGGCCGTTTCCGGACAGAGGGCCAAGGATGAATTCATCCAGGCCAATCTACGTCTTGTGGTGGCCGTCGCGCGTAAATATTCCGGGCGGGGAATGCCGCTGATCGATCTGGTCCAGGAGGGAAACCTGGGGCTGGTCCGCGCGGTCGAGAAGTTCGACTACCGGCGCGGTTACAAGTTCTCCACATACGCCACGTGGTGGATCAGGCAGTCGGTGGGACGCGCCATCCACGAGCAGGCCAGGCCGGTGCGACTGCCCACCCACGCGGGCGAGCAGATGACCAGGCTGATGCGGGTCCGCCGCGACATGCTGGCCGAGTTCGACGTCGAGCCGACCGACGCCGATCTGGCCACGGTGCTCGAACTCCCCATCGAGCGGGTCCGTGAGCTCCGCCGCTGGGCCTCCGACCCCGTCTCCCTGCAACTGGGCGTGGGTGACGAGGACGAGACCGAGCTCGGCGACATGATCGCCGATGACACGTGGGCCGACCCCGAGCAGCAGGCGATGGACATCCTGGAGCGCGAGCGCCTTGAGGTGTGGCTGACCGGGCTTGAGGGGCAGACCCGTGAGATGCTCCGCTGGCGCTACGGCCTGATGGACGGCCGCGAGCACACGCTGACCGAGGTCGGCGAGCGGTACGGCATCGGCCGCGACCGCGCCCGCCGGATCGAGCGTGACGCTCTGGCCCGGCTGCGGAAGATGGCGACGGCGGCCTGAGCCTCGTGATCCGGCACGGTCTCGTTTGGACCGTGCCGGATCGTGGGGTTCGGCTTTTACGGTGACCTGTCGCTGTGGCGGTTCCGTGTCGTTCAGGCTGTGGTGAGTTCCATCGCTTGAGCCTCCCCGTAGTCCGGACACCGGCGGTATGTCATCAGGGGCCGGCGGCCGGTGATGCCGCTCATACTTGTTCGGGCTGTGGTGCGTCGCCGGTTTCTTCGCCGTTCACGCTGCGGTGGGCGGGTGTTCCGGCCGGCCGTCTCAGTTGCGCTCTGGTGGTTCAGGCCTCCGGCCTGCTCGGGCGCGGTGGTTGCGGGCTCTTTTCAAGCCGGCCGGAACACCCGCCCACCTCCGCTGC
>NZ_JBEPDA010000032.1:0-71355 GCF_040299985.1 Streptosporangium sp. NPDC000563 | reverse complement strand
CGGGGACGGTGTGGGAGAGTAGGTCACCGCCGGACAATCTTTCACGTAGGGCCCTCACCGTTGGTGGGGGCCTTTCGTGCTTTCCAGGGGTCCTTCACGGGCTTTACCAGAGGTGACCGTCAGGTTCGCTGTGGCTGCCCCATGATTTCGATCATGTTCAAGGTGTTCTGGTATTCCCTCCAGTTGACGATTTTCCCGTCCCGCACCCGGAGAACCCCGATGAAGGGGGAGGACGCCTGCCGGCCGGTGGCGAGGACCCTGCCGGCGAGCTCGTACTCGACGACGATGACCTCGGGGTCGGCGGTCTCGTGAACGACCACGTCGCGGATCTCGTCCAAGGCGAACCGGTCGGCGAAGGCGGCCTGTTCGGGGCCGGAGAAGAGCAGGAACGCCTCCTTCCCCTCGTGTCGCCTGGCCATGCCGGGTGGAGCGAAGGGGATTTCGACGACGGCGTTCTCGGCCAATTCGTTCCCGAAGCCGCCGAGGTTCTCCAGCCAGTGTCGCCGCACGCGCTCGAAGATCTCGCGGGGACCGGGGGTGACGGTGGATTCGGTCATGGTGGATCCCTTCGTGACGGCCGTTGGACGGCCACTAAGGTGAGTGGAAACTCATCTTTATAATCATGAGTGGCGACTCACTTTGTCAACGCCGTTCTCACACGCGAAGAGGCCGCACTTCGTGGGCACGAGCAGAGTCGGGGGCGAACGGGGAGATGGGCGGGCGGCGAAGGACGAGGACAGGGAAGACTGGCTGGATGACCACCACGAATCCTTCGGCGGGCGAGACAGGCGAGTCCGGTGGTGCCAGGCCGTTGCGTGCGGACGCCCGGCGCAACCGCGAGCGCATCCTCGCCGCCGCCGAGGCCGTCTTCGCCGAGAAGGGCGTCTCCGCGTCGACCGAGGAGGTCGCCGCCCGTGCGGGGGTGGCCATCGGCACGGTCTTCAAGCACTTCCCGACGAAGCAGGCTCTGCTGCAGGCCATCATGAAAGGCCTCCTGGGCAGGTTGGACGGGGAGATGGCCGTGCTCGCCGACGATGACGATCCTGGAGAGGCGCTGTTCACCTTCGTCGCCCGCATGGTCGAGCAGGCGGCGCGGAAGAGGACGGTCGTCGGTCTCCTGGCCGAGACGGGTGTCGATCTCCAGGTCGCGAGTTCGGTGCGGATGTTGCGCGACGGGATCGAGACGCTTCTGGTCCGCTCCCAGGAGGCCGGTACGGTTCGTGACGACGTCCGTCTCGACGAGGTGATCGCCCTGCTGACCGGTATCTGTCAGGGCGCCCTCCACGCGGGCTGGGACGACGACCTGAGGCGCCGCACGCTGGCCATCGTGTTCGCCGGTCTCCGGACACCTGAGGCCCACCGATGACCCGTCTCCCGGCCCACCGAGGGTGAACAGCGGCGTCACGGACGCGAGCTCACGGCATCTACGAGATCGTGGGCGTCCTCGGCTGAAGCAAAAGAGAGCGAGCGGCCTCAGGCGCCGGAGGCGGCGCGGAGCAGGGGTTCGATCCGGTAGGGGACCTGGATGGAGAGGGCGATCGTGGTGTCCGTCCGCTGGACCGCGGGCGAGGCCAGGATGCGGGCGATGATCTCTTGGAGGTCGGGGGTGCTGCGGGCGACCACCCGGCAGAGCAGGTCGGCCTGGCCGCTCGTGCCGTACACCTCCAGGATCTCGGGCAGTGAGTCCAGGGCCTGGACGGCCTCGTCCAGGCGCCCCTGGGCGATCTGCAGTGAGACGAACGCGAGGATCGGGTATCCGGCACCCTCGGGGGTGACGGTGGGGCCGAAGTCGGCGATGACACCGCGGGCGATCAGCTTCTCGACGCGGGCCTGCACGGTGCCCCGGGCCACGCCGAGCAGGCGGGCCAGCTCGGTCAGGCCGATGCGCGGGTTGGCGCGCATGGTGACCAGGAGGCGGCCGTCCAGCTCGTCGATCGACATCTCCTCGGGTCCTTGTCATATTGGGCGATTCGACCAGCATAGACGAGGTGTCACGGTACGTTTCTGTGCGGATCGCCCAGTACAACTGGCTGCTCTTGCCAACGTTTCCGGATATTGCTGTCATTTCATTTATGTTCGAGGAAGCGCAGTACTTCGCACCGGTGGCGACCCGTGACGACGGCTCGATCGAGGTCGAGCTCGGCACCGGTCATCCCGGTTTCGCCGACCCGGTCTACCGTGCGCGCCGCAACGCGATCGCCGCGCTCGCCATGGAGTACGTGCCGGGTACGCCCATCCCGACAGCCGAGTACACCGACCAGGAGCACGAGGTGTGGGCCCTGGTCAGCCGGGAGCTGGGCCTGAAACACCACAAGTACGCGACCGCCGAGTATTTGCGCGCGGCCGATCGGCTCGGGTTGCCCGCCGAGCGCATCCCGCAGCTCCAGGAGGTGAGCGATCTGCTGGAACCGCTGACCGGGTTCCGCTACGTCCCGGCTGCCGGGCTGGTGCCGCTCAGGGATTTCTACGGTGTCCTGGCGGACGGGCTCTTCCACTCCACGCAGTACATCCGGCACCACTCCACGCCGCTGTACACGCCGGAGCCCGACGTGATCCACGAGGTGATCGGGCACGCCAACGCGCTGGCCTCCGACCGCTACTCGCGGCTATACCGCCTGGCGGGAGCGGCGGCCCGGCGGGTCGAGGGCAAGGAGGCGCTGGAGTTCATCTCGAAGATCTTCTGGTTCACGATGGAGTTCGGCGTGATGACGGACCAGGGCGAGCTGCGGGCGTACGGCGCGGGCATCCTGTCCTCGTACGGGGAGATCGAGGAGTTCCGGGGAATGGACATCCGTCCGCTGGACATCGCCGCCATGGGCACCACGCACTACGACATCACGAAATATCAAGACGTACTCTTCCGGGCGGAGTCGCTGGAGCACCTGGAGGACGTCGTCGGGGACTTCTGGGCGACCTGCGATGACGAGGTCATCACCCGGCTAATCGCGGACGTTCGCTAAGAGCGGGCATCGGTCTGGCGGGATGTTCTATAGCGCACGCCCTGTTTCAGACTAGATTTCGCTTGATCGTCTTATTGCTATGTGTAGTGGGACATATCCCGATCGTCATGTAATGGGGGAGACGGTTGGGGTGGAGGATGAGAGCAAGGAAACGGGTGGCCGCCGCTGCCGTCCTGCTGGTCACCGCGCAGGCCGCCGCCTGCAGCACGTGTCAGGGCCTGACACCGGTGAGCATGCCGTTGCCCTCCCCCGCGCGGCAGGCCGCTCCTGTCGCGCCGTCGCCGAGCCCTCCTCCCGCCGCGCCGTTCCTGGCCGCTGTCCCGGCACCCGTCTTCCCCGGCGCCGGGGCACCTCACGACTCGGGAGGGGTACGCGCCGCCCGCTCGCCGAAGATCCTTCCCAAGGAACTCGGCCGGAGCCTCGACGTGTTCCTCGCCGGGTACGGCGGCAGAACCGCCGCCGCGGTGAGCGACCTGGGCACCGGCCGGCGCTACCACTACCATCAGGCCCTGCAGCTGCCGTCGGCCAACACCTCCAAGGTGGGCATCCTGACCGCACTGTTGCTCGGGACGCGCTGGCATCGGCTCGGTGAGCGGGCCAGGTCCGACGCGAGAAACATGATCCGCTTCAGCGACAACGAGGCGGCCGACCGGCTGTACGAACGGATCGGGCTGGAGTCCGGCCTTGCCGGCGCGAACCGCAGGCTCGGTCTCAAACGCACCTACACCCCCCGCGGGGGGTGTGCGACCCAGTACTGCTGGGGCGTCGCGCAGACCACCGCGGAGGACCAGATCCGGCTGGTCAGGGCTCTGGCCACCGGTAAGAGTCCGCTGGCCCCCGCGGAACGCCGCAGGGCGCTCGGACTGATGAAGAGGGTGACACCCGAGCAGAAGTGGGGGATCAGCGCGGGGGCGTGCGAGGGCGACCAGGTGTCCCTGAAGAACGGCTGGCTGCGGCACGCGGCGAACGGGCGCTGGGCGGTCGCGAGCGCCGGGCTGATCCGCGGGCACGGGCACGACTACGCGGTGGCCGTACTCACCGATGACAGCCCGAGCATGGAGACGGGCATCGCGAGGGTCGAGGGCGTGGCCGAGCGCCTCATGGCCGCCTTCCGAGGCGGGCCCGGTTGCGAGGCGGCCGTGAACTGAGCCGGGCGCCTTCGCGGCCCGCGGGAGGCAGGCGTTACGCCGTTCTGTCGACCAGCCGGTACCCCACTCCTCGCACGGTCTGGATCAGCCGGTCGTCGGTGTCGCCCAGTCGGGCGCGGAGGCGCTTGACGTGCACCGCGATGGTGTTGGTCGAGGTCGTGTCGGTGGAGTGCCAGACGTGCCGCATGATCTGCTCCCGCGTCACCGTGCGGTGCGCGTTGCGCATCAGGTAGTGCAGCAACTCGAACTCGCGCAGCGGCAAATGGACGATCCTGCCGTCGACCTTGACCTGGTAGGCGTTGACGTCAAGTTCCACCCTGCCGACCACGAGTGCCCTGCGGGTCCCCGACTCGCCGTTGAAGGCGGAATGGATCAGGGGAAGCAGTTCGGGCACCCGGTAGGGCCGGGCCACGCACGCGGTGGCTCCGGCCGCCAGCGCCTGGACGGCCTGCTGGGCGTGACCGTCGCCCACGCCCAGCAGGACGGGGATCGCCCGCGTCAGCCGTACCGCGCGGACGAACTCCACCGCCCCTATGACCGGCAGCGAGGCGCTGACGAGAACGACGTCGGGGCGCAGCGCTCCGGCCTGCAACAGGGCCTGGGCGCCGTCGGTGACGCCCATGACCTGCAGACCTTCGCGTTCCAGGGCCGTGGCCAGGTCGTGGACCATGGCCGCCTCCGGGTCGGCCACCAGCAGCATGGGCGCCGTCCGTGTGTCCCCGTCCACCTCTGGTGCCGTCTGCGGCTGGATCACCAGGATCCTCCAATGTGGGTTAGCCGAAGCGGCCGGTGATGTAATCCTCGGTCCGCTTGTCGCTGGGATTGGTGAAGATGCGGCTCGTCTCGTCGAACTCCACCAGACGGCCGTGCCGCACTCCGGCCTCGTCCACCTCGGCGGTGAAGAAGGCCGTGCGGTCCGAGACGCGGGCGGCCTGCTGCATGTTGTGGGTGACGATGACGATCGTGTAGTCGCGCGTCAGTTCCTGCATCAGGTCTTCGATCTTGGTGGTCGCGATCGGGTCCAGGGCCGAGCAGGGCTCGTCCATCAGGATGACGTCGGGCTTCACCGCGATCGCCCGCGCGATGCACAGGCGCTGCTGCTGTCCGCCGGACAGGGAGAGCGCGTTCTGCTTGATCTTGTCCTTGACCTCGTCCCAGAGCGCGGCCTTGGTGAGCGCCTCTTCGACGATCTCGTCCATGTTTCCCTTGGTGCCGTTGACCCGGGGACCGTAGGCGATGTTGTCGTAGATCGACTTGGGGAAGGGGTTGGGCTTCTGGAAGACCATGCCGATCCGGCGGCGGACCTCGATCGGGTCCACGTGGTCGCCGTACAGGTTCTCGTCGTGGTACCGGATCTCGCCGACCGCGCGGGCGCCGGGGATCAGGTCGTTCATCCGGTTGAAGCAGCGGAGCACGGTGCTCTTGCCGCAGCCGGAGGGGCCGATCATGGCCGTGATCTCGCGGTTGCCGATGGTCAGGTTGACCCCGCGCACCGCCTCGTAGTCGCCGTAGAAGACGCTGAGGTCGGAGACGGTGAAGACCGGGTCGAGGGCTTCGATGGTGCGGGGGACTTCGGGTCCGCGCACGTTCACGTTCGGCACGGAAATTCCAATCTCGGACATCTCTTACCTCACCAGCGCTTCTGATAGCGGTTACGGAGCCAGATGGCGACGGAGTTCATCAGGAGCAGGATCGCCAGCAGGATCACGATCGCCGCCGCGGCGAGAATGGCGAACTCCTCCTGGGGGCGGCTGATGAAGCTGTAGATCTGCAGCGGCAGGACGGTGAAGCTGCTCCAGACGCCCTCGGGGTTGAACCGGACGAGCGTCGCGGCACCGAGCATCAGGAACGGGGCGGCCTCGCCGATCGCGCGGGAGAGTGCCAGGATCGAGCCCGTCGCGATGCCGGGGATGGATGCCGGGAGCACCTGCCGATAGATGGTCTGCCACTGGGTCGCGCCCAGTGCGAGCGAGCCCTCGCGGATCGACGGCGGCACCGCGCGGATCGCCTCGCGGGCGGAGATGATCACGATGGGCAGTACGAGGAGCGAGATCGTGACCGCGCCGGTCATGACGGTGAAGCCGAACTGCATCCAGCGGGCGATGATGCCCAGTCCGAGGATGCCGTAGACGATCGAGGGAACGGCCGCCAGGTTGGAGATGTTCAGCTCGATCAGCTTGTTGTACCACTTGGTCCTGTCGGCGTACTCCTCGAGGTAGATCGCCGCGAGGATGCCGGTGGGCAGGGCCATGAGCGCGGTGAGCGCGATGATCCACAGGGTCCCGAAGATGCCCGACTGGACGCCGGACGTCTCCGGGCGGCGGATCGAGGGCTGGTTCTCCCACAGCATCGAGTTGAGTCGCGGCCAGCCCTCCTCGACGACGTAGACCAGCAGCATGACCAGGAACAGGAGGGCGATCGCGAGGCTGGCCAGCAGCGCGATGCGGAAGAGGTGTTCCTTGAGGGGGCGCCCCTTGCTCGCCAGCTGTACGGCCGAGCGGGGTGTGGAGAGGATGGCCATCAGTCGTAGACCTCGCGATACTTCTGGACCATGCGGGCGCTGAGGTAGTTCATCGCGAAGGTGATCACGAAGAGCAGGGAACCCACCGCGAAGATGGTCTTGTAGGCGATCGAGCCGACCGAGGCGTCACCGGAGCCGGCCTGGGCGATGAAGGCCGCCATCGTGGACATCTCATCGCCCGGGTAGAGCGTGAAGACGGATTTGAAACCACCGGCGATCGCGACGATCATCGTCTCGCCCGCGGCCCTGGAGATCGCCAGGATGACGGCGGCGACGATGCCGGAGAACGCGGCGGGGACGACGACGCGCACCGAGGTGAGCATCTTGGAGGCGCCGAGGGCGTAGGAGCCCTCGCGCAGGCCGTTCGGCACCGCGGCCATCGCGTCCTCCGACAGCGACGCGACGATCGGGATGATCATCACGCCGACGAGGAGGCCGGCGGCGAGCGCGTTCTTGCCGTCCAGTCCCAGGAAGGGGAAGAGGTCTCTCAGCAGCGGGGTGACGAAGGTGAGGGCGAAGAAGCCGAAGACCACCGTCGGGACGCCCGCGAGGACCTCGAGCACCGGCTTGAAGATCTTGCGGGTCCGGTGGGAGGCGTACTCCGACAGGTAGATCGCGGAGGCCAGTCCGAGCGGGACGGCGACCACGACGGCGATCAGGGTGATCTCCACGGTGGCGACGATGAGCGGCCACACGCCGAACGCCGGCGGGTTGAACAGCGGACCCCAGTCGGTGGAGCCGAAGAACTCCCCGAAGCTCACCGCGGCGAAGAACTCGACGGTCGGTTCGAGGAGCGCGATGACGATGCCGATCGTGGTCGCCACCGACACCATCGCCGCGGCCAGGAGAATGACCTTGATGACGGACTCGCCGTAACGCGGGCGCGACCGCGCCAGGGACGCCGGGGTCCCTGGAACGGTCGTGCGGTGCTGAGCCGACATCAGCCGGCGCTCTTCAGCGTGGTGATGTCAGCCTTGAGCTTGGCCTCCTGCTCGGCGTTGAGCGGGATGAACTTCGCGTCCGTGGCGATCGCGTGGATGTTGGCCGCGTAGAAGTCGAGGAAGGCCGCGACCTCGGGCCGCTTCACCGCGGTGGCGGAGGGGTAGACGAACAGCGGGCGGGAGAGCGGGGTGTACTTGCCACCCTGGGCCGACTCGACGCTCGGGGCCACGCAGCCCTCGCCGGAGTCGACCTCCAGGGCCTTCAGCTTGTCCATGTTCTCCTCGAAGTAGGTGAAGCCGAAGTAGCCCAGCCCACCCTTGGCGCCCGCGACACCGGTGACGATGTCGTTGTCGTTCTCGCTCGGGCTGTAGTCCTTGCGGCTCGCGCCCTCCTCACCGTTGATCTCGTCGGTGAAGTAGTCGAAGGTGCCGGAGTCGGTGCCGGGGCCGTAGAGCTTGAGCGGCTCGGCCGGGAACTTGGCGTCGACGTCCTTCCAGGTCTTGACCTTGCCCTCGGCGGCCGGCTCCCACATCTTCTTGAGCTGGTCGGTGGTGAGGCAGGTGGCCCAGTCGTTGTCCTTGGAAACCACGACGGTCAGCGCGTCGACGGCCACCGTGAGCTCGGTGAAGGTGATGCCCTTCGCCTCGCAGGCCGTCTTCTCCTCGTCCTTGATCGCGCGGGAGGCGTTGGAGATGTCCGTCTCGCCGGCGCAGAACTTCTCGAAGCCGCCACCGGTGCCCGAGGTGCCGACCGGCACCTTCACCTGCGGCTGCTCCTCGCCGAAGAGCTCGGAGGCCGCCTGGGTGAGGGGGGCCACGGTGCTGGAGCCATCGATCTTGACCTCGCCGCTCAGGGCCGCACCGGCGCCGGGCTCGGCCGAGGAGGCGCTGCTGGCGGCGGTGGTGCTGCCGTCACTGTTGGGCTTGGCGTCGCCACCACACGCGGCCGCGAGCGATACGACGAGCGCGGCCGTCGCCACCGCGCTGAGGCGGCGCTGTCCACTGGTCACGGTATGTTCCTTCTCCGTAGTGAGATCCGTTCTCGATGACTTCGATAAAAGTGGGGCAAAGTGAACGGAGATGAAACGAGCCATGACCGGGGCCGGAAGAGGTAGGCCCACGGATGTGAATACCGATGCGTCGACGGGAGTTCGATCTCGGTTTCCGCTCCGGTAGGCCCGGTGGGCGGGGCGTCGGGGACTCCCAGGTCCGGGCGTGACCCGGCGAGGAGGCCGCGTCGCGGGAACGTTCCCGGCTCGGGCCGCGATCTCCCGGACTTGCCGATCTGTTCACCTTCCCGACATCCGGCGGAAGGTAACGCGGCCGGACCCGTGGCGCGGCGCTTGACCGGAACCGCGGGTGGACGTCCCCGGCCGGGGAGGTGGCGGCCCTGCGAGCGGGTGGGTGCCCCCGCGCCCTTCGCCGGAGGGCGGCCGGTGGGAAGGGGGAGGAACCGCTAGGCGGGCAGGGTGAGCGGCCCGCCGCCGAGGCGCTTGAGGACCTCGCCGTGCAGGGAGCCGTTGCTGCACAGCAGGCTGCCACCGTCGACGTCGGGAACGCCGGACAGGTCGGTCCAGATGCCGCCCGCCTCCTCGACGATCACGGTCAGCGCCGCGATGTCCCAGCGGGAGAGCTCAGGCTCCGCCGACACGTCGACCGCGCCCTCGGCGACCAGCATGTGCGACCAGAAGTCGCCGTAGGCGCGGCTACGCCAGACGGAGCGGTTCAGGTCGAGGAACGCGTCGAGCTTCCCGGCCTCCTCCCAGCCGCCGAGGCTGGAGTAGGAGAACGAGGCGTCCTCCAGCTGGGCGACGGAGGAGACCTGGCACTTGGAAGCCTTGGTGAGGCTCTTGCCGGTCCAGGCGCCGCTGTCGCGGGCCGCCCACCAGCGGCGGCCGAGCGCGGGGGCGGAGACGAGGCCCACGACGACGCGGCCCTGGTCCATCAGGGCGATGAGCGTGGCCCAGACGGGCACTCCGCGCACGTAGTTCTTGGTGCCGTCGATCGGGTCGATGATCCAGGAGCGCTCTCCGTGGCCGCTCGCGCCGAACTCCTCGCCGATGACGGCGTCACGTGGCCGGGCACGGCCGAGGGCGGCGCGGATCGCCTCCTCCGCCGCCTTGTCGGCGTCGCTCACCGGTGTGAGGTCGGGTTTGGTCTCCACGCGCAGATCCATGGACTTGAAGCGGCGCATGGTCAGATCGTCGGCCGCGTCGGCCATGACGTGCGCGAGGCGAAGATCGTCGTTGTAACCCGTCACGGGCGTCAACGCTATCGTGTCGGCGGCCGAATGGCGGAGATCGGGGAGCAAGCGGAACAATCGTGTCGCGTCCTACCAGGCCGGGATACCGCGTGAAACATCCGTTGGCATCGGTGTTACTCGCGAGTAGCATTCCGGTATGACCTTTGATGTGGGTGACTTCATGCTGCAGAGCGTCCCGTTCGCCAGGACGCTGGGCATCTCGTTCGACAAGGTGGAACCGGGCTTCGCCGTCGCCCGCATGGTGGACCGGGCGGAGCTGCACAACCACGTGGGAGGCCCGCACGCCGGAGCCCTGTTCAGCGTCGCGGAGACGGCCTCCGGCGCCGCGATGCTCTCCACCTTCGGCGACCAGTTGTCACGGGCCACCCCGCTGGCCAAGAGCGCGGCGATCCGCTACCTCAAGCTCGCGAAGGGCGAGGTCGTCGCGGAGGCCCGTCTGCGGGCGTCCCGCGAGGAGGTCGTGGCCACACTGGACGCGGGGGAACGCCCCGAGTTCGACGTCGCCGTCGAGATCAGGACCGCCGACGGCACCCTCGTGTCCGAGATGACCGTCGCCTGGGCCTTCCGGCTGAACCACTGACGCGCTGACGTCGCGGCGCACGTTCGTCGCCGAGCCGCCTCGCCCCCGGGGCGGTCACCGGCGCGTCCTCAGGACTGGTCGTCGTCGGAGGCGCCCTCGCGGCTGGCGAGCAGGCGGCGCAGGGAGGCGAGCCGGACCGGGTCGGCGTGCCCGGCCGCCACCCAGGCGTCCAGGGCGCACTCGTCGGAGAGGTGGTTGCACCCCTTCGGGCACTGGACGGTGCCCTCGACCAGGTCGGGGAAGCCCGCCAGGACCGTCTCCACCGAGACGTGGGCGAGCCCGAAGCTGCGTACCCCGGGGGTGTCGATGATCCAGCCGCCCTCCGGCAGCTCCAGGGCGACGGCCGAGGTGGAGGTGTGACGGCCCCGGCCGGTCACCGCGTTCACGTGTGAGACGGCCCGGTTGGCGTCCGGGACCAGGGCGTTGACCAGCGTCGACTTGCCCACCCCCGAATGGCCGACGAGCACGCTGATCCGGCCCTTCAGGCGCTCTCGCACCTCTTCCAGGCCGCCGCCCTTCTGGACCACCACGTACGGGACCCCGAGGGGGTCGTACAGCGAGACGAGCTCGTCGGGTGTGGCGAGGTCGGACTTGGTGAGGCAGAGCAGCGGATCGATGTCGGCGTCGAAGGCCGCGACCAGCATCCGGTCGATCATGCGGGGCCTGGGCGGCGGGTCGGCCAGGGCCGTCACGATGACGAGCTGGTCGGCGTTGGCGACCACCGGGCGCTCGATGCCGTCGGTGTCGTCGGTGTCGTCCGCCGAACGGCGCAGCATGGAGACGCGGGGCTCCACCCGCACGACGCGGGCGAGCGTGTCGGCCATGCCGGAGACGTCGCCCACCAGGGCCACCCGGTCGCCGACCACGATGCCCTTGCGGCCGAGCTCGCGCGCCTTCATCGCGACCACGACCCTGCCGCTCATCGCGGCACCCTCGGCCTGGTCCTTCTTGCGGCGGCGGCCCTTCTCGCCCGCCGACTCGACCAGGCACGTGTAGCGCCCGCGGTCGACGGCGACCACGAACGCCGCGACCGCGTCCTCGTGGGCAGGGCGGATCCGGGTCCGGGGCCGGGATCCCTTTCCCGGCCTGACCCTGACGTCGTCCTCGTCGTACTCGCGCTTTCTCAGTTTCTCCGCCTTCTCCGGCCCGGCGCGTCCCCGAGGGGGACCGCGGGGCCTACCGGCCGCTCACCCCTCACCGCGCGCCGCGCAGCATGTCCGCCCACATGGCGGCGAACTCGGGGAGGGTTTTACCCGTGGTGGCGATGTCCTCCACCTCGACGCCCGGCACGGCCAGCCCGATCACCGCTCCGGCGGTCGCCATCCGGTGGTCGGCGTAGGAGTGGAACACCCCGCCGGTGAGCGGGCGGGGTCTGATCTCCAGGCCGTCCTCGGTCTCGTTCGCGTCACCGCCGAGGCCGTTGATCTCGGTGACGAGGGCGGCGAGCCGGTCGGTCTCGTGCCCGCGGATGTGGGCGACGCCGCCGATCCTGCTGGGCGAGCTCGCCAGGGCGGCGAGCGCGGCGATCGTCGGGGTGAGCTCGGACACGTCGCGCAGGTCGGCCTCGATGCCGACGATCCGCCCGGTGCCGGTGACCGACAGCCCTTCGGGGGTGTGCTCCACCGAGGCGCCCATGTCCGCCAGGAGCGTACGGAGCTGGTCGCCCGGCTGCGTCGTCCGGGCGGGCCAGCCGGGAATGGTGACCGTGCCACCGGTCACCATGGCGGCGCACAGGAAGGGCGCCGCGTTGGACAGGTCGGGCTCCACGGTGAAGTCCCGCGCCCCGATGGGGCCGGACTCGACCCGCCAGACGTCGGGCTCGGAGTCGTCCACCACGACGCCGAACTCCCTGAGCATCTGGACGGTCATCCGGATGTGCGGCTGCGAGGGGATCGGCGGGCCCTCGTGGCGCACCGTCACCCCCTTCTCGAAGCGCGCCCCCGCGAGCAGCAGGCCGGAGAGGAACTGCGACGAGCCCGAGGCGTCGAGCCTCACCTCGCCGCCCGCCAGCGGCCCTCGCACCGTGAAGGGCAGCGCGTCGCCCGTCACCTCGGCGCCGAGGGCACGCAGCGCGCGCAGGATCGGGCCCATCGGGCGCTTGCGGGCGTGCGGGTCGCCGTCGAAGAAGACCTCGCCCTCGGCGAGCGCCGCCATCGGCGGCACGAAGCGCATGACCGTGCCGGCCAGCCCCACGTCGATACGGGCACCGCCGGTGACGGGGCCGGGCGTGATCGCCCAGTCGACGCTGGAGGCGCTCTCGTTGGAGGGGACCATCGTCGCGCCCAGCGTCCGCAGCGCGTTCGCCATCAGGTCGGCGTCGCGGCTGCGCAGCGCCAGGCGTACCGTTCCCGGTCCGTCGGCCAGCGCGGCGAGCAGGAGCGCACGGTTGGTCACGGACTTCGAGCCGGGCAGGGGGACGGTCGCGCGGACGGGTTCGGTCGCGGTCGGCGCGGGCCACAGCGGAGCGGACATGGGCAAAAGCCTACCGGTGCCCGCCTCGCGCCGCCCGTGCGTGCCGCGGGGACGGAGAGGACAGATGGGACGGCGGGGACGGAGAGGCGGCCGGGCTCGGACGGGAGGCACGCCGGAGGGCGGCAAGATCGGAAAACGGGGTCGGGAACGTCTCGGCGTGTCGCGGCGTGGCAAAGTGGAGGTATGTGCGGGAGATACGCGTCTGCGCGGGGCAAGCAGGAGTTGCTGGAGGAGTTCCAGGTCGAGCTCGACGGAGCGGCCGACGAGGAACTCGGGCCCGACTACAACGTCGCGCCCACGAAACCGGTGTACGCGGTGATGAGCCGGGTGCCGAAGTCGGCGCCGGGCGACCGGCCGATCCGGCAGCTCCGCGTGGTCCGCTGGGGACTGGTCCCCGCCTGGGCGAAGGACCCGTCCATCGGATCCAAGATGATCAACGCGCGGGTGGAGACGGTGGCCGAGAAGCCCGCCTACCGCAAGGCGTTCGCCGAGCGTAGGTGCCTCATCCCCGCGGACGGCTACTACGAGTGGGCCGTGCTGGACGAGAAGGACGCCAAGGGGAAGCCGAAGAAGCAGCCCTACTTCGTCCGCCCCGCCGACGGCGGCGTGATGGCGATGGCGGGACTGTACGAGTTCTGGCGGGACCGGGGCCGCGCCGACGACGACCCGCTCTCGTGGCTGGTGACCTGCACCATCATCACGACCGACGCCGTGGACGAGGCGGGCAGGGTCCACGACCGCATGCCGATGCTGATCGAGCGCGACCGCTGGGGCGAGTGGCTCGACCCGGGGACGCCCGACGCGAAGGGGTTCCTGATCCCGGCCGGCTCCACGGGCCTGGAGATCCACCCGGTCTCCACCGCCGTGAACTCGGTGCGGAACAACAGCCCCGAGCTCGTCGAGCCCTTGAAGGAGGGATAGACGGATCCCCTGACCGGATCCGACCGGCCTAGGGGCGCCGGGCGCTGGCCACCAGGTGGATGCCCACCGTGTCGTCGTCGTCCGGATGGGTGTCCAGCTCGGTGTTGACCAGCCAGGTGAGCGCGCGGGAGTCGGAGGCGAGCACGTGGTCGACCGTCGAGGGGGACAGCACCGTGCGGGGCCGTATCCACTCGACCTCCAGCCCGGCGTCGGTGAGCAGCTCGCGGAGCTGGGCGCTGCTGAAGCAGCGGGTGATGCTGCCGTCGGGCCAGGGCACGAGCATGACCTCGCCGGTCTGGCGCAGATGGGCCCAGTAGTTCTGCTCGGCGAGGATCGCCATCCCCAGCACCAGGGAGTCGACGCAGACCAGGGCACGGCCGCCGGGGCGCAGGACCCGGGCGACGTCGTCGATCGCGGACTCGGCCATGAGCTCCACCGACATCGCGCGCTCCTCGGCGAGCACGGCGTCCACGCTGCTGTCGGGCAGGAAGCGCAGGTCGTCGGCGCGCACCTGGCTCACCCTGGAGATGTCGTGCGGCGGCTGGCCGTCCGTGGGCCTGCGGAAGTCGACCACCTCGACCACCCGGTGTCCCGACTTCGCCGCCTGGACACCCCAGCGGCCGTCCCCGCAGGACATGTCGAGGACGGTGGACGGTTTTTCCGGCAGCCATCGGCTCAGTTGCTCGGCCACGACCGCGTGGTAAAAGGTCCAGTACGGCCCGAGCGCACCTGAGCCGTTCAGCTCTTCGGCCGGGATGGGCAGCACAAGCAGCTCCTGGCGTCGGGAGGATCCGGTGGTCTTTCAACTACCTGCCGGTACGTATCTTCTTTTCCCCGTACCGGGTCGTTCGTCACCTTCTATCTTGCGGGAACAGATGACAGTGCGGGTGTGTTGCAAGCGGACAACGCACGATCCTTTCGGAGGTTGGCAAGCAGATGCTCGCCTTGATCGAACCAGTCACCCGCCCCGGTGATCGGCCTATCCCCGTCGAGCGGGTATTCTCCGCTCAGTACGGTGTCCCGCGTCAGCAGGACTCCGGCGATCTTAAGGGGGTGGGTCAGGTCCCTGCGACAGACGAGGAGACTCTGGAGCAGCGGAGCACACGGTTCGAGCGGGATGTCATGCCCTATCTCGACCAGCTTTACTCCGCCGCGCTTCGGATGACCCGGAACCCCGCGGACGCCGAGGACCTTCTTCAGGAGACCTTCGCGAAGGCCTTCGCGTCTTTTCACCAGTTCCAGCAAGGCACGAACCTCAAGGCGTGGCTTTACCGGATCCTGACGAACACTTTCATCAACAATTACCGCAAGAAGCAGCGGGAGCCCAAGCAGTCGGGCGCCGAGGAGATCGAGGACTGGCAGCTCGCCAGGGCCGAGTCGCACACCTCGGCGGGGCTGAAGTCGGCGGAGATCGAGGCGCTCGAGCATCTCCCCGACACCGACGTGAAGCAGGCGCTGGCCGCGCTTCCCGAGGAGTTCCGCATCGCGGTCTACCTCGCCGACGTCGAGGGCTTCCCGTACAAGGAGATCGCCGACATCATGGGGACCCCCATCGGGACCGTGATGTCGCGGCTGCACCGTGGCCGCCGCCAGTTGCGGACCCAACTTGAGGACTACGCCCGCGAGCGTGGCCTGGTTCCCGCGGAGGGTGCGAAGTGAGTGCGCGAGACAGGAACGACGAACCCGTCGGCACGGGCCTCTCGGCCAGGGGCGGGGTGATCGCGTGAGCTGCGGCGACCACCACGACACCGACTGCCGCGAGGTCCTGGACAAGGTCTACACCTACCTCGACGGTGAACTCGACGAGAGCAACTGCGCCGAGATCCGCGTGCATCTGGACGAGTGTCACCCCTGCCTGGAGGAGTACGGCCTGGAGCAGGTCGTCAAGCAGCTCGTCGCCAAACACTGCGGCTGCGACCAGGTCTCGGCCGACCTGAGGGCGAAGGTGCTCAGCCGTATCGACCAGGTGCGCTCCGAGCTGGCTCGCTGACCTCCTAGGATCTGTCGTACGGCCTTGGGCGTACGACGATGGGGGTTCACCATGCGCATACTCGTGACCGGCGGGGCGGGATTCATCGGATCCACCCTCGTCGACCGGCTGCTGGCCGACGGGCACGAGGTGGCGGCCGTGGACGACCTGTCGGGCGGCGATCGCGGCAACCTGGTCGGCGCCGCGAGGAACCCCCTGTTCGCCCTGCACGTGATGGACATCCGTGACCCGGCCCTGATCGGCCTCGCCGCCGAGTGGAGGCCCGAGGTCGTCTGCCACCTCGCCGCGCAGATCAGCGTGCGCAAGAGCGTCGCCGACCCGGTCCATGACGCGCGGCTCAACGTCGAGGGCACCGCGTCGGTCCTGACGGCCGCCCACCGCGGAGGCACCCGCAAGGTCGTCTTCGCCTCCTCGGTCGCGGTCTACGGCAGGCCGGCGGTCATCCCGGTCCCCGGCGGCGCGGCGACCGACCCGCGTTCCCCGTACGCGGCCTCCAAGCTGAGCGCGGAGACCTACCTGGCCACGTTCAAGGCGCTCCACGGCATCGACTACACCACCCTGGTGCTCTCCAACGTCTACGGCCCGCGCCAGTCGCCCGACGGCGAGGCGGGGGTGGTCGCCATCTTCACCGACGCGCTGCTCAACGGCACCCCCACGGTGGTGTACGGCGACGGCACCCAGACCCGCGACTACATCTTCGTCGACGACGTGGTGGACGGTCTCGTCCGCGCCTGCGGCACCGAGGGCGGCGGTGGCCGGTTCAACCTGGGCACCGGCGTCCAGACCACCGACCGGAGGCTGCACTCCCTGATCGCGGAGGCGGCGGGTGTCGCCGACGAGCCGGGCGAGGCCCCGGCGCGCCTGGGTGACCTCCCCGCGATGGCCGTCGACCCGGCCCCCGCGTTGGAAGGGCTCGGCTGGCGTCCCCAGACGGAGCTGGCCGTGGGGCTGAAGAGCACCGTCGACTGGGCGAGGAGCAGGCTCGCGAGCCTGTGACGCGAAAGGCCTCCGGGAGACCGTCGGCGTGAGCGCCGATCACAGACCCGTCCGCGTGACAGGTGGCGATCACTCCGGCGCGATCCGACGCGAAGGATCCCGCGTGCCCGTCAGCCTGTCAGGTGCCGATCACAGATCCGTCCGCGCGGCAGGGGCCGATCACAGGCCCGTCCGCGCGGCGAGTGGCGATCACTCCGGCGTGAGCCGAGACGAAGGATCCCGCGCGCCCGCTCGGGTGGCCGGCGCGATCATTGGCGCGGCTCCGAAACCCGATACTCCGGATATTCATGGCTCACAGTGATTGCTTGATTACGCTTTGCTTGCGATTGGCCGTCTCGCCCTCCTGAGCAGGTTCGCTTCGATAGCCTGGGTGCGAAATCAACGTGGAGGCAGCGCATGTTGAAGGAAACGGTCACCTCAGTCTTTCCTGGGATTTCCTGGACCTGAGCACGCGCCCTTTAGGAACCCTAAGGTGGCCGCTTTGCGTGGACTGCCGTGGTTTGCCAAGGTCTATCTGATCCTTGTCATCGGAGCCGCGTTCGCGCTGCTCGGATACAACGTGGTCTCGGGCGGCGGGCTGGATCTGCTCGACTGGTCCAACCTCATGGTCCTGGCCCTGCTGTTCCTGGTGTGCGAGTCGGTGCCCACCCTGCTGCACGTCCGGCAGGCCGCGGTGTCGGTCAGCTTCTCCGCCGTGCTCGCCGCGGTGGTGCTGCTCGGCCCGGAGGGGGCGGCGCTGGTCGGCATGACGGCGATGTTCAGCGTGCGGCCCGGCCTGCCACTGGTGAAGCGGCTGTTCAACAGCGCCCAGTTCGCCATCTGCGGCTACGTCGCCGGCCGGGTCTACGTGTGGCTCGGCGGCAGGCCGGGGGTGCCGACCGTCGCCGGGTTCGACGACATCATCGTGCCGTTCGCGGGCGCGGCGGCCGTCTTCGTGCCCCTCAACTTCGTGCTGATCGCGCTCGTGCTGAAGCTCACCGGTCAGGCCGACCAGGTGCCGCTGCGGGGCGTGGCCCAGTTCATGGTCTCCTACTTCGGCTACGCCACCTTCGGCCTGCTGATCGCCGGATTGTGGGCCACGGTCAATTCGATCTCCGCGGTGCTCGTGCTGCTCCCGCTCTTCGTGGCCCGCTGGGCCTTCGGCCAGTATCTCGCGCAGCAGCGCTCCTACGACGCGACGATCGCCGCGCTCTGCCAGGCCGTGGAGACCAAGGACTACTACACGCGTGGCCACTGCACCCGCGTCTCCAAGGCCGCGGGCATGATCGCCGAGGAGATCGGCATGGGATCGGAGCGGTTGCGCGCGATCCGTTACGCGGGGATGCTCCACGACGTGGGCAAGCTGGGCGTGCCGACCAAGGTGCTGCAGAAGGACGGCCCGCTCAGCGAGGAGGAGTTCGCGGCCATCCAGCTCCATCCGATGCGCGGGCTGGAGATCGTGCGCGGCATCGACTTCCTGGACGAGGCGTTCGCCGGGATCATGCACCACCACGAGCGGCAGGACGGCAAGGGTTACCCGATGGGGCTGGCGGGCGACGAGATCCCGGAGTTCGCCAGGATCATCGCGGTGGCCGACGCCTTCGACTCGATGACCTCCGACCGCTCCTATCGCAACGCCCGCTCGCGCGAGGTGGCGATGACCGAGCTGCGCAAGGGCGCCGGCACCCAGTTCGACCCGGTGATGGTGGTGGCGTTCGTCAAGGCCGTCGACCGGCACGGCTGGGAGCCGCCGCGCACGGTCGTCACGCCCCCGGCCGACGTGACGGAGACGACCGCGAAGGACCACGACGACCCGACCATGCCCATCCAGGTGGTGTCCGAACGTTGAACGGCTCCGGCACCGGCCGCGTTCTCCGGACGCTCGACTCGGGACAGCTCCTGCTGATCTGCGCGGCGGGACTCGTGGCGGTGGCCGGGGTGGCCCACACGGCCGCGACCGGCCTGCTCGACCCTCAGATCGCCGTCGCCTTCGGTGCGCTGATCGCGATCGGCGAGCTGGTCAGGCTCACCATGCCCGGCAACAGGGAGGTGGCCCCGATCGGCGCGGCGGCCGCGCTCGGTTACACGCTCCTGCTGGACATGGGGGGTGTCCCCACCCGGCATTCGGCGTTGCAGGTCGTCGCGGTGCTGTCGGTCGGCATGGTGGCGGGGGCGCTGCCGCACCTCGCGGTGGGTCGCCCGCCCCAGCTGGACGGGATGGCGCGCAGGCTCTTCACCGGTGCCCTGCTGGCGCTGGCCTACCGGCCGCTGGCGGGGCCGCTGTCCGACCTCGCGGGGGGAGGGGAGAGCGGCTGGTGGCCCGCGCTCGGCGTGATGGCCCTGCTCATCCTGATCATGGTGATGGTCGACGTGCTGCTCGCCGCCGTGCTGCGGGCCGAGCAGGTGCGTGCCGCCCTCAAGGTGGCCGTCCGCGACGAGTTGCGGATGGCCGCGCCGCTGGGAGCGGCCGTGGCCGCCTCCGGCATCCTGCTCGCGCTCGCCTCGCACAGCATGGGCATGACCTCGCTGCTGGTCTTCGCGGCGCCGCTGCTCGTCACCCAGGTCGCCTTCCGTAAGTACGCCGGGATCAGGGCCACCTACCTGCAGACGGTACGGGCGCTGTCCCGGGTCACCGAGGTCGGCGGGTACGTCGAGCCGGGGCACTCCCGCCGGGTGAGCCGCCTGGCGGTGGCGGTGGGGCGGGAGCTGGGCATGGCGGAGCCCGAGCTGCTGGAGCTCGAGTACGCCGCGCTCATGCACGACATCGGCCAGTTGTCGCTGCGCGATCCCATTCCCGGCGGTGCGACGGTCCTCACCGACCCCGAGCAGGCGCGGCGCATCGCCGAACTGGGGGCGGAGGTGATCAGGCAGACCGGGGTGCTCGACCGGGTGGCCGAGATCGTCCGCCGCCAGTGCGACACCTGCGCGGAGGCGCCTCCGATGGCGAGCCGTATCATCAAGGCGGCCAACGCCTACGACGACCTCGTCGGCGGTTCCAGCGACCGCGACCGGGCGGGCGCCGCCCTCGAACGGCTCCGGCTGGGGGTGGGTCAGGAGTACGACCCGACGGTCGTCGAGGCGATGGCCCGGGTGATCGACAGGCTGGCTCCGATCCACCGGCTCTAGACCTCTCGCCGGATCGGCCCGCCGTTCGCCACGGAGACCGACGAGGCGCTCGCGCGGGGCCACGCCGACGCGGGCGCCCGCGAGACCGTGCCGGGTTTCCGTGAACCCGCCGAGCCGCCGGAACGGCACTGGAGCGGCACTGGAGCGGCGCTGGAACGGCAGGAGTGACAGGAGTTCGGCGGCGGAAACTACGACTCGGGACTGGTGCCCTCCTAGGCGGGCGTGATCAGCTTTTTCTGACACAGTTGAGAGACGTTGAACGATGGGAGTTTCCGGTGGTCGAGATCCGCGCTGAGATGGTGGCGAGTGTCTGGAAGGTCCTCGTGTCCGAGGGTGACCCCGTCGAGGACGGCGACACCCTGGTCATCCTTGAGTCGATGAAGATGGAGATCCCGGTCCTCACGGAGGACGCCGGCGTGATCTCCCAGCTGAAGGTCGCCGAGGGCGACGTCATCCAGGAGGGCGACCTGATCGCCGTTATCGAGTAGTCCCACCGTCGCGGGCGAGCCGGGCGAGGAAGCGCTCACGGTCGACGACCACGCGCTCGATCGTTCCCGAGGCGACGACGGATGTCCGGTCGCGGGCGGTGAAGCCGAAGACCAGGCGGCGCCCGTCGACCTCGGTGAGCTCGACGGCGATCTCGACATGCGTGCCGACCGGGCTGGCCTCCAGGTGCTCCAGAAAGACGCGGGTGCCGACGGAGGTCTGGCCCGGAGTCAGGGCACCCGCGACCGCCTGGACGGTGGCCCGCTCGGCGAGGGCGAGCAGGCGGGGGGTGGCGAGCACGGGGACGTCACCGCTGCCGACCTTCGTCGCGGTGTCCTCTGTTTCCACCATGATGAGCAGCCGTGCCTGCAGACCGGGAGCGAGCGTCATGCGCGTCAGCATAGGGTCTGGTCTCGTGACCTCGTACTGCGACCACTGCGGGCGCCCGGAGGGTGAGGCAGACCACACCGCGTGTCTGTCGGCCCGCGCGATGGAGCCACCCCGCTACTGTTCTCGCTGCCGCCGCCGGATGGTGGTGCAGGTGACCCCCGGCGGCTGGTCCGCGCGCTGCGCCGAACACGGCACCACGAGCGGCTGACGCCGCCCGCTTTCACCCCGACTCACACGTTCTTTGCCGAGCCTTGTAGGATTTTGCGGAGTTCGTCCCGGATGTCTTGGGGTGACGCCGTGGCGCCCGCGTTGATTGTTTCCTCTGTGATTTTCGGGCGGCTTTGGGCGCAAGAGCCTGCAAGGTGGATAAGTACGCCTAAAAGTGCTGGGTTTTGTGCGATGCTACGGCACGCATCTCGTTTGTGAGCCATGCGGCATGCAGGGTTTCGTTACAGCGCCGTGATGGTGCCGCGACGCGGATCCGCTTTGTTGGAGAGCTCTGAGGTAGGAGTGAAGAGGGTTACGGGGGAGCCATGGTGGCCCAGGGCACGACGCTGGCGGGGCGGTATCGCCTGAGCACCCGCATTGGGGCCGGCGGTATGGGCGAGGTGTGGAAGGGCGAGGACATCGTCCTGGCTCGCACCGTCGCCGTGAAGGTGCTGCTTCCCGGCCGTACCGACGACCCGGGCTTCCTGGTTCGCTTCCAGGGCGAGGCCAGGGCGATGGCGACGATCAACCACCCCGGGGTCGTCGACGTGTACGACTACGGGGTTCACGAGGTGCCCGGCGCGGGGGCGACGGCATACCTGGTGATGAAGTTCGTCGACGGCGAGCCGCTCGACCGCCTGCTCGGGCGGCTGCGGCGCATCGCCCCCGGGGCCGCGATGGACCTCATCGCCCAGGCCGCCTCGGCGCTGCAGGCGGTCCACGACCAGGGCATCGTCCACCGGGACATCAAGCCGGGCAACCTGCTGGTGCGGTCGGACGGCACCCTCGTGCTCACCGACTTCGGCATCGCCAGATCCGACTCCGCCAGCCGGCTGACGGACGCGGGCATGGTGCTCGGCACCGCCGCCTACTGCGCGCCCGAGCAGGCCGAGGGCGCGCCCGTGACACCGGCCGTCGACATCTACGCGCTGGGCGTGGTGGCGTACGAGTGCCTGGCCGGGCAGCGCCCGTTCGACGGCGACACGCCCGTCACGATCGCGCTCAAGCACATCCGCGAGACGCCGCCGCCGCTGCCGCCGGACGTTCCGCCCGCGGTGAGGGCACTTGTGGAGCGCTCCCTCGCCAAGGATCCGGCCCGGCGCTTCCCCAGCGCCGCGGCGATGAGCGCCGCCGCCAGGCAGGCCGCCTTCGGCACGGAGGGCGGCGACACGCTGTCGGCGTCCGCGCGGCAGGCGGGGCCGCCGGAGACCGGCTGGCAGACGCAGGCCCCCCAGGGCGGTCCGCAGGAACAGACCGGCTGGCAGGGGCAGGGATCGGCCGTTCCGCAGACGGGCTGGCAGGGAGCCCAGAGTCCGGCGGGAAACTGGCAGGGCGCCCAGCCTCCGACCGGTGGTTGGCAGGGAGGCGCGCAGCATTCCGCCTCGCCGACGGTGGGATCCGAGGCGGTCGCGCAGGGCCGCGGGCGCCGCGGCGCGCAGAAGCCGCGGCGCAGGAGTGTGCTGGTCGCGTCGTCGGCGGTCGCGGCCGTGATGTGCGCGGGTCTCGTCGCGGTGGCGATCAACGGGATGGCGGCCTCCAAGGAGACAGCGAGTTCCGTGGAGCCGCCGGTGGCCACACCCACCGTCGACGAGACGAAGCCGCCGACGGTGAGGCACACCCGCAGGACGCTCACGCCCACCCCGACGGTGACGCGGCCGACCAGACGCACCCCCACCCCGAAGCCCGCCGAGGAGGACGAGCCGCCGACGCCCACCCCGACGGTAACGAAGCCGCCGAAACCGACTCCGACCCCGACCCCGACCCCGACTCCGACGCCGCTGCCGAAGAAGAGGGTCCCCGGCACCGTCGGCATGAAGCCGGAGGCGGCGGAGGCGGCGCTCAAGCAGGCGGGCTTCAAGGTGAAGCGCACCTACAGCGCCGACGTCAAACCCGAGCACTGCACCGAGGTGGTCGAGTCCCTTCCGGCCGCGGACACGATGTGGGACCCGTCCAAGCCGGTGGAGATCATCATCGCCCCCGTGCACTGTCCGCCGACGCCCACCCCGACGGCGACGGGCAAGCCCTAGCCGTATCGACCCGCGGGGTTGTCGACGTGGGTGATCGGTGGCCGGTCTCCGAGTGCGGTGTGGCATCGATGGTGGTTGCCGGTGTGCGGAAACTCCTTCAGAGCCGCTGTGCGCTCGTCGTTGCCGGCGTAGGGCCGTGCAGGTAAGGCCCGTTCGTCCAGCGAAGCGTTATTGCCGTTGGTCTGCGGACGGCAGGGGCGTGTGTCGGAGCACTCCTCCGAGGCGCGACGACGACGGGCGAGCCTCGATTTCGGGTGGTGTGCCGACAGGCTCGCGCACCGGAGAAGACCTCTTCGGTCCTGCGTGCGCGAGCCCGGTGGCGCTCCTTCAGATGCCCGTGGTCTGCCGGGGGTAGGCCACCGAGGGGTCGGTGGCGATGTTGACCATGTAGGGGATACCGGAGTCGAACGCGCGGCGCAGGGCCGGGCCGATCTCCGACGGGTCGGTGACGAGCTCGCCACCGCCGCCGAGGGCGGTCACCACCTGGTCGTAGCGGCACTGCGGCTGCAACTCGGCGGCCACGTCGTAGCCGTAGAGCATCTGCATGGGGTGCTTCTCCAGGCCCCACATGCCGTTGTTGCCGCAGATCATCACGACGGGCAGGCGGTGCCGCACGAGCGTGTCGACGTCCATCAGCGAGAAGCCGGCCGCGCCGTCGCCGAGCAGCAGCACCACCTGCGAGGAGGGACGGGCGATCCTGGCGGCGATGGCGTAGCCCAGGCCCGTGCCCAGGCAGCCGTACGGGCCCGGGTCGAGCCAGTTGCCCGGCTGCCGGGGCTCGACGTACTTGCCCGCGTACGAGACGAAGTCGCCGCCGTCGCCGATCACCACGGCGTCGTCGGCGAGGACCTTGCCCAGCTCCCCGTAGATGCGCATCGGGTGGATCGGGTCGGACGCGGACTCCAGCAGGTCGACGTCGGCGGCGATGGCGGCCGAGGCGGCCTCGGACAGCTGCGCGACCCAGGGCGTGTAGGTCTTGGGAGAGACGCCCGCGTTGGCGCAGGCCGCGCCGAGGCTCCAGAAGAGCAGCGAGAGGTCGCCGGCGGCGACGGCGGCGGGATCCATGTGCGTGGTCAGCTGTGACGGCGCGTCGGCCAGGTGCACGACCTTGGCGAGCGGGGCGCCGTCCTTGCCGCCGAACCAGCCGTAGCCGAGGCGGAAGTCGATCGGGGCACCCGCCACGATCACCAGGTCGGCCTGCGAGAACGCCATTCCTCTCGCCCGGGTGACCAGCAGCTCGTGACCGGCGGGCAGGATGCCGCGGCCCTGGCCGTTGGGGACGACCGGCAGGCGGTACTCCTCGACGAAGCTCCTCGCGACCTCCTCGGCGCGGTCCATCCACACGTCGGAGCCGAGCACCAGCACCGGGTGCCGGGCCTCGGCGATCAGCTGGGCGATCGAGGCGAGCGCGTCGGGGTCGGGCTCCAGCGGGGACGGGGTCAGCGTCTCGGGGGCCTCCTCGAGCGGAGGCGCGGCCGAGAAGAGGTGATCCATGTGGAAGTCGAGGAAGACGGGGCCGCGGTGCGGGGCGAGGGCGGTACGGAAGGCCATCTCCACGTCCTGGGCGATGGAGTCGGCGCCGGAGCCGGTGAAGGCCAGCTTGGTGATGGGGGCGAACAGCGGCGGGTGGTCGATCTCCTGCAGCGCGCCCGACCCCCAGCGCGACTGCGGGGCACGGCCTCCCATGACCACGACGGGGGAGCCGTTGAAGTGCGCGGTGGCCACCCCGCTGACGCCGTTGGTGATGCCGGGGCCCGCGGTGAGTACGGCCAGCCCGGGTTTGCGCGTCAGCCGTGCGGTCGCCTCCGCGGCGAAGACGGCGCTCTGCTCGTGGCGGACATCCAGGATGGGCATGCCCTCGTGGACCGCACCGTCGTAAAGCGGGAAGATATGCCCGCCGGACAGGGTGAACATGGTCTCGATGCCGTATGCCTTGGAGACGGCGACCGCTATGTCACCTGCGTGCTTGGGAGACTCCATATCGCGCAACCTACCAGTCAGTCACTTAGCCGGACAGGGATTGTTCTCCCTGCCCCGATCCCATCGCCTAATGCGGCCGGCACATATCGCGTCTGTCGGGAATCGAACCGCCCAACGCCTGGTGGCGGGCGCCTTACGGGCCGTACGGGATCGACGGGGGTTCGGTACCGGCCGGAGCGCGGACTCACCGGGGTGGGACGGAGATCGACGGGGAGTCCGGTACGGGCGGAGGGCGCACCCGCCGGGATGGGTGAGACCCGGCGGGGTGGGGTGAGACCCGGCGGGAGTCCCGCGCGGGCCGGGTGAGATCCGGCTCGCGGGGACCTTCGCGTCTCCGCGAGTCCGCGCGAAGCTCAGGGGGCAGCCGGGTCCGCGAGGCGGACCAGCCCTCGTCCGCGAGCCCGTCATCCGCGAGCCCGCGCGAGGTCAGAGGGTGTCGGAGAGCGCCTTGATGGGCATCTTGAGGTCCACCAGCAGGCCGAGGTCGGCTTCGGCCGTACGGCCGAGGGTGGTCAGGTAGTTGCCGACGATGATCGCGTTGATGCCGCCGAGCATGCCCTCACGGGTGCCCAGGTCGCCCAGGGTCAGCTCGCGGCCGCCCGCGTAGCGCAGGATCGTGCGGGGCAGCGCGAGCCTGAAGGTGGCGATCGTCCGGAGCGCCTCCGGCCCCTCCAGCAGCGGGAAGGACTCGAAGGGGGTGCCGGGGCGCGGGTTGAGGAAGTTCAGCGGGACCTCGTCGGGCGCCAGCTCGCCGAGCTGGCCGGCGAACTCGGCCCGCTGCTCCCGGGTCTCGCCCATGCCGACGATGCCGCCGCAGCACAGTTCCATCCCGGCCTCGCGCACCATCAGGCAGGTGTCCCAGCGCTCCTCCCAGGTGTGGGTGGTGACGACCTTCTCGAAGTGCGACCTCGCGGTCTCCAGGTTGTGGTTGTAGCGGTGCACGCCCATCTCGGCCAGTTCGTCGACCTGCTCCTGGGTGAGCATGCCGAGCGAGCACGCCACGTTGATGTCGACCGCCTCGCGGATCGCCTTCACCCCCTCGCGGACCTGGTCCATCAGGCGCCGGTCGGGACCCCGTACGGCGGCCACGATGCAGAACTCGGTGGCACCGGTCGCCGCGGTCTCCCTCGCGGCCTCGACCAGCGAGGGGATGTCGAGCCAGACGGCGCGGACCGGGGAGGAGAACTGCCCGGACTGCGAGCAGAAGTGGCAGTCCTCCGGGCAGCCGCCGGTCTTGAGGGAGACGATGCCCTCGACCTCCACCTCCGGGCCGCACCACTTCATCCGCACCTCGTGGGCGAGGGCGAGCAACTCGTCGAGACGGTCGTCGGGCAGCTCCAGGCAACGGAGCGCCTGCGCCGCGTCGAGCCCGCGGCCCTCCTCAAGCACCTGCGTCCGGGCGATCTCGAGGATGTCGCTCATCTGATACCTCCAGCGGGGAGATGGGCCGCGGCTACGGCTACGGGGAAAGCCTAAGGGTGGCCCGGAAGGAGGCGGGGTCGAAGCCCCCACCCAGCGTGGGGCCCAGTCCCGCGCGGGCCGCGCGGGCGAAGGCGTCGCGCTCCAGCAGCCCGGCTCGCTCGGGGAGGGCGCCCGCCAGCGGCCGGGCGGCCAGCATCTCCAGGTCCGCCACGTTGCTCCGCTCGGCGAGGCCGGGCTCGGCCGGCCAGGAGCCGATCACCACCCCGGCGGGCTCCAGCCCTCGGTGGGCCATCGCCTCCAGCGTCAGCGCGGTGTGGTTGAGGGTGCCGAGGCCGGCCCTGACCACCAGGAGGACCGGTGCCGAGAGCGCGCGGGCGAGGTCGGCGAGGGTCGCCCCCTCCTCGTCGAAGCGGACGAGCAGCCCGCCCGCACCCTCGACGATCACCAGTCGGTGCGAGGAGGCCAGCTCCTCGATCCGGGCCGCGGCCCGCGCGACGGAGACCGGCGGCAGGCCGGACAGGCGGGCCGCCGCCGCGGGGGAGAGCGCGGCGGGATACCTGGCCAGCTCGAAGGTCGTCCCCACCCCGGACAGCCGGATGACGTCGTCCATGTCGCCGGGGTCGGCGCCGGACACCCCGGTCTGCGCGGGCTTCACCACCGCGACCGAGGAGCCCCGCTCCCTGGCGAGCGAGGCCACCGCCGCGGTGACGACGGTCTTTCCCACCCCGGTGTCGGTCCCGGTGACCACGAGAATGCTCACCTGTCTCACCTTAGGCGCGGCTCGGGTTTGCCTCAGGGGCGGCGCAGGCGGGTGATGAACTTGTAGCGGTCTCCCCGGTACAGCGACTGGGCCCACTCGACCGGGTTGCCGTCCGCGTCGAAGGCGTGCCGGGTGAGCAGGAGCATCGGCAGGCCGACGTCCACACTGAGCACCTGCGCGTCGTACGGGGTGGCGAGCACGGTCTCTATGATCTCCTCGGCGTCGGTCAGCCGCACGTTGTACGCGTTGTACAGCGTCTCGTACAGCGAGGAGTGCATCTCCAGCTCCCGCCTGAGGCGGGGAAAGCGCCGGGCCGACAGGTGGGTGGTGTCGATCGACATCGGCTCGCCGTTGGCCAGGCGCAGCCGGTGCAGGCGCAGCACGCGGCCGCCGGCGTTGATCGCCAGGCGGCGGGCGAGCGCCTCGTCGGCGGTGACGTAGCTGATGTCGAGGATCTTGGTGTCGGGTTCGAGGCCGACGGTCCGCAGGTCCCCGGTGTAGGAGGTGAGCTGGAGGACCTGGGCGACCTTGGGTTGTGCGACGAACGTCCCCTTGCCCTGGATGCGCACCAGGCGGCCCTCGACCACGAGCTCGGACAGGGCCTGGCGCACGGTCGTGCGCGACGTCTCGAAGCGGACCGCGAGGGCCCGTTCCGGTGGCAGGGCGCTGCCTGCGGGCAGGCTCTTGGTGAGGCTGAGCAGGCTGCGCTTGACGTCGTAGTATTTCGGGATCCGCGGGGAGTCGTCGCTCACATGGTCACCTTCATCTCGGCCACGGCGGTGAGTGCACCCCGGATCACCGCTAGATCATCGGAACTCAGATTGGCCCGTGCCGTCAACCGCAGGCAAGAGCGGCCGACCGGCACCGAAGGCGGCCGGAAGCATCCGGCGCGCACCCCGTGTTCCGCGCAGACGAGGGCGGCCCGAAGCGCGGTCTCGGGCGGGCCGAGCACGATGGGGACGACCGCGCCCGCCGGATCGCCGGTCTCCAGGCCGAGATCGCGGGCCATCGCGGCCAACTCCCTCGCCCTGGTCCGGACAAGTCCCGGCAGTTCGGGCTGATGGTGAAGGATATCGACGGCGGCGAGTGCCGCCGCCACACTGCCCGGCGCGAGCCCGGTGTCGAAGATGAACGAGCGTCCCGTGTCCACGAGGGTCTGGATCACCTCGGGCGCGCCGAGCACGGCTCCGCCCTGCGATCCCAGGGACTTCGACAGTGTGATCGTTCTCACAACACCCGGTTCGGCCGCGAGCCCCGCGGCGTGCACCGCGCCCTGCCCACGAGCGCCGACGACCCCGATCGAGTGCGCCTCGTCGACGATCAACAGCGCGCCCTGGCGCACCGTCGCCGCGTGCAGTTCCTCAAGCGGCGCCAGGTCGCCGTCCACGGAGAAGATCGCGTCGGTGACCACGATCGCGTGCTCCTCGTCCCGGTCGGCGAGCGCCTTCTCCACCGCCACCGTGTCCCGGTGCGGAGCGACCACGACCCGTGAGCGCGACAGCCGGCAGGCGTCCACGATGGAGGCGTGGTTGCCCGCCTCGGAGACCACCAGGGCGTCCCTGCCCAGGGCCGCGACGGCGGCCAGGTTGGCCAGGTAGCCGGAGGAGAACACCAGGGCGCCCCGCGCGTCGGTGAAGGCGCGCAGGCGCGCCTCCAGGCGCGCGTGCAGGGCCGTGGAGCCCGTGACCAGGCGGGAGCCCGTGGAACCCGTGCCCCAGGCGCGGGTGGCCTCCACGGCCGCCTCGACCAGCCGCTCGTCCCTGGCCAGGCCGAGGTAGTCGTTGGAGGCCAGGTCGATCAGGCCGTCGTCGTCGGGTGTGCGGGCGCGCAGGACCCGACGCAGTCCCGCCGCCTCCCTCGTGGCCGCCGCCGTGCGGAACCGGGCCAGTGGGTCGGGGGTCTGCTCCATAGGCGGCATCTTTCCAGCCGGACTCACCCGATTCGCGTTCGGGCCTGCAAAGAACGCATGATGCACGGGTGCCGACTCTAAGCGACCTGGCGGTTCGTCACACCGCGCTCGACGATGCGGACCTTGAGTGGATGCACTCGCTGGTGTCCGACTGGCAGCTCCTCGCCGACCTTTCCTTCGCGGACCTGATCTTGTGGATCCCCCTGAAGGAGGGCACGGGCTGGATCGCGATCGCGCAGATGAGGCCCACCACGGGGCCGACGGTCTACCACGACGACATCGTGGGCATGACGGCGGCCAAGGGGGAGAGGCCGCTCCTGGAGACCGCCTGGAACGAGCGGCGCATCTGCCGCGAGGGCGATCCCGACTGGTCGAGCGGGGTGCCGGTCCGCGAGGAGACCATTCCGGTGCGGAGGGCCGACCACTTCCTGGGCGTCATCCAGCGCTCGACGAACCTCTCCTCCGCGCGCACCCCCTCCCGGTTGGAGCTGACCTACCTGCAGAGCGCCTCCGACCTGGCCCAGATGGTGGCCGAGGGCCGTTTCCCGTTCTCCGGCGCCGAGCCGATCCTGGTCCGCTCGCCGAGGGTGGGCGACGGGCTGCTCAGGCTCGACCGGGCGGGCCGTGTCACGTACGCCTCGCCGAACGCGCTGTCGGCCTACCGGCGGCTGGGCCTCAACGCCGATCTGGTCGGCGCGGAGCTGGGCCGTACGACCGCGACGCTCTGCTACTCCGACGAGCCCATCAACGAGAACCTGATGCTCGTCGCGAGCGGGCGGGAGCCCAAGGAGACGGAGGTGGAGTCGGGCGGCACGGTGGTGCAGCTGCGGGCGATCCCGCTGGTCGTCGGCGGCGGGAGGATCGGCGCGCTGGTGCTCATCAGGGACGTGACCGAGCTGCGGCGCCGCGAGCGGGAGCTGATGACCAAGGACGCCACCATCAAGGAGATCCACCACCGGGTGAAGAACAACCTGCAGACCGTGGCCGCGCTGCTGCGACTCCAGGCCAGGCGGATGCAGCTGCCGGAGGGCAGGGAGGCGCTGGAGGAGGCGGTGCGCAGGGTCGGGTCGATCGCGATCGTGCACGAGACGCTCTCGCACACGCCCGAGGAGCAGGTCGACTTCGACGACATCGCCGACCGGGTGATCGCGATGACGGGGGAGGTCGCGGCCCCTGAGGCGCAGGTGGTGCCGTCCCGCGTCGGGGCGTTCGGGGTGTTGCGCTCGGAGATCGCGACGCCGCTCGCGATGGTCCTCACCGAACTGCTGCAGAACGCGGTTCAGCACGGGCTGGCGCACCGTCAGGGCAAGCTCCAAGTGATCGTGTCACGCGGGGCCGAGCGGCTGGATGTGATCGTGTCCGACGACGGCAGCGGGCTGCCGGAGGACTTCGATCTCGACCAGGCCACCAGTCTCGGCCTGCAGATCGTCCGTACCCTGGTGGTGGGCGAGCTGTCCGGGCGTCTCGCCATCGAGCCACGCCAGGGAGGCGGGACCGAGGTGAGCCTGAGCATCCCCCTCCCCGCGGTCTGAGCGGGGGAGGGGGAGCACGTCGGGTCGCGTTCTCGCGAGGGGACGTGCTTGTCGCCCGAGGCGGAAAGAGGGCTCACCGGGTCGGGGACGTGCTCGTCGCCCGGCCGGGGGAGACGGAAGGGTGGGCGCGGAGGGTCAGACGCTCGCGCGGGCGCGGGCACGAGCCGTGCGTCGCTTGAGCGCGCGTCGCTCGTCCTCGCTCAGGCCGCCCCAGACACCGGCGTCCTGCCCGGATTCCAGGGCCCACTTCAGGCATGCTTCGCTGATGCTGCACGTACCGCAGACCTGCTTGGCTTCCTCGATCTGCATCAGGGCGGGGCCGGTGTTGCCGATCGGGAAGAACAGCTCGGGGTCCACGTCACGGCAGGCGGCTCGGTGGCGCCAGTCCATGCGTCCACTCCTTCGTATGAGGAGCCCTTGCGTCGGCTCCAGCGGCTCACTTTGTGAAGGGTTTCACTAATCAGCGCGAACGGATCCCCGGTCCGTGGTCCGGATCGGGGGACTGTCCGCTTGATCGCCGGTGGCCTGGGAGCGAGGTGGCCGCTCAAAGGTCCTACGTTCCGACGTCATCTTGAGATTGTCAGCCACGCTTAGTACACGCAAGAGGTTTGGGGGAACGTTTTGCCTGAAATGGATGTCGGATGCGTCACACAGGCTCGCACGTAACCGATTAGACCAAGACCTGTAACGCGTCGGGGATAGAACGGAACGTTATTCGTTCGACCTCTCCCAGGTAGTCGCCGTCCAGCTGGAACGCCACGGGGCGCCCGGCGCTCAGGGTGAACTCCTTCTCGTCGTGGAGCTGCACCAGGTGGCGACCCGTCGGCAGCGTGTCGCGCTCACCGAGGATCTGGGGCATCAGCTGGAGCATGAAGGGCAGGCCGAGACGCTGCAGGCCCAGGAGGTCGAGCCCGGTCTCGAAGCTCGCCCACGGGGTCGGGGAGACCGGCCGAGGGCCGATGTAGGACCACGGGGAGGTGTTGGAGACGACGGCCATGAAGATGCCGCCGGTCCGCGGCACCTCGGGGCCCTCGACGGTCATCGGCGGGTGACGTTTGTCGGTCGACAGATAGTGGTGTAACGCGGTGTTCACATAGCGGGTGGGTGTCGCCTTGCGGCCGGTGCCCCGCATCCCCTCGACCGCCCTGATCACCTCGGCGTCGTACCCCAGACCACTACAGAACGTGAAATATCTACTGTGGTCACCCCAGATCGCCTGACCGAGTCCGACGGTCCGCCTCCGGTCGTCGCGGATCGCCTCCAGGATCGCCCCCATCGCCTCGACCGGGTCGTTCGGCAGGCCCAGGGCCCTCGCGAAGACGTTCGCGCTGCCACCGGGGATCGCGAGCAGCGCGGGCCTGTCGATCGAGCTGCCCTCGTCGCCGGCCTTGCCGTCCACCGGGTCGAGCAGCCCGTTCACCGCCTCGTTGATGGTGCCGTCACCGCCCAGCACGGCCACCGCGTCGTAGCCGGAGGCGTGCGCCTTGCGGGAGAGCCGCATCGCGTGCCCCCGGTAGGCCGTCTCCTCGACGGTGAGGTTCATCGTCGCGCTCAGCGCTCTGATGAGAACGTCCCTGGTTCGCTGGTTGGTCGTCGTCGCCTTCGGATTCACCAGGAGCATCGCGCGCATGACCTCAGCGTATCCGCCGGAAACCGGGCTGAGGCGGCGGAAGGAGAAGGCCGATGCGCGGGGACGGAGAACGGCGTGGGGAGACTGTGAGGGGACTGCAGGAGAACTGCGGGGGACGGGGAACGGGGCCGGGGTGGGGGAAGAGCCGGGCGGCCATACCCGGCGATAGGGTTGCCCCGTGTCGAACCGTCCGATGACCCTCACCGTCGCCGCCGCCGTCATGGCACTGGAAGGCGCGACCGTCCTGCTCCTCGGCGGCTACGCCGGAGTGGAGACGGTGATCGGCCGGCCGTCCGACCTGATGACCTCGATCGCCGTCGCCGCGTTCGGGATCATCATCGGCGCGGCCCTGCTCTGGGTCGGCTGGGGAATGCTCCACTCGGAGCGATGGTCGCGGAGCCCGGGGGTGCTGACGCAGATCTTCGCCATCCCGGTCTCGGTCACGATGATCCAGTCCGACCAGCGGGTGATCGGCGTCTCGCTGATCCTCCTCGCGGTGATCGGACTGGTCACGCTGCTGTCCCCGCCGACGACACACGCCCTCTACGGAGACCACGACCAGCCCCCTCGCTAGTCGTCGACGGTGAGGCCCTCCCGGAGCTGGGCGAGGGTCCTGGCGAGCAACCGGGACACGTGCATCTGGGAGATGCCGAGCTCGGTGGCGATCTGCGACTGCGTCATGTTGCCGAAGAAACGCAGCAGCAGGATCCGCTTCTCACGCGGGGGCAGCCGCTCCAGCAGGGGCTTGAGCGACTCGCGGTATTCGACGCCCTCCAGGGAGTCGTCCACGATCCCGAGGGAGTCGGCCACCGCCGGCGCGTCGTCGTCGCCGGAGTCGGGCGCGTCGAGGGAGACCGTGGAGTAGGCGTTGGCCGACTCCAGCCCTTCGAGCACCTCCTCCTCGCTCATCTTCAGGAACGCGGCCAGCTCGGCCACGGTCGGCGCGCGCCCCTCCCGCTGGGAGAGCTCGCTGATCGCCTTGGTGAGCGAGAGTTTGAGCTCCTGCAGGCGGCGCGGCACGCGGACCGCCCAGCCCTTGTCGCGGAAGTGGCGTTTGATCTCGCCCACGATCGTCGGGGTCGCGTAGGTGGAGAACTCCACCCCGCGGCCGAGATCGAAGCGGTCGATCGACTTGATCAGCCCGATGGTCGCGACCTGGGTGAGGTCGTCCAGCCACTCACCCCGGTTGCGGAACCGGCGGGCGAGGTATTCGACGAGGGGAAGGTGGAGCTCGACGAGCTCGTCGCGAATGCGCTGACGCCGCGGGTCGTCGGAGGTCAACTCCACCAGTTCCGCGAAGAGCAGGCGCGCACGCACCCGGTCGGGCACCGCGTGGTCGCTGGCGGCCATGGCACGAGTCCTTTCCGTCACGCCGGCCTCGCCGCGCCTCGGCGCTTGCGGAGGACGATCGCCATACGGTCGGGGGAGTCGGTTACGGCATCCACATCGTCAGCCAGGGCGGTGAGCACCATCCACGCGAAGTCGTCGCGCTTCGGAGGGGTGCTCCCCACTGTGCTGACCTCGACCCGCACTTTCATCAGCTGCCCGGTGAGCTCGAACTCGGCGGTCAGATCTGTGCCGGGAACAGCCTGGGTCAGCAGCATCGCACACGCCTCGTCGACCGCGATCCGAAGATCCTCGATCTCGTCCAGCGTGAAGTCCAGCCGTACGGCGAGTGCGGCTGTCGCCGTACGCAGCACGGACAGATAGGCGCTCGTCGCCGGCAGCCGGACGCTCACCACGTCACGGATCCCGCCCACGCCGACCGCGGGCGCCTCGGTGTGTTCGGTCACGTTCCTCCTCGCAGAGTCGCTGACTGCAACCTACAGCCCTGAGACGGTGGTTGGCCCGCTTGGACTCGCGATCGGGGCGATTTGCCACCGTCAAGAGCCCATGAAGATACGCAAATAGGGCACTGTTTTTAATGACGGCTCCGACGCATCGCGGTCCTGGGCGGTGGCCGTACGGCGCCGACGTGCCGGTGTTCGGCCCGCCGGACGACCGGCGTCGGGGCCGGACGCCGTGACGGCGGCCCTCCTCGCGGGCCCCGATCCGGATCAAGGGGGTGTCCCGGGGACGTTTCCTCGATCCGGATCACCGGTGCCCTCTCACGACATCGTTGTGAGGGTTTTAAGCGGCCTTGGTCTCCCAGAAGATCTTGGAGATGTCGTCGATCTTGCCGAGGAGCTCGTCGGCCTTGGCGACGTCGACCGTGCCCTTGCCGCCGGCCGCGCCCGCGAGCTTGGTGGCCTCCCAGAACAGCTGGTGCAGCTGCGGGTAGGTCTCCAGGTGCGGGGGCTTGAAGTAGTCGGTCCACAGCACCCACAGGTGGTGCTTGACCAGCTCGGCCCGCTCCTCCTTGATGGTGAGCGCGCGGGAGCGGAAGACCGGGTCCTCGTTCGCCGCGTACTTCTCCATGATGGCCTTGACGGACTCGGCCTCGATGCGGGCCTGGGCCGGGTCGTACACACCGCAGGGCAGGTCGCAGTGCGCGGAGGCGATGTGCTTGGGGCGCATAAGTCGTGCGAGCATCGGAAATCCTTCCTTGATGCCAGGTTCAGAATGGTCCGGTTAACGACCTTACTCGTCTCCGAATGCCCGCGTGGGAGGGGGTTACGCTCGATGAGAGTCCGTGTCGCGGGCGAGTCGATGTTGCCCGCGTTGCGGCCGGGAGACTGGCTCTGGGTGCGGCGCGGCGCGGTCGTGCGGCCCGGTGACCTGGTCGTCGCCCGGCTGCCGTCCGACCCCGCCGTGCTCATCGTCAAGCGCGCCGCGTGGGAGGCGGACGGCGGTTGGTGGCTGGAGAGCGACAACCAGCGCGCGCCGGGGCGGCGCGACAGCTGGGACTTCGGGGCGCTGCCCGCGTCCGCGATCGTCGGCCGGGTGGTGCTGCGCTACTGGCCGGGCCTGTGGCGGGCCGGGTAGGCCGTCCGGCGGCTCTGGTGGGACGGTCCCCTGACCCTGACCGGATTTTCCTGGTTTCCGCTGGTCGGGACGGCTGTTCCCCGCGGGGGTTTCCCGGTCGGAGCCGCTAGCCGACGACCTTCTGGCGGGCACGGTAGGCGGCGACGTTGGCCCGGCTGGCGCACCGCTCGGAGCAGTAGCGGCGCGACCGGTTGGAGGAGGTGTCGAGATAGGCCCTGCGGCAGGGCGGCGCCTGGCAGAGGCCGAGCCGGTCGACGCCGAGGTCGGTGATCATGGTGGCGAGTCCCATCACCGCGCCCACCGCGTACTGGTCGGCCATCCGGCCCCCCTCGGTGAGGTGCATGTGCCAGCGCTCGCCGTCGTGACCGGAGATCTGCGGCTGGACCGGGTGGTGGATGAGCAGCGAGTTGAGCCGGTCGACCACCGCCTCCTCGTCGCCGGCCTCCGCGGTCTCGAACACGATCATCAGCTCCTCGCGCAGGTCGCGCAGGGCCTCCAGGTCACTCCTGGTGATCCGGCAGCCTGGCCGGTAGCGGCCGCCCTCTTCCAGAAGCAGACGCAGCCCTTCGAGGCCGGTGAGCCGGTCGGGGCTGTTGATCAGTAGTACGGCCAGCTCCGCGTAGGAGGTGAGGTCCATCTGGGGATCCGTCGATGTAAGAGGCGGCATGGATTTCGAGTATTACACGATGTGGTGAGGCTAACACCCGGACGGCGAAAGTGAGTGGACTTCCTCCAGCGGAGGCAGTCTCAACATGTGGCACAATCGAGCAACGGGTGACCCCCGTACCCCTCCTGGCGACCGTGCCCAGTGAGCAGGCCCCGAGCGGCTACCGAAGCCCGGGACGGCTCCTCCGGCCGCCTCCGAAGGAAACATCCGTCTGTCTGACATGAACTACAGGGGTCGCTGTGGCCGTCACGCCATCCTCCGTCTCTCTCGAATCTCTCGATGCCCTCGATCTGGATCCGGCCTTCGCCCTGCACCGCGGCGGCAAGCTGGAGGTCCGCTCCACCGTCCCGGTCCGCGACGCCGACGACCTGGCACTCGCCTACACGCCGGGTGTGGCCAGGGTCTGCAGCGCGATCGCCGACGAGCCCGAGCTGGCCAAGGACTACACCTGGATCTCCAACGTGGTCGCCGTGGTCTCCGACGGCACCGCGGTGCTCGGTCTCGGAGACATCGGGCCCGCCGCCGCCATGCCGGTGATGGAGGGCAAGGCGCTGCTGTTCAAGCAGTTCGCGAACGTCGACGCGGTGCCCATCTGCCTCGACTGCACCGATGTGGACGCGCTGGTCGAGACGATCGTCCGGCTCGCCCCCTCCTTCGGCGGGATCAACCTCGAGGACATCAGCGCGCCCCGCTGCTTCGAGGTCGAGGCGCGGCTGCGCGAGATCCTCGACATCCCCGTCTTCCACGACGACCAGCACGGCACCGCGATCGTCGCGCTGGCCGCGCTGAAGAACGCCGCACGGCTGACCGGCCGCTCGCTGGGAGACCTGCGGGTCGTGGTCGCCGGCGCCGGCGCCTCCGGGATCGCGGTGAGCAGGATCCTCCTCAACGCCGGCATCGGCGACATCGCGGTCGCCGACTCCAAGGGGCTCATCCACGAGGGCCGCGACGGGCTCAACCCGATCAAGGAGGCCCTGGCGCGCGACAGCAACCGGGCGGGCCTGCGCGGTTCCACCGAGCAGGCGCTCGCGGGGGCCGACGTGTTCGTCGGGCTGTCGGGCTCGACGGTCTCGGAGGAGGCGATCGCGTCGATGGCCTCGGAGTCGATCGTCTTCGCGCTGTCCAACCCCACTCCCGAGGTGCGGCCGGAGATCGCGCGCAAGTACGCGCGGGTGGTCGCGACCGGCCGCTCCGACTTCCCCAACCAGATCAACAACGTGCTCGCCTTCCCCGGCGTCTTCCGCGGGGCGCTCGACGTGCGCGCCACCACGATCACCGAGAACATGAAGGTCGCCGCAGCCGAGGCGCTCGCCGGGGTGGTCGCGGACGACGACCTCTCGGCCGACTACGTGATTCCCAGCCCGTTCGACGAGCGCGTGGCCCCGGCGGTCATCGCCGCGGTCGCCGCGCAGGCCCGCGCCGACGGGGTCGCCCGCCTCTAGGAGACACCGCACAGGTCACGGACGGTTCCCGGAACGGTTCCCGGATCGGAGAGGTCGCTCGCCTCCGGGGGCACCTCGTCGGAGGGGCCGCTCGGCTCCAGGGACACCTCACCGGCAGCGTGATCACCGACGCCCCTCGCCCGAACGGCGAGGGGCGTCGGTGCTTTCCGGAAACCCCGACGTTCGTCACGGATCGTGCTATAAAAAGAGCCCTCAGTTACCTATGTACGTAAGGCGTGCATCAGGTGGCCGGTGCGCGCACGGCCGGATCGCGCGCGTCGTCGGCACGCAGACGGTTCTCGCGGTGAGGGGAGCTATGGAACGCGAGCCCAACCGACTACTCCAGAGGCTCATCGCCGAGGCGGGCTTCACCCACAAGGGGCTGGCCCGCCGGCTCAACGATCTCGGCGCGGCTCGTGGCCTGTCCGGTCTGAGGTACGACCACAGTTCCGTGCTGCGCTGGATCGCGGGCCAACGGCCCAGGGACCCGGTCACCGGACTGCTCGCCGAGATCTTCGCGCTCCGGCTCGGCAGGGCCGTGAGCCCCGAGGATCTCGGCCTGTCGGCCGTTCTGACGCCGCTCGACCTCGGGCAGGAGTTCGACCACACGTGGCAGGAGGGAATCTCGACCGTGACAGCACTGTGGCGCGGGGACGTGGAGAGACGCAGGTTCTTACTCGACTCCACCTTCGCGATCGGGGCCGGGTCCGCCGGGGCGGTGCGCTGGCTCACCCTTCCGTTGGAGGGCCGCCCCGAGGGGCAGGGCACCCGGCGCGTCGGCATGGACGACATCGCGGCGATCCGGGAGGTCACCCGGTCTTTCGGGGAGCTGGACAACAGGTTCGGCGGCGGAAGAGTCCGTCCCGCTGTCGTGAAATATCTGGACACGTCGGTCGCGCCGCTCCTCGCCGACGGCTCGTACGCCGAGAACACCGGCAAGGCGCTGGCCTCGGCCGCCGCCGAGCTGACCCGGCTGGCCGGATGGATGGCCTACGACCTGGAGCAGCACGGCCTGGCCCAGCGCTACCTGATCCAGGCACTGCGCCTGGCGCGCGGGGCGGGCGACCACGGGCTCGGCGGCGAGATCCTCGCGGGGATGAGCCACCAGGCCGTATACATAGGACAGCCCGCCCACGCGCTCGACCTGGCCAGGGCGGCCCAGCTCTCGGCCCGGCGGGCGGGGATCTTCGCGCTGCTCGCCGAGACGCACGTGCTGGAGGCCCACGCGCACGCGGCACTGGACGACCGCGCGGCGTGCGCGAGCTCCCTCCACGAGGCCGAGCTCTCCTTCGACCGGCGCAGGGCCGGCCACGAGCCCGACTGGATCTCCTACTTCGACGAGGCCTACCTGGCGGCGAAGATCGCGCACTGCTTCCGGGACCTGGGAGACGGGCCGGGCACGGTGGGGCACGCGAGACGCTCGCTGGAGATGGACGGGCGCTACGTACGCGGGCGGATGTTCAACCTGTCGCTGCTCTCGGCCGGACTGCTCGCCTCGGGGGAGCTGGAGGAGGCCTGTTCCGTCGCGGTGGAGGCGCTGGAGCTGGCGAAGGGCCTGGAGTCGGCCAGGACGCGGTCCTACGTCGCCGACCTGCGGCGTAGGCTGGAGCCCTACGCCGCCGAGCGGCCGGTGGTGGAGCTGAACGAGCGGGTGAGGGAGCTCGACTCCGCCTGAGCTCGATCTTCACTGAGCGCCGTCCCGTTGGCGCGGCCCTCGTGAGGAGGTTCTTGTGAAGGGGGAGAGGCGTTCTCTCAGAGGCCGGCTGCTGTCTGCACGCTCGGGGAGCCCGCTGCGAGAAGACCGGATTCGGTGGGGGAATGGCCGAGGGGGGTCCGGCTGGTGCCGGACCCCCCTCGGGTGATGCTTTGGGTGGAGCTGGTGTTGCTGTGGGTCTGAGGTTTGGACCCTCAGGCCCGGGTGATCGTCAGGAAGCTACTACTTCTTGATGATCGAGCCCGACCACACCGCGGCGGCCTTCTTGTAGATGACCGCGGTCTCACCGTCGAAGTACGGCGAGGTGATGAGGTCGTAGCGACCGTTGCTGTCCTGGTCACCGAAGAGGCTGGTGACACCGTTGACGTAGCCCAGACGCTTGGCGTTGCTGTACTTGGCGAGCCAGGGGCCACCGTCGGCGCCGGGGGTGAAGGAGCTCTTGAGGCCAACGTGCTCCTCAACCTTCGTGGCGGCCTGGACGTACTTCTGGGCGTTGGTCTTGCCGTAGGTCCACTTCGGCGTAACGCCGGTGTAGGCCTTGTTGCCGTCGGGGTGCGCGTCGGCCGGGTAGCCGAACACGAACACCGTCTGCTGGGGCTTCTGGTTCCAGGTGAAGCCCTGGCCGCCGACGTTGTCACCGAGCTTGCCGGCGTCGGTGATCGGGGTGATGAAGTGGCGGAAGATCACGTACTTGACGGACGCGGTCTCCTTGACGTACTTCACGACGAAGTACTCGGTGATGGTGTAGTTGCCCTTACCATCGGTCGCCTTGTAGCCAAGACCCTTGTAGGCGTCGTACTCGGTCTTGGTCACGTCGAGCTTCTTGGTGTACCACTGGGTACCGGTAGCGGGACGCTTGGCGGCCTGCTGCGGGGAACCACCGGCGAGGGGGTTCTCGCCCGGCTTGAGGGCCGGAGCCTTCTCGTAGGCCCACTTGTCGACCTCGACCGGGAGGGCCTTGGCCTTGAAGTACTGCGGGCCGACCTCGTCGGACGCCTTGACGTCCTCGACCTTGCCGATGTAACCCTTCTGGGTCAGCTTGTCGTAGGTCTCGAAGTCCTTGACTTCCTCGGCCTTCTCGTACTTCTGGCCGTCGTAGGCCTGGAACTCCTTGTAGGTGACTTCCTTGGCGCCGCCACCGATCTGGACACCGTTGTACACGGTCACGAACGCGTAGTCGCGGTCGAAGTCCTCGTAGTTGGCGAAGTCGTAGTGCGTGTACGCCGTCTTACCGACGTAGATGCCCCACGGGGTCTTGCCCTGGTAGTAGCCGGGGACGAAGACCCAGTTGTCCATGACGCTGGCGTCGGCCTTGTCGTCGTAGACGCAGTGACCGGCCGTGGCGACCAGGTTGCGGTACTGCGACTGGATCGAGGTGGCCGAGCACCACTTCAGCGCGCCCTTGGAGTCAACGAAGAACACCTTGCCGATGGACTTCGGCAGGTTGATGTTCTTGACCTTCGCGGCGGCCTTCTTCTCTTCACCGGTCGGCTTGACCTCGCCGGGCTTGCCGTCGGGGGTGTAACCACCGCTGGCGTTCAGCTTCGGCGTGGCCTTGGTCTCCCAGGTGTAGGGGGTGGCCTTGGCCAGGTTGTTCGTGTGCTCGTTGGCCTTGGTCCAGAACTCGGCGACCTCAAGCGCGGACGGAGCGTCCTTGGCCAGGGTGTCGTAGGCCCAGTCCGGGGCGGCGTTGGCGGTGCCGGCCAGACCGGCGGCCAGCAGACCGGTGGCCAGAACGGCGCCACCGGCGGGGAGGAGGATGCGCTTCAAGGGAAACTCCTTGGTCTGATGTGGAACGCCTCTTGCGTCCCATGCGTCAGTAAAGGGATTGCCAGAAACATACAGCGCCGATCTTGAACACCGGAAGCCGGTTCGAGAGGGAAGAAGCGGGCCCGGCAGGCCGAGACCGTTTCGTGATGTTTAAGCACCCTTGATGCTGGTGTTGTGATTGAGGTTGGCTCGGGTTGTTTCCGCAGTTAGAGGTAAGTGTGAGGTGAAAGTAGCCAATGAAGTGTGGTCGGCTGGTTACAGTGAGTCATGATCGATATGTGATGCAGATCACATTGAGTTGATGGCACCGATTTCGTGGTGGGCACGTCTAAAGCGTTCACATCCGGTCGAAGAGACTTCCGGATCGCCCCGTGAAACGCTTTCTCGGCTCCGGAAATCCACTTCTTCACCCCCGGGAAACGGGTGCGGGACCCGGCGCTGCGCGCCGGGTCCCGCGAATGGTGAGAGAAAGCCTCTCAGGAGACGAGAGTCACCTGTAGAGCTCGCCGTTCGGGCCGACGATCCTGCCGGACCACACGTTGGCGGCCTTCTTGTAGATGTCGGCGGTCTCGCCGTCGAAGTACGGCGAGGTGATGAGGTCGTAGCGGTCGTTGCCGTCCTGGTCGCCGAACAGGCTGGTGACGCCGTTGACGAGCCCCAGGCGGGTGGAACTGCTGTACTGCGAGATCCACGGTCCGCCGTCGGCGCCCGGGGTGAGGGCGCCCTTGAGGCCGACGTGCTCCTCGACCTTGTGCGCCGCGGAGACGTACTCCTTGCCCGACGTCTTGCCGTACACGTACTTGGGCGTCACGCCGGTGTAGGGCTTGTTGCCGTCGGGGTGCGGGGCGGTGGGGTAGCCGAAGGCGTAGACGGTCTTGCCGGTCCTCTGGTTCCAGGTGAAGCCCTGGCCTCCGACGTTGTCGCCGAGACGGCCGACGTCCTTCGACAGCAGGATGTGGTAGCGCGAGCCACGTGACCACTTGGGGCCGCTGAACCCGTTGTACTCACGCTTGGTGACCTGCTTGACCCCGTTGAAGGCGACGCCGTTGTAGACCGTGACGAAGGCGTAGTCCTTGTCGTAGTCCTCGTAGTTGGCGAAGTCGTAGTGCGTCCACGCCGACTTGCCGACGTAGATGCCCCACGGGGTCTTGCCCTGGTAGTAGCCGGGGACGAAGACCCACTTGTCGAGGGTGTCGCTGTTGCTGCCCGGGTCGTAGACGCAGTGGCCGGCCGTGGCGACGAGGTTGCGGTACCTGCCCTGGATGGAGGTGGCCGAGCACCACCGGTACTGACCGTTGACGACGAAGAACACCTTGCCGATGGTCCTGGGCAGGTTGACGTTCTTGGCGGTCGACGGGGTGCCCTTCTGCGAGCCGGTCGGGCCGACGCTGCCGGGCCTGCCGTCGGGGGAGAAGCCGCCGCCGACCTTCATCTTCGGTGCCCCGGGATCGGGGTTGTAGACCGTCGCCCTCTTGAGGGCGGCGAAGTTCGAGGCCGCCCAGAAGTTGATGACCGAGATCGCCGAGGCGTTGTTCCTCGCCATCGGGTCGGTCGCCCAGTCGGGGGCCGCCTGGGCGGTGCCGACCAGGGTGGTGCTCAGCAGGGCGGTGGCGGCTGCGACGCCACCGAGGGGGAGAAGAGAGTGCTTCAAAAGACGAGCTCCTTGCGCTGCAACGTTCCCGGACATCCGGGAACTGCGGGACGACAAGCAACCTATGCAGCGATCGGCGGAGCAAACCCCGGATAAGGGTCTCTTAAGTCTCTCTTAAGGCGGAGTTATGTTCGGGGTGCCTGCTGGGTCGCGGCCCAGTGGTAGACGACGTAGGTCGACGCGATGAAGTACGGCGAGGAGATCCTGTCGAACCTGCGGTCGGTGTTGACGTCCCAGGCGAAGCTGTTGACGCCGTTGAGATAGCCGAGGCCGTTGCTGTAGGAGATCAGCCAGGGACCACCGCTCGCGCCGTTGGTGAAACCGCAGGTCAGCGCGATGCCCTGCTCGACCAGGCGGGTGGGGGCCTTCACCTTGATGGTGCGCCCGTCGCACCACTTCAGCCGCTGACCGTCGTAGGGCCGGTAGCCGTCGGGGTGCGGGGCGGCGGGGTAGCCGAAGGCGACCGTGGACAGGCCGGTGCCGCGGTTGGTCACCAGGCCCTGCCCGCCGACGTTGTCCTCCAGGCTCCCGACGCTCTCCATCTCGTAGCTGCCGGAGGTCTTGCCGGCCTTCCACCTGAAGCCGTCGTGCACGGTGACGAACGCGTAGTCGTAGTCGTAGTCGCCCTGGCCGACGAAGTCCTCGTGCAGGTTGAGCGAGTGACCGACGTAGATCCCGTACGGGGTGTTGCCCTTGTCGTAGCCGGGGATGAAGATCCAGTATTCGGCCTGGCTGCCCGACTTGGCGTCGTAGGCGCAGTGCCCGGCCGTCGCGACCAGATTGCGGTTGGCCGCCGCCACGGAGGAGGCGGAGCACCAGTAGTCCTTGGCGCCGATCCGGAAGAACACCTTGCCCACGGTCACCGGTGAGCCGCCGGAGGACGGGACCCGCTTCTTCGGGAGAGTGGGCTTGACGACCGGTGCGGCCTTCCCGGACGTGGTGGAGTTCTTCCCGCCGGTGGTCGCGCTGCTCTCCCCATTCCCGGACGCCGCGGCGGCCGTGGCGCTTCCCGGTGTGGCGCTCCCCGAGGGGCCACTGGAGGAGGGGGACGCGGAAGGGGGCGACGCGGAGGAGGGGGGATTGCCGGGCGTGGCCGGCACGTTGTCCATCGCCTGCTTGAGCCTGGCCGGGCTCCAGTACTCCGCGATCCGTTTCATGTCGGCGCTGCTCTTGGTCAGCGTGATCGAGGTGATCCCGTTGGGAGCCCCGTACATCGGGGCGGCCGCCGCGCTCCCGGCGAACGCGAACGTCACGGTCACACAGGCGGCGACCAGCCCGCCGAGTGTGGCTGTGAGCCGCCGAGCGCGGGAGGACATCGGGGGATCCTTTCCGGGGATCGGGGAGTTTCTGGTGGCTACCAGGGGCGTAAGGGGTGATTTTTCCAGATCAACTTGGTTTTGGGCAGTTCGTTGGACCGATCCGCTCTTACTCTGTTACCTGATCAGTGTGCCTGACGGTGTATAAGCACCCCGTGAAGGTGGAAAAAGGGGCCCGGTGTGCACCGGGCCCCCTCTCGTTCACGAAGCCTGTGCCTAGGCGGGAAGCTTCCCGGTCCAGAGGTTGGCGGCGTGCTTGTAGATGCCGTACGTCTCACCGTTGAAGTACGGGGTGGTGACGCGGTCGTAGCGCTTGTTGCCGTCGCTGTCGATCGTGAGGCTCACGACACCGTTGAGGTAGCCGGTCCGCTTGGCGTTCTTGTACTGCAGCAGGAAGGGTCCGCCGCTCGCGCCAGGGGTGAAGGCGCACTTGATCGCCTGGTGCTCCTCGGCCTTGTAGGCCGCCACGACGGGCGCGGCGGTGGTCGTGCCGTAGCACCACTTCTGGGTGTGACCGGAGTACGGCTTGTTGCCGTCGAGGTGGGCCGAGGTCGGGTAGCCGAACGTGAAGACCTTCTTGCCCAGCTTCTGGTTCCAGCTGAAGCCCTGGCCGCCGACGTTGTCGCCGAGACGGCCCGCGTCGGCCACCGTCGAGATGTAGTGACGGTAGATCACGTACTTCACGGACGCGGTCTTCTTGATGTACTTCACCACGAAGTAGTACGTGATGGTGTAGTTGCCCTTGGAGTCGACCTTCCGATAGCCAAGACCCTTGTAGGCGTCGTACTCGGTCTTGGTGACGTAGTCGACGCGGGTCTCGAGCTTGGAGCCGGACTTGGGCCAGTCGGACTGCGGCAGGTCCCTGCCCTTGAGGGTGACCTTGTCGTTCTTCAGGCCGTAGACCTCGCCGGTGACCTTCTCCCAGGTCCACTTGTCCGTCTCGGTGGCGACGGCGAGGGCGCCCTTGTACTGGGGGCCGACCTCGTCCTCGGAGGAGACGTCCTCGACCTTGCCCAGGCCGCCCTTCTGGGTCCACCTGTCGTAGGTCTCGAAGTCGACCGTGGTGGCCGACTCACGGCCGACGCCGCCCTTGTCCATGTGCGCCTTGAAGGTCTTGTAGTCGACCTCCTTCTCCGGCTGCTGCTTGATGCCGTTGTAGACGTTGACGAAGGCGTAGTCGTAGTCGTAGTCCTCGTAGACTGTGAAGTCGTCGTGGGTGTTGACCTTGGCGCCGACGTAGATGCCCCAGGGAGCCTTGCCCTGGTAGTAGCCGGGGATGAACACGAAGTTGCCGTACGGCTTGTTCGTGTCGGTGTCGTAGACGCAGTGGGCCGCGGTGGCGACCAGGTTGCGGAACTTCGACTGCACGGCGCTACCGGAGCACCAACGCTCCTTGCCCTTGTCGTCGACGAAGAAGACCTTGCCGACGGTGATGGGGAGGTTCACGTTCCGCGACTTGCCGGCGCTCTTGCCGCCCTCACCGGTCGGGGCGACGACGCCGGGCTTGCCGTCCGCGGCGGCCTTGGCGGCGCCCGTCTTGGTCAGCTTGGCGGAGACGGTGGAGTCGGCGGTGTAGGTCGACGCCGACTTGAGCTTCGATGCCGTCCAGTAGCCCGCGATGGCCTTCGCGTTACCGGAGGGGGTGAGGGCCGACGACTTGATGTCGGGGTCGGCCGTGCTCGCCTGTGCGGTGGCGGGGAGGGTGGCGCCGATCATCGTGGCGGCGGCGAGGGCACCGCCCACGGGGAGGATGAGGCGCTTGGCTCGGGAGTTCAATGAAGCTCCTTCTTTGTCATGGGTCGTCGCTCGGGACGGCAACCCACGCATGCGTAAAGAGACAAGAGGTGACCGTACTCGGTAAAGATGGGTTAAAAAGCTATAAAACGGGCAGTCAGTTGGACCGTTATGTTTTTGTTACAGAATCCATGGAACCGGGAACCCTCAGGGACCGTCTGATCTACTTCACCTTGATCGGGTCCTCCGCCGCAGGTCATGTGACCGTATGAACTGGGGAAACGCCGGGGCTGGTAGCCGTCTCACGAGTGCGGGAGAGGGCAGGCTGAGTCGCGGCATCCGCGTCACACGTCATCGGGGGATCTCATGCGGCGTCGTCTTCTCTGCCTGGCTCTCGCCGGCCTCCTCCAGTTCTCGGGCACGGCCACAGCGTCCGCAGTGTCCGCAGTGTCCATGCCGCCCCGCGACCCCGTTCCCGGACCGCGGGAGACATGGCCGTTTCCGCGTCCCGATGACCGGGGACCGCAGGTGACGAGACCGTTCCCGCTCCATCCGGGCGAGCCCGCCCAGATCATGCCCGCACCGGTGAGACCGTTTCCCGGGGAAATGCCCTCGCGTAGCGGCAAGGTGCTCGTGCTGAGCCTCGCGCGGGGAGAGAAACCTCTGCCCGCGCTTGGCCACGCCCTGCTGCTGTGCGATCGGCCCGGCGGCACCCACCCCGACGCGGTCCACGCGTGCGCGGTGCTCGCCAACATGCTGGGCGATCCCGGCAAGCTCAAGCCGAGGCCGGGGGTGGCCTGCACATTGGAGTACGACCCGGTCACGGTGACCGCCACCGGGATCTGGAACGGTCGCTTCATCCGGTTCGAACGCACCTACGGCAGCCTCTGCTCGATGCGGGTCGCCACCGGCCCCCTCTTCGCCTTCACGGACGACCTTGGGAGGTCGGTGGGTGCATAGAACGTTCCCGGGCGAAGTGGCGGCCTTCCCCGAAGCGATCCGGAGACCGGGTTCGTGGTCGGCCGCCACCCGTACGGGGCGGGTCCTCCTCGTTCACTCCGGCCGGCCGAATGGCCTTACAGCCGGCCGGAGCGCGCGAGTCAGCTGGTCCAGCGGTTGGCCGCGGTCTTGTAGACCTTGTAGGTGTCGCCGTTGAAGTACGGCGAGGAGATCTTGTCGTACCGGTCGTTCTTGTCGGTGTCCCAGGCGATGCTGTTCACGCCGATCAGGTAGCCGGTCCGGCTGGAGTTCTTGTACTTGTAGATCCAGGGGCCGCCGCTCGCGCCCGAGGTGAAGGCGCACTTGAAGCCGACGTGCTCCTGGACGTTGTACTTCGGCGCGGCCGGCATGGCGCCGGTCGTGCCGTAGCACCACTTCATCGTGCGGCCGGAGAAGGGCTTGTCGCCGTCGGGGTGCAGGCCGGCCGGGTAGCCGAAGGAGAAGACGGAGTTCTTCACCTTCTGGTTCCAGGCGAAGCCCTGCCCGCCGACGTTGTCGCCGAGACGGCCGACGTTCTTGATGATCGGCTGCCACTTGCCGTCCTTGTCCTTCTCCCAGTTCACCTTGAACCCGGAGTGGACGTTGACGAAGGCGTAGTCGTAGTCGTAGTCCTCCTTCACCACGAAGTCGTCGTGCGCGTTGAACCACTTGGCCGCGTAGATGCCGTAGGGGTTCTTGCCGTCCCACGCCTGGTTGCCGTCCCAGTAGGACGGGATGAAGATCCAGTTGTCGTAGAACTGGTTGGTCTTCACGTCGTAGACGCAGTGCGCGGAGGTGGCGACCACGTTGCGGTACTTGCCCTGGACCGAACTGCCTGAGCAGTACTTCCAGCTCTTCGGGTCCGCCGGGTTGGCGCCGGGCAGGGTGAAGAAGATGCGCCCGACGGTGTTGGGCAGGTTCACCTGCTTGCTCTTGGCGGACTTGGTGCCCTCCGCGCCGATCGGCGGGACCGACCCGCCGGGGCCGTCGGGGCCCGCGGCGTTGGAGGACTTGCCGCCCTTGACGCTCAGGTCGACGTCGCCGGTGGCGTCGGTGGCCTTGCGCATGCGCTCGGGCGACCAGAAGGCGGTGGCCTCGCCTGCCGTCTCGGAGGCGGCGGAACTGACCACGTCCTTGGGGGCCGTACCGGCGTTGGCACCGGTGGTGGCGCCGATCACTCCGGCGATCACGAGAACGCCGGTGAGGGGGATCGTGAGGCGCCGTGCTCGGGAATTCATGAAGCTCCTTTCGTTCTCAGCGGGGAGACGGGACTTCTCCTCGCCGGGAAAACGATCGGAACGTTACTGACTGGATCGAGCACTCGGCGGGAATTGACGGGAAAAAGTCTCGGCCGGTTCCATCCGATGCTGTCTCGTTATTTAAATAGCTATTTGTTATAGCTTAACGAATAGGCATTTCAGCAGCTCACCATAGCTGCGTGGCGAGCTCCGAGGCATCGCCGGCACCATCGGTAACAGCGATTATCCAGAGTTTCTCAAGTAACTCCGACACCTTCCGGCCGTGGGGCGAAGTGACGTTCTTGATGCTGTGTCTCGGCCTCTCATGGTCATTTTCCAGAAGACGGTACCGGGTTGTCGCGGGGTTCACCGTGGGCATCGAATCTGATTCGTGACGGTACTGACACGGGTGCCGAGACCGCCGAGCCCCGAAGATGGGGCCGAGAACCGTACCTTCCGCAGGAGGCGGCCGAAGACGTGGCCGGTGGGCAGCACGACATCATCGAGGCGAGGTCCCAGGGGGGACCGTGGCGCTGGATCGCCGGCGCGGCGCTGGTCGCACTCGTGGCGTGGAACCTGCTGACGGGCCGGGAGCCGGACGTGGTTCCGCCGCCCCCGCCGCAGCCGGTGCCCACCCGGGCGGGCGTCGTCGCGGAGCAGGTCCCGAACGTGCTTCACCCGCGGTTTCGCCAGGAGGGCGGCAGGGAGATCATCGACGTGGTCTTCCCCGACGGCTCGGCGGCGGAGGTGAGCTATCCGGCGGAGGTGGGACTCGCCAAGCTGGGGGTGCGGCCCGCGATGTCGGGCCGGCTCGACGGCGACCCCGGTCCTTACCGGCAACTGAACGTGCCGTCGGGAGGCCCGGCGGGGGTCTCCCAGGGACGGCCGATGATCCGGCAACTGGTCAAGGGGGTCACGCTCTGGCCTCCCATGAGCGCGGCCGAGGGGGAGGTGCTGCTGTTCGCGTTCGACCCGTGGTTCGTGGCGCTACGCGACCTCAAGAACGGCATGCCCTTCGAGCAGCGGATGCTCTGGGCGCGCAACCTGCGCGGCAGGGTGACCAAGGGCGGCTACCTCGTGCTCGACGCCAGGCCCCCGCTGCGGCTGGCCGCGCGGGGAGAGACCCTGCGCGGTGAGCCGCTGGGGCCGCAGCTGTGGTTCGGCGGGGCCAGGGAGACGCTGCTGGTGCTGGCTCCGATCCCCGGCTGCGACGTCGCGTCGATCGAACTCTCCGTCGTCGAGCGGCGGCGCCGCTTCTCCGCCGAGAGCTGCCAGGACGACGTGTACGTCGCGGCCTCGGGGGAGCAAGGACACGTCGAGCGGACGATGGCGGGCATAACCGTCAGGCGGACGACGTAGGGGGGCCGATCGCACGGGCCGCGTTCGCGGTGGCCGTCGCGGGCGTGCGGGGACGGGCTCGCGGATCGCGTGTCGTCGTGTGACCGGCGCGGGGGACACCCCGTTCGCGGTGGACCCGACGCGGACGGCGTAGGGTGCGGCCATGTTCGCTGTAACCGCCACGCGGATCGATCCCGACAATCCTCTCGACGGCCTCACGCTCGGTGAGCGCCCGGAACCCAAGGTTCCCGACGGGTGGGCCACCGTCACGGTGAGAGCCGCCTCGCTCAACCATCACGACCTGTTCAGTCTGCGGGGGGTGGGGCTTCGCGAGGAGCAACTCCCGATGGTGCTCGGCGCCGACGCCGCCGGGCTGGACGAGGACGGCAACGAGGTCATCGTGCACTCGGTGATCGGCAGCGGGGCCGACGAGACACTCGACCCGAAACGCTCCCTGCTCTCGGAGAAATACGACGGCACCTTCGCCGAGCGGGTCACCGTGCCCCGGCGCAACCTCGTGCCCAAGCCCGCCAGGCTCAGCTTCGAGGAGGCCGCCTGCCTGCCGACCGCCTGGCTGACCGCCTTCCGCATGCTGTTCGACAAGGCGGGCCTTGAGCCGGGCTCGACCGTGCTGGTCCAGGGCGCGGGCGGCGGAGTGGCCACCGCGCTGATCCTGCTGGGCCGGGCCGGGGGATACCGGGTCTGGGTGACCAGCCGTTCGGAGAGCAAGCGGGCGCGGGCTCTGGAGTTGGGCGCCGACCAGGCGTTCGAGAGCGGTGCCCGGCTGCCCGAGCGGGTCGACGCGGTGATGGAGACCGTCGGCCAGGCCACCTGGGGGCACTCGCTGAAGGCGTTGCGTCCCGGCGGCCGGATCGTGGTCTCCGGCGCGACCAGCGGCGCGGTCCCGCCGGCCGACCTGAACCGCGTCTTCTTCCTGCAGCTCTCCGTGATCGGCTCCACCATGGGCACCCGCGACCAGCTGGGCAGGCTGGCCCGCTTCCTGGAGCAGACCGGCACTCGCCCGCTGATCGACCGCGTCCTGCCGATGACCGAGGCGCGCGAGGGCTTCGCGGCGATGTACGAGGGCGAACTCTTCGGAAAGGTCGTCTTCACCCTGCCGGGATGAGCCCGGCCGATCCCGTGGGTCGTCCGGGCGGCGCACGGGTCGCCCGGCCCCGTGGGGCGACCAGTGGAACCCTGGGCGCGGCCTGTCCCCTGGCCGGCCGGGCCACGGGCCGGCGGGTCAGGCGGCCGGAGGCTCACCGGCTCCGGGGCCGCCATCTCACGGAGACCGTCGGGCGCGGTACGTCACGACCGGCGGGTGCCGTACGGGGCACCGCCGCAGATCATCGGAGCGTTTCGCGGATGCGGCGGGCCGCGTCGTACAGGGCGTCCTGGGCGGTCGCGAGGGTCTCCTCGCTGACCTGCGCGGACGCCGCGTCCCTGCGGATCTCCTCGACGAACTCGGCGAGCATCTGCCCGAGCCGGGCGTCTCCCGCGCGCGACCCCTCGCCGGTGAAGCCGTCGGCCCAGACGCGCTTCCACTCGTCCTTCCACGCGTCGGTCTGGCGCTGCCACTCCTGTTTCTGGCGCTGCCATTCCGTCTTCTGCTCGCGCCAGACCCTGCGCGAGTCCTGCTCGGAGCCCTGGCGGACGTCGCGCGCCATCTGGGTGAGCTCCTCGCGCAGCGACTTGACCGTGTCGCGCACGTCCTCCTTCACCTCGCGGGCGATGTCGCGGACGGAGTCGGAGATCTCCTGCTCCAGGTCGGCGAGCTCGTCGAGCCGCCCGTTGAGCTCGGCGCGGCCCCGGTCGCTGATGGTGAAGACCTTCTTGCCGTCCACGACCTCGTGGGTGACGAGGCCCTCCTCCTCCAGACGGGCGAGGCGCGGGTAGATCGTGCCGGGGGAGGGTGAGTAGACGCCGAGGAAGCGGTCCTGGAGGAGCCGGATCACCTCGTAGCCGTGACGCGGGCTCTCCTCCAGCAGCTTCAGGAGGTAGAGCCGGAGCCTTCCGTGGCCGAAGACCGGGCTCATGCCTGTGATCCCTTCAGGAGGGTGACGTCGGCGGAGACGGTGTTGGCCGTGAGCGAGGCCATGCCGCCGCCGATCCGGCCGCCCAGTGTCTTCGCGCCGGGCTGGACGGAGTGGTCGAGCTCGGTGAAGCCGGTGTCGAGTCTGCCCGAGGTGGAACGGAGCTTGACGTCGGTCTCGACCGTGTACGGGAGCCGGAGCACGATGTCGCCGGAGACGCTGTTCATCGTGACGTGGCCGGTCGGCGGGAGCTCCAGATCGGCGGTGATTTTGCCGGAGATGGTGGTGACGCTCAGCCGCCGGGGTGTGCCCTGGGCGACGGTCAGCTCGCCGGAGACGCTCTTGAACGAGAGGTCTCCGACCAGGCCGCGGCTCTCCACGGCGCCGGAGACGGTGTCGGCGTTGATCTCGCCGCTCACCCCGTCGAGCACGATCTCGCCGGAGACGCTTTTGACCGAGGTGCGGTCCTCGAACCCGGCGACGACCGCGGACGCGGAGACCACGCCCACGTTGACCGGGCAGTTCTTCGGCACGGTCAGGGTCAGCGTGGCCCTGCGGCGTCCGGGGCGAAGCCAGCCCAGCAGACCGTCCCAGGTGAGGTCCTTGTAGGTGACGGTGAGCGTGCCGTCGTCGTCGTGGGTGACGAGCAACGGCGGGCTGTCGACCTCGGTGACCTCAAGTGTGGGAGGGCCGTCGCTGGCCAGCACCGCCAGCTTTCCCGCCACGATCCGCACGTTGAGTTTTCTCACGGAGTCGAAGGTGAGCTGCTCTGGTTTCTCGATCGTCCACTGCCGCATGTGCGTGACCTCCTTCTGGTGAACACGATATGTCGCGTCCACCGGAAGGTCAAGATATATCGTGTTTTTGTCAGTCGTCCTCGTCGTCCAGCCGCGCCAGCCAGGTGGCGAGCCGTTCCACCGGCGTCTCGAAGTCGGGGTTCAGATCCACGAACTCGCGCAGGCGCTCGGCGAGCCACACCACGGTGACCTCCTCCTCGCCCCGGCGCGCGACCAGCTCCTCGATGCCCCGATCGGTGAAATACATCACGTTCTCCTTCAGTGACGCTGATGACGCCGTGGTCATCGTCGCGATCTCGCGGTGACGCCCGCGACAACGGGGAAGTCCCCCGCAAGGGCTCCTGCGGGGGACTTCCGTGGTGACGCCTGTCTTGGACCTGCCGGTCGCCTAGCCGAAGATCTCGCCGAGCATCTGCTGCAGCTCGACCTCGTGGGTGGAGTGCGAGCCGGTCGCCGGGGAGGAGTTGGCCTTGCGGGAGACCCGCTTGATCGAACGCCCGCCGAAGACACCCGGATTCTCGGCCATCTTCAGCCCCAGGAACGGCCACGGACCCATGTTGAGCGGCTCGTCCTGCGCCCACACCAGCTCGATGTCGGCGGAGTAGCGGCTCAGCTCGGCCTCCAGCGGGTCGCCGGGGAACGGGTAGAGCCGCTCAAGGCGGACGATCGCCACGTCGTTGCGGCCCTGCTTGTCGCGGGCCGCCGCGAGGTCGTAGTAGAGCTTGCCGGAGACCAGCACGACCTTGCGCACCTCGGCCGGGGGAGCCGTGGTGTCGCCGAGCACCGGCCGGAACGACCCCGAGGTGAAGTCGCTCACCGCCGAGATCGCCGCCTTGTGCCGCAGCAGCGACTTGGGCGTGAACACCACCAGCGGGCGGTGCCGGTTCGACAGCGTCTGCCAGCGCAGCAGGTGGAAGTAGTTGGCCGGGAGCGTGGGCTGGGCCACGGTCATGTTGTCCTGGGCGCACATCTGCAGGAAGCGCTCGATGCGGGCCGAGGAGTGGTCGGGGCCCTGACCCTCGTAGCCGTGCGGCAGCAGCAGGACGACGCCGGAGCGCTGGCCCCACTTCTGCTCACCCGAGGTGATGTACTCGTCGATGATCGACTGGGCGCCGTTGACGAAGTCGCCGAACTGCGCCTCCCAGGCGACCAGCGCCTCGGGCCGCTCCACGCTGTAGCCGTACTCGAAGCCGAGCGCGGCGTACTCGCTCAGCAGGGAGTCGTAGACGTAGAACTTCGTGGTGCCCTGGTTGAACGTCTTGAGCGGGGTGTGCTCCTCGCCCGTGACACGGTCGACCAGCACGGCGTGCCGCTGGGTGAACGTGCCGCGCCGCGAGTCCTGGCCGACGAGGCGGACCGGGTGGCCGTCGATCAGCAGCGAGCCGAAGGCGAGGGTCTCGCCCATGCCCCAGTCGATGCGGTCCTCGGCGACCATCTGCCCGCGACGCTGCAGCACCGGCAGCAGGCGCGGGTGGACGGTGAAGCCCTCGGGCATGTTGAGCTGGGTCTCCACGATCCGCTTGACGACCTCTTCGGAGACGGCCGTCTTGACGTCCTCGTGCGACCAGGGGACGGTCTCCATGTCGACCGGACGGGAGAACTCGCCCGTCGGATCCTTGGCCGCCGCGCGGGTCTCGGCGAAGGCGTTCTCCAGCTTGGCCTGGTAGTCGCGGAGCGCGCCCTCGGCCTCCTCCACCGTGATGTCGCCCCGGCCGATCAGCGCCTCGGTGTAGAGCTTGCGGGTGGAGCGCTTGGCGTCGATCAGGTCGTACATCAGCGGCTGGGTGAAGCCCGGGTTGTCGGACTCGTTGTGGCCGCGGCGCCGGTAGCAGATGAGGTCGATCACCACGTCCTTGCGGAACGCCTGGCGGTACTCGAACGCGAGCCTGCCGACCCTGACCACGGCCTCGGGGTCGTCGCCGTTGACGTGGAAGATCGGGGCCTGGATCATCCGGGCCACGTCGGTGGCGTACACGCTGGAACGCGAGCTGGCCGGGCTGGTGGTGAAGCCGACCTGGTTGTTGACCACGATGTGCACGGTGCCGCCGGTGCGGTAGCCCCGCAGCTGCGACAGGTTGAGCGTCTCGGCCACCACGCCCTGGCCCGCGAAGGCCGCGTCGCCGTGGACGAGCACCGGCAGGACGGTGAAGCCCTCCTCGCCGCGCTCCAGGAGGTCCTGCTTGGCGCGGACCACGCCCTCCAGGACCGGGTCGACCGTCTCCAGGTGGGAGGGGTTGGCCACGACCGAGGTCTTGAGCTTGGAGCCGTCGGGCGAGACGAAGTCGCCGCCGGCGCCCAGGTGGTACTTCACGTCACCGGAGCCGTGGGCGCTGCGCGGGTCGATGTTGCCCTCGAACTCGCCGAAGATCTGCCCGTACGACTTGCCGACGATGTTGGCGAGCACGTTGAGGCGCCCGCGGTGGGCCATGCCGATCACGGCCTCGTCGAGCCGCTCCTCGGCCGCGGAGCTCAGCACCGAGTCGAGCAGCGGGATCAGCGACTCGCCGCCCTCCAGCGAGAAGCGCTTCTGCCCGACGAACTTCGTCTGCAGGAACGTCTCGAACGCCTCGGCGGTGTTCAGCCGCTCCAGGACGCGCAGCTGCTCGGTGCGGTCGGGCTTGGCGTGCGGGCGCTCGATGCGGGCCTGGATCCAGGCACGCTCCTCGGGGTTCTGCATGTGCATGTACTCGACGCCGATGGTGCGGCAGTAGGAGTCACGCAGCACGCCGAGGATCTCGCGCAGCTTCATCAGGGGCCGGCCGCCGAAGCCGCCGGTGGCGAACTCGCGCTCCAGGTCCCACAGGGTCAGGCCGTGCGACTTGATGTCGAGGTCGGGGTGCTTGCGCTGCTTGTACTCCAGCGGGTCGGTGTCGGCCATGAGGTGGCCGCGGACCCGGAAGGCGTGGATGAGCTCGATGACCCGGGCCGACTTCGCCACGTCGTCGTCGTGGGTGGTCGAGATGTCCTGCACCCAGCGGATCGGCTCGTACGGGATCCGGAGGGCTTCGAAGATCTCGTCGTAGAAGCCGTCCTCGCCGAGCAGCAGCCGGTGGACCTGCCGCAGGAAGTCGCCCGACTGGGCGCCCTGGATGATGCGGTGGTCGTACGTGCTGGTGATCGTCATGACCTTGCTCACCGCGAGGCGGGAGAGCGTGTCGGGGGAGGCCCCCTGGTACTCGGCGGGGTATTCCATCGCGCCGACGCCGATGATCGTGCCCTGCCCCGGCATCAGGCGCGGCACCGAGTGCACGGTGCCGATGGTGCCCGGGTTGGTCAGCGAGATCGTCGTGCCACTGAAGTCGTCGACCCCCAGCTTGCCCGCCCTCGCCTTGCGCACGACCTCTTCGTAGGCGACCCAGAACTGGCGGAAGTCCATCCCCTCGGTCGCCTTGATCGACGGCACCAGGAGCTGGCGGGTGCCGTCGCTCTTGGCGACGTCGATGGCGAGGCCCAGGTTGACGTGCTCGGGCTTGACCAGCACCGGCTTGCCGTCGACCTCGGAGTAGGAGTGGTTCATCTCCGGCAGGACCTTGAGGGCCTTGATCACCGCGTAGCCGATGATGTGCGTGAACGACACCTTGCCGCCGCGGCCGCGGGACAGGTGGTTGTTGATCACAATCCGGTTGTCGATGAGGAGCTTCGCCGGGACCGCGCGCACGCTGGTCGCCGTCGGGACAACGAGACTGGCCTCCATGTTGGCCGCGGTCCTCGCGGCGGCGCCGCGCAGTCGGACTTCCTCGGCACCGGCGGGGGCGGGCAACTGCGTCTCCTGCTTGGGTCGGGCGGCCGGGGCGGGCTTGGCCGCCGCCGGTGCCGGGGTCGTCGCCGCGGGGGCCGGGGTGGCCCGAGCCGCGGCCGGAGGGGCCGAGGGCGCAGCTGGTGTCGGTGGAGCGGACGCGGCGGCGGCCGCCCCCTGGGATGCGGCTGCATCGCCGGACCCCGAACGGGGCGCGGCGGCACGGCCGGACCCCGAATCAGGGCTGTAGTCGGCAAAGAAGTTCCACCAGGCCCGGTCGACCGACTCGGGGTCCTGGAGGTACTTCTGGTACAGCTCGTCGACAAGCCATTCGTTCTGACCAAAGGCTGCCAGCGGGTTTGTCCGCGACGACTCAGACGACACGGCGGAAATCGCCCTCTTCCGCAGATCGGCGTTGATGATAGAGAACCTGTCCAAGGCTACTCGCCTTGGCTCGGACCTGCGCCAGTCTGACGACAGCTTCCTTGCCGATCCTCTCAGTACGGGTTAAAACGGTCACTCACCGGGTAACCGTTTACTCGCTGAGCCGCTGGTCAGCCCGGTACGGCGGGCATGATCAGCTCGGCCAGATCAGCCGGGACTCCACCCGTATCCCCGGAGTGACATCTTCGAGAAGCCCGGCCAGCTCGTCCCCGGCCGCGCGAAGCTCCTCCGCCGACAGGGGCGCGAGCCGCTCCAGCAGGAACAGCGCGTCCGTCGTCTCCTCGGTGATCCGGGTGCGGACGCACTGCCGCCAGTTCCAGCGGCGGCAGGTGACGCCCCTGTCGTCGCGCCAGACGACCTCGCCGGCCTCCGGACGGTCGATCGCGGGCTCGCCCTTCTCGACGACCTCGAACGGCTCGTCGCCGCTCGCGCGCACCAGCCTCGCCGTTCCCTCGTAGCGGGCGAGGTCCTCCCCGCCGATCGGCAGGCCGTGCCTGACGCTGATCGCGTTGTAGGCGTCGACCACCTTGTTGATCTCCGGCGGCGGCATCCGCCTGACCAGGGCGTCCACCGACGGCCTGGTCCGCTGCGGCTTCGCCCCGAACCCCCGGTAGGCCTCCCGCCACGACTCGATCCTCGGGTCGTCGGTCGCCACGGCCTTCTCCGCCGCCTCCGCCAGCCAGGCCCGCGACCTGTCGTCGGTGGGCCCGTTGCGCAGCCCGTACACCCCCATCACCAGCACCCCGAAGTCGGGCCTGAGCGCGCTGACGGCGGGATCCACCCGGATGTCCTCGATCACGGCCCCAGTTTAGGGCGCCCCCGCCACCTTGAAGTGGCGTCAGGCGGCCGCGTGGGGGGTGAAGGTGACGTTCAACTCGGCGTCCAGTGCTCTCGCGAGGCGCCGGAGCAGCGCCAAAGTCGGGGTGCCCCCCCCTGTTTCCAGACGGGCCACCTGCGGTTGGGTCATTCCGGCCCGCTCGGCCAGTTCGGCCTGGGAAAGGCCGAGCTCCGTCCGGCGGTTGTAGACCTGCTGACCCAGAAGCAACGCCTCACGGGCCTCCTGGTAGACGTCGGCTCGGCGCTCGGCGCCCGTCCGCTCCCACGTGTTGTGAGCTGTGTTGTGAGCCATGCCCCACTCAGTCCTGCTCGATCTCGATGACATATAGCCTCACGGTCCGTGAGGCTATATGTCATCGACCATATGATCCGTGATACCTCAACATTGATAAGCGCAGGTCACGGGCTTGAGCTTCTGATTGTGGACGTATGGGCTCACATCACCTGGGTCACGTGCAGAGGTTGCCGTTGAGGAGGAAGCGGTCCGGTCGGGGGTTGGGGCCGGGGGCGTCGGCGCCGAGGAAGCCGAAGGTGATCGATCCGCCGGGCTTGATGGTCTTGTTCCAGGCGAGGTTCTTCGCGGTCACGGTCGAGCCGTCCTGGGTGATCGCGGTGCTCCAGTGCTGCCGTACGCTCTGGCCGCCCAGGAAGGACCAGCTGAGGGTCCAGCCGTCGATCGTCTCGGTCCCGTTGTTGGTGAGGGTGACCTGGGTGTTGAACCCGTCGGGCCACTGGCCGTGGTTGGTGTAGGTGACCTTGCACGTACCGGGGGCGGCGGCGGGGGTCTCGAGGTAGGAGGCGATCCAGGCGAGCGGGGAGTTCCAGTTGATCGTCAGCTCGTTGGTGGACCACGACTCGATGTCGTCGATGTAGCAGAACTGGGGCTTGCAGCCCTGCAGCTTGGCCTGGGCGACCGGGTCCTGGATGGAGGAGTTCGGGCCTCCGGCCAGGGTGCCGCGCGGCGGGTTGGGCAGGGACGGGTCGAGCTGGTGGGCGTACCAGCGGCTGTGCTGGTTCTTGGAGGCGACCTCGCCGTAGCCGGTCACGTACGACTGGTTGAGCGCGTTGCGGCCGAAGATGTAGTCCAGCCCCTCAAGCACCCCCTCGTGGTACTTCGCCTCGCCGCTCAGGTCGTGGGCGACGGCCATCACGACCATGTTGTTGATCACCTGGTGGCTGGAACCCCAGTCGTACTCCGCCGGGTTGTAGGGAACGCCGTACGGGTGGGCCTTCTGGACGGCGAGATACTTGTCCGCGCCTTCCAGGATCGACTCGCGCACCCGCGCCCGGTCGGGGAGCGCGTTGGGCACGGTCGCCAGCTGCAGGCGGCCGAGCTGGGCGGTGTTGCCCCAGTCGAAGCCCCGGTCACGCCAGATGTCGCCGGTGTGGTGCGGCGAGGCGAGCACGTAGTCCTTGAACTCCTTCTCGCCGGTGGCGATGTAGAGCTCGGCGGCGGCCCAGTAGAACTCGTCGGTCACGTTGTCGTCGTTGTAGGCGCCGCCGCCTATCCCGTCGGCGGGGTCCGCGTACCGGGTGGGGTTCGCCTTCGCCGCCGCCCACGCCTTCCTCGCCGCGGCGAGGTTGCGCGCGGCGAACGCGGCGTCGTAGGGGGCGAAGAGACGGGCGGCCTGGGCCGCCGTGGCGGCCAGGTTGAGGGTGGCGGCCGTGGAGACCGGGTGCAGCTCGCGCGGCTGGGGGTCCAGGTGGGGCATGAGGGGCAGGCCGGTCCACGCGGCGTCGTGGATCTTGTGGTGGGCCATTCCCGCGTACGGCTTCCCGTCGGGGACCTGCATGCTGAGCAGGAACTCCTGCTCCCAGCGGGCCTCGTCGAGGATGTCGGGCACCCCGTTGCCGCTCTCGGGGATGTCGAGGTCGCCGTCCTTGTGGACGCCGTCGGTCTTGGCGCGCTCGAAGGCGGACATCAGCTGGTGGACGGAGACGCCGCCGTTGACGACGTACTTGCCGTGGTCACCCGCGTCGTACCAGCCGCCCTTGACGTTCAGCGTGTAGTCGCAGACGCCCGGCTGGCAGGGCACCTCGATGTCACCCTTGTTGGGGGCGACCCCGATGTGCCCGGCGGGCCTTCCGTAGCCGGGGCGGAGCTCGTCGAGGATCGGGATGCCGCTGCGCTGGGTGTAGTAGAACTTCAGCGCGTCGGTCCTGAGGTCGCTGTAGACGTCCGCGCCGATGTCGAAGGGCCGGCTGGTCTCGCCGTCTGCCTCCAGGGTGTAGCCGGTGCCGGGCGTGGTGACCGTGCCGAAGTCGATCGAGTGCACGTTCTGGCCCGAGCTCTCGTCGACACCGCGCGGGAGGGTGTCACCCTCGGCGACGGTCTCCCCGCCGCGCTTGAGCTTCCAGCCGGTCGATTCCGTCTTCTCGGTGACGAGGGTGGCGTTCTTCGGCCCGGAGGGCAGGTAGCCGACCATGTTCACCCGGACGCGGGGTCCGGTGTCCGGCTCGTAGACCTCGGGCTCGGCACCGCCCTTCAGTGAGACGTTGTCCACGCAGAACCTCCAGGGGGTGGCGCTGCCCCCGATTTGGAACGCCACCTGCCCGTTCGGCAGGTCCACGGGCGAGGTGAAGGTGTAGCGGTAGTCGTTACCGGACACGCTCAGCTCGGGATTGGCCGCCAGGTACTGCGTGTAGGGGTCCACCGGCAGCTGGACGAGGGCCTTGACCACCCGGCCGGGCGTCGCGATCCCGAAGAAGGAGAACTCGTACGTCTCGTCCTTGACCAGGGGGATGTCGTTCTGGCCGACGATGACGTCCCACGGGTTGACGGTGTTGCCGGGGACGTCGGCGCACAGGCGGCCGTCTTCGACCTCCAGCGTGGTGTTGCCGGTGCTCCACCAGGGGGCGGTGCCGCTGTCGAAGGTGCCGTTGACGATCTGTTCTGGGCCGTCGGCCACTGCGGGCAGGGGGGTCAGGGTCATCATGGTCACGGCCGTGGCGAGGGCGAGCCAGGCGGGAGGTCTGCGCACGGAGGATCCTTTGGGCGGGGGGAGGTTCCAGGTTGTGGGAGCACGGGTCCGAGGATCCCGGTCGGAGAGATCCAAGTGGGAGCGCTCCCACAACCTGGGTGCCCGATGTTTCCAGCGCGTTTCGCCGATCGTCAACCGTTACCCCTCCCGACCCGCCCGCCGACCCGGGGAATGACCGATTTGTCGGATGAAACTTTCACGTCACCGGGCATTCCCTCAGGGAGCGGTCCAGTCGATCTCCGGCCCCCGTGGCACGATCCCGCTGGGGTTGACGTTCGTCTGGGTCACGAAGTAGTGCCGCTTGATCTGATCGAAGTCGGTCGTGTCGCGGAACGCGGGGATGGCGTACAGCTCGCGGGCGTAGGCCCACAGGACCGGATAGTCGCTCAGCCGCCGAACCGAGCACTTGAAGTGCGAGTTGTAGACGGCGTCGAACCTGGCGAGCGTCGGGTAGAGCCGCACGTCGCTTTCGGTGAGCGCGTCGCCGTGCAGGCGGCGGCGGGTGGACAGCCGCTCCTCAAGCAGGTCGAGCGTGGCGAACACATCGGTGACCGCCTCGTCGTACGCCTCCTGCGAGCGGGCGAACCCGGCGCGGTAGACGCCGTTGTTGAGCCCCTGGAAGATCACCTCGTTGAGCGCGTCGATCTCCTCGCGCAGCTCCCGCGGGTAGAGGTCGGGCGCACCCTCGGCGTGCCAGGGCGCGAAGGCCGTCTCCAGGGTGAGGGTGATCTGCGGGTAGTCGTTGGTGACCATGCGTCCGGCGGTGATGTCCCAGACGCAGGGCACCGTGTAGCGGCCCTCGTAGCCGGGGTCGGTCGCCAGATAGAGCTCGGAGAGGTACTCCACCCCGGTCACCGGGTCGCCCCCGGGGATCCGCCAGCCCTTCTCGTCCCTGATCGGGTCGACGATCGTCACCCCGACCACCTCCCGCAGGCCCAGCAGCTCGCGGACGATGAGCGAGCGGTGCGCCCAGGGGCAGGCGTAGGAGGCGTAGATCTGGTAGCGGCCCGGCTCGGGCGGGTGCTCGCCGCCCTCCTCGATCCGCGCCGTGAACCGGTTCGGCTGCCTCTCGAAGCGGCCGCCGGAGATCTCCTTTTCCAGTTTCATCCTTCGACGGTACGTGACCTTCGGGGGGCGTGATCCGGCCGGTCGTACGTTCCCCGTGAGGTATTTCATGTACAACCAGTAGGAAATATTGACTTGCCGCCGGGTGGTGCGTAGTTTCTCTGTTATGGGCGTCTATCTGACTCGGTGCACGCACGTCGATCTCTGCCGCGTGTTCAGCGCGCAGTGTCCGTGATCACGAATCGACCCGCAGTCTCCTCCCATATCTCACAGGACGCATATCGTGCTCAAGATCGGACATGTTCCCGCCCTCGGCGGCACCCGTCTCGGGGGTGCCCGATGAAGCTCAGAATCCAGGGGGTCGGCAAGGAGTTCGCCGGCCGTGACACCCGGCGTTCCTTCGCCGCCCTCGCCGGCGTCGACCTCGACGTACGGGAGGGGGAGCTGCTCACCCTCGTCGGGCCGAGCGGCTGCGGTAAGTCCACCCTCCTCGACCTGATCGCGGGGCTCGCCGCCCCGACCGCCGGCCGGATCCTGCTGGACGGGATCCCCCTCGAAGGGCCCGGCCTCGACCGGGGGGTCGTCCTGCGGCAGTACGCGCTGTTCCCCTGGCGCACCGCGCTGTCCAACATCGAGTTCGCGCTGGAGGGCAGGGCCGCCACGAGGCGGGAGCGCGCCGACCTGGCCAGGGAGTATCTGGACCTGGTGGGGCTGGGTGGGCTCGGCGACCGCTACCCCCACGAGCTCGCCCACGGCATGCCCCAGCGTGTCGCCATCGCCAGGAGCCTCGCGACGGATCCGGCCCTGCTGCTGCTCGACGAGCCGTTCGCCGCGCTGGACGCCGGGACCCGGGAGTCGCTCCAGGAGGAGCTGCTGCGAATCTGGCAGAAGACCGGCACGACGCTCCTGTTCGCCACCCGGAGCCTCGACGAGGCCGTCTGTCTCGGCCGGCGGGTCGCGGTGATGACCGCCAGGCCCGGCCGGATCCGGGGGGTCGTCGAGGTGGATCTCGGCGCCCGCGAAGGTGACCCGAGGGGTGGTTCCCGCTTCGGCGAGCACCGCCACGAGGTGTGGAGACTTCTCCGTTCCGACATCGACCATGACCAGAAAGCACCGGTGGCCTCATGAGCATCGTGACCGTGGTGGGAAACCCCCGACCGGGATCGCGCACCCTCGCGGTGGCCGTACGGGCGGCGGAGGCCGTCGCCCTGCGGATCGGGGACGGGGAGGCTCCGGAGGTCGTCGACCTCGCGGTCCTCGCCCCGCTGCTGTTCGCCCCCGAGACGGCGCCGGAGGTGAAGGCCGCGCTGGAGCTGGTCGCCGGGGCCGACGTGCTGGTGGTGGCGAGCCCGACCTACAAGGCCACCTACACCGGCCTGCTCAAGGTCTTTCTCGACCGGCTGCCGGGCGGCGCGCTCGCCTCCGCCGTCGCACTTCCGCTCCTGGTGATGGGTGACGCCAAACACTCGCTCGCGGTGGAGGTCCACCTCCGGCCGCTGCTGGTGGAGCTCGGTGCGACCGTTCCCACACCGGGCCTCGCGGTGCTGGAGTCGCGGATTCCCGACCTCGACGCCGTCCTCGGGCCGTGGGCCGACCGGGTCGGCCCGCAGGTGGCCGCGGCGTTCGGGGAAAGGGTCCGTACGTGACACCGGGAAGAGATGACGGACGTAATGGGTTTTGAAAGGTGTCCTTTGTTCCTCGGAGGGGGAAAAGTGACCAAGTGGAGCATCTTGGTGGTACCCCACATCGTCATGAGCGAGGTTTCATGACCGAGACACTGTCGGGCCGCGCGGTCGACGCGGAGAGCTTCCGGCGGGCGCTCGCCGTCCACGCGGCGGGGGTCGTCGTCGTCACCGCGCAGGTGAACGGCGTACCGGTCGGGCTCACCGCCACCTCGTTCTCGTCCGTGAGCCTCACACCCCCGCTGGTCTCCTTCTACGTGGACCGATCCTCCACGACCTGGCCCCGGCTCAGGCAGGCCGATCACTTCGCGGTGAACGTCCTGGCCAGCGACCAGGCCGAGGTCGCCTCACGTTTCGCCAGGAAGGGCGTCGACCGCTTCGCCGCTCCCACCTCCTGGACCCCCGGGCACCTGGGCACCCCACTGCTGGGCGGTGTCTCGGCCCACCTGGTCTGCGCCCCCCACTCCACCGTCGACATCGGCGACCACGTCCTCGTCGTCGGGCTCGTCATCGAGACCGGCCTCGAACCCGGCGGGCGCCCGCTCCTGTATCACCAGGGCCGTTTCGGGCGTTTCATCCCGCACCCCTGATTTTTTGGGAATTCTCCGGCCGGGCTCGCGGGAACGTCTCACGGGTCTGGCCGGAGAGGGCGGTGAGACAGGGGAACCGGGAACGGCAGAACGGGAAAAACGCGGTGCGGAGCCGGTGATCAGCAGGTCGACGCATCCATAAATCCGCTTATATCCGCTTATTCGGTAAAGGCGCTAAGTGTCGCTCTGGGGACGCCTCGGAGGGGGCCGAGGAGGATCCTCAGGCGAGGCGGACGGTGCCCCGGCGGTGGCGAGGGGGAGATCCAGCGCGGTGTGGATGCCCGGCGGGGCGGCGCAGAGGGCGGCGACGGAGTTGACGGCGTGGGCGGCGGCGCCGGCCAGGCCGTGGGAGATCTCGTCGACCGTGAGCATCAGCTGGGGAACGCCCTCGATGTGGACGCTGAAGCCGGGGTCGGCCCAGCGTCGCACCCGGGTGGCGTCGGCCTTGTAGACGCACTCCACGGTCATGAAGGGACGGCCGCGGACCAGCCCGCTGAACATCCAGCGGGACGCGCACACGGTGCCCGCCCTGACCGGTCCCGCGGCGATCTCGAACTCCTCCGCGGCGAGTTCGAACTCGTCGCTCTCCTCGACCTCGTCGAGGGCCACGCCGAGGTTGTCGGCCACGAACTGGACACTCTCGGCGAACAGCGAGCGCTGGAAGGCGCGGAAGGGGCGCACCGCGGCGACGTAGTCCTTGGCCGAACGGGTGAAGCCGAACAGATCCACCACGATCTGCCGGGACGGGTGGCCCCGGAAGTCGGACGACTCCCGGACGTAGATGTGGTCGACGCGGCTGGACAGGCCGGTCAGCGTGAGCGGCAGCACGTCGCTCATGAAGCCCGGGTTGACGCCGGTGCCGTGCAGGGACGATCCCCCCGTGCGGCAGGCGGCCTCCAGCCGCTCCACCACTCCGGGGCCGTAGCACTTGGGATACACGAACCCGGTGGTGGTGATGACGTTCTTGCCGGTGGCGAGCAGCGCGCAGATGGTCTCCACGTCGCTCGGATGCTCCCCGCCGAAGTAGGACGCCGGCAGGGGCATGTGCAGCACGCAGTCGGCCTTCGCGGCGAGGATCTCCTCGACGTCGTCGGTGCAGACGACACCGGCCTCGGGGAGCCCCACGAGGGTGCCCGCGTCCTGTCCCACCTTGTCCGGGTCGTAGACCAGAACCCCGGCGAGTTCGAATTCCGGCCGGGTGATCAGGCTGCGCAGGGAGTATCTGCCGACGGCGCCCGTGGCCCACTGGACCACGCGCAGGGGCGGCGATAAGGACATACAGGGCCTCCAGCCCAAAATATTGGGCGGGGCCTTACTGGGAAAAAGTGAGGGGTGTCGTCGTTGACCCTCGCCCGTGTGAGGCAAAAACTTTAGCAGAAATTAACACGGGTGCTTACTGTGCGCAATGATCTCCGGCATTCTCGGTTACCGCCGCGCGCCTTTCTCGGTAATGGTCCCCGCGACGGTGTCGAGGGGGTCGCCGACGGCTCGCCCCGGTTTCGCGAGCGGTGTCCGGGAAGGTTTCGCGGACTCCGTCGTGAGGTGACCTCCCGGGGGTACCCATGGCATCGCGAGGGTCGGGCGGGCTATTGTTCAGACGACTAGAATTATGTTCTCGTGGGAGGATTGCGGATGTCAGAGCTGCGGTTTGACGGCAGGGTCGCGGTCATCACCGGCGCGGGGCACGGACTCGGCCGCTCGCACGCGCTGTCGCTCGCCGAGCGCGGCGCGAAGGTGGTCGTCAACGACCTGGGCGGGGCGCTGGACGGCACCGGCGCCTCCGAGGGCCCGGCCGCCGAGGTGGTCGAGCTGATCAGGAAGGCCGGCGGGGAGGCGACCGCCAGCACCGACAACGTCGCGACCCCCGAGGGGGCCCAGGCGATCGTGCGGACCGCGATCGACACCTACGGGCGGCTGGACATCGTCGTCAACAACGCGGGCATCCTGCGGGACAGGTCCTTCGGCAAGATGAGCGTCGAGGAGTTCGACCAGGTCCTCGCCGTCCACGTCCGGGGCTCCTTCCTGGTCAGCCGGGCGGCCTTCCCGCACCTCAAGGAGCGGGGATACGGCCGCATCGTCAACACCAGCTCGCCGGCCGGGCTGTTCGGAAACTTCGGCCAGGCCAACTACTCCACCGCGAAGATGGGGCTGGTCGGCCTCACCAAGACACTCGGCATCGAGGGTGCCAGGGCCGGGATCAAGGCCAACGCGATCGCGCCGATCGCCTGGACCCGGATGACCGAGGAGCTCCTGCCCGCGGAGTTCGAGGCCAAGTTCACCGCGGAGCGGGTCAGCGCGCTGGTGACCTTCCTGGCGCACGAGGCCTGCGAGACCAGCGGCGAGGTCTTCAGCGTCGGTGGCGGCCGGATCGCGCGGGTGTTCGTGGCCGAGGGGCCCGGCTGGCGGCAGGACGACCACACCGTGGAGGACATCCGGGACAACTGGCAGGCGATCCTCGCCGAGCAGCCGTACCTCACCCCGACGACGCTCGGCGAGCAGGCGACCGCCTCGATGAAGGCGATGCTCTGAGCGCCGCACGCTGACCGCCTGACCGGGACGGCCGGGCGGGTACAGGGTGGCCGGCCGACGTTCGCCGAAGGGCGCTCTCCGCGGGAGGGCGCCCTTTTTGTTGCCCAGGACGTTTTCGGGGTGGTTGCGGGTTTGGTTTGGGATGACCAAAAAAGGGTCGGGCGATGCGGGATTCAAATGAGTCGTTCGATGGGGCCTGAAGGGACTGCCTGGACGGAGCCGCTTTCGCCGTACGGGGCGCGCCTTTCTGCCTTGACTGGACAATCTTTTGCTTGACTGTCGTCAGAACCCATCCTTACCATCCTGAAATGGAGAGGAAATAAGCCAGAAACCACCAGGCTTTTCGACTTTTTGCCGCTCTCTCCCGGCATCGTCGCGCCGTTCGGCCCGTCAGGGCCGCCCGGTTCGTTTCGCATGTCCTTCTTAACCCCCCAGGAGATTCCATGCGCCGCCAGCTCACCGCCTTAATGGTCCCCATCCTGCTCCTGTTATCCGTGGTCTCCGGGGTCTCGATGGCCTCGGCGAACGCGGGAGCCGCGAAGGCGGCCGCCTTCCGGGTGCTGCTGTTCACCGAGACCGCCGACTACGTGCACGCGTCGATCCCGTCCGGCGTCACGATGGTTCAGCAACTCGCCGCCGCCAACGACTTCGAGGTCGTCCAGTCCGCGAACTCGAGCGTGTTCAGCGACGCGGGCCTGGCGGGCTTCAACGCGATCATCATGTTGCAGAACTCCGGCATGGTCTGGGACAACGACGCCCAGCGTCAGGCCATGCAGAGGTACGTCAACAACGGCGGCGGGATCGTCGCGATCCACAACACCACGGACATGAACATCGAGGCGCAGTTCCCCTGGTGGGACCAGCTCATCATGGGTGGCGCGCACATGACCGCGCACTCCAACATCCTGCAGGGCACCGCGAAGGTCCTCGACAAGAAGCACCCCTCCACCGTGGGCCTGCCCGACCGCTGGACGCGTACCGAGGAGTGGTACAACTTCAGCAAGAACATGCGGGGCGACGTCCACGTCCTGGTCGCCGCCGACGAGAGCACCTACGACGCCGGCGGAAACAAGATGGGCCCCGACCACCCGATCTCCTGGTGCCGTAACGCCGAGGGCGGCCGCGTGTGGGCGACCGCGATGGGGCACGAGAGTGCCTCCTACAACGAGGCCAACTTCCGTCAGCACGTGCTCGGCGGTGTCAAGTGGGCGGCGGGCAACGCCGCGGGCGACTGCGGCGGCACCGTGTGGAACCGGTACCAGAAGGTGACGCTCGACAGCGCGCCCGACCAGCCGATGGGCCTGGACATCGCTCCCAACGGGGACGTCTACTACATCGCCCGTTCCGGCAAGCTCATGCTCATCCGCAAGAGCAACGGCCAGATCGTGACCGTCGGCACGCTGAGCGTCTACACCGGCGGTGAGGACGGGCTGATCGGCCTGGCCCTGGACCCGAACTTCGCGACGAACCGCTGGGTCTACCTCAACTACTCGCCGACCGGTTCCGCGGCGATCAACCAGGTCTCCCGGTTCACCCTGAACGGCGACACCCTGGACATGTCCAGCGAGAAGAAGCTCCTCTCCATCCCCGCGACCAGGGTCGACGAGCCGGGGCACACCGGCGGGTATCTCACCTTCGGGCCGGGCGGGAACCTCTACATCGGCGTCGGCGACGACATCAACCCCTTCTCCTCCGACGGGTACGCGCCGATCGACGAGCGTTCCGGCCGCTCCAACTTCGACGCGCAGAAGACCAGCGCCAACACCAACGACCTGCGCGGCAAGATCCTGCGGATCCACCCGGAGAGCAACGGCACCTACACGATCCCTTCGGGCAACATGTTCGCGCCGGGCACCGCGCAGACCCGCCCGGAGATCTACGCGATGGGCTTCCGTAACCCGTTCAGGTTCTCGGTGGACTCCGAGACCGGCTGGATCTCGGCGGCCGACTACGGCCCCGACGCGGGGTCGGCCAACGCCAACCGCGGGCCCGAGGGCACCGTGGAGTGGAACCTGATCAAGTCGCCCGGCTTCTACGGCTGGCCGTACTGCGTGGGCAACAACATCCCGTTCAACGACTACAACTTCGCCACCTCCACCTCGGGGGCGAAGTTCAACTGCTCGGCGCCGGTGAACACCTCGCCCAACAACACGGGTATGACGAACCTGCCCGCGGTCAAGCCCGCCACCGTCTGGTACAACTACCACCTCGTGCCCGAGTGGCCGGAGATGGGCAACGGCGGCGGCGCGGCCCCGATGGGCGGGCCGTTCTACCACTACGACGCGGCGAACCCCTCGGAGACGAAGTTCCCCGCCTACTTCGACGACACCCCGTTCTTCTACGAGTGGAGCCGCAACTACCTGATGGAGATGCGGCTGGACGGCAGCGGCAACATGCTGAAGACCAACCGCTTCCTGTCCAACCTCGGGTTCAGGTCGCCGCTCGACATGAAGTTCGGCCCCGACGGCGCGATGTACCTCATCGAGTGGGGGGTCGGCTACGGCGGCACCAACCCCGACGACGGCGTCTACCGCATCGACTACATCAACGGCGGCTCTCGCGCCCCGGTCGCGAAGGCGAGCGGGACGCCCACCTCCGGCCAGGCGCCGCTCACCGTCCAGTTCTCCTCGGCGGGCTCGGCCGACCCGGACGGGGACGCGTTCACCTACGCGTGGGACTTCACCAGCGACGGTACGACCGACTCCACCGCGGCGAACCCCTCGTTCACCTACACCGCCAACGGCAACTACACCGCCAAGCTCACGATCACCGATCCGTCGGGCAAGAAGGGCTCGGCGACGGTGCCGATCACGGTCGGCAACACCGCGCCGGTGGTGAGGTTCGGCTCGCCGCCCGACGGCACGGCCATCAACTTCGGTGACTCGGTCCAGTACACGGTGACCGTCACCGACCCCGAGGACGGCACGATCGACTGTTCCAAGGTCACGGTGGTCACGGCACTCGGCCACGACACCCACAGCCACGACACCGGCCAGTTCACCGGCTGCTCGGGGACCGTGGTGACCACGAACTCGGGTCACGACGCGGACGCCAACACCTTCTACGTCCTCACCGCGACCTACACCGACAAGGGCGGCCTGTCCAGCACCGCGAACCTGATCCTGCAGCCCAGGCAGAAGCAGGCCGAGTACTTCACCGGCTCGTCCGGGGTGAGGATCGTCGACCAGGCCGGCGCGCAGAACGGCAAGCGTGTCGGTGACATCTCCAACAACGACTGGATCTCCTTCTCGCCGATGAGCGTCCAGGGGGTGGCGTCGGTGAGCTACCGGCTCTCCTCCGCCTCGGCCGGTGGCTCCATCGAGCTGCGCGCGGGCTCGCCCACGGGGCAGCTGCTCGCCACCACGTCCGTGCCGAACACCGGCGGCTGGAACAACTACCAGCAGACGGCCGCCACCTCGGTGACGGCGCTGACAGGCAGCCAGACGCTGTACCTGGTGTTCAAGCATCCGACGGCGAACCAGTTCGACCTCGACTCCTTCACCCTGAACGCGACGGGGGGTTCGACCGGAGAAGGACCCGTGGCAGGCGGCGTCTACAGGCTGACCGCCGTGCACAGCTCCAAGGCGGCCGATGTGGAGGGCCAGTCCACGGCCGACGGAGCCAGGGTGCTGCAGTGGACGGCCGGCAGCGGCACGAACCAGCAGTGGAGGTTCACCGCCGCGACGGGCGGCGCCTTCACCCTCACCGGTGTCCAGAGTGGCAAGTGCCTGGACGTGAACGGCGCCTCCACGGCGTCGGGAGCGACGATCATCCAGTGGACCTGCCACAATGCCGCCAACCAGCAGTGGAAGTTCGCCGCCGGGACCAACGGCGCCTGGAAGATCACCTCGGCCGCGAGCAACCTGTGTCTCGAGGTGCCTGGCGCCTCGACCGCGGACGGCACGCAACTCACCCAGGCCACCTGCGGAAGCGGTAACAACCAGCAGTGGAGGCTCACCCGGGTGAGCTGACGGGAGCGGTCAAGTTCGCCGACTTTTGCTGATAGCTGCAAAAGTCGGCGAACCGTTAGGTAAAAGTGATTCACAAATCCGTCTAAAGAGGGTTAGCTTCTGCACACCTGCTCGGAACAGGGAGGGTGTTGTGAAGCGGACCGTCGCTCGGCCGGAGAACGCGTACCAAGCCGCGCTTCTCCGGCTGTTGCGCGAGAGGGCGCGGTCGCGCGCCGAACTCGGCGACGTGACCGCCCTGTCGCGCTCCCGGCTCAACCTGGAACTCGACCGGCTCATCGAGCTGCGCCTGGCCGAGCAGGCGGGGCTCGCGGCCTCGCGCGGCGGGCGCAGGTCCGGCCTGGTACGGCTCTCCGGAGACCTTCGCTTCGCCGGTGTCGACATCGGCGCCACCTCGATCGACGTGGTCGTCACCGACGGCGAACTGGAGATCCTCGGCCACCTGAGCGAGCGGTGTGACGTGCGCGACGGCCCCGTGGCCGTGCTCGACCAGGCGATGGAGATGATCGCCAAGCTGGGTGAACAGGGACTGTTCATCCAGCTGCACGGCGCGGGGGTCGGCCTTCCCGGGCCGGTCAGCTTCCGGGAAGGGGTCCCGGTCGCCCCCCCGATCATGCCCGGCTGGGACCGCTACCCCGTCAGGGAGGCGGTCGGCCAGGCTCTCGGCTGCCCCGCCGTGGTCGACAACGACGTCAACATCATGGCCCTCGGCGAACTCCACGCCGGGCTGGCCAGGCAGGTGGACGACTTCCTGCTCGTCAAGATCGGCACCGGCATCGGCTGCGGGATCGTGGTGGACGGCAAGATCTACCGGGGGGTCTCCGGCAGCGCGGGCGACATCGGCCACATCCGCGTCGACGACCAGGGACCCGTCTGCGCCTGCGGCAACGTCGGCTGCCTGGAGGCATACTTCGGCGGGACCGCCCTCGCCAGGGAGGCCACGGCCATCGCCGGACGCTCGGTCTATCTGGGCCGCCGTCTCGACGAGACGGGCACCCTCACCGCCGAGGACGTCGCCACGGCCGCCGAGATGGGCGACGCCCACGCGGTACGGCTCATCCGCGACGGCGGGCGCAGGGTCGGCACGGTGCTGGCCGGGCTCGTCAGCTTCTTCAACCCCGGCCTCGTGATCATCGCGGGAGGGGTGGCCCAGCTGGGCCACCTCCTCCTGGCGGAGATCAGGAGCGTCGTCTACCGGCGGTCGCTGCCCCTGGCGACCGGCAACCTGCCCATCGTGCTCTCCGAGCTGGGACCCGACGCCGGCGTGGTCGGTGCGGCCAGGCTCAGCAGCGACCACGTCTTCTCGGCCCCACGATGAACCAGCGAGGCCCCATGTCGGAAGTCACGCCCCTTCTCCTCATGCGAGGGATCGTCAAGCAGTTCCCCGGAGTGCGCGCCCTGGACGGCGTCGACCTGGAAGTGCTGCCCGGCGAGGTGCACTGTCTGCTCGGCCAGAACGGTGCCGGGAAGTCCACCCTGATCAAGACCCTGGCCGGTGCCCACCAGCCCGACGAGGGGACGATCACGCTGAACGGCGAGGAGGTGCGGCTGTCGAGCCCGACCGCCGCGATCAGGCTCGGGATCACCACGATCTATCAGGAGCTCGACCTGGTGGACGGGCTGAGTGTGGCCGAGAACGTGTTCTTGGGGCATGAGCCGGCCCGGCTGGGGTTCGTGAGC
>NZ_JBEPDA010000031.1:0-80838 GCF_040299985.1 Streptosporangium sp. NPDC000563 | reverse complement strand
GCCGAGGCGAGCCGCGCCTCGGCCGCCGACGTCACCGTGACCACCACGGTGGTACCCCTGTCGCGGAACGCCTGGACCAGCTCGTCCTGTGGGCACCCGAAGGTGAACCCCACCATCGCCGGCGGATCCGCCAGCAGGTCGGCGACCTTGGCGGGGAAGTCGTCGTCGCCCCCGACTGGGACTCCCAAGGTGGTGCTCAGCCGCCGTGCCTCTTTCCCGATGGCTCGCGCGTAGTCGTCGATCTCGGCCTGGTCGACGTCGTCGGCCGTGGGCATGAACACGTTCACCCCGAACGGGTGGGAGGTGAGCTCGCGTGTCCGCTCGATCTCCTGGCGCATCTGCGTGGCCGTCTTGTAGCCGGCCGCGAGAAACCCCAGGCCCCCGGCTTCGGACACGGCCGCGGCCAGTTCGGGGGTGGAGGCCCCGCCGGCCATGGGAGCCTGCATGACCGGCAGCCTGGAGGGCCATCGCACCGGGTCGGACATCGACACCGCCTTCTTCTCGTCTCCTTCGGCACCCGGTCGTCACCGGCGTCACGACGGTGAACGGGCCGAACGGCCAGGACTCACCGGCCGGGCACGTCGAGGAGTCATCGGGTTCTGCGAGCCTATGCGACCGAGCGTCACATCAGCCGGATCGCGGTGCCGGCCCGTCTATCTCCAGGCGCGGCCAGTCGGCGAGGTCGCGCAGCAGTTGCCGGTCGTGTGTGGCCACGACGACGGCGGCGCTCGTGTCGCGGATCGCGTCGGTCAACTCCTCGACCAGCGTCGACGACAGGTGATTGGTCGGTTCGTCGAGCAGGATCAGACCGGGCCGCCCGGCCAGCGCCAGCGCCAGGCCGAGGCGCCGCTGTTGTCCCTGCGACATCCGCTCGACCGGGACGCGCATCGCGGCGGAGTCGAAAAGCCCGAGCGCCCCGAGCGGGACGGCGTCGGCGTCGCGCAGCGCCCCGCAGGCCACCAGCCGCCCCACCTGGCGGGCGTGCGCCTCAAGGGCGGTGAGTCCGGGGGCCTGCTCGGCGGTCTCCTGGGTGACCCAGGCGATTCGCGCGCCCTTCGCCGTCCAGAGATGCCCGTCGGTGGGTTGGAGCGAGCCGGCCAGCACCGCGAGCAAGGTGGACTTCCCGGCGCCGTTCGGCCCGGTGACGAGCAGCCGGTCGCCCCCGTCGAGGGTGAGGTCGACCGGGCCGGCCAGCCGCCCGTCGACGGCGACGCCGTACGCGCGCAACTGCGGCGCGCCCTGCCGGACGCCCAGGTCCGGCCACCGCAGGGCCGACGGCGGCTGCGGCACGTCGATGCGGTGCGCCCGCAGGGCTTCCTGCTGCCGGTTCAGGGCCTGCACCACGCCCGGCGCGCGGGACTGGCGCTGGTGCTTGCCGGTTCCCTTGTCCGGCCGCCAGCCGGTGGAGAGCCGGTCGCGGGCCTTCGAGACCGCCTCCTGCAGTCGCCGGTGCTCGGCCTGCTGCTGCTCGTGGTCCTGCTCCCAGCGCTCACGTTCGCGACGCCGGGCGTCCTGCCAGGCGTCGTAACCGCCGGCGTACAGATGTGGTTTGCCGTCGCGGGCCGGGTCGAGGTCGAGGAAGCGGTCCGCGACGTCGCGCAGCAGTGCCCGGTCGTGGCTGACGACGGCGAGGGCGCCGTCGTGCTCGCGCAGTCTGCCGGTCAGGAAGTCCAGCCCGCCGGCGTCAAGGTGGTTGGTCGGCTCGTCGAGCAGTAGAACGTCGTGCCGTGCGCCGAGCAGGCACGCCAGCCGCACCCGGTAGCGCTGCCCGACCGACAGCGTCGCCAGGGGACGGTCGCGGTCGGTGCAGGCGCCGAGGGATTCGAGGGCGACGTCGAGGCGGCGTTCGGCGTCCCATGCGTCGAGCCGGGTGGCGGCGTCGAGCGCGGCGGCGTAGCGGTCGCCGGCGCTGGGATCGCCCTCGGTCATGGCGAGGGTCGCCTCTCGCAGCGCGCCGAGAGCCGCGAGGGAGGCGGCCAGTGCCTGGGAGGTCAAGGTGGCGACGGTCTCACCGTCTCGTGCGAACAGTTCCTGACGGGCCAGGCCGATCGTGCCGGCCCGGTGCACGGTGCCTTCGTCCGGCGTGATCAGTCCGGCGAGGACGTGCAGCAGTGTCGTCTTGCCGCGGCCGTTCTCGCCGACGACGGCGATTCTCGATCGGGCGGAGACGGTGACCGAGACGTTGTTCAGGACACGCCGGGATCCACGGGTGACGGTGACGTTCGTGGCGCGGACGTGCGCGCTGTCGCCTGCCTCGATGGGCAGGGAGATGGTTTCGGGGGTCGGGGTGAGGTTCAACGGTGCTCCGCAGCTCGCAGTGGAGCCGGGCAGCGGTAAGAGGCCGCCCGGCGGGAACCGGGACGGCGAGCGCGGATTCAGCAGGAAGAAGGCGCCGCCGTCAGCGGGCGGAGCGGATCTTCTGCGACCAGATACCTCGTGCCATGACGGTCACTCTAACAATCCGGGCGCCCTGGGCTCATCCGGATTTCGCCTGCCTGTGGTGTGGGCATCGAACATCTATTAATCTACAATGTAAAGGCGTTCGGCGAGGTTCAAGATGATTTACAGCGGACTGAAGACCTTCCCCCAAAGGCAGAGCCGCGTCGTTGGCCGGTCATGATGTCGTACGGTGGCGCAGTGCCGCGGCGGAGGCGGCCATGAAGGCGGCGAGCAGGGCGGGGATGCCCAGGGCCGCGGGCAGGCCGATGAGTTCGGCGGCGCCGCCGATGATGGCGGGGCCCGCGAGGAGGCCGGCGTAGCCGACGGTGGCGACCTGGGCGATGGCCTGGCCGGCGCGGGCGGGGTCGTGGTTGCCCGCGGCGGAGAAGATCTGGGGAACGATGGTGGACAGGCCGAAGCCGAACAGGGCGAATCCGATGAAGGCGATGGGGATCTGGCCGGCGAGTAGTGCTGTGCCGAGGCCGAGGGCGGCGGTGAGGCCGGAGCAGCGCACCAGGCGTACCGGTCCGAAGCGTTGGGCGAGGTGGTCTCCGGCGAAGCGGCCGATGGTCATGGTGGTGGAGAAGACGGCGAATCCGGCGGCGGCGAGTGCTTGGGGGGCGCCGAGGTTCTGGAAGAGGTAGACGGCCGTCCAGTCGTTGGCGGCGCCTTCTCCGACGAGGCCTGCGAAGGCGACGGCTCCCATGAGGATGATCCAGCCGGTCCATGGGGCGCGGGTGCGGTGGTGGCGGTGGTGGGTGGGGGTTGGGGGAGGTGGTGGGGTGGGCAGGAGGTGGCGGCGGGCGTACAGGGAGATGAGGGCGAGGGGGATGCCGACGGCGGTGAGGGTGGTGGCGGCGCTGAGGTGGAGGTGGGCGAAGGTGGCGCCGATGCCGGCGCCGATGAGGCCGCCGATGCTGAACATGCCGTGGAAGGAGGACAGCAGGGGGCAGTGGTAGGCGCGTTCGACTTCGACGCCGTGGGCGTTCATGGAGACGTCGAGGAAGGCGTTGGTGAGGCCGAAGAGGAATAGGGCGGCGATGAGGGTGGGCAGGGTGGTGGCGTAGCCGGGGGGGATGACGGACAGTGCGGTGGCGATGGCGGCGGGGGTGATGAGGCGGGCGCTGCCGAGGTGGTCGGTGAGGTGTCCGGCGAAGCGCATGCCGGTGAGGAGTCCGAGGGCGGTGGCGAGGAGGCCGTAGCTGAGTTGGCCGTCGCTGAGGTCGAGGGTGTGTTTGACGGCGGGGATGCGGGCGGCCCAGGCTCCGGAGGTGATGCCGAGGAGGATGAAGAAGTAGGAGAGGGCTTTGCGGGCGTTGGTGGGGTGCTGGGTGGTGGTCATGGGTGTTTCCCGGCCGGTGTGGTGGATCCGGGGCGTATTCAATTATGGGGGTTTGGTGGTGGTGGGTTGCTGGGTGGTCAGTGGACGGAGAAGCCGCCGTCGACGCAGATGGCTTGGCCGGTGATGTAGGCGCTGGCGTTGCTTGCGAGGAGGACGGCGATGCCGGCGTAGTCGGCGGGGTGGCCGTTGCGGCCGGTGAGGGTGCGGGCGGCGAGTGCTTCGGGGAGGCCGGGGGTGTCTTGGACGGTTTGGGTGAGGGGGGTGAGGACGAAGCCGGGGATGATGGTGTTGGCGCAGACGCCGTGGGGGGACCAGGCTTCTGCTTGGGAGCGGGTGAGGCCGGTGATGGCGGCTTTGGAGATGCCGTAGGCGCCGCTGTTGCCGAAGGCTCTGATGGATTGCTGGGAGCCGATGTTGATGATGCGGCCCCAGCCGCGTTGGGCCATGAGGGGGCCGAAGTGTTGGCCGAGGAGGTAGGGGGCGGTGATGTTGACGGCCATTGTCTGGTGGTAGTCGTCGGTGGTGAGTTCTGTCATGGGGGGGCGGATGTTGTTGGCGGCGTTGTTGACGAGGATGTCGATGTCGCCGAAGAAGGTGGGGGCTTGGTGGCAGAGGTGGGTGATGTCGTCGGGGTTGGCGAGGTCGGCGGTGATGGCGGCGGCGTTGATGTTGTGGTGGTGGAGTTCGGTGAGGGTTTGGGTGAGGTGGGTGGTGCGGCGGGCGGCGATGACGATGTTGGCGCCGGCGTGGCCGAGGGCGTGGGCGATGGTGTGTCCGATGCCGGAGCTGCCGCCGGTGATGAGGGCGGTGCGGCCGGTGAGGGAGAAGAGGGTGTTTGTGGGTTCTGTCACAGCGACAGAACCTATCATCCTACCTTTTGGTGCGTGAGGGGTTTTCGGCTGGTGAGTGGTGGTCTCAGCGGGTGAGTGCGGCGTGTTGGATCTTGTTCATGATCGTGGCGAGGTCGCGCAGGGTGGGGGTGTCGAGGTGTTGCAGGAGGCGGCGGAACTCGTTGAGGCCGGCGTCGGTGATCTGTTCGGTGAGGGCGCGTCCGGCGGGGGTGAGTTCGACGCGGCGGATGCGGCGGTCGTGGGGGTCTTCGCGGCGGGTGACGAGGCCGCGGGCGACGAGGCGGTCGACGATGCCGGTGACGGTGCCGAGGCCGACGCCGAGGTGGGTGGCGAGGTCTTGGCCCGAGGCGAGGTCCTGGCCAGAAAGGATGAGGATGACTTTGAGCTGGCGCATGGTGAGGTTGGAGTCGAACAGTGGCGTCGGGGGGCCTTGCTGGGCGAGGAGCCGGCCCAGGGCGCGCTGGACGGCGCCGATGTGGTCGATCAGCTGTTCGCGGTCGTCGTTGTTCACGCTCACCTCTCGCTTCCTGAGAAGGTTATCAGGATTGGTAAGCTTCGTTAAATATTCGCCTGAGGCGAAGTGTTAGTCTGGGACGAATCTTGTTGTGATGTCCCTCCCTGAGGAGCCTGCCTCCATGACGTCCCTGGCCAGGTTGAGCCTCGCCAACCGCAGCCTCGTGATGCTGATCACGCTGGTGTTGAGCGCGTTCGGTCTTTTCGCGATCCCCTCACTGAAACAACAGCTGCTGCCCTCGCTGTCGTTCCCGGGGGCGTTCGTGGCGGCCCCGTATCCGGGCGCCTCTCCTGAGATCGTCGAGGAGCAGGTGACCAAGCCGATCGAGAACAGTTTCCAGGGGCTGGAGGGGGTCTCGGAGGTGACCTCGACCTCCCGGGAGGGGATGGCGCAGGTCCAGGTGGCGTTCGAGTACGGCACCGACATCGACGCGGCGGTCGCGCAGATGCAGCAGGCGATCTCGCGGATCAGGACGCAGCTGCCGGAGGCGGTCGATCCGCAGGTCCTGTCGGGCGGGACCGACGACATCCCGGTGATGCAGCTGGCGGTGGGGGACGGCGGTGATCAGCGGGCCATGGCCGAGCGGCTTGAGCGGCTGGTGGTGCCGGAGTTGCGGGCTGTGGAGGGGGTGCGCGAGGCGACGGTGACGGGCGCCCGTGACGAGGTCGTGACGATCACTCCGGATGTCGGGAAGCTGGCGGCGCTGGGGTTGTCGCCGGCCGCGGTGGGAGATGTGCTGCGGGCCAACGGGCAGCCGGTTCCGGCGGGCAGCGTGACCGAGGACAAGGTGTCGCTCACGGTTCAGGTGGGGGCGCGGGTCGAGACGCTGGAGGAGTTGAAGGATCTGTATCTGATGCCTGCGGCTGCGCCTGCGGCGCAGCAGGCGCCGCCGCAGGCCCGGCAGGCGCCGGGGGGCGGGGCGGCTGCTCAGGCCCCGCAGGGGCAGGCGCGTGCGCAGGCGGCTCCCAAGCCGGTGCGGCTGGGTGAGGTGGCGGCGGTGGAGCGGACGCCGGCCGAGGCGACGTCGCTGACGCGGACCAACGGGCAGCCGAGCCTGGGCCTGTCGGTGACGATGGCGCCGGACGGCAACGCGGTGGCGATCTCGCACGCGGTGCGCGAGAAGCTCCCGGAGATGGTGCGGGCGATCGGGGACTCCTCGGAGATCACGGTGATCTTCGATCAGGCGCCGTATGTGGAGCGTTCGATCGAGGACCTGACGACCGAGGGGTTGCTGGGACTGGCGTTCGCGGTTCTGGTCATCTTGGTCTTCTTGTTGTCGGTGCGCTCGACGCTGGTGACGGCGGCGTCGATCCCGCTGTCGGTGATCATCGCGTTGATCGCGTTGTGGGTGGGCGACTATTCGCTGAACCTGCTGACGCTGGGGGCGCTGACGATCGCGGTGGGCCGGGTGGTGGATGACTCCATCGTGGTCTTGGAGAACATCAAGCGTCATCTGAGCTATGGGGAGGCCAAGCGCAAGGCGGTGCTGGCCGGGGTGCGCGAGGTCAGTGGCGCGGTGACGGCCTCGACGCTGACGACGGTGGCGGTGTTCTTGCCGATCGCGGTGGTGGGCGGCATGGTGGGGCAGCTGTTCGCGCCGTTCGCGATCACGGTGACGGTGGCGTTGCTGGCGTCGCTGCTGGTGTCGTTGACGGTGGTGCCGGTGCTGGCGTACTGGTTCTTGAAGGCGCCGGTGTTGTCGCCGGAGCAGGCGCGGGTGGTGCGTGAGAAGGCCGAGGCCAAGGAGTTGCGCAGTCCGCTGCAGCGGGCGTATCTGCCGGTGTTGCGGTTCGCGACGCGGCGGCGGCTGGTGACGGTGCTTGTGGGGGTGGTGGTGTTCGCCGCGACGATGGGGCTGGCGGGCCGGTTGGAGACCAACTTCATCGACTCCTCAGGGCAGGACACGGTCTCGATCAGCCAGCGGATGCCGGCGGGCACCGACCTGGCGGCGACGGACGCGGCGGCCAAGAAGGTCGAGGAGGTTTTGTCGTCGTTGCAGGGGGTGCGCGACTACCAGGTGAACGTGGGCGGTGGCGGCGGTTTCCTGGGCGCCGGTGGTGGCGGTGGTGATCGGGCGTCGTACTCGGTGACGGTCGCCGAGGAGACCGACAGCGCGGCGTTGGAGGAGGAGTTGCGCGAGCGGTTGGCGCTGCTGAAGGCCTCGGAGATCGGCACGGTCACGGTGGGCGGCGGTCAGGGCGGCCCCGGTGGCGGGTCGACCGACCAGCTGCAGGTGATCGTGCAGGCGCCGGATGTGGAGACGCTGCGTAGCGCGACCGAGACGGTTCGCGCGGCGATGGCGGATCTGGGCGGGTTGCGGGATGTGACCTCCAACCTGGAGGACGGTGCCGAGCGGGTCGAGGTGCGGGTCGACCGGGAGAAGGCGGCGGCCAGGGGGTTGAGCGAGACGCAGATCGGCCAGTTGGTGGCGCAGCAGTTCCGGGGGGCGCCGCTGGGTGAGCTGACGCTGGACGGCCGCGCGGGTGCGGTGGTGTTGCGGACCGCGGACGCTCCTGAGGACGTCAAGGCGGTGGAGGCGCTGCGGTTGCCGACGGCCACGGGGGTGGTGAGGTTGTCGCAGGTGGCGGAGGTGGCCGTGGTGGACGGTCCCACGCAGGTGACGCGGATCGACGGTGAGCGCAGCGCGACGGTGTCGGGTACGGCGACGGCCAGTGACCTGGGCAGTGTGACGACGGAGGTGACGTCGAAGCTGGATGCCCTGGCGTTGCCGGCGGGGGCGAGCTTCACCATGGGCGGGGTCAGCGCTGATCAGGACGAGGCGTTCGGGCAGCTGGGGCTGGCGATGCTGGCGGCGATCGCGATCGTCTTCATGATCATGGTGGCGGCGTTCCGGAGCTTCGTGCAGCCGCTGATCCTGCTGGTGTCGGTGCCGTTCGCGGCGACCGGAGCGGTGGGCCTGCTGCTGGTGACGGGTACGCCGATGGGGGTTCCCGCCCTGATCGGCATGCTGATGCTGATCGGCGTCGTGGTGACCAACGCGATCGTGCTGATCGACCTGATCAACCAGTACCGTGAGCAGGGGATGGGCATCGTGGAGGCGGTGATCGAGGGTGGCCGGCGCAGGCTGCGGCCGATCCTGATGACCGCGGTGGCGACGATCTGCGCGTTGATCCCGATGGCGCTGGGGCTGACCGGTTCCGGCGGGTTCATCTCCCAGCCGCTGGCGATCGTGGTGATCGGCGGGCTGCTGTCGTCGACGCTGCTGACGCTGGTTTTGGTGCCGACGCTGTATGTGACGGTGGAGCGGCTCAAGGAGCGGCTGCGGCGTAAGCCCAGGGGTGAGCACTCGCGGCTGAAGGTCTACGACAAGGACGAGCTGGCGCCGACGGCCCGATAGCCCGTAGACAAAGGTGTGGGCCGCTCACCTCGTGCGAGGTGAGCGGCCCACACCTTTTCCCGGGTCCGCGGGGAGGGCGGCGCCCGGGGCCGGGTGGGTGCGGGCGGCGGAATATACTGACCCAACGTGACTGCCAAGCCGCGTATCCCCAATGTTCTTGCCGCCCGTTATGCCTCCGCGCAGCTGGCCGGCCTGTGGTCTTCCGAGTACAAGGTGGTGGCCGAGCGGCGCCTGTGGCTGGCCGTGCTGGCCGCGCAGGCGCGGCTGGGGGTGGAGGTTTCCCCCGCGGTGTTGCGGGACTACGAGAAGGTGGTCGAGCAGGTCGACCTGGAGTCGATCGCCGCCCGTGAGCGCGTCACCCGTCACGACGTCAAGGCCCGCATCGAGGAGTTCAACGCGCTGGCCGGCCACGAGCAGGTGCACAAGGGCATGACGTCGCGGGATCTGACCGAGAACGTCGAGCAGTTGCAGATCCGCGACAGTCTGGTGCTGGTGCGGGACCGGTGCGTGGCGATGCTGGCCGCGCTGGCGGGCCTGGCGACGCGGCACTCGCAGCTGGTGATGGCCGGGCGTTCGCACAACGTGGCCGCGCAGTCGACGACGCTGGGCAAGCGGTTCGCCTCGGCGGCCGACGAGTTGCTGGTGGCGTTCGCGCGGCTGGAGGAGCTGATCGGCCGTTATCCGCTGCGCGGCGTCAAGGGGCCGGTCGGCACCGCCCAGGACATGCTGGACCTGCTGGGCGGGGATGCGGCCAAGCTGGCGGCGCTGGAGGAGGAGGTGGCCGCCCACCTGGGGTTCGCCCACCGGCTGACCAGTGTGGGGCAGGTGTATCCGCGGTCGCTGGACTACGAGGTGCTCAGCGCGCTGGTGCAGCTGGCGGCGGCCCCGTCCTCGCTGGCCAAGACGATCCGGCTGATGGCCGGGCACGAGCTGGTCACCGAGGGGTTCGCCGAGGGGCAGGTCGGCTCCTCGGCGATGCCGCACAAGATGAACACCCGCTCGTGTGAGCGGGTCAACGGGCTGGCGGTCGTGGTGCGGGGGTATGCGTCGATGGCCGGGGAGCTGGCCGGTGACCAGTGGAACGAGGGGGATGTGTCGTGTTCGGTGGTGCGCCGGGTGGCGCTGCCGGACGCGTTCTTCGCGTTCGACGGGCTGGTGGAGACCATGCTGACGGTGCTGGAGGAGTTCGGCGCCTTCCCCGCGGTGATCGCCGCCGAGCTGGACCGCTACCTGCCGTTCCTGGCGACGACGAAGATGCTGATGGCCGCGGTGCGGGCCGGGATGGGCCGCGAGAGCGCCCATGAGCTGATCAAGGAGCACGCGGTGGCGTCGGCGCTGGCGATGCGCGAGGGCTCCGGCGGTAACGAGCTGGTCGCCCGGCTGGGAGCAGATGAGCGTTTCCCGCTGGAGCGGGCGCAGCTGGAGGCGTTGCTGGGCGAGCCGATCTCCTTCACCGGGGCGGCCTCGGCGCAGGTGGAGGCGGTCGTGCAGCAGGTGGGGCGGGTCGTGGAGCGCTACCCGCAGGCGGCCGCCTACCGGCCGGGGGCGATCCTCTGAGCGGCGTGCCGGTGCGGCTGCGTGACGTCGCGCAACTGGCGCGGGCCTGCTCGGGGGATGCGCTGGTGTTGTGGGGGGCGCAGGCGATGGGGCCGGGGGTGCGGGCGTGGGCGCTGGAGCAGGCGGTGGCGGTGGCCTGCCCCGGCCTCAACCGCCGTGATCGCCTCACGGTGTACGGGCAGGCCGATGCGGTGGGCGCCCTGCTGGAGGGACTCTTGGAGGAGGTCGGCCCCTCCTACCGGGTGATGGGGGAGCGAAAGCTGGTGGAGCAGGTGGTCGCCCGATCGGCGCGGCTGCGCCCGCTGGGGGTGTTCGAGTGGATGGAGGCGGCCGCGTCCGCGCTCACCTGGCCCCGGCCGGAAGCCGGAGCGGAGTGGCTGGGGTCGGCCGAGGAGGGGCAGGTCGCCGCCCTGCTGGCGCGGGCGGCTCCCGGCTCCTGGGCGGCGCCGGGCGTGGCGGGGGTACGGCGCTGGGCGGGGGTGCGCGGCCAGGACGGTCATCTGGTGGCGGTGGCCGCCGACGCCTGGTCGTGTGCGCAGGTGGGGTTCGTCGCCGGGGTCGCCACCGCGCCGGCCGTGCGCGGCCGCGGCCACGGCGGCAGGGTGTGCCGGTTCGTGCTGGGGGAGCTGGCGGCCGCGCACGAGCGGGTCGCGTTGATGGTCGACACCGGCAACCATGCCGCCATCGCCCTGTACGAGCGGCTGGGGTTGCGCGGGCGGCCGCTGGCGGCCGCCGCCCTTGAGGGCGCCTGAGTTTTCCGTCCCGGGCGAGAAGCCGCGCGAGCAGGTCTCGCGCGGCTTCGGTGTGGTCTCGGGGGCGGGCGCTCCGGGGGGAAAACCTGGTGCGGGGCGCGGTTCCGGCAGGCAGAGTGGACGAAATGATGTCCAGTTTCATACCTGGCCTGGAGCTTTCGCGTGCTTTCTACGCCCAGGTCGTGGGACCGCTCGTGGCCGACGTGCCGCACAGTGCCGCGCTGATCGGCGCCGGGTCGGAGGTCTTGGCGTTCGACACCGAACGCTCCACCGACCATGACTGGGGGCCCAGGGTGGTGGTGTTCGTGGCCGCGCACCGCACCGGGGAGGTGCGGCGCGCCGTCGGCGAGGGCCTGCCCGCGGACTTCGGCGGCTATCGCACCGCCGTGGGCGGTGAGTGTCACGGGGTGCAGGTGAGTGATCCGCGGACCTGGTTCACCGATCGGCTGGGATTCGACCCGCTGGGCGGGGTGAGCGTGCTGGACTGGCTGTCGACTCCCTGGCAGCGGCTGGCGGAGGTCACCAGCGGGGAGGTCTTCCACGACGGCCTGGGGGTGATGGGGCGCTCGCGCGCCGCGCTGCGCTGGTATCCGCCCGATCTGGAACGCTACGTGCTGGCCGGGCAGTGGAGGCGCCTGGCCCGGCAGGAGGCCTTCCCCGGGCGGTGCGGGGAGGTCGGCGACGACCTGGGATCGGCGGTGGTCAGCGCGGACCTGGCGCGTGACCTGATGCGGCTGGTCGTGCTGATGCGGCGGCGCTACCCGCCGTACGCCAAGTGGCTGGGCAGCGCGTTCGCCCGTCTGCCGGGGACGGCGGAGCTGGGGGAGGCGTTGTCGGCGGCGCTGGCGGCCACCGTCTGGCGTGAACGAGAAGAGCATCTGGGGGTGGTGTACCGGCGGGTGGCGGCCTGGCACAACCGGATGGGGGTGGCCGCGGCAGCGGAGGGGAGCCTGCGCCCGTATCACCGGCGGCCCTTCCAGGTGATCGGCGCCGACCGGTTCGCCGACGCTCTGAGCGCGGCCATCACCGACGCCGGCGTGCGGGCGCTGCCGGCGGTGGGTTCGATCGACCAGTTCGGCGACTGCGCCGAACTGCTGACCGATCCGCGGCGCTGCCGGGCGGCCACCCGCGCCGTCCTGGACCTGTGAGACCTCGAAGGCGCGGGTCGAAGGCGCAGGTCAGGCTGTGAGCGGTTCGCGGCGGCGGGCGAGCACGCGCCGCTCGAACCACAAGGTGGCCAGCGGCGGCACCGAGCACGCCAGGCCGACGACGACCGTGCCCCGGCTCCAGCCGTCCTGGCGGGCCGCGTACAGCACCGCGGCCAGGTACAGGACGAACAAGGCGCCGTGCACCGGGCCGAAGATCTTCACGCCGAGGTCTCCGGTGGCGGCGACGTACTTGAAGTACATGCCGATGAGCAGGCCGGCCCACGAGCACGCTTCGGCGATCGCCACGTAACGGAACAGGCGGAGTGCGGTCGGCACGGCGCGTACACCTCTCAGAAGGGGAAGACGTCGAGACGGCGGGGCGTCCGGACGGGGGAATACGGCCTTCAGCCTATGGGGGCGAGGTGGCGCCCGCTCGGCCGGGGCACGGGCACGGGGGTGCGAGAGGGGTGCGAGAGGGGGAGGTGCGGCGCCCGGGCCGGGGGGAGGGCCGTGGCGCCGTGGCCCGGGGCACCGCACCCTTGACCTGAAGTTAACTTCAGCTTCTAGGGTCGTGGAGGTGGCGCCCACCGGGCTTTTCGCCCCCGCCGCCGGGCGGCGGCGGGGGGCGCCGGTCCTTCACCCGACGAGCACGGAAAGCACGGTGACCCACCATGAGCATGGAAATGGCGGCCTGGCATTCGCTGTACGCCACGATGCACGCCCAGCAGGACCGGCGGCCGTTGTCGGTGGTCACGCTGCGGCGGATCGCGGCCTTCGCCCGACCTCACCGTTTCCTGCTGGCGTGGTTCCTGCTGCTGAGTGTGGTGTCGGCGGTGCTGGCGGTGGCCACGCCGGTGCTGGCCGGCCGGGTCGTCGACGCGATCGTCGGCGGCGCCGCGGTGGGCGTCGTGGTCGGGCTGGCCACGGTGATCGCGGTGATCGCGCTGGCCGAGGCGGCGCTGGGCCTGCTGATGCGGTGGATGTCGGCGAGTATCGGTGAAGGGCTGATCCTGCGGTTGCGCGGCGCCGTCTTCGACCACGTGCAGCGTATGCCCGTGGCCTTCTTCACCCGCACCCGTACCGGCGCGCTGGTCAGCCGGTTGAACAACGACGTCATCGGCGCCCAGCGCGCCTTCAGCGACACCTTGTCGGGTGTGGCGGGCAATCTGGTGACGCTCACCTTGACCCTGGTGGTGATGGTCGGCATCTCCTGGCAGCTGACCGCGCTGGCACTGGTGCTGCTGCCGGTGTTCGTCGTGCCGGCCCGGCGGGTGGGCAGCCGGCTGGCCCGGATGGAACGCGAGGCCGCCGACCACAACGCGGCGATGAGCACCCAGATGACCGGGCGTTTCTCCGCCCCCGGCGCCACCCTCGTCAAGCTGTTCGGCCGCCCCGCCCAGGAGTCGGCCGAGTTTCTGGCGCGGGCGCGGCGGGTGCGTGACATCGGGGTGCGCACCGCGATGGTGCAGTCGGTGTTCGTCACCGCCCTCACCCTGGTCTCGGCGCTGGCACTCGCCCTGGTGTACGCGGTGGGAGGCTTTTACGCGTTGCGCGGTGAACTGGAGCCGGGCGCGCTGGTGGCGCTGGCGTTGCTGCTCACCCGCCTGTACGCGCCGCTGACGGCGCTGGCCGGGGCGCGGGTGGAGGTGATGAGCGCCCTGGTCAGCTTCGAGCGGGTCTTCGAGATCTTGGACCTGCGGCCGCTGATCACCGACAGGGCCGACGCCCGGGCGGTTCCGCAGGGGCCGGTGACGGTGGAGTTCGACCGCGTCGGCTTCGCCTACCCTTCGGCCGAGAAGGTGTCGCTGGCCTCCCTGGAGGAGGTCGCCGCCCTGGACGGGCGCGGCGGTGCGGCGGTGCTGGGGGAGGTGTCCTTTCGCGCCGAGGCCGGGCAGATGGTGGCGCTGGTGGGCTCCTCGGGGGCGGGAAAGTCGACGATCGCGCAGCTGCTGGCGCGCCTGTACGACGTCGACAGCGGCGCGGTGCGACTGTCGGGGGTGGATGTCCGCGAGTTGTCGGCGGCCTCGATCCGTCAGACGCTGGGCGTGGTGACCCAGGACGGGCACCTGTTTCACGACTCCATCCGTGCCAACCTGCTGCTGGCCCGCCCCGAGGCCACGACCGAGGAGCTGTGGCAGGTGCTGGGGCGCGCCCGGCTGGCCGATCTGGTCTCGGCGCTGCCCGACGGGCTGGACACCGTGGTCGGTGAGCGCGGCTACCGGCTCTCGGGCGGGGAGCGCCAGCGGCTGACCATCGCCCGGCTGCTGCTGGCCCGCCCCCGGGTGGTGGTGCTGGACGAGGCCACCGCCCACCTGGACTCCACCAGTGAGGCCGCGGTCGCCGAGGCGCTCACCGAGGCGCTGGCCGGACGGACCGCGCTGGTCATCGCCCACCGGCTGTCGACGATCCGCACCGCCGACCTGATCTTGGTGGTCGAGGGTGGGCGGATCGTCGAGCGGGGCACGCACGCCGGTCTGCTGGCCGCCGGCGGCCGCTACGCGCAGCTGTATCGCACCCAGTTCGACCGGCAGGCCACCACGGCGGCCACCCGCTGAAGCACGGCTGAACCTCTCGTCCTTCGCAGCGCCGGGCAGGTGGACGGGGCGGGCCGGCGGGCGCGCCGGGCGCCCCTCCGCCTCACCACTTCCTCACCCCCGCACCGGATTCGCCTCAGGCCCGTCGGTGTGGGCGCCGGTGATGTCGATGACGACCTTGCCGGTGACCTTTCGTTCGCGGACCACCTGTGCGGCCTCCTCGGCTCGCTCCCAGGATCCGCGCCAGCCGACCTGCGCCGACAGCGCGCCCGAGGCGAGCAGAGCGGCCAGCAGGCCCAGGTCGGCTCCGACGGCGGCGGCGTCGCCGAAGGAGCTCAAGGTGCGGGCCTGGCCGGGGAAGAACGTGGAGCCGGCGGGGAAGACGGCCGGCTCACCACTCGCCCAGCCGATGCTGTGCAGGGTGGCGCCGGGGGCGAGCAGTGACCAGGCGGCCACCAGGTGCGGGCCGCCGACCGTCTCCAGCACCACGTCGAACGGCTCACCCACCTGGCGCAGGCCGGCCAGGCCGACGACGACCTCGTGGGCGCCGAGCGCGGTGAGGGCGGCCTCGTGGGCGCCGTCGCGGACCGAGGCGACGACGTGGGCGCCGGAGCGAAAGGCCAGTTGCACCGCGTAGCGGCCCACGGCGCCGGTGGCGCCGGTGATCAGCACCCGCCGGCCCAGCAGGGAACCGGCGGCGCGCAGCGTACGCAGGGCCGTCATGCCCGCCATGGGCAGCGCCGCGGCCTCGGCCAGGGCGGCCGCGCCGGGCAGGGGGGCGACGTCGGCGACGCCGACCGCAAGGAGTTCGGCCCAGGCACCGGACCCGAAGGCCAGCACGCGGGTGCCCGCCGCGGGGCCGGTGCCGTCCGAGGCGGGGCGCACGACGACTCCGGCGGCGTCGTAGCCGCCCACGTGACCGGCGGGCAGGTGGGCGAGCATGCCCAGCTCGCCGGGGTTGAGGGAGGCGTGATGCACCTGCACGAGCACCTGGCCGGGGCCGGGTTCGGGGTCGGCGACCTCCCCCAGGCGCAGGCCGCAGGGGGCGAGGGGGTCGACGAGGAGAGCGCGCACGACAAAGACTCCTGCCGGTCGGGAAGGACGGCACGCGGAAGGCCCCGCACACCGAAGCACACCGAACCAATCGGACCGCTGGTCCGGTTAGCTGTGGGCTAATATACGGACCGACAGTCCGATTGCGCAAAGAAAACCGAGGAGGAAGCGGTGAGCGAGCGCGCCGACGCCGCCCGCAACCGCCGCGCCATCCTGCGCGCCGCGGAAGAACTACTGGCCGCCCACGATGCCCGCGACGGCGCCCGCGACGGCGCCCATGACGGTGCCCGCGGTGCCCACATCTCCTTGGACCAGGTCGCCGCGCACGCCCAGGTCGGCAAGGGCACCGTCTTTCGGCGCTTCGGCAGCCGCACCGGCCTGATGCAGGCCCTGCTGCAGGAGCGGGCCGCGCAACTGCGCGAGGCACTGGAGTCGGGACCACCACCCCTGGGACCGGGCGCGCCGCCCGCCGAGCGCATCGTCGCCTTCCTGGACGCCCTGTGCCGGCTGGCCGCCGACAACCTCGCCCTGCTGGCCGCCCACGAACGCTCCTGCGCCCCCGACCGTCACGCCGACCCCACCTACGTGCGCTGGCACACCCACCTGCAAACCCTGATCACCCAGGCCCGCCCCGACCTGGACGCCGGCTTCGTGGCCCACACCCTGCTGGGCATGTTCGACGCCGACATGGTGCGCCGCCTCACCCCCCGCGCCGACCCCGGCAGGTTCGCCCGTTCCATGCGGCAGCTGGTGGGGGAGTTGCTGGCCTGAGCAGGAACAGAGACGGGCCGCCCGCCGCTCAGCTCGACGAGGGGCCGCGCAGCAACGGATGCGAGCGCATCGCCACCTCCAGCTCCCCGGGCAGCTCGTCGCGATAACGCCCCAGCGTCGCCAGATCACTGTGACCCAGAACCCGCCGCACCGCGTCCATGTCCACCGCGTCGGCCAGCAGATGGGTGGCCGTGGTGTGACGCAACCCGTGCGGGGTCACCGAACGACGCCGATCGGGATCCACCCTGCGCTGCACCCGGTCGATCACCGCCTGCACATCGCCCCGCGCCAGCCGCCGCCCCCGCCACGACAGCAGCAACGCCTTGTCGGCGGAAGCCATCCGCCCGTGCAGCAGATAGGCCTCCCACACCAGCGCGACGTCGCCGGGCAGCGGCACATCCCTCGTCTTGCCGCCCTTGCCGAAGATCCGCCAGTAACGCACCCCGTCGTTGGTGTAGAAATCCTCCACGTTGGCCCGGACCAGCTCCGACACCCGCGGCCCCAGCGTCGAGAGCATCAACACGATCAGCCCGTCACGCAGTTCGGTGTGCTGGTCACGCCGGCGCACCCGCCCCGCCCTGGCCGCGGGCACCTCCTGCGGTGCTTCGGCCTGCGGCCCGCCTCCCAGCTCACGCGCCGCGCCGATCAGTCCTCGCGCCTGCTCGCGGGTGAGCGCCCGCCGCTGCGGCCGCAGCCCGCCGCGCTCCTTGGCCGTCACCGTCGCCGTCGCCATCGGATTGACCTGCACCCACCCGGCCAGCACCGCGTACTTGAACAACGCCGAGATCGATCGCCGAAACCGTGCCTGAGAGGAGGCCGACTGGGAGGCGGGGGAGGGCGAGGAGGTGTCCGCCGCCTCCGGTGGCCGTGAGCGCCGTCGCCCGTCGGGTTTGCGGGCGAAGGCCAGCAGGACGGCGTCGACATCCTCACCGGTCAGATCGTCCAGGACCGTCTCCTCACCCGCCAGATCCACGAAGGTGGCCACATCGCGCGCGTACACCTCCGCCGTCGACGCCGACAGCGCGCCGGTCAGGGTCTTGGCCCGCACCAGCTCCACGTAACGATCGGCCGACTCGCCCACGCTGAGACGATTCAGATCAGCAGGCCGCATGATCTTGGCGACACCCCTCCCGCATCCTGGCCGTCGTCAACGGCCGCTCACCCGCCACCAGTGCCACAACCCCGTTCGCCGAAACACCCCGACCCATCCCACCGTGCCGCCACCGGCTACCGGCGCCCGTTCCGACGCCACAGCCGGCCGTGGCCGCGGGGGAGTGACCCGCCGCCACCTTACCGATCATGTTCATTCCCCACGGTAGACGAACACCCGCCCGCCGCCGGACTCGCGAGAAAAGCCCCGTTACCCGGCCTCACGGTAATCCTGAAGATGTTTTTACCGGATTCGACTGATCTGTGTTGACGTAATGGCTTTACCGCCCCGCGCCCGCTCTCCCATCCCTCGCAGGGTCATGACAGGGGAGACCTCGACCGGAACCCGCCGGTGAGATTCCGCGTCCCCCAGCAGGTCATCCACAGCCAATCTCGGTGAATCACTCACACCGCGAACAACACGAAACCAGCGTGAACAGTGTGTTACGGCCTGCACACCCCTCTACCGAATCACCCCGCCAACCGGGAAGCTGACCTCATCCCCACCCCAGGAAAACCCCGGAAAGGACGCACATGCTCAAACGCACCCAACTGTTCGGCCGTAAGACCCGCGTCACCTTCGCCCTGCCCGCCGACCACCCCCATGGTGTCGTCAGCGTGGTCGGAGACTTCAACGACTGGCAGCCCGGCCGTCACGAGATGCGCCGCCGCCGCAACGGCACCCGTACCGTCTCGGTCATCCTGCCGCCCGGAATCCACCGCTTCCGCTACCTCGCCACCGGCGGCCTGTGGTTCGACGACGACACCGCCGACCACATCGACCACCACAGCAGCGTCATGAGCCTGTGAACCCCGCCGCCGGGCAGACCTTCCGAAGATCAACCCCCCGCACCGTCCGGGGCCAGGACCGCACGCAGACGATCGGCCAGCTCCAGCGCCTGCCGCACCGACCAGGGGATCACTCCGTTCTCGGTCATCAGCGCGTGATACTGCTGCTGCTCGTAAGGAGTTCCCTCGGGCAGGGGAGCGATGTGCCAGTGCAGGTGGGCGTTGCCCTGCCGGCTGCCCAGCGACAGCAGGTAGGTGCGTTCGCAGGGCACGACGGCCTCGACCGCCAGGGCGACCCGGCGAACCGTCCCCATCAGCCGCAGATAGGCCTCCTCGTCGAGATCACGGACCACGTGTTCGACATGGGCCTTGGGCGCCACCAGAACCTTGCCGGCCATCGTGGGATAGCGGTCCAGGAAAGCGACGTGATGCTCGTCTTCGAACACGACCTGTTCGAAGTCGTAGCCGGGGGCACCCGCCACGACGGCGCAGACGAAGCAGGGACCACCCCTGGCCCGCCGGACATAGGCGGCGACGTCGAACGGCTCCTTGCCCCCAAGCGGCGAGGCGCCTTCGGAAACAGGGATGCCCTCGCCGGAGGCCGCACTCATGGCCACCACCTCGCATCGCCGTCGCACCCTGCCTCGACCGATGCCTCGACCGATGGCGACGGCGGGCAGTGCTCCGGCGGGGAAAGGAGAACAGGTGCCGCCGCGCGAGCGGCCCCGCTGGAGCCGACGCCCCGCCGAAGACCTGCCGCCGCCGTCGGTGTCGGACCGGGCATCGCGGTCACCAGGTGACCGGCAGCGTGCTCAGACCACCGGTCAGCACGTGCGGATCGAACGTCAGCTCCCGCACCGCGCACCCCAGCCTCAAGGTGGGCAGGCGGGTGGCGAGCCGGGCGAACACGACCCGCAGTTCGAGGCGGGCCAGCGGCGCGCCCGCACAGTAGCGGGCGCCGTGCCCGAACGTCAGGTGCGGAACAGCGGGGCGGCCGATGTCGAAGCGGTCGGGGTCGGCGAACACCGACGCGTCATGATTGGCCGCCCCGGTGTCCAGCATCACCAGATCGCCCTCGCGCACCCGCACACCGGCGATCTCCAAATCGGTGCGGGCGTAGCGGGGAATGCCGCTCCCGCCCAGGCCCGGCGCGCGCAGGATCTCCTCCACCGCGGCGTCGACGCGGGAGGGATCGTCCACCAGCGCCTGCCACTGGCCGGTGGTGGCCAGCAACCACAACGCTCCCTCGTCGATCGCGGCGACCGTCGTCTCATGTCCGGCGAACAGCAGGAACATGCCCAGCGCGGCGGCCTCGTCGTCGCCGACCCCCTCGGTGGCGGCCAGCCGGGAGATCACATCGGCCTCCTCGCCGCCCTGGGCCCGCTTGCGCGCCACCAGGTGCCGGCCGTAGGCGAACAGCTCGCTCAGGCCACGCTCGGAGCGGGCGCGGTCGGTGATGTCACCGGCGGCTCGCGTCCACTCCCGAAAGCGGGCACGGTCCTCGTGCGGCACACCGAGCAGTTCGCAGATGATCGCGATGGGCAGTGGCAGGGCGAGGGCGGTGTGCAGGTCGGCGGGCGGTCCTGCGGCGACCATCTCCTCCAGCAGGTGCTCGGTGAGATCCTCGACGCGACCACGCAGCGAACGCATCCGCGCGGGGGAGAAGTGCGGCTGCAGCAGCGAGCGCATCCGCCGGTGATCGGCCTGCTCGGTGTCGAAGGTGCCCAGCGGGCCGCCGAACATCGCCGACCGTCCGGTACGGGAGGCCTTGTCCGGCTCGCGATGGGCCCGGCCGAGACGGTCGTCGTCGAGGAGCCGCCGCACCTGCTCGTATCCGGTCACCTGCCAGCCGGGATCGCCGACCGCGGTGCGGATGGCGTGGACGGGGCCGCGGGCCTGCAGCTCGCGCAGCAGCGGGGCGGGCCGCATCGGGCCGGGCCGCTCGTACGGCAGCTGGACGGGCACGTCCATGACTCCTCCACGAGATAGACCTGCGTTTATATACTCTGACGTCTACAAAGCTACATATATACTTTTACTTCTACAAGTGGAGATGGGATGACCACGGAAACCAAGGACACCGGCCCCGCGAGCCCACCGGTGCGACGGCTGCGCCGCGCCGAACGGCGCGAACAGATCCTGGACGCCGCCACCCGCGCCTTCGCCCGCACCGGCTACACCGCCACCGGCCTCGACGACCTCGCCGCCGAGGCCGAGCTCACCCGGGCCATGCTGTACCGGCACTTCGACTCCAAGGCCGGCCTGTACCGCGCGGTACTGGATCGGGCCCGCGCCCGGCTGAGCGAGGCGACCGGCACCGACGACTTCGACGGCGACTCCATCCCCGCCCTGCTGCGCGCCGCCGGCGCCGACCCCGACGGCTTTCGGCTGCTGTTTCGCCACGCCGCCCGCGAGCCCGACTTCCGGGACCTGGCCGACTCCATCACCGCCACCTCCCGCGAGGTCACCCGCCGCAACCTCGCCCGCCACCTTCCGGCGGGACCATGGCTCGACTGGGCCGCCGGCCTCATCCCCACCCTCACCCTGGAAGCGGTCCTCGCCTGGCTGGACGGCGGCCGGCCCGACCCCGACCAGGCCGCCGAGCGCATCGGCCAGGCGGTGCGTGGCGTCATGGCCGCCGCCGGCCCTCTGCCCTGACGGAAAACAGGGGAGAGGTCATCCGGGCGCCGATTTCGTGGACGATGACAGCTGCTGCCATCAGTTGACGAAAGAGCCCGACAAAAGAGGTTGAATGCGACAAGCCGCTCGGCGGGCGAGTCGCTCGAGAAGATCGTGATCATCTAGCGGGTCAAGTGAGACGCCAGGCTCAACCGCACCCACAGGCGGCTTGGCGGTCATTGATCACACGAATCGGCTAAGCGACTTCTCCGCAAGGCGATCTTCGCTGTACGGATCACGCGAGATGCACCCGGAGTCACACGGGATGCTTGAAGTAACCCGAAGCCGAATAGGACGAAGGGTGACATGCTTGTACTATTGGCTCTATACCGTACAGAAGCTGAATTCTGTATGGTATAGATTTTGTGTTTCGGTAGGGCCTGCTTGGTGTGTGGTGCGGGTTTTGCCGGCCGGGCGCTCCCCGTCGCGCCGGAGGGCGAAGAATCGAAGCGGCTTCCCTTCCGGGTACGTCACGGCGCCTGGAGTCTCTCTCCGTGCATGATCACCCCGCTCTTGATCGTTTCACTGAGCAAGATCCACAACCTGCTGGATCACCCAAAACGATCAAGGGGTGGCAGGGTCCGTCGATGCGCGCCGTCCGGGGTCGTCCCGCCGGGAGTGTCCTGCTCGGTGGTCGCCTGGCGGATGCGACGGGGCCGTGTCCCGGCCGGCCCGCTTTGTGGTCATGGTTGTCTCGGGCGATCCGCCTGGTGGGCGATTTGTCGCATTTGCCCTGTTCTGTTGGACGTTTTTCTTCGGCCGTTCGATGGCGGTGACCGGCGTCCACGAAATCGGTGTCTCGATGTCCAGGCAGCCTCTCCCCTGTGTCGTCCAGCGAAGACATTCGCTGCGGTGGATGAATACGGACAGGTTGGCGCTGCCGATCGTTCTGGATGCCGCCACTCCCCCGCTTCGGGGGTGCGGGCAGGGCCGCGGCGGGTGCCGGAGGCGGCTCAGCTCAGCCGATTTTCGGCGGTGTCCGCGGGGTTCCCCCTGAGAGCCACGCTTGCACGGCGATGCCGGTCAGGTCGGTGGAATAGGTCACCGGTTGTGCGGCGACGGTGGCGGTCCGGCCGTCGGAGAGGGCGATGTCCACCGTGGCTTCCCTGCCTTGCGCCACCAGTCTCACGGCGATGTCTTCCAGGGTGATCCGGTCGCGATGGCACAGGTCTGAGGGTATGGATCCCGACGCGGTGTGTGTGGTGCCGCTTTCCTGTGCCGCGCTGAGGAATCTTTTCAGCAGGGCACGTTCGCGTTCGGAGCTGAATTCGAGCAGTCGTTGCTCGATGTCGTGGGCTGATCGCTGGGCCACGGCCGTCATCTGCGCGTTCGCCCGCTCGACGAGGGCGGCGATGCACATGACTCCTTCCACGCGTCCGCTGAGGGGGTTGAGTATCGGTGTTCCGACGGCGGCGAATTTGTGGAATTTTTCCCACAGGTGCTCGTTGCCTGAGACCTGGCAGGTTCGCCGTTCCAGCAGTGTGGAGCCGACGGCGTTGGTGCCTATGTCGGACTCGGCGTAGCTGAAGCCCGGGATGACGCCGTTGGCGTCGGCTGCCGCTCGCATTGAGGTGTCGCCCAGGGCGCGGAGGAACAGTACTCCGGAGGAGTCGCTCAGGAAGACGCCTGATGAGGTGCCGGCGATGGTTGTTCGCAGTCGGTCGAGTACGGGGCGGGCCGCGCGTATCAGGGGGCCGTCGTAGTCCAGGTCGTCGAGCAGGCGTGTTTGGAAGCCGCCGGGGGGTAGTCCGGTGGCTTGACAGCGTCGCCACGAATTCAAGATCGGAGCGCGTATCTCGTTCTCTGTGAGTGTTCCGTCCAGGAGGCGCTCCATGATCTTGTCGGCGGGTTGTCGCTGGGTGTTCGGGACACTCGCCGTTCGGCTCACGCCCACGATGTCCTCACGATAAAAAAATCCTTTGTGCTCGGGTTTTCCTGTTGGTCCGGTGAATTGTCGCCGTTTTTGTGGCCGGCTGTTCTGTGTGCTTTTCGGGCGGGTCGGGGAGCCGGTCGTTTCACGAGATGGTGGCTGGGAGGCGGAAGGTGAAGCGCGCTCCGTTCGGGCGGGCGTCCTCGACGTGGAGGGTGCCGTGGTGGTCGCGGGCGATGGCGCGGGCGATGGCCAGGCCGAGTCCGGTGCCGCCGTGGTCGCGGCTGCGGGCGCTGTCGAGTCGTGTGAAGGGCTGGAAGATGTGTTCGTGTTCGGCCGGGGGGACTCCGGGGCCGTCGTCGGTGACGCTGAGTTCGGCGATGTGGCCGGCGTCGTCGCCGACGCGGCGTACCTCTACTGTGACGTGGTGGGTGGCGTGCCGTTGGGCGTTGTCGAGCAGGTTGTTCAGCATCCGGCGGATTTGGATGGGGACGGCGTTGGCCAGCACGTCGGGGGTGAGGTCGAGCCGGGTCGGGTGATGGTCGCCGATCCGGTGTGTGACTTCGGCTTCGACGAGTTCGGTCAGGTCGACGGGCTCCAGGGCGGTGAGGGGGGTCGTTCCGGTCCGGGCCAGCGAGAGCAGGTCGGTGATGATGGCCTGCAGTCGGTCCACGTCGTTCAGTGTGTGGTTGAGCAGGTCGGTGAGGTCGGTCTGGCCGGGGTGGAGCCGGGCTTCTTCTAGTTGGGCCCGTAGTCCTGCGAGGGGGGTGCGTAGTTCGTGGGAGGCGTCGGCGGTGAAGCGTCGTTGGCGGTCGAGTGTGTCTCGCAGTGACTCGGTGGTCTGCTTCAGTTCTGTGGAGATCATGCGCTCGCGGGTGTAGAGGCGGGCGTTGTCCACGCACAGCGCTGTGCGGTTGACCAGGTCTTCGGCCAGTGTGAGGTCGTCTTCCTCGAAGGTTTCCCTGGTCGTGCAGCGGTAGAAGCTGACCACTCCCAGGGTGATGTCGCGGGCTCGTATCGGCACCGCGACGAGGGAGTGGATGCCGTGTTCGCAGGCTTTCCGGCAGCGTTCCGGGTCTTGTGCCATCCAGCCGAGGTTGGTGGGCAGGTCGGGTTCGAGTACCGGTTGTCCGGTGGCCACGCTGCGGGCCTGGGGTGTGGATGCGAGCAGTTGGATGAGTGCGTTGACCGGGTGCAGGCAGGAGTTTTCGCCGATACCCGTGAGGGCGACCCGGCGTAGTCCCTCGTCGAGGCCGGTGGGGTCGTGTCCGCGTAGCACGCAGTCGTACAGATCGACGCCGGCGTGGTCGGCGAACCGGGGGACGGCGATTTCGGTGAGTTCTTCGGCGGTCCGGGTCACGCTCAGTGAGGTGCCGATGTGGGAGCCGGCGTCGCACAGCAGGTTGAGTCGTTCGCGTGCCCGCAGGGCGAGTCGGCCGATGCCTGGTTCGCTTACGGCGAGCAGCCATCTGTCGGTCGTGGCGGCTGCGGTGTCCGGGGCGGGAGGTTTCGTGCTGGGGAGGGGTTGGGGGAACGCCTGGTGTGAGTGCTGTTGCAGCAGGTGTTCTCCGATGCCGCCGACGGTGGCCGTGAAGCACTCACCGGCGGTGGCGGTGTTGTCTTCGGCGGCCACCATTGACCATCTCTTCCTTAATTCGCTTTTTTTCGACCCGTCTTGATGTTGGCATACATCTTCTCAATATCGGCACATAGGTCTTCCCGATTTATCCAAATTTATATTGATCTATAATAAATTGGGGCGTTTATTGGTGCTATTTGGTGGTATGCGAAAGGCGGTCGTCGGCGGCGAGGCTGCGTTCGGGGCTCGGCGGACGGCCTTGTGTCCTGGCGTCGTCGGGTACGGGCCCTGTCTGCGGCACCCTGGCGGTACTCCCCGTCGAGGGTGGCGGGGCGAGAGTCCTGCCGGTGTTCTTGCGTGCGAACCGGTCTGTCGGTTCGTCAGGGTGAGCGGGTTGACCAGGTCGGCGTAGACGAGCAGGCATGTCATGATCATCATTGCCAGTGCGTCGGGATATGTCGCCGGGGCGCCCGCACTACAGTGGGCGGGAAGTCTGATCTGGGGGTGTCATGCGTTCGCTGACCCGTAAGGGGGCCGCGACGCGGCAGCGCATTCTCGAGGGCGCGGCCGCCTGCATTCGTGAGTACGGCGTGGTGGGTACCACCCTTGACGACATCCTGGCCAGGACGGCGACGAGCAAAAGCCAGCTGTTTCACTACTTTCCGGGCGGGCGGGAGGAGTTGCTGCTGGCCGTGGCCCGTTTCGAGGCCGATCGCGTGCTGGAGGACCAGCGGCCCCAGCTCGGTGACCTCACCTCTTGGCCGGCCTGGGGGCGCTGGCGTGACACGGTCGTCGCCCGCTATCGCAGGCAGGGACGCCTGTGCCCGCTCAACTCCGTCGTGTCGCAGCTGGGCGGGAGTACCCCCGGCGCCCAGGCCGTGGTCGGGGAGTTGATGAGCCGCTGGCAGGCCGAGATCGCCACCGGTGTGCGGTACATGCAGGGTGCCGGTGAGATCGATCCGGGCCTGGATCCCGACCGGGCGGCGGCCGCCCTGCTCGCCGGCATCCAGGGCGGGGTGGTGATCCAGATGTCCACCGGTCGGACCACGCATCTGGAGGCGGCCCTGGACATGGGGATCGCCTATCTTCGGGCCGGCGCGATCCCGCCGGTGTAGAGGGTTCGCGGCCCGGCGCCGCCGGGGGTGGCAACCGGTTCCGCGCTCCGGCGGATCCGTCTTTCGTCGCGCGGCGGCGATCCGGGTGGCCGCCCGGCTGTGGCGTCGGGGTCGGGCGGGGTGTGCGTGCCCCCGTTTTTTGGACTTGGAAGTCCATTTTTTTGCGTGCATGCTGAGCGGGCCGCGCGGTTCGGAACACGTGTGGCCTGTCGTCCCCGCCGGGCAGGCGGGTGGGCCCCTGCCGCTTTGAGGAGCCGTCAAGGGCCGGCTCTGCCCGGATTCTCTTTCGAACGGAGTGTCGTCCTGATGTCGCTGGATCACTACTATCTGCTCGGGCGCTCGGGGTTGCGCGTCAGCCGGCTGGCTCTGGGCACGATGAACTTCGGCACCGGCGGTTTCCACGCCGCGTACGGCAAGAGCGAGGATGAGGCCCGTCTCATCTTCCGCCGCTACCTTGAGGCGGGCGGCAACTTCGTCGACACCGCGGACTTCTACACCGCCGGGGAGAGCGAGGCCATCCTCGGCGCTCTCGTCGCCGAGGCCAAGGTGCGCGACAAGATGGTGCTCACCACCAAGTTCACCAACAGTGTCGATCCTGGGGACCCGAACGCGGGGGGCAACGGCCGCAAGCACATGATCAGGGCGGTCGAGGCGTCGCTGCGCCGCCTGCGCACCGACTACATCGATCTGTTCATGCTGCACACCTGGGATCGGATCACTCCCGTCGAGGAGGTCATGCGGACCTTCGACGACCTCACCAGGGCCGGGAAGATCCGCTACGCGGGTCTGTCCGATGTGCCGAGCTGGTACGCGGCGCGGGCCCAGACCTACGCCGAGGCCCACTCCCTGGTGCCGGTGGTGGGCCTGCAGCTGCCCTACTCCCTCCTGGACCGGGCGATCGAGACGGAGCACGTCCCGATGGGGGGTGCTCTGGGGCTCGGCATCACCGCGTGGAGCCCGCTCGGCGGGGGTTTCCTGACCGGCAAGTACCGCCACGGCGACCGGGGGCTGAGCGGGCGGGGGCGGTTGGGTGGCGCGGGCTCGCAGGGCCGCTCGTGGACGGAGCGGGATTGGCGGCTTGTGGCGGTGCTGGAGGAGGTCGCCGCCACGCTCGGGGTGACGATGGCGCAGGTCGCGGTCAACTGGGTCGCCACCCAGCCCGGGGTCGCCTCGGCGATCGTCGGGGCGAGCGGCGCCGACCAGCTCGACGCCACCATGACCGCTCTGGATTTCGAGCTGCCGGCCGAACTGCGGGCCCGGCTGGAGGAGGCGAGTGCCGTGCCGCCCTCGTCGGTCTACCAGATGTTCACGCCCGGTTACCAGGGCTGGCTGGTCAGTCCCGGTGTCAAGGTCGGCGACAAGCCGGCCGGGTACGTCCGGGCCGTACGGAACTGGGTGGCCGAAAGCGTCGGGTGACGGTCCTCGCGGGGCGCGCCGCCGGCACTGGTGGGCCGGTTCCTGTGCCTGGCGGGTGGTGGGGGTCAGGGCGGGGGTGCGGGTTTGAGTCTCCTGACGAAGCGGGCGGCGGTGCGGTGGCTCATGCCGGTTTCGCCGCGTACCAGGAAGACGGCCTGGTCGAACTGGCCGGCCGCCTTGAGTTCCAGGAGCCGTTCGATGAGCTCGGGGCCTACTCCCCCGCCGACCAGGGCGTTTCTGGGGCGCTGTGCGGCTCGTACCGCGAAGACGATCAGGGCGATGAGCGCCGCCACGATGACCGCCGTCAGGAGGAGGATGACGATCAGGTTCGACATGGGGTGAGCGTACCGCCGCGAGGTCCGCGTGTGTGGGGTGAGATCACCGGATTTGACGGTGATGGCGGCCTTGAGGGCGCCGAAGGTGCGGGAGTGCCCTGTCAGGTGCCCTGTCAGGTGTCGGGTCAGGTCTGTCGGGCCAGGCCGCGCAGCAGGAGCATGGCGTAGGCGGCGATCGAGTTGCTGTCGGTGATGGCGCCGTTCACGATCATCTGTTCCAGTTCGGTGCGGGGAACCCAGGTCTGGCGCATGTCCTGTTCGGTGTGCTCGCGCTCGTGGGCGCCGGCGGTCAGGCCCGTGGCGAGGAAGATGTCGTAGTTTTGGCCTGAGGTGCCGTGGGCGTTGTCCAGGCGTCCCAGATGGGTCATCGAGGTGGCTCGCAGGCCGGTTTCCTGGGTGAGTTCGGTGTGGGCGGTGACCAGGGGCGAGGGGCTGTCCTTGACTCCGCCCTGGGGGAAGTTCCAGGTGCGTCGTCTGACCGGGTAGCGGTATTCCTCCACGAGGTGGAAGCCGTCGTTCTCCATGGGGACGATGAGGGCGAAGTCGGGGATGTCCACGACGCCGTAGATGCCGTGGGAGCCGTCGGGGCGTTCGATACGGTCCTCGCGCACGCTGATCCACGGGTTGGTGTAGACGACCATGGAGTCGAGGGTGCGGATCGTCGGTCCGGATACGTCGGTCATGCAGGGACCCTACTGGCCGGGGCCGGGGCCGGGCGGGGTGTAGGGCAGGACGGAGGTCACCGCGCTGAGCGGGAGGGGGCCGTAGATGTGCGGGAAGGCCTCGGGGGTGTCGTCGGGGACCTCCATGCGGACGTCGAGTCCGGTGGGGTCGACGCTGAGCAGCACGAGGGGGTCGGTGACGTCGCGGTAGAAGCGTTCCGCGACGCCGAGTAGCTGTTCGTGGCCGGCGCAGGCGTGGATGAAGCCGACGTCGTCGAGGGTGCGGCCGAGGGTGGAGACGCGGTACTCCCCCGCCTGGCGGGCGGCCTCCCAGTCGGAGGCCAGGGCGAGATGCAGGATGGTCACCGCAGACATGGTGCCGTGTGCGTCGCCGTCGTTCAACCGGTCGTTCAACCGGGGGCGGGCGGTGTCAGCGCTGGGGGTGCCACTCGCGGCGCAGGATGGCGTAGACGATCTCGCTGGTCCATTCGCCTTTGACGATCTCGTTGTCGAGGAAGTGGGCCTCGCGGCGCATGCCGAGTTTCTCCAGCACCCGGGCCGAGGCCTCGTTGCGGGCGTCGAGGCGTCCGACGATGCGGTGCAGGTTCAGGTGTTCGAAGCCGAGTTCGAGCATGACCCGGGCGGCCTCGGTGGCGTAGCCCTTGCCGTGGTGGTCGGGGTGCAGGACGTAGCCGATCTCGCCGGCGCGTTGTGAGTGGCTGTGCCAGATGAGCAGGGCGTCGCCGAGGAGTTCGCCGGTGGCGGTCAGTTCCACCGCCAGGGTGAGGGATTGTCCTTCTTCCAGCAGCGCCGTCTCGCTGATCTTCTTTTCCAGTGCCTGGCGGGTCTGGTCGCGGTCGCGTGGTTCCCAGTACAGGTAGCGGGTGACCTGCGGCAGGCGGTGGATGGCGTGCAGGGCGTCGAGGTCGGCGGGGGTGTAGGCGCGCAGGGTGAGGCGGTCGGTCCGGATGGGCAGGGCGGGCTTCAGCATCCGGTCAGGGTAGGACAGCCGCCGAGGCGGGGGCGAGTCAATATTCGCGGGGGGTGGGGGTGGTGCGCGGGGGTCAGTGGGGGCTTGCGGCCAGGTTGAGGACCACGACGCCGCCGATGATCAGGGCGATTCCGGCGACCTTGGCGAGGTTGATCGTCTCGCCGAGGAAGAGGACGCCGATGGCGGCGATGGCGGCGGTGCCGGCTCCGGCCCAGACGGCGTAGGCGGTGCCGACCTCCATCTGGAGCTTGAGCGCCTGGGCCAGCAGGAGGAAGGCGGCGGTGTAGCCGGCGACGACGAGGACCGACCAACCTTTGTGGGTGAATCCGTCGCTCAGTTTGAGGGCGGTGGTCGCCACGATCTCGGCGATGATCGCCCCGGCCAGGATTAGCTACGCCATTGTCACCACTCCCCCGTAAATCGGGCTAAACATACCATTTTTCGCTGATCGCAGAGGGTGCGCCCCCCGTGGGCAGGACCGTCCGGCGCCACGACCTGCCCGGCTTGCGAGCGGCGTCGAAAGCGTGTTCCACTGAGCCGTATGCGATGGGACGCGCCTCCCCTGCTCGCCGCGCCGCCCGACGCCAGGCCGCGGATCGAGCGTTCCGCGCTGACCAGGGTTCACGGGGCCCTGACCTGTTACGAGGTGCAGGCGCGCACCGCGCTGGACACCACGCCCGAGGGCTGGGCGGTCAGTCCGTATCGGGGGTGCGCGCAGGCGTGCCGTTACTGCTCGGCGCGCCGGGGGCACCGCTACCTGGGGCTGGACGCCGAAGGCGACTTCGACGCGCGGATCGTGGTGCGCACCAACATCGTGCGCCGGTTGCGTGCGGAGCTGAGGTCACGCTGGGACGGCGAGCACATCACCGTGGGGATGGCAGGCGACTGCTACCAGCAGGTGGAGGAGGTCTACCGGCTGATGCCGGGCCTGGTCACCGCGTTGCGTGAGGCCGGGGCGCCGTTCACCGTGCACACCAAGAGCCGGTTGATCCTGCGCGACGCCGACCTGCTGGCCGCCACACCGGGGGCCGGGGTGGTGGTCTCGATCGCGTTCGTCGACGACCGGATCCGCCGCACGGTGGAGCCCGGTGCCGTCGGCGCGCAAAAACGCCTGGAGTTGGTGGCGGAGCTGAACGAGCGCGGGGTGGCGTGCGGGGTGGCGATGGCGCCGATCCTGCCGCTGCTGACCGACTCCCCCGACCAGCTTTCGGCCACCGTGCGCCGTATCGCCGACGCCGGGGCCGTCAGCTGCGTCCCGCAGGTGCTGCGCCTGCCCCCCGGGGCGCGTGAGTGGTATCTGGCCTGGCTTCGAGAGCACCATCCTGCGCTTGAGCCCCGCTATGCCGAGCTGTACGGCCGCGGCGCCGACGCCGAACCCGGCTATGTGCGCCGCCTGACCGGCCAGATCCTGCAGCTGGCCGCCCGCTACGGGATGGGGCCGACCCGGCCTGAGCAGCCGCTGCCGCTGGCGTTGCCCCGGCAGGCCCAGCTCACCCTGCTGTAGGCCGGCCGGCCGACCGTCCCGGCAGGCCCCGGCGGGTCTCAGAAGTGCTCCAGCAGTTCGGAGAACCGCTCCAGCCGCAGCACCCGCTCGTCACCGGGGTCCAGCTCGTCGTGCTCCAGCGCCCAGGTGTGGTCGTTGGGGATGAAGACGGCGTTCAGGCCCGCCTGCCGGGCGGGAAGGATGTCCGACTTCGGGGAGTTGCCGATCATCCAGGTCGTCGCGGGCGCCAGGGCGTGCTCGCGGGCCAGCCACCGATAGACGGCGACGTCTTTTTCGGCCACGATGTGCACGTCGCGAAAGTGGTGGGCCAGCTGTGAGGCCTCCAGTTTGCGCCGCTGCTCCTCCAGGTCGCCCTTGGTGAGCAGGAGCAGCTCGTGGCGCTCGCCGAGCGCGGTGAGCGTCTCGGTGACGCCCGCGACCAGCTCCACCCGGCGCTGCAGGAGGGCCAGGGCCAGCTCGTCGATGTGGCGGCGCTCGGCCGCGGTCGCCGGGCGCTCGCGCAGCCGCTCGAAGCACTCGCCGAGACTGCGCAGGAACATCGTGCTGCCATAGCCGTGGGTGACGGCGTTGGCCGCCTGGATGTCGTCGAGGACGGCGCGGATCTGGGCGCGCTCCAGGGTCGGGTGCGCCAGCCAGTCGAGGAAGTCCTCCACGACGCGCTCGAACAGCACGTTGTTCTCCCACAGCGTGTCGTCGGCGTCGAAGATGAGCACCTGCCCCTGGAGTCTCACCCGGTCCTCCCCCGAGAACGTCGTCATCGGCGGTCCTGGCCGCCTTCGGTGTGTTCGCCACCGTGCCTGGACGGTGCCCGGCGCACACGCTACCGCGCCCGCCGGGCCCGGCGCGTCCTGTTTTCGGCCCGCGAGGAGCAGGTCCGCGAGATCCGGCGGTAAGGGCCCTCGTCGTGGGCTGTTCAGGCGGCATCGGCCAGGGGCTGCAGGGCTACGGCCGGTTCGGGTCGGCGTCGAGGGTGTGCCCGACCCGGACACCTCCCCTGGATCGGCCCCGGCCCATCCGGCCCGGCCGGCGGTGCGGTGTCAGCGGCTTCACCGATCAGAAATCCTCCGCCGCATCGTCAGTTCTGGTAATCCCTTGTCACCCGCGGAAGGATTGACGACCATGACCGACGCCAGGCTGCTGGGCGACGACGAGGCCACGTTCATCGCGGCCATCCGCGCGGAGGATACCGCGCGGTTCGCGCTCGTGACCGAGCGCCACCGGCGTGAGCTGCAGGTGCACTGCTACCGGATGCTCGCGAACTACGAGGATGCCCAGGACATGACGCAGGAGACGTTCCTGCGAGCGTGGAACAAGCGGGAGTCGTTCAGGGGCCACGCGGCCCTGCGGACCTGGCTGTACCGGATCGCGACGAACGCCTGCCTCGACTTCCTGGACAAGCGCAACGACCGCACACCCGTGCCGTCCGAGCTGCCGGACCCCGGCTCCGAGGTGCGCTACCTGCAGCCGTACCCCGATCGGATGCTCCCCGAGGACCCGCAGGAGTCGGTGGTGGCCCGGGAGACGATCGAGCTGGCGTTCATCGTCGCCGTCCAGCACCTGCCGCCGCGGCAGCGGGCGGTGTTCATTCTGCGCGACGTCCTCGGCTGGCCGGCGTCGAAGGCCGCCGACGCCCTCGAGTTGACCGTCGCATCGGTGACCAGCGCACTGCAGCGGGCCCGTGTGACGATGCGCGAGCAGCTGCCCGGCCGCCGCCTCGACTGGCGGAGCCCCGCCACCCACGAGTTGTCGGATGACGAGCGCGGCGTGGTGAAGTCGTACATCGACGCCCATGAGCGCAACGACCTCGACGGGCTGGTGTCCCTGCTGCGTGAGGACCTGCGCTTCGCGATGCTGCCCGAGCCGGTCACCTTGATCATGACGGCCGAGGACGCGGTGGACGGCTGGGTCTCCAATGGGCTCTTCCAGCGCGGCTACGACGACTGGCGCGGTATCACCACGACGGTCAACCGCATGCCTGCCGCCGCGCTGTACCTGCGCGCCCCCGGCGACCCGGGGTACCGGCCATTTGCCATCGCGGCCCTGCGCATCGTCGACGGGAAGATCGCCGAGCTCACCGGATTCGACGCCGCCGACAAGCCATGGCTGGGCCTGCCCCCGGCACTGTGACCAGAGGAGTCCCCATCGTCGACGAGTCCGGCGCACGGGCCGCCGTCACCGAAGTCACCGCGAAATGAGTGCCCCGGCCGGCTGGACACCAACGCGAGCACCACCGCCCCGCCGGCGTTGCCGGCGGGGCGTCTTCATGCCCGAAGATCATCGTCACGATCGAGGAGAACACCACCTTCGGCATGTCCCGCCGGCGGCGGGCGTACTCGATCTGCGCCGGTGTGGCGCCGGGCTGCCGGCCGGCGGTCGGCCAGCGGGAGCTCATCGTCTCCCACGGTCTGCGCCCGTACAGCGCCAGGCCGGTCGCCCCCACCCGGTCGGACCACCACTGGAACGGCTCGTCGCCCGGTACGCTCCAGCCGAGGTCGTCGCCGGGCGCGGCGATGTAGCCGTCCAGGCTCGGGTTCATGCCGAAGATCGGTTTCCGCATCGTGCAGCCTCCCGTGAGTCGATCTCACACCTACAGACGGGCGCGGGGCGGAAACCTAATCGGTGCGCGATGTGCGCCCGCGGGTGGTCCTCGCGTTCCGGACTCGGCCGGGCTCGGGCGCCACCGGCCGGATCCGTGGCGAACGCCTGGTCACCCGGGCACCTTCACCGCCGAACGCGCCGGGCAGCCGGTGAACTCATGCCCTCCTCAGCCCTCCCGAGCCCTTCAGGGCTCGGGAGGGCTGAGGAGGGCTGATGAGGGCTCAGGAGGGCTTCGAAGAGTGGGGGCTCTAGGCCAGGGCGCTGCCGCTGCGCCATTCCTTGAACGACAGCTGCCAAAAGCCCCAGCCGTTGTTCCACTCCATCTCGCGGTTGGTGCCCTTGATGGTGATCACGTCGCCGCGCTGGACCTGGTCGTAGAACCACTTGGCCTGGTCGGGGCGGGCGTTGATGCATCCGTGGCTGACGTTCTGGCGCCCCTGGGCCCAGACGTTGTTCAGCGCGTGCACGTACTCGCCGCTGTTGGAGAACCGCACCGCGTGGTTGATCATCAGGTCGTAGTAGCCGGGGTCGCCCTTCTTGCGGCCCGGGGAGATCATGCGTTCGGGGTTGGCCTTGCCCATCGTCAGGTGGACGCCGCTGGTGGTGGTGTACTCGCGGGTGCTGGCGTTGCCGGCGCTGATCAGCATGGTCTGCACGACCTTGCCGTCGCGTTTGACGATCATCTTGTGCTTGCGGGTGTCGATGGTGGAGATCTGGGCGGCGCCGATCTGGATGACCTTGGTCATGTCCTTGACGCCGTACATGTCCTTGCCGCCCTGTACGCCTTTGAGGCGGGCGGTGAAGGTCACCTTCTGGTGGGGTTGCCAGAACTTCGCGGTCCGGTAGATCACGGTGGTGTCGTTGATCCACCGCCATGCGCCCTGGGCCGGTTTTTGTGAGGTGACCTTCAGGGCTTTTTCCACCCCGGCCTTGTTGGCGATCTGCTGGTTGAAGGTGACGATGATCGGCGCCCCCACGCCGACCTTCTCCCCCTTGATCGCCGGGGTCACGTCCGCCACCTCGAGCTCATGCTTGGGCTTGAGCGTTCTGAAGGAGCCGGTGGCGGTGGTGCCGTCGACCGCCCGCGCCGACACGGTGTAGTCGCTGGCCGGTTCCATGGGCGTGGTGGAGACCCATCTGGTGCGTTCGGCGTTGAAGTCGCCTTGCAGCACCCGGTCGCCGCTTTGCACGGTGACCTCCTCCAGCGCGCCGCTGGAGGCGGCGACGACGACCTTCTTGTCGGGGCGTACGGTCTTGCTGCCCTGGGCGGGGCTGATCTTTATCTCGGTCGCGGCCGGAGCGGTGGCGGCCACGGCGCCCGATCCGGCGCCGGGACCGGCGGGATCCTTCGGGCCCGTCCCCGTGGAACAGGCGGTGACCAGCACCGTCGTGGTCGCCAGGGCCGCGGCGGCCAGTGGCGTCCTGAGGCGTCGGTGTTGCATGGTCAGCACAATGTCTCTCCCCCACTACAGCAAACTGCTCTTAAAACACTAATAGGAGATGCATGGTGACTCGGCATGGTTGCGGTGGGTTTGGTAACGTTTCGGACTCTTCGTAAAGTCGGAAAAATACCAACCGAGAGTCAGGGGACGGCGAAGTGCCCACGTCACCGGCCCCGACGTGAAAGCCCTGCTCCGGCGGGGTGGGCGGCCGCAGGCGCGGTTTCCCGCCGTAAACCGTCGCGCGCCGGCCGCATCAACGGCCCTGTGAGGGGCATGGGCAGCAAAGGACCCTCCGGCCTCACGCGCCGGTTCCCCGCCCCGTCCCGACGGCGCGGCGGGAAGATAGTCTGACCGATCCCTCTCAACACGGAAGCCCAGGGTGATGACAGGACCTCCCCCGCTGCGCGACCCCGGCCACGCGCTCACCGCCGCGGCCGGCCTCGACCGCGACACCGGCACCGGTGAGCGCGATCTTTCGCGTCCACCGGGTGAAGAGGTGCTGCGCGCCATCGTGGAGGCCAGCGGCGAGGGGGTCGTGTTGTGCGGCACCGACGGTGTCGTGGTGATGCTGAACGCCGCCGCGGCCGAGATGGCGCCGGAGATCGTCGTGGGCCGCCCGCTGTGCCAGGGGCCGGCCGCGTCCCTGTTCGAAGGTGAGCACCCCGACGGCGAGAGCCGCGAGAGCGATCACGGGCGGCGCCGGATCCGGGTACGTCGCGAGGTCTTCGGCCTCAGCCACCGGGCCTGGTACCTGCGTGACGTCACCACCGATGCCGCCAGGACCGACGCGTTGCTGGCCGAGCGCCGGCGCGCCGACTTCCTCATCGAGGCGGGCCGCAGGCTGTCGGCCTCGCTCAACATGCGCCGCTGCGCCCGCACCACGATCGAGCTGGCCACCCCGTTCCTGGCCGATGCCGCCATGGTCGTGCTGCCGCCCTCGGGGCGCCGCCACGCCGGCTGGCTCCGCCTGACCAGCACCGACCGGTCCCTGCAGGAGGGCAACGTCGCCGTCGCCGACACCGCGCAGGTGCCCGGCCTGGCCGAGGCGCTGGCGGGTTTCCCGCCCGTGCCCAGCCGCTGGCTGGATCCTGGGCAGGTACCCGGCTGGCTGCTGCCCGACAGGTTCGGGGCGGCCGGGCATCTGCTGGTCACCCCGCTGCCCGGCAACGGGGTGCCCGCCGGAGCGCTCGTGCTCGCCCGTCACGAAGACGGGCCGCCCTTCGACGAGGACGCCGAGACCTTGGTGCGGATCTTCGCCGCCCGGGCCGGGGCCGCCATCTCCGCCGCCGCCCTCTACCAGGAGCAAAGCGCCACCAACGCGATCCTCAGCAGCGACCTGCTGCCCCCGCCGCTGCCGGCGCTGGCCGGGGCGGAGCTGGCCGGATCGCTGCGCGCCGCCCGCCAGGCCGGGCTCATCGGCGGCGATTTCTACGACGTCTACCTGCCCGAGCCCGGCGAGTCCGGCGATCCGCTGGTGGTGCTGGGCGACGTCTGCGGCAAGGGCGCCCGCGCCGCCGTCCTGGCCGGGCACATCCGCCACTGCCTGCGCGCCCTGCTGCTGCTGGAAGAGCGCCCCGAGCATCTGGTCGCCCTGCTCAACCGCTCCCTGCGGGGCTCGCCCATCCCCAACTCCTACGCCACCCTCGTGCTCGGCGCGCTCAGCGCCGCCCCGGGCGGGCACGTCCAGGTGAACCTGGCGGTCGCCGGACACCCGGCGCCGCTGATCCTGCGCCTGGACGGCACCGTGCAGGAGTGCACGGCCCACGGACCCATGCTCGGCGCGTTCGCCGGGGCCGACCTGGCCCCGGCCGGGGTCGACCTGGCCCCCGGCGAGGTGTGCCTGTTCTACAGCGACGGCATCACCGAGGCCTTCGGCGGCCCCACCGGCAGGGAGATGTACGGCGCCCAGCGGCTGAAGGCCGCCCTGGCCGGTTGCGCGGGCATGCCGGTCGCGGCACTGGTCGAGCGGCTGGAGCAGATCAGCACCGACTGGCTGGGCGGCGACGTCCAAGACGACCGGGCACTGCTGGCGGTGCAGGCGAGGCCGTCCCGATGAGCACCCTGAGCACCACGGATACGCCGGGCGCGACCGCACCGCGCGGGGCGGGCCCGCACGAGGCCCTCGGCCGGTACCTGGAGCACATCGGGCGCGCCGACGAGTTCGCCGCCATCGACCTGGTGCTCGACCTGCTGGAGCAGGGGGCGGACGCCGAGCGGCTGCTGCTCGATCTCATCGCCCCCGCCCAGCGGCGCGTCGGCGAGCTGTGGGCGGCCAACGAGTGGTCCATCGCCCGCGAGCACGGCGCCACCGCCGTCAGCGAGCGCGCCGTGGCCGCGATCGCCGCCCGCGTCCGGCCCGAGCCCACCCGCGGGCGCCTCACCGTCGCCTGCGCCGACGGCGAGTACCACGCGCTGCCCACCCGCCTGCTGGCCGAGGTCTTGCGCCTGCGCGGCTGGCGGGTCGACTTCCTGGGCGCCAGCGTGCCGGGCCCGCACCTGATCACCCACCTGCACCAGAGCGGGCCCGACGTGGTCGCGCTGGGCTGCGCATTGGCCACCCGGCTGCCCCGGGCGCACGCCACGCTCACCGCCTGCCAGGCCGTCGGTGTGCCGGTCATGGCCGGCGGGGCCGGCTTCGGCGCCGACGGCCGCTACGCCCGCCTGCTGGGCGCCGACGCCTGGGCGCCCAGCGCCGACGCCGCGGCCGACCTGCTGGAGCGCGGCGACCTGACCGGCCCGCCCCGCCAGGCCGCCGCGCCGGCCCATCTGGCCGACGAGGAGTACACCCATCTGACGCGCCGGCGCGCCGAGCTGCTCACCTGCGCCTTGGCGGCCCTGGCCCGCGCCTACCCGCCGATGGCGGCCTACGACCCGCAGCAGGTCGACGCCACCGCCGCCGACCTGGGCCATCTGCTCGACTTTCTGGCCGCGTCCCTGTACGTCGACGACGCGCAGCTGTTCACCGGCTTCATCGGCTGGACCGGTTCCGTGCTCGCCGCACGCGGCGTCCCCGCCGAGGCCGTGACGGTGGGATTGCGCGTTTTCCACGACGAGCTGCGAGACTTCCCCCGTGCCCGTCACATGCTGGTCCAGGCAGCCGAGGCGGCACCTGTCCCCGGCCCCGATCAGGAGACCTGACGTTTGATGTTCGACAAGACCCCGTTGCGTACCGAGGTGCGCACCACCGCTGCGGACACCACCCTGCTCGTCCTCAGCGGTGACCTCGACTACGACACGGCCCCTGAGCTCTTCGGTTTCGCGCGAGAGCTGCTGTCGGGACAGATGCGCAACCTCGATCTGGACCTGTCGGGTCTGGAGTTCATCGACTCCTCGGGGGTGGCGGCGCTGATCAACGTCTACAACTCCGCGGGCGAGCACGACATCGCCATGCGCATCGTCGCCCTCACCCCCTACCTGCGCCATCTGCTGCGGGTCACCGCCTTGGACCGGGTCTTCCGGCTTCCCCAGGAGCAGGAGTGAGCGCCGGCGACCGCCACTAGAGCACCGAAGGCCACCGAAGGCCACCGAAGGCCACGGAGGGCCACGGAGAAGGCTTCTGCCGGCGCCGAAGCGGTGCCGGCCGATGATGGGGACATGACACCTGCCATGACGCCGGGCGGGCCGGTGCCGCTGGCCGCGCTGGCGGCCCTGCTCGCCGACGCCACCCGTGCCACGTTCTGCCTGGCCCTGCTGGACGGGCGCGCCTGGAGCGCCGGGGAGCTGGCCGCTCACGCCGGGGTCGCCGCCTCCACCGCCAGCGAGCACCTGTCGCGGCTCGTCGCCGGTGGGTTGCTGGCCGAACAGCGCCGGGGACGCCGGCGCTACGTGCGCCTGGCCGGGCCGCGGGTGGCCCAGCTCATCGAGGATCTGGCCTCCCACGCGGCCCACACCGGCCCCGGGGGCGGGCCCCGGCCCGCGACGCTGCGCGCTGTGAGCGCGGCCCGCGCGCTGGCTGAGGCCCGCACCTGTTATGACCACCTGGCCGGGCGGCTCGGCGTGACGATCACCGACGCGCTCACCGCGCGCGGCCTGCTGCGCCAGGACGCCGGGTTCGCGCTCAGCGACGAGGGATTGTCGTGGTTCGCCGTCGAGCTGGGGGCGCCGCTGCCCGGCGGCGGGCGCCGCCCCCAGGCCCGGCCCTGCCTGGACTGGACCGAACGCCGCCCCCATCTGGCCGGCAGCGCCGGGGCCGTGCTGTGCACGACCGTGCTGGAGCGTGGCTGGGTCGTCCGCATCGGCTCAGGGCGCGCCGTGGCCGTCACCGGCGCCGGGGGCGAGGCCCTGGAACGCCTGCTGGGCCTCACCGCCTGGGCGAGCGCCGCGGCGCCGCGGCCGCAGGAGGTGCTCAGCGCACGCGCAGGCGGTGGGTGAGGCTGGTGTGGCGGCGCCCGGCGCCCCGGGTGCGTACCGCCTGGGCGAGCGCGCGGCGCGAGCCGACGATGACGACGAGCCTCTTGGCCCGGGTGATCGCGGTGTAGAGGAGGTTGCGCTGCAGCATCATCCACGCGCTGGTCGACAACGGGATGACCACCGCCGGGTACTCGCTGCCCTGGGATCGGTGGATCGACACCGCGTAGGCGTGGGTCAGCTCGTCCAGCTCGTCGAAGGCGTACTCGACGTTCTCGTCCTCGTCGGTCAGCACGGTCAGCTTGTGCTCGTCGGGCCTGATGTCGACCACCGTGCCCACGGTGCCGTTGAACACCCCCGCCGCGCCTTTCTCGTAGTTGTTGCGCAGCTGGGTGACCTTGTCGCCGACCCGGAAGACCCGCCCACCGTAGCGGCGCTCGGGCATGCCCTCCCGGAAGGGGGTGAGCGCCTCCTGCAGCGCGTTGTTGAGGTTGCCGGCCCCGGCCGGGCCCCGGTGCATCGGGGAGAGGACCTGTACGTCGCGGCGCGGGTTGAGGCCGAACCGGCGCGGGATGCGGTTGGCGACCACGTCGACGGTCAGCGCCGCGATCTCCTCGGGCTCCTCGCAGGGAAACAGGAAGAAGTCGTTCATGCCCTCCAGCGCCGGGGGCAGGCCGGTGTTGATGCGGTGGGCGTTGACGACCACCCCCGACTCCTGGGCCTGGCGGAAGATGTGGGTCAGCCGCACCCGGGGGATCTCCTGCTCGGCGGCGAGCAGGTCGCGCAGCACCTCACCGGCGCCGACCGAGGGCAGCTGGTCGACGTCTCCGACGAAGAGCAGGTGTGTGCCCGGCGCCACGGCCTTGACCAGCTTGTTGGCCAGCAGCAGGTCCAGCATCGAGGCCTCGTCGACCACGACCAGGTCGGCGTCCAGGGGGTTGTCGCGGTCGAAGGTGGCCTCCCCGCCGGGACGCAGCTGCAGCAGCCGGTGCACGGTGGTGGCCTCGTGGCCGGTCAGCTCCGCCAGGCGCTTGGCCGCCCTGCCGGTGGGCGCGGCCAAGATGACCTTGGCCTTCTTGGCGCGGGCCAGGGTGACGATGGAGCGCACGGTGAAGCTCTTGCCGCAGCCGGGGCCGCCGGTCAGCACCGCGACCTTCTCGGTCAGCGCCAGCCGTACCGACTGGGCCTGCTCCTCGGCGAGGTCGGCGCCGGTCTTGGTCCGCAGCCACCTCAGCGCCGCGTCCCAGTCGACGCCGGCGAAGGCGCCCAGCCGATCGTGCTCGCAGGCCAGCAGGGAACGCAGCGCGCCGGCCAGGGACAGCTCGGCGCGGTGGAAGGGCACCAGGTAGACCGCGGGGACGCCGGTGTCGCCGACCGGGACCTCCTCGCGGACCACGCCCTCCTCGGCGATGAGCTCCTCCAGGCAGCGGGCGGTGAGCTCGGCGGGAACCTCCAAGATCTTCACCGCGTCGCCGACGAGGTTGGGTGCCGGCAGGTAGCAGTGGCCGTCGTCGGCGGCCTGCGACAGGGTGTAGCGCAGGCCCGCCTTGACGCGCTCGGGGCTGTCGTGCGGGATGCCCACGGCCTGGGCGATGGTGTCGGCGGTCTTGAAACCGATGCCCCACACGTCGTCGGCCAGCCGGTAGGGCTCGCTCTTGACGACGGTGATGGACTTGTCGCCGTACTGCTTGAAGATGCGGACCGCGATGGAGGTGGACACGCCGACCCCCTGCAGGAAGATCATCACCTCTTTGATGATCTTCTGTTCCTCCCAGGCGACGCCGATCATCTTGGTCCGCTTGGGGCCGAGCCCGGGAACCTCCACCAGCCGCTCGGGGGTGGTCTCGATGACCTCCAGGGTGTCGACGCCGAAGTGGTCGACGATCCGCTCGGCCATCTTCGGCCCGATGCCCTTGATCAGCCCGGAGCCCAGATAGCGGCGGATGCCCTGGATGGTGGCGGGCAGCACGGTGGCGTAGGACCACACCTCGAACTGCTTGCCGTACTTGGGGTGGGAGGCCCAGCGCCCGGTCAGCCGCAGCGACTCACCGGGCTGGGCACCCAGCAGCGGCCCGACCACGGTCAGCAGATCGGCGCCGGAGCGGTCGGTGGCCACCCGGGCGATGGTGTAGCCCGTCTCCTCGTTGGCGTAGGTGATGCGCTCGAGCACGGCCGAGATCGACACGCCCGCGACTGCCCGTTGCTCCGGCTGCACGCCACCTCCTTCGCGCTGGATCGGCTGGATCCGCTCGCGCAAGTGTAGGACAGCCTTCGCGGCCGGAAGACGCGTGTTTCCCCGTCCTGACCGCCCCCCGCGCCGGGCCCGCCGGGAGGAAGTGGTCAGTGGCCCGCCGGATCGATGGGAGAGGCCGGTGGGGCGCGGGGCGGGGTTTCGCGGGTTTCGGCAGGCTCCGTCCGGGGGTGGGCGAGGTGGCTTGACCGCCGATCCCCGACACGCCGGTGGCCGGCCGCGCCTTTCACGTGCGCGTCGTCGCGGTGTGTGATGAAGTCTTCGCGATCTGCGACGACCTGGTCGCCGAACAGGCCGGTGCTCCGGTAGCCGGTCGCGAAGGAGAGGCACATGCGAAGGACACTCCTGGCCGCCGTGGTGGCGCTGAGCACGATGGCGGGCCCTGCGACAGGAGCCGCGACAGGCCCTGTCGCAGGCCGGGCGGCAGACACTGCGGCAGACACCACGGCGGGCGCTGTGAGCGGCGGTGCGCCGGGGACGGCCAGGCGCGGCCTCGACGTCATCGGGCTGACCGCCGACCGGCGCCTGGTGGGGTTCGAGATCCGCTCCCCCGGCCGTACCCGCGACCTCGGCAGGGTCCGCGGGCTCGCCGGTGACACCACCCTGGTCGGCATCGACTACCGGGTGCGCGACGGCAGGCTGTACGGCGTCGGCGACCAGGGCGGCGTCTACACGCTCAGCGGGCGCTCCAGGGCGGTCAAGGTCTCGCAGCTGAGCGTGCCGCTGAGCGGCGCCGGCTTCGGTGTCGACTTCGACCCCGCCACCGGCCGGCTGCGGGTGATCAGTGACACCGGGCAGAATCTGCGCCACAACCTCGACGATCCGCGGGGCGCTCCGGCGGCGGGACAGAGCGTGGCCGACGATCCGCTGACCCGCCCGCGGCCCGGACCCGATACCGACGTGCTCACCGCTTCGCAGGCCGGCTCCCCCGGCGGCCCGTTCCTGCCGCCGGCCGTCGCCGCGGTGGCCGCGACCGGCGTCACGGGCGCCGGGTACACCAACAACGACCTCAGCCCGGCCACCGCCACGACGCTCTTCGTCGTGGACACCACGGCCGCCCGGGTTTTGCTGCAGTCCCCGGCCAACACGGGCGTGCTGGTGGCGATCGGCAACCTGCGGGTGGCCGCGACCGGCGCGGCGGGCCTGGACGTGCACAGCTCCCTGCGCAACGGCGTCACCGTCTCCAACAGCGCCTTCGCCGCGCTGAGGGTCGGCGGGCGCTACGGGTTCTACGGCATCAACCTGCTCACCGGCGCCGTCAACTACAACTACGGCCTCTTTCCCGCCGACCGGCAGGTGTTCGACATCGCCATCCGGCCCGACCGTGGCTGACCAGCGCGCGGGGAGGCGCTGAAAGGTGCTCGTCTGACGGCCCACCGCCCCGGCCGTCGGCGAGCGTCACGGTCCGGGCTGCGGGACGCGCCTGAGCACCCCGAACCGCAGGTCCGCGAACTCGTTCGCCGCGGTCAGGGCGCGCCGGGCGGGGAAGGGTTCGCCGCGGCGTCCGCGAAAGGCGAGCAGCCGGACGCGAAGACGGCGGTGACCGCGGCCGGCCCGGCCTCGGGGATGGCCGGCGCTTTGAGCGGGCAGTTCGATCACCGGAGCCGCCCGCACCGCTGTGACCAGTGGATATCTCCCTCGGCGACCCCTTCCGCCGTGTTCGATTGCCACCCGTTGTACGGTCATCTGTGACCTCATATCCCCTTTCCTCCCGTCGGCGAGGCTGATGCCCTCCCTCGACGTCGTCCAGTGGGTGGTCCTGCTGGCCGCCCTGTTCCTGGTGGGCTTCTCCAAGACCGGTGTCTCCGGTACCGGGATGGTGGCGATCGCCCTGTTCGCGCTCGTGCTGCCGACCAAGCAGTCGACGGGCACCCTGTTGCCGCTGCTGCTCGTCGGCGACCTGGTCGCCGTGGCCTCCTACCGGCGGCACGCCGACTGGCCGAGGCTGATCAGGTTGTTCCCATGGGTCGCCCTGGGCGTGGTCGCCGGGGCGGTGGTGGTGCGCTGGGTCGACGACACGCAGATGAGACGGCTCATCGGGGCGATCCTGGTGGTGATCATCGCGGTGCACCTGTGGAACCGGCGCCAGGCGCCGCAGGACTCACTCGCCCACCGTCCCCCGGTGGCCGCCCTGGCGGGCGTCTTCGCGGGTTTCGCCACCATGACGGCGAACGCGGCCGGCCCCATCATGGCCGTCTACCTTCTGGCGGCGGGCCTGCCGATGCTGGGCTTCTTGGGCACCAGCGCCTGGTTCTTCCTGACGATCAACGCCTTCAAGGTGCCCTTCAGCGTCGCGCTGGGCCTCATCACCCCCTCCGGCCTCGTCTTCGCCGCGCTGGGCACCCCGGCGGTCCTGGCCGGGGCCGCGGTCGGGCGCGCGGTCATCAGCCGCATCGACCGCACCCTGTTCGAGTGGCTCACGCTGGGGCTCACGCTGCTGGCCGCGGTACGCCTACTGCTGTGAGACCTGCTGTGAGACGGTGTCGGCTTCGAGCCGGGCGAGGAAGTGGCCGAAGCCGTCCGGCGCCCGCGGGTCGCGGCGTGCCGAGGTCACCACGCTCACCCCGGTGGTGCGCAGGACCCGCCGGCCGGCCGACTCCAGGGCACCGACCAGGGCCCGGTCCTCACCGGTCGCCACCGGGCCGAACCCGCCGACGGCCAGGTAGGCGGCGGCGGTGACGCCGAGGTTGGCGCCGTGCACGTGCGGATGCCACCGCGCGCCGTCGCCTCTCCTGGCGGCGGCGTTCCCGCCGCTCGCCGGCGTCAGGCTCGTCGGCGTCGCGGCGTAGCTCTGGGCGTAGGCCAGGTGGAGGGGCGGCGGGTAGCCGGACCAGTCGGTGACCGTCACGGTGCCGACGACGGCCTCCCAGCCCTGGGCGGCGTGCCTGAGCTGGCGGCTGAGCCAGCAGGGCGGGACCAGGGTGTCGGCGTCGGTGGTGGCGACCCAGACGGTGGCCGGGTCCAGGGCGCGGGTCTGCCGCAACAGCACCCGGGTACCCGCCAGCCGCGCCCGCCCGACGTTGGTCATGGCGCCCTCGACGACGGTCGCACCGGCCCGCGCGGCCAGGAGCGCCGTACGGTCGGTGCAGGTGTCGGCGACGACGATCAGGTGGAACGCCACGCCGGGAACCATGCGCCCGGCCAGCTTCACCGAGGCCAGGCAGGCGGGCAGCAGTTTCTCCTCGTCGCGGGCGGGCACCACGACTCCGACGGCCTGGATCACACAAGTCCCTCGGCCTCGGCCACCGAGCGGGCCCCGGGGCCGGACAGGTAGACCTCGGCGAGGAAATCCGGTTCACGATGGTCGACAAGACGCCTCAGCCCCGCCCGCCCGGCAAGGGCCGCCAGGGCGCGGTGCGCGTCTTCGCCGCCGCGCGGATACTCCGCGACGGGATGCCTCCAGTGCACCGCGAGCAGGGTGCCCCCGGGGCTCAGCGCGCCGACCGCCAGGTCGAGCACCCGCTCCAAGTCCGCGTCGCCGAAGTAGTAGAGCACCTCCGACAGCACGACGAGGTCGAACCTCCCCTCGTCGGTGGGCCACTCCTGGGGCAGGACGCGCCGCTGCACCCGCGTCCCCGGGTGGGCGGCGGTGCGCCGCGAGGCCGCCTCGACCGCGGCGAAGGACAGGTCGCAGGCGAGCAGCCGCTCACAGCGCGGGGCGAGCAGGGCGGTGAACACCCCGATGGAGCAGCCGGCCTCGAAGGCGTCGCGGTAGCGGCGCGCGGGCAGCAGCGCGGCACTGATGGCGTACTTGCGCTCCTCGTACCAGCGGGAGGTGAATCCCCACGGGTCGGGTGAGGCCGAGTACATCTCCTCGAAGTACTGCGGCCCGAGCGTCTTGGGGCGGGACGTCATCGGACACCTCCGGCGTGGGGTCCGGTGGACTGCGGCGGTGGAAGGGATGTCAACGAAAGAGCACCTCGTACTCGCGGGTGAAGTGGGCGACGATGCCGGGGGGCAGCACCGCCTCCAGGCCGGCGGCGCGGGGTTCCAGCTGGCTGGCGAAACAGCCGATGGCCTCCCGTTTGCGGGCCAGGACCGCCGGCGGCAGGCAGATCCGCGACGCCCGCTCCCAGGGCAGCCGCCCGTCGCCGGGCCTGGCCCAGTGCCAGGCCCAGATCGGGTAGAAGTAGGGGCGCAACCCCGCGGCGGCCGCGGCCCTGCCGGCGGCCTCGTGGTCGGAGTGCGCGTCCGCCTCCCACGGGGCCAGGCACACCTGGAAGCCGGCCGAGGCCTCCTTCAGCGCCTGGGTGAGCTCGCCCTCGCGGGCCGCGAGAGCGGTGTCCGGCATGCCCAGCCGCACGATCTCGACGTCGCCGGCGCCCAGGGCCTCCAGCGCGGCCCCGGTCTCCCGCACCCGCCGCGCCGCCAGCGCCGCCGCGTCGGCGATGTCCGGATGGGAGGCCTCGCCGTCGGTGACGGCGACCAGGCGCAGCCGCACGCCCGAGGCCGCCAGCAGCGACAGCAGCCCGCCCACGCCCAGCACCTCGTCGTCGGGGTGGGCGGCGACCACCACCGCGCTGCGCCAGTTGTCGTGGGCGAGCGCCGAAAGCGCGCCGAGTCCCGGCCAGGCGCGCCACTCGGACTCGCGGGTGCCCGGGGCGTCGATGGGATTGGGGGGAAGGTCGTCCCCGGCGTCCCGCTCGGCGCGGTCGGCTCGTTCGGCGCTCACCATCGGGCTCCCTGCTCGGCGACGATCGCTCCCAGCGCGGCGAGGTCGCGTTCGGCGTGATGCTGGCGCAGGTAGACCGTGAGGTCGGCGACCCGGCGCCCGTGCGCGGCGTCGTGGCCGAGCGGCCCGGCGCCCAGCGCCCTGCCCACCCGCCCCATGACGTCGGTGGCCACGGCCTCCACCAGCGCCTTGAGCCGCAGGGAACGCGTTCTTCCCGCGTTCTTGAGGTCGCGTGGGTCGGCGTCGATCTCGTCGGCCGCCTCCTCCAAGGCGGCCTTCGCGGTCCGCAGCGCCACGTCGACCGCGCCCAGGTGGGCCAGGGCGTGCGGGCCGACCTCCCGCTCGGCCGCTGCGGCGAGCAACGCCTCGGCCACGCCTTTGGCCCCTCCGTACCAGCACGCGGCCACACCCGCGCCGCCCTGGTGGAAACCGGGCCTTCTGACATACCCCTCCACCGGCCCCACCGGCTCGCCCGCGACATCGTCGAAGCGGACGTCCAGGGTGTCACTGGCGGCCATTCCCGTCGCCGGCCAGCTGCCCTCCACCGGCCGCAGGTCCTCGGCCGCCACGGCGAACAGCCGGTGGCCGTCCGGAGTCTCGGCGGTCACCAGGGCGTGGGTGCACACCCGCGCTCCCGAGCAGTACCGTTTGGTCCCGCTCAGCCGCCATCCGGTGGCCACCGGACGCGCCGACAGGGACGGGCCGGGAGGCTGCGCGGCCCACACACCCCACCGGCTGCCGGCCGCCGGTGCGGGCCCGGCGAGTTCGGCGAGGATCGCGACGGCGTCGGTGTGCCCCTCGCACAGCCGCGCCAGCGACAGGTCCCGCCGGGCCAGCGCGGCCAGGGCCTCCCAGCGCAGCCTGGTCCGCCCGGCACCGGGCAGCGGAAGCTCCAGCCGTCCCGACTCCACCTCGGCGACGAATCCTCTTTCCACCTCGGCGCGCCAGGCAGCGCCGTCCTGCCGTTCCCCGTCCATGAATCCGGCCCTACCCTGCCGGAAGCGTTCATATCATTCCTGGTGAAAGGGGGTGTTCCGCCTCGGCGCGCTCGACGCCGGATCGCCCTATCGGGGCAGTGGTCGCTGGGCGCCCAGCGGCCGGGTGAGGAGGAGCGTCCCATCACCCGGGATCGGCGTGGGCCCGCACGGCGGCCGCCGTTGGCCGGAAATCATGACTCGGGATCGTGCGCGAGCACCGACCGGCCGCCGTCGACGGGCACGGTCGCGCCGGTGATGAAGCCGGCGTCGTCCGAGAGCAGGTAGACGATCGCGGCCGCGACCTCCGCGGAGCGCGCCACCCGGCCCAGCGGGTGCAACAGCGCCATCTGGCGCTGGATGCGGGCGGCCGCCGCGGGCTGCTGGGAGCCGAGGAAGTGCGCGTAGCGCTCGGTGTCCACCGAACCCGGCGCCACGACGTTGACGCGGATGCCGGACGGCCCGTACTCGACCGCGAGCGCACGGGTCATCCCCTCGACGGCCGCCTTGGCCGTCACGTACGGCAGGCAGCCGGGGACCGCCCGGCGCGCCTGGTGTGAGGAGAGGTTGACGATCGCCCCCGGTGTGCGGGCCGCGAGGAAGCGGCGGATCGCGGTGGCACAGCCGACGACGGCGGCGTCGAGGTTGGCCGCGATGAGCTCCAGCACGCGTGCGGTCGTGGCCGAGTGCAGGGAGGCGTCCCCGAACACGGCGGCGTTGTTGACCCAACCGGCGAGGGGGCCCGCGGCCTGCGCGGCGTCGGCGGCTCGCCGCGCCACGCTCTCGTCGGCCGCGTCGCCGACCACGCCGGCCAGGCGTGCGTCGGCGGAATGGCCCTGCGTCCAGGTCAGGGCCGCCGGATCGCGCTCGACGGCGACCACGACGGCGCCCTCGCCGAGCAGGCGCTCGACGACGGCCCTGCCGATGCCTCGGCCCCCTCCCGTCACCACGTACGAACGGCTCATGCCCTCTCCTTTGTTCGTCGATGCGCAGGCTCGCCAAGACCCTCGACATGACGCGGTCGTGCCCTGTGCCATCCGGGCACCGGCCGCGCAGCCGTTTCCCCACCATGAGACGGGGCCTCCGGCGAAAATGTCAAACGCTTCTATCGAAGCACTTCGATCCTTTCCGGCACTTGATACGATTCCTGCCGACGGCGAGAGCACGTCTCGCGGGAGGAGGGGCACGTGGCGGCCAGGACGACCATCTACGACGTCGCCACCGCGGCGGGCGTCAGCATCTCCACCGTCTCGCTCGCCCTCAACTCCCCGGCCCGGGTCAGTCAGGAGACCAGGCGCAAGGTCCTCCAGGCCGCGGACGCGCTCGGCTTCGTGCCCAAGCAGGACGCGATCGCCAAGGCGCGGCGAGGTGTGGGGCGCGTCGGCGTCATCGCGCCGTTCACCTCCTATCCGTCGGTCGCCCGGCGCCTGAACGGCATCCTGCGGGCCGTGGGCCACCGTCCCCTGGAAATCGTCCTGTTCGACCAGGAGTCGGCCGCGCAGAGCGCCTCCCCCCTGCTCGCCAGCCTGCCCATCACCGGACGCCTGGACGGGCTCGTCGTCATCAGTCTCACCCTGGACGAGGCGGTGGCCGGCCGCCTGAGCGGCATGCGGCTGCCGACGGTGCTGATCGACGTCCGCCACCCCCGCTTCGACTCCGTGCACACCGACGACGCCGTCGGCGGCCGGCTGGTGGCCGAACACCTGATCAGCCGTGGTCACCGCCGGTTCGGCTTCCTCGGCGAGACGCAGAGATCCGGCCTGTACCTCTCGCCCTCCCAGCAGCGCCTCGCCGGCTACCGCTCGGCCCTGGCCGAAGCGGGCCACCTTCTCCTCGACGGCGACGTGCGGCTGGCCGGACACGGCGTCGCACCGGCCCGCGCCGTCGCCAGGGAGCTGTTGTCGGCGCCGGATCGCCCCTCGGCCGTCTTCGCCGCCGACGACACCCTCGCGGCGGGAACACTGAGGGCCGCCCGCGACCTCGGCCTCACCGTCCCCGAGGACCTGGCGGTGGTCGGCTTCGACGACAGCGACCTGGCCGAGGCCCTGGAACTCACCACCGTGCGCCAGCCCTTGGAGGAGTCCGGCCGTGCCGCGATGGAACTTCTCATCCAACGCCTCGACCGGCCCGGCGCCGTCCGCGAGATGGCGTTGGGGCTGCAGCTGATCCCCCGTGACACGAGCTGACTCTCAAAGCCGCCTTCAGGCGTCGAGGGCCCGCAGGTAGGCGTCCAGTTCGGCGGCGCCCTTGAGCATGGCGCGGCCCCGGGCCGACAGGCGGGCGCGCCAGTCGCGCAACGTCGACTCCAGCGGGGCGACGCCTCCGGCGGAGCGGACCTGGGCGATCAGCGGGGCGATCTGCTCCAGAAGGTAGCCGCCGCGCCGCAGCTGGTGGACCAGCCGGACGTCGCGCACGTCGGCCGGACTGTAGACCCGGTAGCCCGTCCGCGGGTCGCGGCGCGGCTTGACCAGGCCTGCACCCTCCCATTTACGCAAGGTGGCGGGGCGGATGCCGAGCCTCCTGGCCAGGGGGCCGATGAAGGTGTCGCCGCGCTCCGGCGGCACCGGCGCCAGGTCACCCAGCGCGGCCTCGACGGCCTGCAGGGTGCGGCGGTCCTCCAGGAGCTGGCCATGGCTGTCGTCGATGAACCGCAGCGCCTCCTCGGTGGCACCCCGGTTGGCCGCCCGCATGATCGACGTGGCCCGCTGGTGGCCGTGCCCGGGCACCAGGGCGAGGAACGCGCGCAGGGCCTGGGCGTGCAACGGCGTGTAGCTGCGATAGCCGTGGACGCTGCGTCCGGCGGCGGGCAGGATGCCGGCCTCCTCGTAGTTTCTGATCGCCTGGGTGGACAGACCATGCTCGCGCGCCAGGTCCACCGGCCTCATGAATACACCATCGTTTGAAGGTCCGTCGCGACAACAGCGGGTAATTACCGCAAAAGTTTACACCGTGTGTTCAACGATACCGTTTAAGGCATGGATATCAAGGACACGGCCCGGCCGCTCGACGGCACGGGCGTCTCGGCGTTCCTGCGCTCGCTCGCCGCCCGGCCCCTGCTCCTCGGCCTGGGCGAGGCCAGGCACTTCGTGGGGGAGCTGGGCGAGCTGCGCAACGAGATCTTCCGGCATCTGGCCGAGCACGAGGGATATCGGTCGTTCGCCATCGAGAGCGACTGCCTTAAGGGCCTGGTGGTGGACGACTACGTCACCACGGGCGCGGGCACGCTCGACGACGTCATGGAACGCGGCTTCAGCCACAACTTCGGCGCCTTCGCGGCCAACCGCGAACTCGTGCGCTGGATGCGCGCCCACAACGAGCAGCACGAGGAAAAGCTTCGGTTCTTCGGCTTCGACGGCCCGCTGGAGTACTGGGCCGAGAGCCCGCGCCAGGCGCTCACCGCCCTGTACGCCCTCCTGGAGGGCCCGCTGCCCTGCACCGTGGAAACCCTGGAGGCGCTGCTGGGCCCGGACCGGCGGTGGACGAACGAGGCCACGGTGATGGATCCGTCCCAGTCGATCGGCCAGTCCGCCGACGCCCGGCGGCTGCGGCTGATCGCCGACGACCTGGTGGCGCTGCTCGACATCCAGGCACCCGGGCTGAGCCGGCCCGACAGGGAGCGGGCGGCGCTGTACGGGCGCACCGCCGTCGGCCTGCTGCGCTACCACCACTGGATGGCCGACACCTCCCCGGCCCGGATGGCCAGGCTGTCGGGTCTGCGGGACGCGATGATGGCCGCCAACCTGCGCGCCGTCGCCGAGAGCGGTCCGGCCCTGGTCTTCGCCCACAACCTTCACCTGCATCGCGACAAGAGCCTCATGTCGCTCGGTGACCGGCAACTGGAGTGGTGGAGCGCGGGAGCGATCACCGAGGCGCACCTGGGCGACCGGTACGCCTTCCTGGCCTCGGCCTTCGGCACGTTCGGCGACGACACCCCGCCTCCGGACACCGTCGAGGGCCTGTTGTCCACCCTCCCGTGGGAGCACTCTCTCGTCGACGCCCGCCGCCTGGCCGAGACCCTCACGAAGCCCGTCCCGCGCGTCTCCCACGACTTCGCCTATTTCCCGCTGGACCCGGCCCGGCTCGGCAGGGTCGACGGCGTCGTCTTCCTCAAGCAGACCGTCACGCCGGACGACAGGGAGTGGAAGCGCTGACCCGGCCGCGCCTGATACGCCCCCTCCGTGCCCGGACGCGGTTCACACCGCCGTCACCGGCCACTGTCGTGGATACGGCGGGAGGGTTCGGTGACCTCGGTGACTTTGACGACTGACGCGCCACCGGGGCAGGCCCGGCCGCCCCTTGCCTCACACGAGGCAAGAGGTCATTTTTTGCGTGTCACGCATATTTGCGTGACACGCAACTAGTGCTAGTGTGGCGGTATGACGGGGCTGCGGGAGCGCAAGAAGGCCGAGACGCGGGCGGCGCTCGGCTGGGCCGCGATCCACCTCACCGTGGAGCGCGGCTACGACAACGTCCGCGTCGAGGACATCGCCGAGGCGGCCGGTGTCTCCCCGCGCACCTTCAACAACTACTTCTCCAGCAAGGCCGAGGCGATCGCCTTCCGCCACCTCGACCGCAGCCTGCGCACCGCCGCCGCGCTGCGTGAACGCCCCGCCGACGAGCCGCTGTGGGCCGCGCTCACCGGGGCCGCGCTGGAGCAGTTCACGCCCGGCCCCGAGGTCGAGGCGATGCCCTCCCCCGTACACACCCAGTGGGTGACCGGCGTACGCGCCATGCTCGCCGAGCCCGCGCTGCAGGGCGAGCGACTGCGCGCGGTCGCGGTCGCCGAGGCCGAGCTGGCCGCCGCGGTCGCCGAGCGCACCGGCACCGACCTCGCCACCGACATGTATCCAAGGCTCGTCGCGGCCGCGGCCAGCGCCGCCGTCGCCGTCGCCGTGCGGCACTATCTCGACAGCGCCGCCCCGCCCACCCCGATCGAGCGCCTCATCACCGACGCCTTCACCCAGGTCGCCGCCGGCCTCCCGGCGCCGCCCCGCTAAAGCTCTCACTCCTCGCCCAAGACACCGCCTCACCCACCCCCGCAGCCGCGTCACACCCCGCGGCGGGCCGGCCGCGTGCCGCGCCCGCCGTGGCGATGACGCACGCCCAGCAAAGGAAAACGATCATGATTGATGTCCTCATCGCCGGAGCCGGGCCCAACGGCCTCATGCTCGCCTGCGAACTGGCCCTCGCCGGCGTCCACCCCGTCGTCCTCGAACGCCACGCCGCGCCCACCGGCGAGTCCCGCGCCAACGGCCTGGTCGGGCAGGTCGTCCGCCTGCTCGACCGGCGCGGCCTCTACGCGCGGCTCAGCGGCGAGAGCACTCCGCCCTCCCCCCAGCCGGCCTTCACCTTCGGCGCGTTCCCGCTGGACCTCACGATGCTCGCGGACAACCCGCACTACGTGCTCGGTGTGCCGCAAGCCCGGCTCGAGGCCGCCCTCGCCGCCCGGGCCGCCGAGCTCGGAGTCGACCTGCGTCGCGGCCACGAGGTCGTCGACGTGTGCCAACACCCCGAAGCGGTCGAGGTCCGCCTGGCCGACGGCAGGCGGCTCACCTGCCGTTTCCTCGTCGGCGCCGACGGCGGCCGCAGCACGGTGCGCCGCCTGGCCGGCATCGACTTCCCCGGCGTCACCAACGACCGGTCGATCTCCCGCACCGCCACCGTGACCGTCCCGGACTCCTTCCTCGACCCCGGGACCGGCGGCCTGCGGGTCCCCGGCTACGGTGTCCTCCCGCCGTTCCAGCACACCCGCACCGCGCGCGGCCTCATCGCCTGGGCCCCGTTCCCCGGCCGCCCGGCGATCCTGAGCACGCATGAGTGGCCCGACGCGCCGGCGGGCGAGGAGACCCCGATGAACCTGGCCGAGCTACGCGCCAGCGTCGCCCGGGTGCTCGGCGCAGACGTCCCCATCGGTGCGCCCGACGGGCCCGGCCTGCTGCGGCGGCTGACCGGCGGCAACACCCGTATCGCCGCCCGCTACCGCGCCGGCCGGGTGCTGCTGGTCGGTGACGCCGCGCACGTGCACCCCGCGATGGGCGGCCCCGGCCTCAACCTGGGCCTGCAGGACGCCGCCAACCTGGGATGGAAGCTCGCGGCCACGGTGCGCGGCTGGGCGCCGCAGGGCCTGCTCGACACCTACGAGACCGAACGTCGCCCCGTCGCCGAACGGGTCGTCATGTCCACCCAGGCGCAGGCGGCGCTCATCGGCCCCGGCGAGGAGATCACCGGTCTGCGGGAACTCTTCGCCGAACTGCTGCGCAAGCCCGAGGTGACCGGGCACATCGCGGCGCTGATGTCCGGCGCGGACACCCGCTACCCCGCCGACCCCGCCGACCCCGCCGACCCGATGGCCGGCCGCTGCGCCCCCGACGTGGTCGTGCACGGTGAGCACGGCCCGAAACGCCTCGCCGAACTGACCCGCGCCGCCCGGCCGCTGCTGCTGGACTCCACGGGCGCCTACGCCGAGGTCACCGCGCCATGGCGAGACCGGGTCGACGTGGTCACCGGCCCACTGCAGGGCACGACAGCGACCGCGTTACTCGTGCGCCCCGACTGCTTCGTCGCCTGGTCCGCCTGGTCCGCCGGGTCCGCCGGGTCCGCCGGGGACACCGCCACGCTGCGCGCCGCGCTCACCCACCACTTCGGCCTTCCACAATGACCCGAAAGCGCCATCCATCAGGATGAACGCGCAGGACACCCACGTTTGCCGCCCTCACCGGTCCTGTTGAGCCGCCGCGGCGCCACGGCCGCCTCCCAGGTGCGGTACTTTCGCCTTTACCGTCCCTGAGGAGAGCTTTTTCGACCATGGGTGCCAACCACTCGCACGGCCCGGCCGCCCCCAGCTCCCGTGGCACGGTGTGGGCGACGCTGGCCGTCATCGTCCCCCTGGCGCTGGCCACGCTGATCGCCCTGATCTGGATGTGGCCCGCGAAGCTCACCTCCAGCGGGCAGCAACCTGCCGGCCTGCAACGGGTGACCGGGACGATCACCGCCATCACCCTCACCCCGTGCCCGCAGGAGCCGCCCGCCGACGGGCAACCCTCCGGCGAGCAGCGGCCGGCCGACCCCGCCACCTGCGGCGACGCCAAGGTCGAGCTGACCAGCGGGCCCGAGGCCGGTCACTTCGTCACCAGCGGCCTTCCCAGCGGGCCCGGTTCGCAGAGGTTCGCCGCAGGCGACGACGTGATCCTGGTCCACACCCCCGGCGGTGACGGTGAGCTGGGCGGTGAGCTGGAGGTGCCGCCGTACCAGATCTCCGACCACGACCGCTCCTCGCCGCTGTGGCTGGCCGGTGCCGCGTTCGCCGCGGCGGTGGTCGCTTTTGGCCGCTGGCGCGGGGTGATGGCGCTGATCGGGCTGGCCGTCACCTTCGTACTGCTCCTGTTGTTCGTCATCCCGGCGATCCTGACCGGGCAGCAGCCGCTGCTGGTCGCCATCGTCGGCGCCGCGGCGATCATGCTCGCGGTGCTCTATCTCACCCACGGCTTCACCGTCCCCACCTCGATGGCCGTGGTCGGCACTCTGGTCAGCCTCAGCCTGACCGGCGTGCTGTCGTACGCGGCCATCGGCCTCGCCCAGCTCAACGGGATCACCGACGAGAGCTCGTTCTACCTGGACGTCAGCTACCGGATCAACACCGAGGGCCTGCTGCTGGCCAGCATCATCATCGGCTCGCTCGGTGTCCTGGACGACGTCACCGTCACCCAGGCCGCCACCGTCACCGAGCTCGCGCACGCCAACCCCGGCTACACCTTCGCCCAGCTGTACCGGGCCGCCGCCCGGGTCGGCCGCGCCCACATCGCCTCGGTGATCAACACGATCATCCTCGCCTACGCCGGAGCCTCCCTGCCGCTGCTGCTGCTGGTCAGCGTCGGCGACCAGCCCATCGGCGAGGTGGTGACCAACCCGGTCATCGCCACCGAGATCGTCCGCAGCGTGGTGGGCACCCTGGGACTCATCGCGGCCGTCCCGATCACCACGGCCCTGGCCGCGCTGGCCAGCGCCCGCAAGGCCGCCCCCGAGCACCGGCCACCCCCGGCGGCGCGCCACCGCCGCCGGACGGAGGATCCCCTCACCGGCTCGATCCCCCACCCTTAGGCGACCCGGTCACCGCAGCCGCCCCTTGCGCGCCGGACGCCCCGAGGCGGCCGGCGTGCAAGGAACGACCGGCAGGGCGGGCGGCGTGGAGCCGGACGTCCCCGAAGCCGCGCGCGTGTCACGGACGAAGACGCCGGCGCGCTAGCGCACCCGCTCCGCCAGGAACTCCTCCCAGGTCCGCCTGCCCACATCGGCCCCGTCCAGCGACAGGTTCTCCCCGGCCCGGTAGGCCTTGCCGGCCTTTCCCGGCATCCGCACCGGCATCATCATCCGGCGCTTGCCGCGCGCCCGCAGGTAACCGCCGACCAGTTCCCCCATCCCGTACACCGCAGGTCCCGCGAGGTCGGGGACCGGGCCGGCCGGCCGCCCCAGCGTCAGCTGCACCAGCCGGGCCGCCACCTCACGCGAGTCGACCGGCTGGAAGCGCAGCCCGCCCGGGACCGGGACCACCGGCATCCTGCCCATCATCTCCGCGATCTTCAAGACGAGGTCGTGGAACTGGGCCGCGCGCAGCATCGTCCACGGAATACCGGAGTCCGTCACCGCCCGCTCCGCCTCCAGCTGGGTCTTGAACCAGCTCAGCGGCATCGTGTTCGCCCCGATCACCGAGATGTACACGATGTGCCGCACACCGGCCTTCGAGGCGGCGCCCACCAGGTTCCACGTCGCCTTGTCGTCGCCCTTGCTGCCGCCCGCCAGGTGCAGGACGGTCTCGACGCCCTTCACCGCGGGCTCGATCCCCTCGCCCTTGAGCAGGTCGGCGGAGAAGTGCTCGACGCCGTCGCCGGGCCCGTGATCACGGCGGCTCAGGGTCCGTACCTCGCGACCGGCCTCCCGCAAAAGGGGGACGACGTGGCCGCCGAGCGTGCCCGTGCCTCCGGTGACCAGGATGGGTGCCGTCATGGCTTCTCCAGTGTTCGTTCGGCCGGGAGTCGACCTCCCGGTACTTTCGGCTGGTGTTTTTCGGATGTACTGCTATGACCCCCGGCGGCGAAGGAATGTGACACGGTGGACGAACGCGAATGGCTGGCAGGGCGTTTCGAGGAGCATCGGCCTCGTCTGCGGTCGGTGGGCTACCGGATGCTCGGCTCGCTCAGCGAGGCCGACGACGCCGTGCAGGAGGCCTGGCTGCGCGTCAGCCGCGCGGGAGCCGGCGACGTGGACAACCTCGGCGGGTGGCTGACCACGGTGGTGGCGAGGGTGTGCCTGAACATGCTGCGTGCGCGCGAGCATCGGCGTGAGGACCCCATCGACGCGCAGGTGACCGGCACGCTCATCGGCCGGCAGGAGGCCGGGACCGACCCTGAACGGGAGGTGCTGATGGCCGACTCGGTCGGGGTGGCGCTGCTGGTGGTGCTCGACACGCTGGCACCGGCCGAACGTCTCGCCTTCGTGCTGCACGACATGTTCGCCGTGCCGTTCGAGGAGATCGCCCCGATGCTCGAGCGGTCGCCGGCCGCGACCAGGCAGCTCGCGAGCCGCGCCCGCCGCCGGGTCAAAGGGGCACCCGCGGCCCCCGACGCCGACCTGACCCGCCGGCGCCGGGTCGTCGACGCCTTCCTGGCCGCCACGCGCGCAGGGGACTTCGAGGCGCTGGTCGCCCTGCTCCATCCCGACGTGGTGCTCCGGGCCGACGCAGCGGTCATCCCCACCCCCGAGCCCTTCGTGGTCCGCGGCTCCCGTTCCGTGGCCGAGGGCGCGATGGCCGCGATGGAACGGGCCTGGTTCACCGGACCCGTCCTGCTCGACGGGGCGATCGGGCTCGCGATGGCCCCCTACGGTCACCTGCGCCTGGTGCTCGGCTTCACGATCACCAAGGACGGGATCACCGAGATCGACGTGATCGCGGAGCCGGACCGCCTTCGCCGGATCGACCTCGCCGGACACGGCGGCGGACACGGCGGCGGACACGGCCGGGGTGCGGGGGATCCCCCGCACCCCGGCCGGACAGGGCGGGCGATCAGGGTGTTGACAGGATGACGAGCCGCTGGGTCGCCCGGGTCATCGCGACATAGCGGTCGACCGCTCCTTCGACACCCGTGCCGAACGTCTCCGGATCGACGAGGACGACCAGGTCGAACTCCAGCCCCTTGGACAACTCCGGGGTCAGCGACCGAACCCGAGAGGTCGCCTGGAACGTGGGGGCACCGATGACACAGGCGATGCCCTCGGCATGCTCGGCGAGCCAGGTCTCAAGGACCGAGCCCAGCTCCGAGACCAATCCGTGGACGACGGGGACGGCACCGCCGCGGATGGAGGTCGGCACGTTGGCGTCCGGGAGCACGGCCCGGATGACCGGCTCGGCCTCCGCCATGATCTCCTTCGGCGTCCGGTAGTTGATGCTCAGGGAGGCCAGGGTGATCCGGTCGAGCCCGACACGCTCAAGCCGTTCGCTCCACGACTCGGTGAAACCGCCCCTGGACTGGGCACGGTCCCCGACGATGGTGAAGCTCCGCGACGGGCAGCGCAGCAGCAACATCTGCCACTGCGCGTCGGTGAGTTCCTGGGCCTCGTCCACGACGATGTGCGCGAACGGGCCGGCGAGCAGGTCCGGTTCGAAGGTGGGCAGCTCGGACTCGTCGATCAGATTTCGCTGCAGGTCCGCGCGGCGCAACTGCGTCACGAGCCCTTCACCGTCGTCGTCGGCCTCGATCAGGTTGTCGACGACCTGGGCCATCCGCTCGCGCTGGGCGGCGAGAGCGGCTTCCTGCCGGCGCCTGCGTCGTGACGTCTCCGGGTCGCCGAGACGTTGTCGCGCCGCGTCCAGGAACGGCAGGTCCGACACCGTCCATGCCTGGGCGTCGGCGCGCTGCAGTCGCCGGACGTCCTCAGGGTCGAGCCAGGGAGCGCACATCCGCAGGTAGGCCGACACCGACCACAGGTCTCCGACGAGGTCGGCCGCCTCCAGCAGCGGCCACGCGCGGTTGAAGGTGGTGAGCAGTTCCTCGTCTCGCAGCAGCGATCTGCGCAGCAGGTCGGCTGAGACCTCGTCGTCGTGCTTGTCGATCAGGATCCTGAGCAGTTCCTCCCAGATCTGGTCGCGTGCCTCGTTGTGCGAGGTGCCGGGTTCGGCCGCCCCGAACGCCTCGGCCCAATCGTCGGGGCCCAGCCAGATGTCGGACCAGTGGGTCGTGACCGTCATCCCCTTGGCGGGCGGGTTCTCGTAGAACCTGACGGCCGGCTCGATCGCCTTCAGCAGGTCCGCCGACGCCTTCAGGCGGGCCACCCGCGGGTCGGTCTCGACCGTCGCGCCGGCTCCCTCGGCGACGAGGTCTCGCAGGGTGCAGGTGCGCACGCCCTCCTCTCCGAGGCTGGGCAGGACGTCGGCGACGTAGGCCAGATAGGGCTGGTGCGGGCCGACGAACAACACACCGCCCCGGTGGTGGCCGAGACGGGGATCGGAGTAGAGCAGGTAGGCGGAGCGGTGCAGGGCGACGACGGTCTTGCCCGTCCCCGGACCGCCGTCGACGACGAGAGCCCCGCGAGATCCCGCGCGGATGATGGCGTCCTGGTCGGCCTGGATGGTGCCGAGCACGTCTCGCATCCGGGCCGACCGGTCACCGCCCAGGCTGGCGATGAAGGCGGACTGGTCGTCAAGGGCCGCGTGGTGTCCTTCGAATCCCTCCGGGGTGAACACCTCGTCCCAGTAGTCGCTGATCCGGCCGCGACTCCAGCGGTACCTGCGGCGGCTCGCGAGCCCCATCGGGTTGGCGTGGGTCGCTCCGAAGAACGGCTCGGCCGCCGGAGAGCGCCAGTCGAGCAGCAGGCGGCGGCCCGCGCTGTCGGTGAGGCCGAGCCGTCCGATGTACACGGGCTCGGAATCGTCCGCGCCGACCATGTGCCCAAGACACAGGTCCAGGCCGAAGCGACGCAGGGTGCGCAGGCGAGCCGACAGCCGGTGGATCTCCAGGTCCCGGTCCAGCGCCTGCCGGCCTTTGCCGCCGGGCGCCCTGCGTTCGGCGTCGAGGCGGCCGGACAGGTCGGCGATCGTGTGCTCAAGGCTTTGCGCGATGGCCACGAAGTGCCGTTCGTCGCCGGCGATCAGCGCCGGGTCGGCCTTGGCGGCGAGATGGGCGGGAAGGTCGAACGCGCTGCTGGTCAGCGGATTCGTCACCGGGTTCACGTCCTCGGCTCCGATCCGAGGTGGACGAGAGGCCTTCCCGGCCCCCTCATACGTCGGCGGCAACACACTCACTTCGCATCCCCCGTTTCCGCAACTTCCGGCTTCGGCCGACGATTCTGCGGCATGACCCGGGTCTTGTGGCAAGCCCCCCGGTGCGCTATACGTTAAGAGTGGAAAGGTGTGGATACTTCCCTTTCCTTGTCGTCCGCCGTGGACGGACGAGACCCTCGCGAAGCGGCGCTCCGCCTCCCCCGCAGCAGCGGCGATGTTCCAACGCGGAATCACCCGGATTGGCGAGATAGAGGGTTTCCCGGACGCCTCCTCGGGGCGGCGCCCCGGTGCCCAGGCCGAAAGTTCGGCACGCGCATCCGCTCGGACCGCCCGCTCGGCGTGCGCCGCCTTCTCGGCCGGTCACACCGCCGGCTTCGTCGCATTCGCCGTCGTACGGAGGCGAAAGCCCAGATGCTGTGGAGCCGCTGATCGCCCGTCGCGCCGAGCCGTCGGCGATGCCCTCCCGGTTCGGGCGGCACTAACCTGGGGGCACTTTTTCGCGTTGGGTTTCGTGTCGGGTGAGGAGCCATCTGATGTCGCCGGTTCTGGAGAGTACGGCTCGCGCGCTGCTGCGCAGGATCGCGGTCGAGCAGTCCCAGGGACGCCTGCCCTCGCTGACCGCCGCCGTGGTGCGTGACGGGGAGCTCGCCTGGTTCGGCGCGCGCGGCCGGGTGGATGGGGCCGCCCCCACCCCGGGCACCCAGTACCGCATCGGCTCGATCACCAAGAGCCTGGTCGCCGTCGTGGTGATGCGCCTGCGCGACGAGGGGAAGGTCGGCCTGCTCGACCCGGTCACCAAGCACCTTCCCGACCTGCGGGTCGGTGAGATGACCGTCGCCCAGCTGTTGTCGCACACCTCGGGGCTGAGCGCCGAGTCCCCCGGCCAGTGGTGGGAGCGGACCGAGGGCGTGCCGGCCGCCGACCTCGTCGCCGCGCTCGGGCCCGAGGCGGCCAGGCACCGGCCGGGACGCCGCTACCACTACTCCAACGTGGGCTTCGCCCTGCTGGGCGAGCTGGTCGCCCGCCACCGCGGCGTGAACTGGGCACAGGCCGTGCACGAGGAGATCCTGCTGCCCCTGGGCATGCGCGACACCACGCCCCGGCCACGCGCACCCCACGCCACCGGCTACGCCGTGCACCCCTGGGCGGACGTCCTGCTGCCGGAACCCGAACACGACGCGGTCGCCATGGCCCCGGCCGGGCAGCTGTGGTCCACCCCCGCCGACCTCGCCCGGTGGGCGGCGTTCGTCGCCGGAGACACCGGGGACGTGCTCGCCCCGGACACCGTGGCGGAGATGCGCGAGCCGGCGATCGTCGACGACGGCGACGCCTGGACGGGCGGATACGGCCTGGGCCTGCAACTGGCCCGGGCGGGCGGCCGCCGCCTGGCCGGTCACACCGGCTCCATGCCGGGCTTTTTGGCCACGGTGTGGGCCGACCCCGCCGACAAGGTCGGCGTGCTGTTCACCGCCAACTCCACCGCGGGCGTCGGCCGCACCCTGCTGAGCGACCTGCTGGCCATCCTCGACCAGCACGAGCCGCGCCTGCCCGACGAATGGCAGCCCGTCGCCGACACCGCAGGTCTGCTGGAGCTCACCGGCCCGTGGTACTGGGGGCCCAGCGCGTACGCGCTGCGGCTGTTGCCCGAGGGCGGTCTCTCCCTCAACCCGATCGGCGGCGCGGGACGGGCCTCGCGGTTCACCGCCCAGGACGACGGGACCTGGCTCGGGCTGGACGGCTACTACGCGGGCGAGACCCTCCGCGTGGTCCGCAGGCCCGACGGCTCCCTCAGCCACCTGGACCTCAACACCTTCGTCTTCACCCGTACCCCCTACGACCCGCAGGCGGAGGTGCCCGGCGGGGTGGACGAGGACGGCTGGCGCGGCTGAGCGGCGAGCGCCGTGGCCGGGACCACGACCTCGGTGTGCGCGGCCTCCACACAGCAGCCGCCCCCGGTCATCGCCGACTTCGCCTCGGGTGAGTGGACGCGGGTGAGTGGACGCGGGTGAGTGGACGCGGGTGAGTGGACGCGGGTGAGTGGACGCGGGTGAGTGGACGCGGGTGAGTGGACGCGGACGTTTCGGCAGGTGCCGAAACGTCCGGCGTCTAACCTTCTGAAGATCACCGAGTCCCGCGCCTTCTCCTTCGCCCACCGACCGAGAGGGGAGGCGCCCACTCAAGGAGAACCGATGACGTCCGACCCGCTGGTCGTGAGCCGTCCCGCCGAGATACGGGCCGTGCTGGCCGACTCCCGTTTCACCGTCGACCCCGTACCGCGCCCGCCGTTCGCGTTGACCGTGGCGTGGCTGCGCGGAGCGGTCGGCCGCTTCACCGAGGGGTCCATGCACGCCGAGCGCCGGGCCGCGGGGGTGGCGGTACTGGCCGAGCTGGACCCGGGCGCGTTGCGCGCCGAGGCGTTCCGGCTGGCCTCGCGGGACATCGCCCCTGCCCCCTGTCCCCCGGAACAGGTTCCGGTGCTGGTCCTCGCCATCGCGCTGGGCGTACGCGCCGAGGACGGGCCGAGTGCCGTGCGGGCCGTCGCGGCGATCGCCCCGGCCTACCTGCCCGGCGTCGGGGCCGGGCCTGGCGAGGAGAAGAGCAGGGACGTGGCCGACCAAGGGCTGGTGGAGCTCTCGCGCCTGCTGGGTGACCCGTCTTCCGAGCGGCTGGCCGTGCTGGCGGGACTGCTCGCCCAGGCATACGCTCCCACCGTCGCCCTGGTCCGCGGAGCCCTGGCCGCCGCAGCGACACGGTTTCCGGCGGGAGGGGGAACCACTCCCGCGAAGTCGCGCCCGGCCGAGGCGTGGTCGGTGGAGGAACTGCTGGACGAGACACTGCGCCACGATCCTCCGGTCCGGACGCTGCGCCGCAGGACGCCCGGCGACGGGAGGATCGTGGTGCTCGACGTCACGGCGGCCGGCCGGGATCCGCAGGCACTCCCTGACCGGGACCTCCCGCGCGCGGGAGGCGAAGCGGAGTACCTGACGTTCGGGGCGGGGCCGCGTGCCTGCCCGGGCAGGCACGTCGCGCTGGCACTGGCGGCCGGGACGATCGAGGCGGCGACCCGATGACGTTCGCGCGCTTCAGGGCGCTGCACCACGCGGACGAGCCGCTGCTGCTTCCCTGCGCGTGGGACCACGCCTCCGCGGCGGCCCTGGCACAGGCAGGGTTCGCCGCGATCGGGACGACGAGCCTGGGGGTGGCCGCCGCGGCGGGCAAGCCTGACGCCGGGCGGGCGACGCGGGAGGAGACACTGCGGCTGGCACGGACGATAACGAGACTGGGCGTCCCGGTGACGGTGGACATCGAGGCGGGCTTCGCCGAGGCGCCCGAGCGGGTCGCCGACCTGGTGGCGGAGCTGGCCGGACTGGGAGTGGCGGGGATCAACCTCGAAGACGGGCGCGGTGACCGCCTGGCCGGCCTTTCTGCGCAGGCCGAACTGGTCGCGGTGGTCAAGAGCCGGGTTCCCGAGGTGTTCCTCAACGCCCGTACCGACGCGTTCTGGCTGAACCTGCCCGATGCCCCGGCTCTGGCGCTGGAAAGGACCCGCGCCTACCGCGAGGCGGGGGCCGACGGGGTCTTCGTACCGGGCGCGAGTGCCGAGCGGGACATCGAGGCGCTGGTGGCCGGGGCCGGGGCACCGCTGAACGTGCTCGTCTCCCCCGGCGTGCCGATGCGACGGCTCGCCGAACTGGGGGTGGCCCGCGTCAGCTACGGGTCGCTGCTGTTTCGGGCGGCGTTGCGCACGGCCGTCACCACGGCGCTGGCGGTGGCCCGGGGCGAACCGGTCACCGGCGAGGTGCCGTCCTACGAGCAGGTCGAGGCGCTGCACCGGTACGGCCCGCGCGCCGGCGACGGCACGCGCGCGACGAGCGATCGCGAAGGTCAGGAGTCGTGTGGGACCACCAGGCCCGATTCGTAGGCGAGGACCACGAGTTGGGCGCGGTCGCGGGCATGAAGCTTGGTCATGGCCCGGTTGATGTGGGTTTTCGCGGTCAACGAGCTGATCACCATACGGTCGGCGATCTCGTCGTTGGACAGACCCCGCGCGACCAGGGCGACGGCCTCGCGTTCACGGTTGGTGAGCTCTTTCAGACCGGTGCCGGCGCCGGGCCGGGGCGACTGGGCGATGTACCGGTTGATGAGCCTGCGGGTGATCGAGGGGGCGAGCAGCGCGTCGCCCCGGGCGGCGACGCGTACCGCGTGCAGGAAGTCCTCGGGCACGATGTCCTTGACGAGGAATCCGGCCGCGCCGGCGCGCAGCGCGTTGAAGACGTGTTCGTCCAGGCCGTAGTTGGTCAGGATGACGACATGCACCCCGGCCAGGGCCGGGTCCGCGGCGATGAGCCGGGTCGCCTCGATGCCGTCGACGACCGGCATCTGGATGTCGACGAGAGCGACGTCGGGCAGGTGTTCCCTGGCCAGGGCGAGCCCCTGCCTGCCGTCGGCGGCCTCGGCCACCACCTCGATGTCGTCCTCGAGGTCGAGGAGCGCGCGAAATCCGCTGCGGACGAGCGGCTGGTCGTCGACGAGCAGGACCCGGATCACGACGTCCGCTCCACGGGAAGTTCGGCCTGGACGGTGAACCCGCCCTCCTCGCGCGGTGCCGCCCGCAGGTGCCCGCCGAGGGCGGTGACCCGTTCGCGCATCCCGAGCAGACCGACACCGGGCACCGGGGCCGCGTCCGACCTGGCCTTGCCGTCGTCGTCGACGCGTATCGCGAGGGTGTCGGGACGGTAGTCGATCCGGACCGACGCCGTCGCGGCGGCGGCGTGACGTGCGATGTTGGTCAACGACTCCTGAACGATCCGGTAGACGGTCCGCTCCACCGCGGCCGGCACGTCGTGTCGCCGCCCCTCGATCGTCAGCGTCGCCTCCAAACCGCCGGTCCGGGCCCGTTCCACCAGTTCGGCGACATGGTCGAGGCCGCGCGGCGGGGTCGGATCCTCCTCGCGCAGCGCCTCCAGGGTCGCCCGCAGTTCCCGGGTCGCCTCACGACCGGCCTCCCGGATCGCCAGCAGGGCCTCCGGCACCTGCTCACCACGCTTGCGGGCCACATGGACGGCGACCTCGGCCTGCACCTTGATGATCGAGATCTGGTGGGTGAGCGAATCGTGCAACTCCCGCGCGATGTGCAGCCGCTCCTCGTCGGCGCGGCGCCGCGCGGTCTCCTCCCGGGTGCGCTCGGCCTCGTCCGCCCGCCGCTCGGCCTGCCGCAGCGCCTCCCCCGCGGCGCCGGCCGCGATCAGCCAGGCCAGCTCAAGGGCACCTCGGGCCTGCGCGAACGCCTCACCCGTGTCGTGCGACCCCGCGGCCAGGGCCGCGAGCGGAAGAAGGGCCAGCATGATCACGCTCGCCGCCACCGTGAAGACGCGGTGCCCCGCCCGCACGGCCGCGTACACCGCGAACAGGTACGCGACGGCGGGCACGTCGAAACCGGCCGCCTGGTAACCCACCGCGCACAGCCCGGTGACGGCCAGGACGGCGCGTGGAGCACGACGGCGCGCGACCAGCACCAGGCCGCCGGCCGCCAGCAGCGCGTAGCCGAGCAGCTCCAGGTGGGGGGTGGAGTGCCGCCCGGACAGCCCGGTGACCAGCAGTGTCGCCGCCACGCCGACGGCGATCACCCAGTCTGTGGCATTCGCCCGCACGCCGGACCGTCCTGTCCCCATGGGGGGACCTTAGCCGGATGTCCCCGCGGGCGACTCCTGCGCGCGGACCAGTCTCCGGCTACCGCATCCGCGGTATCTTTCGCGGCTCCTACGGCGTTCACGGCAACCGGGTGCGCGTCGGTGGCAGCGCGAAGTGCCCGCCCGTGCGGGACGACCGGCGACGGGTCCGGCGGACATGATCGGGCGACATCCGGTTCGCCGGAGAAGACACAGAAAAGGAGCGCCCCATGTCCGTCCGTCACCTGCTCGCCGTCGCGGCCGCCCCGATCGCGGTCCTCGCACTCGCCGCACCGGCGGCCGCGCATGCCTCGGCCCAACTGGACCCCGTCGGCGCCTACACCATGACCGCCGGGCGTCTGTGGTCCCTGATCGCCGTGCTGCTGGGGGTGGCCGGCGTGGTCGTCGGCGGGCTCGCCCTGGCACGCTCCGCGGGGCGTATCGGCTCCGGCTCCGGGAGAAGGGGGGCCGTCGTGGCTCTGGTGGCGGGGGCGGTCGGCGCGGTCGTCGGCGGGCTGGTCGTGGCCGCCGCGGACGGTGGTCCCGGCACCGGGTACGGAATAGTCGGGGGCTTCATGGCCCTGGCGGTGGGGCTGATCGCCATGGCACTCGGCGGGCTGGCCCTGACCCGCTCCCGCCGCGCCGTCTGACGTCGATACGGCGGTGACGTTCGCCCGCGGCCCATCAGGCGGAGTTGGTCGCGCGCCTGCGGGAGTCGGGGGCGACGCCCGCGGACGTGGGGCCTGGGCAGTGAGGACGGACGTCTCGTGGATCGTTCTCACCGACCCGGCGGGCAACGAGTTCTGTGTCATCACCCAGGGCTGACACGAAGCCGTGGACACCGGCGACGGATGCCGGTCCCCTGGGCGGCCTTCGTCAGCCAGGGGCCGGTAGCGCCGCCGGAAAACCGTTTGAGTCTTCTTTCCGCGTTCCCGTAGGTTGCCTCCCAGCCCCGTCGCAGTGAGGACAGAGGACAAAACCGCGTGACCCCGCCTGCTTTCCAGACCTGACACCTTCTTTCGCTCACCTGTAGCCGACCTTCCCGTCGGTCCTGCCGGGCTGCCCGTGTGCGCCCGGTCCTACAGCGTTTGAGGTCGCGCGCAATCGGCCTCGTGTCAGGTCTAGAGAGATCATGTCTTCACAACCTCATATCGTGCTGCCCTGGGTCGTTCGCCGGACCAGGCTTCCTCTGCTGTCACTGCGGTGCGTGGACTGCCGATCGGAGTCGGCCACCCCCGGCAAAGGCAGGTTCCGCGTCAACGCCAACGGCAAGCTGCTGGACGTGTGGCTGCTGGTGCGCTGCGTGTCCTGCGATCGGACGAGCAAGCTCACCGTGCACGAGCGGGCACCGGTCACATCCTTCGATCCGGCCGAACTTCACGGCTACCGCGTCAACGATCCGGAACTGGTGGTGTCCAGGCTGCTGGATCCGCTGCTCGCCAGGCGCAATCGCTTCGTCCTGGACTGGACAGGGGCCTGGCGGCTGGACATCCGGTCGGCATGGTCCGACGAGGCGTGGCCGGTGCGGGTGGAGGTCGTCTTCGAGGATCCGGTGCCGGTGCGTCCGGAACGGCTCCTCGCCCAGGGGTTGGGCATCAGCAGGAACGAGGTGCTGCGCCGGATCAAGTGCGACATTCCGCTGCGCCGTACGACGAGCACCGGATTCACCTTTACCGCGATGGCCGAGGACTAGGAACTGTTCAAAGTTCGGATCTTGGTGAGGGCTGGTCGTGGCTGGTAGAACTCGGGCTGGAGGTGGTCAGCGTGGACTCCACGATCGTGCGGGCGCACCAGGAGTCGGCCGGGCCGGCGGTGGCCGGACAGACCCTGGATGCGCTGGAACAGGCACTGACCGAGGAAAAGAGGGCTCCGCTGGCCAAGCAGCCGCCGGTCCTGCGGGGGGAACCTCACACCCGGCGCGGACGATACGTCGCCCGCGCCGGATCGTGCCGTCACGCGGCGACGTCGCAAGACCCGCGCGAAGACTGCCGGGCTCGGCCGCTCAGCTGCTGCTCAAGCCCTGAGTTCGTGCGAACCCAAAGGGCGAGCCCAGGCTGTTGGGGGGCTGGGAGGTCGTGCATCCTTGGGTACGCCGGAACCCAAGGCCGTCTGCGGTCAGCCGTTCCCGGAGCGGCACCGGGTGGCGCCCAGGCCCCGGCGATGCGAGGCCACCTCTGCCCAGCGAGCGGTTGAGGCGCCTGAACTGGTGTACGGAGCCAACCTCTGCGTGAGCAGGCGTCCTCTGCCAGGGCGGCGCCCAGTACCAGACCGAGTCATCCTCAACCGGGGCTGACACACGACTCCTCGGCTTCGCCACCACGACGAAAACCTCAACGAAGAGGAAGAGGCTTCACCGATCCCGAGATCCCTTCCGGGGCGCGGTCACCTGCCGCCGCTGCCTGAAGCTGACCACGCAGGAGCCCGTCTCCGAGCAGCTGGAGCTGTTTCCCGTCACCGACCCCGAGCCGGGCAGCCGACTCGACGGACACAGCGACTGATCGCGGGCCGGGCCGCCGTCGTGCCAACTGTCACGAGATTGGAGGACACGACGGCCGCGACGTGCGCTTCACCAATCGGAAAGCTCATCCTCCTCCCCTCCTTTCCCGGCATATGAACGTTGAGGTCCAGGCCGGCGCCTCCGACTCGCCAGGATTGCGCAGCCGCAGCCCACACGCTCCGCATGTAAAACTCTCCGCTTGAAGAAATCTCCAGCCCCCGTCGACGTAGGACTCGCAACCACCTTCACCGTCGGGTTCGACATCGACAGAGACCTCGAAGTCCTCACGACCGAAGCAGGACGCCTCATCGAAAGGCTTCACTCTTGCCGCCCGAAGGAGACCGTTCAGTCCAGGATGCGGAGTCTCCACGGGTAGTTCGCGGGTCCCGCCTGATCGCAGGCGTACGACCTTGCGCCCATGGCGACCCATGCCGTGCCCGACTGGACGCACTCGTAATGGAACATGTAGTAGCCCTCCGTCCACCACACTGACGGTGCGGAGGCGCTCGCACCGTGCGTCGCCTCGGCACTCCGCGACGCCGTGATGGCGGTGGCCGCAGTCGCCGCCGGGCTTGCGAACAGCAGGATTCCCCCGGCCACCACCGAGGCGGTCGCCATGGTAAGCGTGTTCTTGACTCGCATTTGTACGTCCTCTCCGTTCCCACCGCTGATGACGTGAGTTGGCGGTCACGTGTCCCCCGATCCCGGCGGGCGCGTGGCTCGCTTTCCTCCAGCAGGTCTACGGCACGGCCACTCGCGCAGATCATGATCGTGCGCGTTCTTGTCCGTAATCCTGGAGTCCGTGTCCGTTTTCGACAGGGTGCGCGTTCCTGGACGAACCCCGCCCGGCCGACGATCGGCGTCAAGCGGGAGGGCTCGCGCTGGTACGTGATCGTGTCGTGTGACGACGTGCCCGCCGAACCGCTGCCCGCCACCGGCACCACCGTCGGGATCGACCTGGGCGTGGCGTCGCTGGCCACCACCGGCGACGGTGAGCACCTGGACAACCCGCGCCACCTGGCCGCCTCCGCCGGCCGTCTCGCCGGCGCCCAGCGCGACCTCGCCCGCAAGAAACGCGGCTCCGCGCGGTGGCGCAAGGCGGCGGCCCGTGTCGCCGCCCTGACCGAGTTCAGCGGGCCTCCAGCTCACCGCGGCTCCATTCCCGAAACCATGCCAATCCTGGACGTACGAGCCACGTCCCGTCACAGAACGCGAATGGAGTTGATGAGCGAGGACGCCACCGAATTGGGCGGGACGGCCGCCGTGGTGCGAGGGATCAGGTGTCGCCGTTGTCTGCGCGCAAAGCCGCCGCGAAGCGCCGACCCGGCGCGGGGTCGACCCCGAAGCGCTCGGCGTAGCGTTCGTGATTCTTCTCCCACCCCTCGTGCGCGTCCTCTTCCGAGAGGTCCTTGCCGGCGAGATGAGGCTCAAGCCGCGAAAGGTAGGCGTCCCAGCCGGTGGCGGTCTGCGCTGAGGTGTCGCGGTCGTCGAAGACGTGGGTGAAGACCAGGCGGCAGCCGTCTCCGTGAGCGGTCAGATCGAAGCTGTACGCCTGGCCGGCATAGGTCCAGGCCAGGCGGTGGGGTGGATCGACCTCTGTCACCTCGCCGGTCACGCCGGCGACTTCGAATCTCTCTCCCGTCGCCGGTGTCCAGTCCGCGGCCGCGGGAAACCAGCGCTCGAGCTCCGCGGGCACGCTGACGGCTCGCCACACGCGCTCGACCGGGTAGGCGAGCGTGCGCTCGAAGCGCAGCGCCGGGCGGCCGTCGATGGTTTCCAGGGTTCCGTCGATCATGGGTTCTCCTCCAGGTGTCGTTCCAGGGTGTCGAGGTGTCTGGACCAGAACACGCGATAGGGCTCCAGCCACTGGTCGACCTCGGCGAGGGGATCCGGGCGCAACGCGTATATGCGTTGCTTGCCGTTTTTGCGCACCACGACGAGTCCGGCCTCGCGCAATACCTTGAGGTGCTTCGACACGCCGGGTTGGCTGAGGTCGAGGCGTTTCACCAGTTCCCCGGCGGGCCGCTCGCCGTCACGCAACAGGTCGAGAATCTGTCTGCGGTGCGGCTCGGCCAGGGCTGCGTAGGCGCTCATGCACTCATATTGCCAGATGGAAATATGATGCCGCAACGTAGGGCCGAGGGCGGGCGACGATACTCGTCACCCGCCCTCGGCGCCGGTCAAGCACTCATCATCGCCGCCCGCCGAACCTCCAGTCGTGGACCTCGATGTCGGCGTACCGGCCCGCGGTCAGGACGTCGCGTGCCGCGTCCGGTCCCGGCGCCTGGACCAGCAGCGCCGTACCCAGCCAGGTGGTGCCGTCGTCCGACAGCAACGGTCCATAGGCGATCAGGCCGTCCCGGCCGGGCGGCGGGACGAGGTCGGCAGCCTGCCCGGAGCCGAGGCCCACCACCAGATACCGGTCACCGCCGTCTCGGTCGCCGGGAAAATCCCACATGGTGCGCCCCAGTACGTTGCGCCATCGGCGCAGCATCACGTCCCGATACACACCGGCCTGGTAGTTGGGCTCTTCGAAGGCGAAAGCACGCGCCGTGGCGAGATCGGGCAGATCGACGATGTGCACACTGCCGGTGGCCGTCTCGCCGCCGGGGCCGAGGGTCGGGCCACGCGCGATCATCGTTGCCGCGTACCCGTCCATGTAGGACCAGTGCTCTTCCACCAGTTCGTCGCGCAGGGCCGCTGAGTCAGGTCGATCGCGGTGATAACAGAAAAACTCCATGCGAGGAGTCTTACCTTGACTTTCTCCCTCTCGTGAACGACGGGGATTCCCGTTACGCCCTGGCGTTGGCGTACCGGCCCGCGATGCGCCTTCGCGCTGCCGGAGAAGCCGTGGTCCGGCCAGAGGTCGTCATCCCCGCATCGTCGGACCAGTACGAAGGGCGGGAGAGCGTCACAGTCGTGTGGCCGTGCGGACCAGGCCGGCGAGGGCGAGGGAGCGGCTGTGCGCGGGCCAGGCGATGTGGGTGACGACGGGGGGCGCGTCGGTCAGGGGGACGGCGGTGTGCTCGGCCCACAGCCAGGAACGGGCGGAGTCGGGGAGGACGGCCACGGTGCGTCCGAGGGCGATCAGCTGGGCCAGCTGTGTCTGGTCGCGGATCTCGGGACCCGGCCCCGGCGGGTAGACGCCGTGGCGGGGCCAGCGGGCGAGAGGAAGATCGGGGACATCGCCGACGTCGGCCAGGGACAGGGTCTTGCGCGCGGCGAGGGGGTGTCCGGCGGGCAGGATGGCGATCTGCCCCTCGGTCATCAGTTCCTCGCTGTCGAACCCGGCGAGGGAGTTGAACGGCGCGTGCATGAGCGCCACATCGGCGCGACCGTCGCGCAGCAGCCCTTCCTGCTCGCAGAGGCCGCACGGCAGCACCTCGATCTCGGCGGCGCCGGGTTCGGCCGCGTAGGCGTCGAGAAGCTTTCGCAGCAGCTCGTGGGAGCCGGCGGCCTTCACCGCCAGTACCAGGCGGTTGCGGGGGCCGTCCGGATCGTCGGCGCCACCGGCGCGGCGGGCGCGGCGGGCGGCGGCGGTGGTCGCGTCCAGGGCCGCGCGGCCCTCGTGCAGCAACACCTCGCCGGCGCCGGTCAGAAGGACGCCGCGGCGGTTACGTTTCAGCAGGGAGACGCCCAGGCGCCGCTCGAGCTGCTGGATCGCCCGGGACAGCGGTGGCTGGGCCATGCCGAGGCGTTCGGCGGCCCGGCCGAAGTGCAGTTCCTCGGCGACGGCCACGAAGTACCTCAACTCGCGGGTTTCCAGAGTGTCCACCGCCACAACATACCTCGGTGATACCTGTCGGGTATGACAGGATGCCGTATCGGTGTTGGATGCATCGCTTGTCCACCCGCGACCATCAACGGCATGAGTGAAACGAAGACCGCGCTGGTGACCGGCGCGAACAAGGGAATCGGGTACGAGATCGCGGCCGGGCTGGGCACCCTCGGATACCGCGTGGGCGTGGGAGCCCGCGACGAGGTTCGGCTCAAGACCGCCGTCGAGAAGCTGCGCGCCGCCGGGGTGGAGGCGTTCGGGGTGCCGCTGGACGTGACCGGCGACCAGAGCGTCACCGAGGCCGCGGAACTGGTCGAACGGCAGGCTGGGCGTCTGGACGTCCTGGTCAACAACGCCGGCATCTCAGGACCGGTGGGTCCGGGCTGGGTGCAGGACCCGACAGCGCTCGACCTCGATGTGGTCCGCACGGTCGTGGAGACCAACGTGATCGGCGTCATCCGGGTCACCAACGCGATGCTGCCGCTGCTACGGCGCTCGGCGTCGCCACGCATCGTCAACGTCTCCAGTAGCGTCGCCTCCCTCACCCGGCAGGCGGACCCGGACATCGAGATCGGCCCTGTCATGGCGGCCTACGCGCCGTCGAAGTCCTTCCTCAACGCCGTCACCGTGCAGTACGCCCGGCAGTTCGCCGGTACGGACATCCTGATCAACGCCGCCTGCCCGGGCCTGGTCGCGACCGACTTCACCGGCTTCCAGGGGCCCCGCACCCCCGAGCAGGGCGCGGCCACGGCGATCCGGCTCGCCACCCTGCCCGACGGGGGTCCGACCGGCTCGTTCTTCGAGGACGACGGCGTCATCCCCTGGTGATCTTCAACCTGTCGTGAACCTGCGGCAGGCCCCGCGCCCAGCCGCTCGTCAGCCCTCGGCCCCGGATGGCTCGGCCCGCAGTTCAGCGGCGACGGCGCGTTCCCTGAGCTGGGCGGACTCGGCGCGCAATGTCTCCATCTGGTCGCGTAGGTCCGACAGGCGCATCTGTTCCATGGCCAATCGCAGGCGCATCTCGTCACGTTCGGCGAGCGCCTCGGCGGCCCTGGCCGCCGCGCGCTCCTCCGCCTCGGCGATCTTCTCGGCGGCCCGTTCCTCGGCCTTGGCCACCCGGCGCGCCGTCCGCTTCTCCGCCTCGGCCGCCTGCTTGTCCGCCCGGTCGGCCCGTGTGCGCGCCTCGGCCGCCTCGGTCAGGGCTTCGGCATGGGCGGTCGCCGCGGCGTCGGCACGCGCCAGCGCCCGGTCCCGTTCCGCTTCGGCCGCCTCGGCACGCGCCGAGGCGGCCGAAGCGGAACGCTCGGCCTGTCCCTTGGCCTCCTGCGCGCTCGCGGCCTCCCGCAACGCCTGGTCGCGCTCGGCTCGTGCCCCCTCGGCCTGCTCCTGTTCGTGAACGGCCCGCGCCTCGGCCCGGCGCGCCTCGGCCTCCGCGGCCTCGACGCGCTCGGCCATCTCCCGCAGCGCCGCGTCTCTGGCCGCTTCGGCCCGCTGGGCCCTGCGAGTGGCCTCCTGCTCGGCCTGCCTGGCCCGGCGTTCGGTGCTGGCCGCCTCGTGCAGCGCGGCCAGTGCCTGCTCCCTGGCGGTCTCCGCGTCGGCCAGGGCGTTGTCACGTTCGGCATTGGCCTCCTCCACGCGGCGCGTCATCGCGTCCCGCTCGCGCCGGGCGTGCTCGGAAGCCTCCCGCGCCAGGCGTACCTGCTCGAAGGCCTGTTCCCGCTCGGTGCGCGCGATCGCCACCCGGGTGTGCGCCTCGGCCTGCACCGCGCTCACCTTGGCCTCCACCCCCGCCGGGCTCAGCTCCTGCGCCAGCACCTGCGCCAGCGGCGCGATCGCCGCGGTCATCCCCTTCTCCATGCGCTCGTAGAACTCCTCGGCTCTGGCCAGTGCCCCCTCAAGCCCCGGTGTCGCCCGCCGCATCTCGCGTTCGCGCTTGGCCACCGCCTGGCAGTCTCCCTGCGCGCAGTAGGCCCTCGGCCGTCCCCTCCCGGGCCTCTGCTCGATCGGCGTCCCACAGTGTTTACACGGCGTCATCGCACCCGGCTCCCGCATGCGCAGCAGCCTAGCATCTTTGATTTTCCAGAAATTAAAAATAAATAAACAAGATCTGTTGCGTCTCTCCCAGGTCCAAGTAACTACCGGGAATGTAATTCCCGCAAGTTACTGTGCCGAACGGATCCGACGGCTGATGCAAAGACGACGGATGCCCCATCGGCTCGTGTCCCGTCTCACTCAATCTGAGGCAGTCTCATCCAATCTGAGGTATCGAGCGGTTCGTCTCATCCATCTGAGGCATGATCATAAACGGGCCGTCCCGGGCAAAACACCTGTCTCGTTGACTGAAACCGCAGGTCAGAGGTGGCTTCTACGCCTTAGCTGATCATGCTGGCAGGGGGAATCAGAGCCTCTCCCCCAAAGGTGCCTCCTCTGAGGCCGGTCGAGAGCCTTGGAGCCCGAACAGCGCTATGGCATCCCAGCCCTTCTGGCCGAGTTGTCTCATGCAACTTGAGGCATTCGATAGGTTGTCTCATCCATCTGAGGCATGATCATCGTGCACCGGCTTGGGTGACGAAGCCGAGTCATGGTCTTTGCCCAGCTCAGCACGACTTTTGAACGGTTAGCAACCGTAGGAAAAATCGGGTCGAAGTTGTGATGTTTCTACGATCGTTCCTGCTGTTTCGGCATGTGGGTGTGAGGTTGTCTCATGCAATCTGAGGTATCGCGTGGTTCGTCTCACCCATCTAAGGCATGATCACTACTTGTCAATCAGCAGCAAGGAACACACAGCGGGCTATCGGTGTAGGTCAGCACGTATTTCGAGGACTCCGCCGAGTGTGCTGAGCTGTGCAGTTTCCAGCTGCAGGCGTTTTGCACGCGATGTTCACGTGGCATTGTCGCGCCAGCGATCGACGGCGGATGTAGTGCAGGACGACGGCGAAGCGATTTGAACCGCGCCGGGATTGCTGGAGGCTTTGATGTACTCCGGTGCGGTTCAGTCGCGAAGTACGAGGTCGCGTTCGAGGTGGTTGACGTGTGCGAGCCTTTAGATGAAGGAGAGAGTGGACTCACCGGGCAGGGGCCGTTGAGGTATCGGTAGTTGCCGGAGGGGCTCAGGCCAGGCGAAGCTGATCTGGCCGCGGCCTTTATCAGAACTCATGTAGCTTCGCCGGAGTCGTCACGGTGGTCGCGGGTCGAGCGTTGGGGGCGCGGGTGGTTCTGCTTGCGGTTGGTCTCGGCGGCGTGGTCGAGTTGGATCTGGTCGAAAACCTTCTTGGTGATCTTTTCGGTGCCGGTGAGGATGGACTCGATGGCGGCTGCTCGGATCAGGTGGGAGAGGCTTCCGATCATCCCGCCGGTGCGGTTGTGGAGGTAGCCAGCGAGACGGACCAGGCTGCCGGGTTGGTGGTGGTCGAGGCGCAGTGCGTCTTCGAAGGTGGCGATCAGGGCGTTCCAGGCTTCGCGTTGTTCGTTGTTTCCGTAGGCGAAGTTGGAGGTGGTGATGGCGGTGAAGCGGCTGGCGATCTGGTTGCCGCTTCCTTCGTTGGACAGGCCGACGGTGTCGATGCCGGAGTAGACGAACGTCGCGGGGATCCGCTCTGCGAGGTGCTTGACGTGCTTTGAGGCTTCTTTGCTGTTTCTGGTGGTGAGTGCGATGTTGTGGATTTCGTCGATGAGTACCAGGCTGGTGCCCAGGTCGCAGAGCACATCGCAGACGGCGTTTGTGATGTTGATGTGGTTGAAGCTCTTCGTCAGCGGGATCCCGAGGAACCTGGCGAACTCCGCGGTGATCATCTTGGCGGTGGCGCCCGGCGGGAGGGCGACGTAGACGACCGGCAGGAGATTCTTGCCGACTCCGAGCCTGCGGCGCAGCTGCAGGTCGTGGTGTTTGCCGAGCTGAGCGATAGCGGTGGTCTTACCGGTCCCGGCGCCCCCGATGACCACCAGTTCGCGGCGGGCACTGATCTGGCCGCAGTTGAGCAGGGTGAGCCGTTGTCCGGCGTGAACGGTCTGCCAGAGCGCCGGGGTCGCGACGACGAGCCGTGCGTGGTATTCGAGCTTGTCGCGCTCATACTCGTCCCTCTGCAACCCGTTGAAGGCCGCTTTGTGCTCGATAGGGACGATGGTGAAATCCGAAGATGTGGTGAGGACGAACTTCATCCAGCCCTCTCTCGTCGTGAGTGGGCTGTGCTGGGACGAAGGATCGGCTGCGGTCATTACGGATACTCCTGCTCATCGAAGAAGGTGAACACGCCGAACGCCATGACCTTGGTCGTGGGTGCGATGGCGCGCTGATCGAGGGAATCGGCGCCAGCATGGTCAGGCATCGCACGTCCTTTCAAGCTCAAGGTGGCCAAGGGCGGAGCCGTTGAGCGGGGTGGCGCCAGATGAATCCAGACGATGCGGTGCGAGGTTGTCCGGCTCAGATGGCATTTTCGGTGGATCGTGGTGGCGCGGCCCGGCTTGTGGGCTCGCTGCTCGATGATGGTGGGGCGGCAAGGTGGTCTTGGAGTTCGGCGTGGCGGAACTGGTAGATCGGGCCGATGGTGCGCAGCAGGCCAAGACGGTGAGCGTCGTCCAGGAACGCCATCAGCTCGCGAGGCAGGTGCTCCTTCTTCGCCAACCGCCGGACGGCGATCGTGTAAGCCAGCCAGGCATGGTGATTTCCGAAGGTGAGCCCGCGCGAGAGACCGACCATGAGCCCGGCCGCGAGCCCACTCGCGAGCCCAACGGGGAGCCCGACAGGGAGCCCACCCGCGAACCCGGCTGCGAGTGCGGCCAGGCGCCCAAATGAGGACCCGGCCAAGAGCCCGACCGGGAGTCCGACCGCGAGCCCAAGCGTTACGACGCGCAGCAGTGTCAAGGCCCTGTCGGCTTTCCAACTCGTCAGCGGCAGGGTTGCGGCGGTGGAGGACGCGGGCTGTTCCGCCCATTTGATCATCCCGTCCGCGAATCCGACCACAAACCCGACGATGAATCCGCCTAAGATCCCGTAGACGAGCCCGACCGCCAGCCCGCCGGCGAGACCGTATATGAGCCCGTTCGCGAACCCGTACATAAGTCCGAGTACGAGTCCGCCTAAGATCCCGAACGTGAGCCCGTTCGCGAGCGCGTTTCGCACATGTGCGATGAGGTCGGCTGTTCTTCCCGACAGATGCAGATCGGCATATCCGGGAGTCTCGGCAAACCACGTTTCGAGCCCGACCGAGAGCGTGAATGTGAGATCGAACATGAGCCAGATCATCAAAACGATCATCATCAGGAACAAGGGGGGTTCCGAGACCCCGATCAAGAGCGCGATCATGACCACGACCGTGAACCCGCCCCAGATCCCCATCGTGACTGCGCTCTCCCGGACAGCGCGGCGTCGTTCGGTGCCAGGGACGGTGTGCTGGGCGAGATGCCACCAGGCCAGGTCGTAGGTGTTGTGGTCGCGCAGCAGACGGGCGAGGTAGGCCAGGTGGTCGCGGGCGCGCTCAGGGTTCCAAGCGGTGCGGGGCCGGAAGTAGTCGGCGGAGTCGCTGCTAGGAGGTCTGCTGTTGATGACGGCGGCGATGAGGTGGTCGAACAGGTGGGTCCGCAGCGTCGTCTCCTGCTGGGCCAAGACGCCAGTGAGCGCAGCGGGGTCGGCGGCGGGGGTGATGTAGACGGTGCGAATCAGCCACAGTCCCAGCGCGGTTTCTGCCAGCTTGCTCAAGCCCGGACAACAGCCGTCGCGCAGCGCACTCCAGACTGGCGTCCAGTCGTGGCGGGACACCGGCGGCAGGCACGTGCGCAGGTAGGTCTCGGCGCTGGCGGTGGTGATGGCGGCTGGAGCGATGACTGCGGTGGCGGTCAGTACATCCCCGGCCTGTCTGACCGCTTGGGCGTATTCGGTGGTGCGGCTGGTGAGGATGAACTGATCGTCCGAGGCCAGCCACCGGTTCAACGCAGAGATCACCGCGATACGGGCTGGCGGGGGGATCTCGTCCAAGCCATCCAGGATAGGCAAGATGTGACCGTACGTCACCAGGGCGTGGGCGGCGTCGGCCCCAAACTCCGCGGCGCGCAACGCCGGGTAGTCGGCACTCAGGCGGGTGGCGAGCCAGTCGTGCAGCCGTGGGTAGGCGGCGGTGTCCCAGCCGTTGACCGGCACCAGCACCGGCACCGGATCGGCCTCGCGACGTTCAGGGCCCGCCAGGTGCAGCAGCAGCTGAATGGCCAAGGTGGTCTTGCCAGTTCCCGGACCGCCCGTGATGATCAGTCGCCGGCGCCGTAGGGTCTGAAAGGCGTCGGCCAAGGCGGGGATCTCGTCACTGGAGCCGCTGAACGTCAGCGCGTGCTCGCCGACCAGCCGGGGATGATCCATCAAGCTCGCGTCGTCAACGAGGCGCCAGGAGATGGGGATCGGTTCAGGCTCATCCAAAGACCGGATGGCTTCTTCGGTGCGCCACTGCTGGATCACCAAGACAGTCAGTGCCTTCTTAGCCGCGGCGATGGTTTCCTCGGAACTCGCCGACGGCGTACGGCGATCCGCGAACCTCATGTAGAGCGTCAGGGCCAGAGCGCTCAGCCCGATGAACGCGCCGATCACGCTGGCTGACTGGTCGGCTTGCGCCAGCCCATCCCGGGTGAACAGGTACAAACCCATCGCGCTCACCGTGGTGGCGAACACGGCGATACCCATCCACTTCAGAAGGCGTCCCGACATGATCCTATCATTGCGTGACCACAAGATCACACGAAGCGATATGAAACATACGGGCACGGGCCAATCGGAATCGGCAGGTAGCTGTCACTCGGCTTGTGAGCACCAACGAAACGGCTGCCGCCCTCAGCGCGCCGATAATCTCTGGGCTTGATCCGGTTTGACGGACATCCGAGATCAGGGGCTCGCCCCGAAAGGATGTCCGTCAAACCGGATCAAGCCCAGACCCAGCTGGCTTGCCTTGAGAATGCGGTGAGGCTCGCTGCTACGCCGGATACAGAAGGTCTTCGCTGCCCACAGGTCAGCGCCGGCCGCAGGACAGGCCCCCGGGATCACTGACATCACATGACGTTTCCGGGGCGGCGCGACGAGGAGGAGGCCGCTCTGAACTGGGGGTTCGTCACCTGCTGTCAGTGGAAATCGTCATCAGCATGTCAGTGACGCCTCCATCGACGATGGGCGGCCCCGGGTCCGGTCATTGGTTTCTTCGCCTGGTCAGGCTCGGTTCCTGTCCCTCTACGCCGGGGTGGAGCACAGTGTTGAGAGGGGCGTTTTCCGGCGTCGACGGCCGCTGTGGCGGAAGGGGGCGAGCGTCTCAGGGACGCTCAGGGAAGTCCTCGCGATGTGCGGCACCGCCTGCCCCCTCAGCCGCTGTGGCTTCCGGAGGCGGTTGCAGGGTGAGCAGACGGCTGATCGTCTGCTGGGCGACCTCTTCGCGCTGCTCGGCGGCCTGAGCACGGAGTTCGGCCCCTTCCAGCGCCTTGTACAGCACCTCCAGCCGGGCCTCGGCCACCGCGATTGCGGTGCGTGCCTCATCGCGCTGGACGCCGGTTCGCCGCAGTTGCTCACGTTCGGTGGTGAGTTCCTCGCGCACCTGGATGGTCTCGGCGCGGGCCGCCGCAGCTTCCTGGTGCGCCTTTTCCCGTGCGGTCTCGGCGCGCTCGGCTCGGCTAGCAGCGGCTTTCAGATCGGTATGTGCCTGATCGAGAGCGGTGGCGCGGTCGGCCAGGGCGGTTTTCAGGGTGGCGATCTGCCGGTCGTGTTCGTTGGCCGCGGCGCGGGCCTGGCGACCTTCGGCGTCCAGGACACCTTGCAGAGCGTCGCGTTCGGAGGCGATGCGCCGGGTCGCGCGTTCGGCGGCGGTGGCGCGTTCGGCGCTGGTGGTGGCATTTTGCTGGGCGTGGGCGCGGGCGGATTCGTGCTCGCCAGCGGTGCGCCAGGCCACGCGTTCGGACTCCTCGGCACGCTGCTGCGCCGCGGCGGCTTTTTCCATCGCCTTTTCGCTGGCGGTGATCGCGGCCTTGGCCTTGTCCTGAGCGGCGGTAGCGCGCCGGTCGGCGATGGCGATGCGGTCGGCGGCGCGCTGCTCGGCGGCCGCGGCGGCGGCGCGGGCCTCTTCGGCGGCCTGCTCGGCGGCGTCGATCTGGGTGAGCGCGCCGGTAGTCGCGGCCTGTAGCGCCTCGGTGAAGGCGGCCAGCTGGACGCTCCACTGCTCACCTGCGGCCAGCAGGTCTCCGCTCAGCGCGCCAGTGCGGCGGAGCGCCTCGGCGAGGATCGGGGTGTGGGTGGCGGTGCGGGCGCGATGCGCGGCGGCGCGGCAGGCGTCCCCGCAGTACAGCGCTGGACGACCACCGCGGCGGCCTAGCGGTTCCAGCTGGTTGACGCAGCCCGAGCGGGCGCATATCCGCCCCATAGCGGGATCTTCGGCGACCCTCTCAAGGGCCGGGAAGGGCTCGGAGGCGCGGGAAGGATCTTCGCTCACCGGCAAAGAATAGCATCGTACCGTTCGCGAACGATCATATTTTCGCACGTCACGAAACGAAATAGTGAAGCCCAGTGCATCCCGGGCAGGCTTGCGATAACTTTGCTTATCGTAAGCCTAAGAGCATCGAAATAGACCCGATGATCCTATGAATTGGCAGGGAGTGGCTGCATGCATCTGAAGCGCCCCAACGACGACGATGGCGTGATGTCAGGCCTTGGTGCCGGTGACGGTGCCGAAGTGGATGTCTCTCCCGAGGAGCCGAGTTCGCCTGGGACCGCGCTTGCCTGGCGTGCTTCGGTCGATAATGCGGCACGGATGGACGATGCGGTCGTCTTGGACGGGGTGACGGTCTCCGGCGATCGGCGCTCGGCCGACGAGTACGTGACCGAGGAGGCTGCGCGGCTGATCGCGGCGGCCCCCGCGGCGAACACCACCCGCGCCTACGCCCGTATCTGGGCCGACTACCTGTCCTGGTGCACCGCCACCGGCCGCACTCCGCTGCCGGCCACCGCCGCCACCCTGGCCAGTTTCGTCGCCGAACTCACCGGACGTGGCCTGGCCCCGGCCAGCATCGATCAGGCGCTGGCCTGCGTGTCGTCCGCGCACGGCAAGGCCGGCCTTCCCAAGCCGCACACCACCGCCGCCCGCGACGCGTTGCGCGCCTACCGCCGCGCCTGGAGCGCCAAACCGGGTAACACGGTACGCAAGGCCCCGCCGATCACCATCGACATCCTGCGCAGCCTCATCACGCATACCCCCGACGACACCCCCACCGGGATCCGGGATCGGGCCGCGCTGGTGCTCGGCTTCGCGCTGATGGGCCGGCGCAGCGAGCTCGCCGCCCTCGACTGCGAACACCTCACCTTCCCGCGCCAGGGACTGGAGGTGTTCATCCCCGTCAGCAAAACCGACCAGGACGCCGCCGGGCAGACCGTCGCGGTCCCCTACGGCTCACACCTTGCCACCTGCCCGGTCCGCTCGGTGCAGGCATGGCTGGCCGTGCTGGCTGAGCACGGCATCACCACCGGCGCGCTGCTGCGGCCCATCGACCGCTTCGGCCGCATCGGCGGCACCCCCGGCTGGGCCGGCCGCGGCGGCCTGCGCCTATCGGGTGTCACACTGAACACCATCGTCAAGGACGCCGCTCTGCGCGCGGGCCTGGCCGACGCCGAACGCTACAGCGCGCACGGGCTGCGCGCCGGTGGCGCCACCACCCTGGCCGACGCGAACGTGCCCACCGGCAAAATCGCCGAACAGGGCCGCTGGAAGCCCACCTCCCCCACCGTGCACGGCTACGTTCGCGCCGTCGACCGCTGGAAGGACAATCCCATGGGCAAAGCTGGCTTGTAGCGGCCCGCAGGGGCTCGCCCAAGGCCGGGTAGTTAAAGGGCCTGCAGATCAATAACTCGCCTTCTTGGTCTCCGGTTTGGGGATGCCGAGGTGTGTGACGAGGTCGGTGAGATCGTCGAGAGTGGCCAGGT
>NZ_JBEPDA010000030.1:0-83281 GCF_040299985.1 Streptosporangium sp. NPDC000563 | reverse complement strand
ATGGCACTGCACGGCATCGGCGCGGCCCACGACCGCCCCCATTGGCGGGCCGAGGCCGACGGTGTCATCACCCTCCTGCTGGACGGGCTGCGCCGGTCGTACTCAGGCGACGGTCCGCGGGAGCGTGAACAGGAGAGCCCCGACGTGAAGTGAGGCCACCCCGCAATCGGCCGTCAGGTGCCGGCCCACGTCCGCCGGGTTCGTCATGAAGGCTCGGACACGGGGCGCCCGAGCCGACGGCACGCGAGCAGCAGGATCACCGGAAGGAGCAGGCACTGGGCGGCGATGGCCGGCCAGAATCCGGGAAGATGCCCCGCGCTCTCGAACAGCTGGTAGAGGCTCCCGCCGACGAGGCCACTCAAGGACGCGCCGACTCCTTCGGCCAGCCGCTGGTGACCGAAGACGACCGCCGGTGACCGCTTCGTACGGCTGAGCATCTCAAGGACGTTCTTGAGGAAGAGCACCGAGTTGCCCACACCGATGACGAGGATCCCGGCGGCGACCGTTATCGCGTTCCCGCCGGTGAACGCGATCATGCCGACGGCGAGGCAGCAGAAACCGACCGCCATCGCGTGGGTGTAGCGCATCCGCTCGACCCGTCGCGTGAGGAGCGGTTGCAGTACGGCCAGCACCAGCGAGTAGCCCATCATCGCCGCACCGTAGAACACGGTGGGCAGCCTGCCCTCGGCGTAGGACGACAGGAACTGGTAGAAGTGCATGTACAGATAGAGGGTCATGGCGGTCACGACGAACGGCAGGACCGCGAGGCTGGCCAGTGCCCGGCGCAGTGGCTCGATCACCTCGCCCTCTTCCCGCCGCTCTCGCGGCAGGAGGGCGTGCCCGATCGCCATCGCCGCGTGCAGCACCGTGGCGGCGACGAACATCCCGCCCGGGTCGTGAATGAACAGCGCCCCCACCACCGGCCCGACCGCGATGCCGACGTTGCCCGTGGCGTAGCTCGCGGACATCAGCCGCGGCCGGTCGCCGGGACTCGCACCGTGCACGGTGTAACCCCGGACGCTGGGTGAGTAGAGCCCGGTGGCCGCCGATCGCAGGAACAGCGCGGCGACCGTCACCGCCGGCCAGGTGCCGCCGGCGAGGAACCCCAGCGACGCGATGGTCTGCAGAACCATCGCGATCACCAGGCTCCTCTGAAGTCCGATCCGTTCGGCGAGGGCCGCGCCGGGCACCCCTCCGGCGAACTGCACGAACGTCGCCACCCCGAGGATGAGGCCCACCTGATCCATGCCGAGGGCCATTCGGTCGCGGAGCAGGATCGCCAGGTAGGGGTACACGGAGAAGCTGATGAGATTGACGAGGAACCCGCTCCCGAACAGGGCGAGCTGCGTGCCGGTGAACGAGCGGACGCCGGATCGCGCGGGAGAGCCCGATGCCTCCCGGTCGGTGGGTGTCATACCGATCGCGCCTTGGTCTCGATGTCCATGGTGGGAGTGGCCGCGAGCAGGGTGCGGGTGTAGGGGTGGCGCGGGCGGGTGGTGACGTCCCCGGTCGGGCCCTGCTCGACGATCCGGCCGTGCCGCATGACGGCGACGCGGTCCGCGAGCTGGGAGATGACGGCGAGGTCGTGGGTGATGAACAGGCAGCCGAACTCGAGCCGGTCGCGCAGATCGCACAACAGGTTGAGCACCGTCGCCTGGACCGACACGTCGAGCGCGGTGACCGGCTCGTCGCAGATCAGCAGGCGCGGCTCCAGAGCCAGTGCCCGGGCGATCGCCACGCGCTGCTGCTGCCCTCCCGACAGCTGACCGGGACGGCGATCGCCGACCTGAGGGTCGAGCCCGACGAGGTCCATCAGCTCGCTCACCCGCGTGGACCGGGACCGGGTGTCGCCGATCCGGTGGATGTGCAGCGGCTCGGCGAGGGCCTGGCGTACCGTCTGCCGCGGGCTGAGCGTGAGGCAGGGGTCCTGGAAGACCATCTGGACCTGTCGCCGATGTGCCCGCAGGGCCCGGCCACGGAGCGCGTGCACGTCCACTTCCGCGACGCGTACCGCTCCCGCGCTGGGCCGGTGCAGCCCGGTCACGACCCGCGCCAGCGTCGTCTTGCCGCAGCCCGACTCGCCGACCAGTCCGACGATCTCACCCGCCGCCACGCGCAGCGTGACGTCCTCGATCACCGCCGTGACGTCCCGGCCGCGCTCCCGGCCACCGTAGCCCGCGCTCACCCCGACGATCTCTAACACGGGCCGGTGCTCCTCTCTCCCGCCTCCGCGGGGCGGCTGGGGTGGCGCAGGCAGGCCGACCGGTGTGCGTCGACGCGAGGCGGCGCGCCTGGGACCGGGGCCTCCAGGGCCGGCGGTTCGGACACACAGGCCGTCGCCACGAGCGGGCAGCGGGACGCGAACCCACATCCCTCGGTCTCGTCCGGGCCGGCGCCCGCCCGGCCTGGCATGGTGCGAAACCGGGTGCCCGGTGCGGCCCCGGGCCGTGGTACGGCGTCCAGCAGGCCACGCGTGTAGGGGTGGTCGGGATCGGTGATCACCGTGGCGAGCGGGCCCGACTCCACGATCCGGCCGCCGTACACGACGGCCACGCTGTCGGCCAGGCGCGACACGACCGCCAGGTCGTGGCTGACGACGACCATGGCCATGCCCAGCTCGTCACGCAGACGCGCCAGCAGCACGAGCAACTGCGCCTGCACGGTCACGTCGAGGGCCGAGGTGGGTTCGTCGGCGACGAGCAACTCCGGCTCGCCCGCGAGGGCGATGGCGATCTGTGCCCGCTGGCGCATCCCGCCGGACAGCTGGTGGGGAAACTCGCGGGCGACCTTCGCCGGGTCCGGCAGACCGGCCAGGCGCAACAGTTCCTCGGTGACCCGGCGGGTCACGGCGCGGTGGCCGCCCCGGCCGGTGTTGCGGACCGCCTCGTCGACGTGCGCGCCGATCGTCCGCAACGGGTTGAGTACGGAGGCGCTGTCCTGGAAGACGACGCCCACCCGATGCCCGTTGATCCGGCGCCGTTCGCCCGGGGAGAGGTCCACCAGCTGACGGGCGCCGGCACCGGTGCCCAGCACCGCCGATCCGGTGACCGCCGCGTTCGGGTCCAGCAGGCCGAAGGGGGCGAGCGCGGCCGTGGTCTTGCCGCTTCCGCTCTCGCCGACGAGGGCGAGGATCCGCCCGCGCCGCACCTCGTAGGACATCCCGGCGACGACGCGGCGGCGCCCGCCGCCGTCCGGGTAGGAGACGGACAGGTCCCGCACGCGCAGTACCGCGTCGTGCTCGGAGGAATCCCGCGCCGCCTCCGGCGGGGTGGGCGCCACAGGTTCCTTCGTGGTCGCGGCCGCGTGGGCGGGCCGTGGGGCCCGCGCCGGGAGACTCCACCGTGGACGGACCAGGCGCAGGATCGACGGCCGTTCCTCACCTGCCGCCAGTCGCTCACCGAGCAGGTTGGCGGCGAACACCACGGCCGTGATGGCGACGCCGGGCGGGTACGCCAGCCACCACGCCGAGTCCAGGAACGGCCGCCCTTCGATGAGCATCTGGCCCCACTCGGCGTGCGGCGGGGCGACCCCCAGGCCGAGGAAGCTCAGGGTGGCGACACTGAGGACGATCATGCCGACGTCCGTGCTGGCGTAGACCAGGCAGGGTGCGAGCGCCGGGGGCAGCAGGTGCTTACCGATGATGCGCCCGCGTCCCGCGCCCAGCAGGCGCAGGGCGTCCAGATGAGGGCTGCTTCGCATGCCGGCGACGCGGGCACGCGCGATCCGGGCGTACGGCGCCCACGACCACAGCGAGAGCGCGAGGACGAGGTTCTCCACCCCGGGTCCCCGCACACCGATCACCGCGAGCGCCACCAGCATCCCTGGCAGCGAGACGACGACGTCGATCACCCGGGAGACGAACCGGTCGACCCATCCGCCCAGGTAACCGGCGAGGGCGCCGATCGCGGTGCCGGCCGTCAGCGCGATCGCCAGCACGGCCGCGGTGACCGTGAGGGAGATCCGGGCACCGTAGAGCATCCGGCTGAGCTGGTCACGGCCGAGCTGGTCGGTGCCGAGCGGGTGCTCCGGCGACGGCGGCAGCAGTCCCGCGGTCAGGTCGCCCACGGTGGGATCGGCCGGGGCGATGACCGGCGCCAGCACTCCGACGACCGCGAAGAGGATCAAGGGCGTCGCGACCAGTGCCGTACGCGTCCACGCCCTGCCGCCCCGCCGGCCGGTCACGTCGTCCCCCGTCGCGACCGGGCGGTGAACCCGCCGACCCGCTCCCGGAGCGGCCTGCCCCGCCCGGAAGGGCTCTTTCCCGGGGGGATCCGGTCTCGCCGGGAGCGGGGGTCGATGAGCCCCTGCAGGACATCGGCGCAGCGGTTGGCCAGGATGAAGCCACCTCCCATGACGAGCGTGCCGGCCTGCAGCGCCGGAACGTCCCTGGCCCCGGCCGCGTGCACGAAGTAGGCCCCGATACCGGGCCAGCCGAAGATCTGCTCCACCACGACGGCACCCACCAGCAGACTCCCGATGCCGAACCCGGCGACCGACAGGATCGGCCCGGCTGCATTCGGCAGGCCGTCTCGCAGCACGATCGACAGCGGTCCGCTCCCCCTGGCCTGCGCCGCGCGCACGTACGGCCGGTCCAGGGCCTCGCGCAGCGTGACGGCCACCACCCGGCTGAGCACACCGGCGACCGGCAGCCCGAGCACCGCCATCGGCATCACCCACGTCGAGAAACCCGCCATCCCCGACGTCGGAACCACGCGCAGACGCAGGGCCAGGACCAACACCAGCAGGTAACTCAGCCAGAACGCCGGCACCGAGGTGATGAGCAGCGCCGCGAGTCGCAGGGTTCCGCGCAACAGGCCACGCCGGAGCACCGCCCCCGCGACGCCGACGCTCACCCCGATCACGAGGGCGACCACGGTGGAGCCGGCCACCAGCCCCAGCGTGACGCCCAGCCGGTCGGCGACCTCGGGGCCGACCGGCGTGTTCGTCCGCAACGACAATCCGAAGTCGCCGGTGCACACGTCGGCGAGCCACCTCAGGTAGCGCACCGCCGCGGGATCGTCGAGGCCGAGCTCGACGCGGACGGCCTCGATCTGCTCGGGCGTGGCCGGCCGACCGGCACGGGTCGCCGCGAGCATCGCCGCGGCGTCACCACGGGCGAGCAGGACCAGCGCGAAGACGCCGAGCGACATCGCGAGCAGCACGCCGAAGACGTCGACGGCCCACCGCAGGAGGTAACCGCCCGCGGTGACGAGCCGTCCGCGTGACCTCATTCGACGGTGACTCCGGTGAGTTCCAGATCGACGTCTGTGGGGGGCATCGTGAAGCCCTTCACCGCGGCGCGGGCGGCCCACATCCGTGGCCGGTAGGCCAGCGGCACGAAACCGGCGTCGGCGGCGACCGCGTCGTAGAGCTCCTGGTAGGCCGCGCTGCGGGCGGCGGGGTCGCGGGCGAACAGCGCCTTGTCGACCGCCTTCTCGGTGGCCGGGGTCGCCCAGAGGGGGGCGCGCGCTCCGGAGGTGAACAGGGACACGATCGAACTGGAGGGGTCGTACGGCGCGCCGAGCCCTTCGAAGAAGGTCAGGTCGTAGGTGCCCTCCGCCCGCTCGTCGTAGTACGCGGCGGCGTCGACCGGGGAGATCTCGACGGTGATCCCGACCGTCTTGAGGGAGCCGGCGATCGCCTCGGCCATCGTGCGGGGGTCGAGTTGGCCCGCGGCCGGTTTGGCCGGGACGAGCAGTTTGAGGGAGAGCTTCTTGCCGTTCTTGACCCGGCTGTCGCCCTCAAGCGCGTATCCGGCGGCGTCCAGCGTGGCGCGGGCGCCGGCCTGGTCGAAGTACGGCGGCAGGTCGGTGCCCGAGTCGGGCACATTCGGCGGGAACACCCGCCGTGCCGGCTCGCCATAGCCCTGGAACAGTGCGCCGACCAGGGAGGTGGTGTCGATGGCCTGACGCACCGCCTCGCGGACGGCCCGGTCACCGGCCGGGCCGCCGGGGTTGAACCCGAGCATGATCGAGACGTCCGACGCGCCGGTGAGCAGGGTGACGTCGCCGCGCTCGCTCAGCGATTTGGCCTCCAGCGGTGTGATCGGGGCCAGGTAGGAGCCGCCGATGAGGTCGATCTCGCCGTTGGCGAGCGCGTCGACGCGCGCCTGGGAATCGGGGATGACCTTGAACTCCAGCCGCTCCAGCTGTGGCTTGGTCCCCCAGTGGTCGTCGTTGCGTGCCAGTGTCGCGCCGGTGGCGGAGTTCGACACCAGCTTCCACGGCCCGGTGCCGACGGGGGTGGTGAACTCGCCGCCGGTGGCGGACTTCGGGCTGAGCAGCCGCACCGGCCGCACGATCGACATCTCCTGCAGCAGCGGCTCGTACGGTTCCGACAGCGTCAGCCGGACGGTGTCGGAGTCGGGGGTGTCCACCGCGGAGATGACCTGCGAGGCCCGGAAGAAGGTGAACTTCTTGTTGCCCACCCACCGGTCGAAGTTCCACTTGACGGCGGCGGAGTCGAGCGGGGTCCCGTCGGTGAAGCGGACGCCGTCACGCAGGTCGAAGGTGACCTGCCGGCCGTCCTCGGCGACGGTCCACGACTCCGCGAGCCCCGGTGCCGGCTTGCCGCCCTCGGTGTAGGTGACAAGCGGCTCGTAGATCGCGTCGAGGAGCAGGAAGTTACCGGTGAAGGCGTGGGGGTCCAGGGCGCCGGACTCCTCACTCAGGCCGATGCGCAGCACAGGGGCGGCGGGGGTTTTCTCGCCGGTATCGGAGGGATCGGAGGCGCACGCGCCGATCAGCATGATCGAGGCGACGAGGATGGTGACGAGGCGCGATCTGGACACGAACACTCCGGGCAGGTGACAACCGTCGACAAAAGGGCGATCGATCGCCCACCCTCAGGTAGTCGGTGGCATCGAGTGTCTGGTTCCCGGAGGTTTCGCGGAATTTGCCGCACATTACGACATGACGTCGGCCAGGAAAGTCACCGACGGCAAGGGGGCACCACGCCGTAATCGTCACTTTTCGTGGGCCGGCGTGTCGTGTTGATCGGATCTCAGGCGGCCGGTTGATCGAGTCGGAGAAGGCGGCTGCGGGCCTGGGACTTATGAGGCCAATCGCTCGCGCGCGTTGCGGCCTGACCTTGTGGGGTGGACCCCGTCGTCAGGCTGGTTGATCTCTGCCCACACCTCGTCGAGGGAAAGACCGAGGACATCGGCGATCGCCGCGATGGTCGGGAAGGCGGGTGTCGCCACGCGGCCTGACTCGATCTTCCGGAGAGTCTCCGGCGACACGCCCGCATCCAGTGCGGTGTCGAGCATCGAGCGCTCTCCCCTGGCGCGACGCAACAGGGCGCCGAGGCGCTGTCCGCGCTCGACCTCCGCGGGTGTGAGCGGCAACCTGACCATGGCTTCGATTCTAGGGCCTGCGCGAGCCGGAGAGCGGAGGGATTTGCGCGGCGCCCGGGGTGGCCACCTGGCCGGCCGTGAACCGGCTCTCTTCGAGCGGCGCAACACGGCTGAGCGGCAGGTCGACCGGACCGGAGAACGGCGGGCGCCGGCCTCTCGCGCCTCTTCCTCCTCGGTGAGATCTCCGCGCGGAGCCGTCCCGCGGGGCCGAGCCTCAACCTGTTGAACCGCACGGACCTGGACATCGGGATAATATTGCCGGGATAGTTATTGGTTGCATGAGAAGGGCATCGCATGATCGAGATCCTGAACCCCCCGGACCTGGCCCGAGCGAAGGAGACCGGTGCCCTGGTCGCTCACATCTTGCAGACGCTGAAGAGCCGCAGCGCAGTGGGCACGAATCTCCTGGACATCGATCGATGGACCCGGGACATGATCGTCGAGGCCGGAGCACGGTCCTGCTACGTCGACTACGAGCCCTCCTTCGGCCGCGGGCCGTTCGGCCACTACATCTGCACGTCCGTCAACGACGCGGTGCTGCACGGGCTGCCGTACGACTACACCCTTGCCGACGGCGACCTGCTCTCACTCGACCTCGCCGTCTCCAAGAACGGAGTCGCCGCGGACTCCGCCATCAGCTTCATCGTGGGCGGCTCCAACCCCCCGGAGAGCGTCGCGATGATCAGCGCGACCGAACGCGCGTTGAACGCGGGCATCGCGGCCGCCGGGCCCGGAGCGCGCATCGGCGACATCTCCCACGCCATCGGCTCGGTCCTCAGCGAGGCGGGATATCCGATCAACACCGAGTTCGGAGGTCACGGCATCGGATCGACGATGCACCAGGAGCCGCACATCTCGAACACCGGGCGGCCCGGCCGTGGATACCGGCTGCGCCCGGGGCTGATGCTCGCACTCGAACCGTGGGTCATGGCCGACACCGCCAAACTCGTCACCGACGCCGACGGGTGGACGCTCAGGAGCGCGACAGGCTGCCGTACCGCACACAGTGAGCACACGATCGCCATCACCGACGACGGAGCCGAGATCCTCACCTTGCCGAAGTGAGCGGCCGGAATCAGGCGGGCGCGGACCACGGAAGGCGAGGGCTCTCAGGAGGGCGCCCCGTAGCGGGTGGCGGTCGCGGCGGCCCGGTCGTGCAAACGGTCGCGCAACCACTGCGGGGCCAGGGCCTCCGCGTTCGTGCCGAGCTGCCACAGCGCCCATTCGGCGTGCCTCGGATCCTGGAAGGTCACCTCCATCCGCAGCCGGCCGTCCGATTCGGCCTCTTCTGCGCGGACGGCCAGTGCGGTGCCGACCAGTTCCTCCCGCCGCTCGGGGTCCACCCGCACCAGCACGGTGACCTGGTCGCCGCCGGTCCGAAACCGGGTGCTGCGTTCCTGCCAGGCCCGGTCCAGATCGACCCGGTCCGGTCGCTGTGCGGGTTCGGGAAGTTCCTCGGCGGCCAGGATCCGGGACAGCCGGTAGGTGCGGTCCGCGCCGGACCTGGTGGCCGGCAGGTAACCCCGATCGCGTACGGTGACCAGGCCGATCGGGTCCACCGTGCGCCACGTCGGGCTCTGGTCCCCGGCGGCGTAGTGGATGCGCAGCCGGTGTCCGGAGAGCACCGCGCGCAGGACTTCGGCCACTGTCGCGTCGGGCGCCTCCTCGGTGACCAGGCGACGTGAGAGAAGGTCGGCCTCCGGGTCGATGAGCAATCGCTCGGCCGCGTCGGCCGCGGTGTCCCGATAGCTTTCCGGTAGCGCGTCGACCACCTTGAGCATCGCCGAGGCGAGCGCCGAGCCGAGGCCGAATGTCTGCGCGCCGCGCCGTGATCCGGCGATCAGGAGGGCGAGGGCCTCGTCAGGGGTCAGTCCGGTGAGTTCGGTCCGGAAACCGGGCAACAACGCGAAACCGCCGTGCCGGCCGCGTTCCGCGTAGACCGGGACGCCGGCTGCGGACAGCGCCTCGATGTCGCGCAGCACGGTGCGGGTGGAGACCTCCAGCTCGCGGGCGAGCGCGGTCGCGGACAGCCGGCCGTGCTGCCGCAGCAGGAGCACCAGCGAGACCAGCCGGTCAGCGGCATGCAACTTTATCGCAGGTCAGGAGCGGGTTCGTTGGATTTTCGGCCAAGACTACGGTGACCCCACCATCGAAGACGGCTCCCGTGGCGCACGGTTCGTGCTGCGCCTGCCCAGCCTGGCCACACCCTCCACGGATCACGCTGGCATGCCGACGGAGGAGTGATCTCGGGAATCGCCTGCATCGCGGTCTCGTTGTCGGATCTACTGGCGAGCGACAACGTGGGGCCACGTTGCCGTCTGCCCAGCTGAACCGATGGCCGGTGCCACCGCCCTGCGGAAGCACCGGCCGGTCAGGGAGAAGCGTCAGGTGGCGAGGGTGGCCGCCGGTTCCAGATCGTAGGTGCGGGCGTAGCCGTTCTCGGTACCCACAAGCAGGTCCACGACGTCGAAGTAGCGGTCCCAGAAGGGGGTTTCGCGCAACGCGTCGATGAGCAGCCGGTAGGCGTCGTGGTCATCTGCCTCCCAGACCCAGATGTCGGTGACCCGTGCCGAGTAGAACTCGGTGTCGTAGAAGCGGGAGCGGACACCGCGGGTGCGGGCCTCGATAACCGGGACGACTTGGGTGGTGAAGGCCTTGACGCGTTCGGCCACGGTCATCGCCAGCCACTCGGGCGTGGTCTTGACCAGAATGAACGCGGTGACCGGCGGCTTGGTTCGGTCAGCGGGCATCGACTGCCTCCGGTGTGGCGAGAACGGCGGGCTTGAGAGTCTGCGCGCACCACTGTGCGAATCCGGTGGCCGGGCCCGCCTGCGGCGAGCGGTCGACGCCTGAGTCCAGGCCCTGGTCCTTGGCGCGTTTCATGTCGACCATGCCCTCGACGAACGCCTCGTTGAGGCCGTAGCCGAGCAGGGTGGACCGCAGCTCGTCGAGCGGCTGGCGCCGGTAGCGGACCGGACGACCCAGCTCTTCGGTCATGATGCGGGCCAGGTCGTTGGGTGACAGGTTCTGCGGGCCGAGCACCGGGACACTGCCGACGCCGGTCCAGGAGCGGTCCAGCAGCAGCCCGGCCGCCGTCGCGGCGATGTCGGCGACGGCCACCAGCGGGGCCGGGCGGTCTGCGGCGACGGTGTCGGTGAAGACGCCGTTCTCGCGGATCGAGTCAGCCTCCTCCAGCAGGTTCTCGAAGAAGGACGGGTTGGCCAGGGCGCGGTAGGCGACGCCGGAGTCGGCGATCAGGTCGTCCATGGCCAGGGAGGCGGTGACCAGCCCGGCCTGGGCGGCCTGCGGGGTGCCGCGGCCGAGTGCCGAGACGCCGACGACATGGCCGACACCGTGGGCGGCGAACGCCCGCGCGGCCGGGCGGGTGAAGCCGCTGTACGCCTCGTCGGGCGTGGCCGAGGCGGCTGGCGGCACCAGCCAGAAAACGGCGTCGGCCCCGGTGAAGGCGCGCTCGACGGTCGCGGCGTCGCCGTGCGAGCCGGTGACCACCTCGACCTGTCCGCGTACGGACTCGGGAAGCCGGGCAGGATCGCGGACCACGACGCGCAACGCCTCTCCGCGTGCGGGCGCGGCCTCGACCAGCAGCGACAGCAGCCGTCGGCCGATGTTCCCGGTGGGGGCGGTAATGACGATCATGAAAACCTCGCGGTCTGTGTCGGATCGGTACGGTCCCTTGATCGTGCAGACCCGAGCCGCATTGTCACAATGGGAACTTCAGCATCCGATCATTGCCCGAAACGGAATTATGCCGGTGAGCAGCCCAGCCCCGAACCTCGACGCCAACCTCGCCGTCGCCCTCGACGCCCTACTGACCGAGCAGAGCGTCACCCGTGCCGCCGCGCGGATGCGCACCTCCCCGGCGGCGATGAGCCGCACCCTGGCCCGGCTGCGCCGGGTGCTCCAGGACCCGCTGCTGGTACGGGCAGGACAGGCGATGGTGCCCACACCCCGCGCCGAGGCACTGCGGGGCGAGGCCGCCGCGGTGGTGCGCCGGTTGGAGGCACTGCTCACTCCGAGCGGCGGGGTCGACCCCGCCGCGCTGCGGCGCACCTTCACCGTCCAGGTCTCGGACCTGGTCGGTGCGGCACTGGCCCCGGGCCTGCTCGGGCTTGCCCGGCGCCGGGCGCCGGGCGTCTCGCTGCGGGTGCTGGCCGAGGAGTGGGAGGCGGGCCCCGCGCTGCGCGAGGGCCGGATCGATCTGGAGATCGGGGCCATCGACCACGTCGCCCCGGAGACCCGGGTCGAAGAGCTGGTCACGCTGAGGATGGCGGTCGGTGTCAGAACCGGGCACCCGCTCACCGAAGGAACCCTGACGCCCACCAGGTTGGCCTCGGCCGAGCACGTGGCGGTCAGCCGCCGTGGACGCTTCACCGGCCCGCTGGACGCGGCCTTGGCCGAGCAAGGACTCAGCCGGCGGGTCAGCGCCGTCCTGCCCGGACATCTGGCGGCGATGGTGCTGGCGGCAGTCGGCGACGTGGTCTGCCTGGTGCCGGCCGCGCTGCCGGGCGAGCCCCCTTCGCCACTCAGCGACGCGGCGCACGCGCTGGGACTACGCCTGCTGGAAATCCCGCTGCCGTTGCCACCACTGACGATCGGCATGGCCTGGCACCCGCGCCACACCGCCGACGGGGCCCACCAGTGGCTGCGCGGCGCCGTGCGCCGGGTACTCCGTCCGGCCCCCCAGGAGAAATAACCCACGCCGCGGATCCGCGCATACCCCGGTGCCCGGACACAGGCTCGACCTCGATCATGGATGCGGCTGGGGGTGCGCAGGCCATCGTGTGCCGCGATTCCTGCACGGTCAGTCGACCGGAGCTTGAAGGCTCAGGCATGCGAGCACGTTCTCGCATACCGCGTGGCGGGGCAGGGAGGGGGCGAGTGACCCACCCGGACCCTGTACTGCTCCGGGCAGACCGCGATGAGCGACGAGGGCGAGCCCCAGCACGCCGACGACATGGCGGCGCAGTTGGCGCTGAGCCTCGACAACCTTCAGGCCGTGCTCGCCGAGGCCGGCATGTCCCTCGCGAACCTCGTCCGGCTCAACGTCTACACCACCGACGTCGATCGGCTCTTCGAGCACTACGGCGTGCTGGCGTCACGGCTGGGCGTCATCGGGGTGGCGCCGACCACCACGATGCTCGGGGTGACGCGGCTGGCGCTCCCCGGCCTGATGGTCGAGCTTGAGGGGACCGCCGTCGCGTGGCGCGTCCTCACCGCCTCCGGCGGGACCGCCGGAGGCGGCACGAGTGGTGTCGGTCGCCGCGGAGGCGTCGCCCGTAGCGCGGGGCCGACGGCGGGAAGGCGATGCGGCCCGCGCCCTCGCCGGTGGTCGGGGCGGCGAAGGCACGGACCTTTATGACGACATATCCGCTCACCTTCAAACCCAAGGAATATCCTAGGCATGTTAGGTTAAGCCTATGAACCATAAGGCGCTGGGGGTGGATGCATGGCGCGGGCCGGGTTGACGGCGGACCGGGTGACGCTCGCGGGTGCCGAGCTGGCGGACGAGGTCGGGATCGACCACGTGACCATGTCGGCGGTGGCGCGGCGGCTCGGGGTGAAGGACGCGAGCCTGTATGTGCACGTGCGCGGCCTGGAGGACCTGCGCGGGCGGATCGCGCTGCTGGCGGCGGACGAGAAGACCATCGGTATCGCCGAGGCCACCGCCGGGCGGGCCGGTAGGGACGCGCTGGTGGCGTTCGCGAACGCCTGGCGGGCGTACGCCCATGACCACCCGGGCCGGTACGCGGCGACGCAGATCCCGATACAGATCGATCCCGAGCTCGCGCTCCGAGCGCCCGGACCGCGTCGCGCGGTCGAACTGACCTACAGCATGCTGCGCGCCTACGCGCTGGACGAGCCCGACCTGACCGACGCGGTCCGGCTGGTGCGCAGCACGCTCCACGGCTTCGTCAGCCTGGAGGCAGCCGGCGGGTTCGCGCACGCGCGCCCGGCGGAGAGTTCCTGGGCCCGCTGCCTGGACGCCCTGCACGCGCTCCTGGAGCGCTGGCCCTCACCCGGCGAAGGAGACCCCCGTTGACCACCCCGACCATCGGACGCCTGCGCGTGGACGGTGCCACCTTGCACTACGAGGTGCGCGGAAGCGGCCCCCTCCTGCTGCTGATCCCCGGCGGCGCCGGCGACGCGGCCTCCTACGACGGCATCGCCGACGAGCTGGCCGGCGATCACACGGTCGTCTCCTACGACCCACGCGGCCTGTCCCGCAGCCCGCTGGACGACCCACAGGTCGTTCAACGGGTCGATCAGCATGCCGACGACGCGTTCCGGCTGCTGGATCTGCTGTCTCCGGACGCACCCGTCCGCGTGGTCGGCTGCAGTTCGGGGGCGATCGTCGCGCTGCATCTGCTCTGCGCCCACTACGAGCGGATCGAACGCGTGGTCGCGCACGAGCCGCCGGTGGTGGAGGTGTTGCCGGACGCCGCCGAGCACCGCGCACTGCTCGCCCGCGTCCAGGAGACCTTCCGCCGAGACGGGTTGATGCCCGCGGTGGCCGAGTTCGCGGCGGGCCTGCGGCGGCCGGACGACGAGGGGCCCGTCGCCGCCGAGAAGGCCGTCGAGCTGCCACCGCGGGCCGCCGCGCGAGCCGAGCGGACGATGGCGAACATGCCCTACTTCCTCGGACGCGTCGTGCCGAGTTTCATGGCATACACCCCGGATGTGGATCGCCTGGCGGCCCTGTCGGACCGGCTCGTGCTCGCGGGCGGAGCAGACTCACGCGGCGAACTGCCCTACCGTCCCGCCGCCTTCCTGGCCGAGCGGTTCGGCACGGAGCTCGTTCACTTCCCCGGCGGGCACACGGGACTCAGCACGCACCCCACCGAGTTCGCCGAACTGCTCCGCAAGCTGCTGAGCGGCTGAAGCCGATGACGTACGGGCCGGTGCCTCTCGTGGCCGGACGGGACGAGAAGGGCGGCGCCCGGCCACGGAGACGGTGTGGTCGCGGAGGTTAGTAGAGGGCGCGGATGCTTCCGCCGTCCACGCCCCAGACGGCGCCGGTGACGAAGGCGGCCAGCGGGCTGGCCAGGAAGAGGACGACGTTGGCGACCTCTTCGGGAGTGCCGAGGCGGGCCAGCGGCAGTTGACGGAGTCGCATCTCGTGTTCGACCGCGGCCATGGGCTCCTTGCCGTGCAGGATGGCGAGGTTGTCGGCGAAGCCGCCGGGCTTGGTCCAGAAGGGGGTCCAGATGGGGCCGGGGGCGACGGCGTTGATCCGGATGTGGGGGCCTTCCGCGCGAGACAGGCCCTTGGTGACGGCGAGGACGGCGGCCTTGGAGGCGGCGTAGTCGATGGGCTGGGTCTCCGGCTGGCGGGCCAGGTCGGAGGCGTTGTTGACGATGGCCGGTGAGTTCCGGGAGGCCCGCAGGTGGGGCAGGGCGGCGCGGCTGATCCGGACGTAGCTCATGAAGTTGAGGTTCATGGTCTGCAGCCACTCGTCGTCGGTGAGTTGCTCGAAGGTGCGGACGTTGCCGGTGCCGACGTTGTTGACGAGGATGTCCAGGCCGCCCAGGTGGTCGAGCGCGCCGGTGACGGCGTTCTCACAGCCGTCCAGGGTGGACAGGTCGGCGCGGACCGAGCGCAGCGTGCCGGTCAGATCCTTGGTGTCGGTCTCCAGTTGGTCGAGCAGGGCGGCGTCGTGGTCGGCCGCGACCACGTCGGCGCCTTCGGCGAGCATCGCGCGGACGGTCGCCGCGCCGATGCCGGACGCGCCACCGGTGATCAGGACTTTACGTCCCGCGAGGTGGGTTTGCATGAGTACTCCGTTTCGTATGGTTCAGATGTCGGCGGCGATGTACTTGGTCTCCAGGAACTCGTGGATCCCGTCGAACCCGCCCTCCCTGCCGAGCCCGCTCTGCTTGACGCCGCCGAACGGCGCCGCGGGGTCGGAGAGCACGCCCCGGTTGAGGGCGACCATGCCGGCGTCGAGCTGTTCCGCGACCCGGAGCCCTCGGCGCAGGTCGCCGGTGTAGACGTAGCTGATCAGCCCGTACGGTGTGGCGTTGGCCCTGGTCACCGCCTCTTCGTCGGAGTCGAACACGACGATGGGGGCGACCGGTCCGAAGATCTCCACATCGAGGATGGCGGCGTCCGGCTCGATGCCGGCCAGCACGGTGGGCGGGTAGAACGCCCCGGGCCCGTCCAGGACGGCCCCGCCGGTGACCGGGCGTGCGCCGGCACCGACCGCCTGGTCGACCAGTTCGGCGACCTTGCCGCGTTCGGTCGTGGAGACCAGGGAGCCGATGTGGTTGGCGGGGTCGAGCCCGGAGCCCACCTTCAGTCCGGCCATCGCGTGGGCGAACGCGGCGGTGAACTCCTCGGCGACGGCGCGGTGGACGTAGAAGCGGTTGGCCGCGGTGCACGCCGCGCCGCCGTTGCGGAGCTTGGCGATCATCGCGCCCTCCACCGCCGCCTGGACGTCGGCGTCGGCCAGCACCAGGAACGGCGCGTTGCCGCCCAGTTCCATCGAGGTGCGCACCACCTGGTCCGCGGCCTCGTGCAGGAGGACCCGGCCGACCTCGGTGGATCCGGTGAAGGAGAGGTTGACGACCCGGGGGTCGTGCAGCATCTCCCTGACCCGTTGCGCGGTGGGCGCGGCGACCACCACGTTGACCACACCGTCGGGGACCCCCGCGCGGGCCAGTACGTCGGCCACGGCCAGCGCGGTGAGCGGCGTCTCGGTGGCGGGCTTGAGCACCACCGAGCAGCCCGCCGCCAGCGCCGGGCCGATCTTGCGGGTCGCCATCGCGGCCGGGAAGTTCCACGGCGTGATGAGCAGCGACACCCCGATCGGCTGGTGGGTGACGATGATGCGCTTGTCACCGCCGGGGGCCAGCCGGTAGTCGCCGGTGACCCGGACGGCCTCCTCGGCGAACCAGCGGAAGAACTCGGCGGCGTAGACGACCTCGGCCTTGGCGTCGGCCAGCACCTTGCCGTTCTCCCTGACGATGAGCCGGGCGATGTCGTCGGCCTCCGCCGTCATCAGCTCGTACGCGCGGCGCAGGATCTCGGCGCGCTCCCTGGGGGCACGGGCGGCCCACGGTGCGAGGGCGGCGGCGGCCGCGTCGACCGCCTGGGCGCATTCGCGCTCGCCCGCCACGGCGACCTCGGTGATCGGCTCGCCCAGCGCGGGATCCAGGACCGGCAGCGTGTCGGTCCCGAGGACCCATTCGCCGCCGATGAACAGTTCGGATTTGATTTTCACGGGTTCTCCACGGGAGTGGGGCGGGGTTTGGCTCGCTCGTACCGGACCGGCCAGGGCAGGTCGGCGCCGACCTGCCCTGCGGCGGCCAGCGGCCAGCGCGGGTTGCGAAGCGCGGCCCGGCCGATGAACACGGCGTCGGCCTGGCCGGTGGCGAGCACTTCCTCGGCCTGCCGGGGGTCGGCGATCCGGCCGACGGCGGCGGTGCGTACGCCCGCGCCCGAGCGGATCGTCTCGGACAGGTCGGTCTGGTAGGTGCCGTCGGCCGGGATGGCGGCGTCGGGGAGCAGCCCGCCGGAGGAGCAGTCCACCAGGTCCACGCCGAGCGCGGCGAGTCGCCTGGCCAGCTCGACCGAGGACGGTGGATCCCAGCCGCCGGGCGCCCAGTCGGTGACCGAGATGCGCACCAGTAGCGGGCGGTCGTGCGGCCACGCCTCGCGGACGGCGGCGACGACCTCCAGGGGGTAGCGCATCCGGTTCTCCAGCGAACCGCCGTAGCGGTCGGTGCGCCGGTTGGTCAGCGGGGAGAGGAACTCGTGCAGCAGGTAGCCGTGCGCGGCGTGGAGTTCGACCACGTCGAAACCGGCGCGCAGGGCGCGTTCCGCTCCGGCGGCGAAGGCGTCCCTCACCGCCGCCAGGTCCTTCTCGGTCATCTCCCTGGGGGCGGGCAGGTCCCCGTACGGGACCGGCGAGGGCCCGACGGTCGGCCAGCCGCCGTCGGCGTAGGGCACCCGGCGCTCGCCGGTCCATGGCGCGGAGGTGGACGCCTTGCGTCCGGCGTGCGCGAGCTGGAGGCCGATGAGCGTGCCCTGCTGGTGGACGAACCGGACGATCCGCGCCCACGCCTCGGTCTGCTCGTCGCTGTAGATGCCCGCGCAGTACGGGCTGATCCGGCCCTCGGGGGTGACCCCGGTGGACTCGGCCACGATCAACCCGGCCCCGCCGGTGGCCAGACCGCCCAGGTGGACCAGGTGCCAGTCGGACACGAGGCCGTCCTCGGCGGCGTACTGGCACATCGGGGAGATCCAGACGCGGTTGGGGAAGGTCAGGCCGCGCAGGGTGAGCGGTGTGAAGAGCGGGCTCACCGGTGCCCACCTCCGTCCGGGCTGAGCATGACCTTGGCGTGGCCGCCCGCGTCGCCGGCGGCCGCGACGGCGGCGGCGCAGTCCTCGAAGGCGAACACGTCGGAGACCATGGGTGACAGGTCCAGGCCGGTACGGTCGAGCAGCCGGAGCGTGGGCTCCCAGATCTGCGGCGGCGCGCCGGTGGAGGACGACAACCGCAGGTTGCGGTTCTGGATCTGGTGCAGCGACACCTGCTCGGAGCGCCGGTGCGCCAGGCCCATGAACAGCACCCTGGCGTCCTGGGCGGTGACGTCCAAGGCGGCGGCCTGCGCGGCGGGGGCGCCCGACCCCTCCACGACCAGGTCGGCGCCGCGCGGGCCGAGCACGTCCAGGACGGCGGCGGCCACGTCCACACCGGGGGCGGCCTCGACGCGGTGGTCGGCGCCCAGCCGCGCGGCCAGGTCCAGCCGGTACGGGCTGCGGTCCACGGCCACCACCCGCGCGCCGAGAGTGCGGGCCAGGCCGACCATGGACAGGCCGATGGCACCGCACCCGAAGACGGCCACGGTGTGACCGGCGTCGGCCCCGCCCGCCGTGCGCAGCGCCTGCAGGCAGCAGGCGAGCGGCTCGACCAGGGCGGCGCGCAGCGAGGAGACGGCGGGCGGGACGGCGAAGCACATCGCCTCGGGGACCAGGAAGGTGTCGGCCATCGCGCCGTCGGTGGACACCCCGAACCAGATGTTGCCGCCGAGCGCGCCGTGCCCGATCACCCGGTCCCCCGGGCGGAACCGGGAGGTGGCGGGGCCGGCCTCGACGACCACGCCGGACCATTCGTGGCCGAGCACGTGCGGGAAGCGGACCTCGAAGCCGGGGTCCATCCCGCCGGAGAGCTGCTCCAGGTCGGAGCCGCAGATGCCGACGTACTCGGGACGGACCCGCAGGGCGGCGTCCTCCATGGGCGGGACGGGCAGCAGGTTGCAGCTGACCGTCAGGCCGCCGTCCGACCGGTGGACCACCACGGCCCTGCGCGAGGTTTCTGAGATCGTCATGGCTCAGTGCACGATCAGGCCGCCGTCGACGACGAGTTGCGCCCCGGTGATGAAGGACGCCTCGTCGGAGGCGAGGAACAGGACGGCGGCGGCGACCTCGTCGGCCCGGCCGGCCCGGCCGAGCGGCGTCTGCTTTACCAGGTCGGCGGAGATCTCCGGATCCTGGGCGTCGGTCATCGGCGTGGTGATGAGCCCGGGGTGGACCGAGTTCACCCGGATGCCGTCGGCGGCGTAGGACATGGCGGCGTTCTTGGTCATCACCGTGACGGCCCCCTTGGCCGCCTGGTACGCGGCGACCCCCGCCGAGCCGATCAGCCCCCATGCCGAGGACATGTTGACGATCGCCCCGCCCCCGGCCTGCCGCATCGCCGGGATCACCGAGCGCATGCCGTAGAAGACGCCGGTCTGGTTGACGGCCACGATGCGGTGCCAGTCGTCCAGGTCGATCTCGGTCAGCGAGTCGTAGGAGCCGACGAACCCGGCGCAGTTGAACAGGACGTCGACGCGGCCGTGCCGGTCGGTGATCTCGGCGACGAGGGCGGCCCAGGAGTCCAGGTCGGCGACGTCCAGCCTGCGGTGGTGGGTGCTCCCCTCGTCCCTGGGCCGCGCGGCGATGTCGGCGGCGTAGACGACGGCGCCCTCGGCGGCGAACCGCTCGGCGGTGGCCGCGCCGATACCGCTGGCGGCGCCGGTGACGATGGAGATCTTGTCGGTGAGTGGCATGGCTCAGGCTCCTTCGACCAGCTCGAACTGCCGGGCCGCCGTCGTGTACGCCTCCGGCAGCGCGGACTCCAGCGGGCGCACCCGGTAGGTCTCGGAGAGGATCTCCACACCCCACGGCCCGCTCCAGCCGAGGCCCCGCAGCAGGCCGATGAACTCGGTGACCCGGAAGTCACCCTGGCCGCAGAGGCGCCGCCGCAGCACGGTGTCGGTGTAGCCGTCGCCGATCTGCTCGGCGGCCCCGTCGTCCAGCTCGACGCCCTTGATCAGGTCGATCGGCAGGCGGGCCAGCTCCTCGAAGGTGGCGGCCCCGCGCTCGACGTGCCACAGGTCGAGCATGAGACCTCCGGCCGGGTGTCCGGCGGTGGTCACCAGCTCGACCGCCCTGGCCAGGGTGTCGATGTTGGAGAACGGCATGAACTCCAGCGCCACGGCGGTCCCGGCCTGGGCGAACGCCTCGCTCACCCGATGGAACCCGGCGGCGGAACGTTCCAGGTCGTACGGGCCGCCGGTGATGTCCGGGCCGATCTTGACGTGGTGCGGGCCGAGGGCCTCGCTCGCCTTCACCAGCAGGTCCAGGACGCGGTCGGACTCGGCCCTCTCCTCCTCGTCCAGCCACCAGTCGGTCAGGAACTCCAGCTCCAGGTGGCGGATGCCGTTGTCGTCGAGGATCCGCCGCAGCGTCGGCAGGTCGGAGGTGCGGAGGAACTCCTCCAGGTCGACGTGCATCAGCCCGAAGCCGGCGAAACCCGCGCGGGCCGCCTGCTCGATCCGTACCGGCAGAGGGATGGGGCTGGCGTCTCGGCCGGGCAGCGGGACGGCGTCTCCCGCGGTGGTCCAGCAGGTGGCCAGCAGGTCGGGGTGGGGCATGGGGTTTGACTCCTAACCGGTCCGTCAGTACGGGTTGGCGACGAAGAGGTCCTGCGCGGGGAAGAGGGTGATGACCTTCGCGCCCTCGCGGGTCACCACGACCTCCTCCTCGATGCGGGCGGCGGACCTGCCGTCGCTCGCCGGGCAGTAGGTCTCCAGCGCGAAGACCATGCCCTCCTCGATCTGGACCGGGTGCTCGATCGAGTTGAGGCGTGAGATGATCGGCCGCTCGTGCAGGCCGAGCCCGAGGCCGTGCCCGAACTGGAGGCCGAAGGCGTCCATCTCGGAGGCGAAGCCGAAGTCCTGCGCCCTCGGCCAGGCGCGGGCGATCTCGTCGGTCCAGGTGCCGGGTTTGACCAGCTCGATCGCGGCGTCGATCCACTCCCTGGCCTTGGTGTAGGCGTCCCGCTGGGCCGGGGTCGAGGAGCCGACGTTGAGCGTGCGGTAGTAGCAGGTCCGGTAGCCGTTGTAGGACTGGATGATGTCGAAGAAGCAGGTGTCGCCCGGCCGGATGATGCGGTCGGTGAAGTTGTGCGGGTGCGGGTTGCAGCGCTCGCCGGAGACCGCGTTGATCGCCTCGACGTCGTCGGAGCCCATCTCGTACAGGTAGGCGTTGGCCATCGCCACCAGGTCGTTCTCCCGGATGCCCGGCTTGAGCGCTTCGGCGATGCGCTGGTAGGCGCCGTCCACCATGGCCGCGGACTGGTTCAGCAGCAGGATCTCGTCGATGTTCTTGATCTGCCTGGCCTCCAGCATCACCTGCTGGCAGTCGGCCATGGTCAGGCCGGCCTGCTGCATGGCGAACAGCAGCGGCGGCTCGGCGATGTCCACGCCGACCGGCGCGTCCTGCTGACCCGCCTCCACCAGCAGGTCCTTGATCTCCTGAACGGCGCGGGTGAACAGGCCGACCTCGGGGGCGACCGCGCCGCGCAGGCCGACCATGCCGGCCCGGCAGTTGTCCGGCAGCAGCCACGGCGCGTACAGCTTGTGGTGCTTGGCGGCCGAGCCGAAGTCCCACAGGATGGGTTCGCGGCCCCGGATCAGCAGGGCGTACCTGGTCATCTTGTCCCGCGACCACTCGCCGATCACCGAACCGGTCAGGTAGCGGATGTTGTTGACGTCGAAGACGAGCATCGCGCCGAGGTCGGAGGCCTCCAGCGCGGCGCGGGCGCGGGCCAGCCGGTAGTCGCGGAGCCGGGTGAAGTCCACCCGGGTCTCGAAGTCCACGCCCATGTGGCCGGGCGCGCCGATGGCGTTCGGGTCCAAGGTCATGCGGTTACTCCTTTTCCGGCCGCTTTCTCCTGCACGGCCAGCAGCGACAGGAAGTCCTCCTCGCCGTGCCCCTGCGCGAGGGCGGCGACCAGCAGCGTGCGCACCATGGCGACGAGCGGCAACGGCACCTGCCCGGCGGTCGCCTCGGCCAGGCCGAGGTCGACGTCCTTGAGCAGCAGCCGGGAGGTGAAGGTGGGGGTGAGGTCCATCGTGCGGACGGCCTCGGTCTTGTAGCGGGTGAACGCCGAGCCGACCACGCTCTCGTTGAGGAACTCCATCAGCGTGCCCCGGTCGACGCCGAGTCGCTCGCAGAGCACGACGACCTCGGCCAGGCCCTGGGTGGTGATGGCGAGCAGCAGGTTGTGGCAGATCTTCAGCAGCCGGGACTCGTCGCCCGCGCCCGCGTAGGTGGCGGCCCGCCCGATCGCCTCCAGCACCCCCCGCGCCCGGTCGTAGGCCTCCGGCGAGCCCGAGCAGACGAACGACGCGGTGCCCGCCTCGATGGCCGACGGGTTGCCGCTGACCGGCGCGGACAGGAACGGCACCCCCGCCTCGGCCGCCGCCTCCCGCACCCGGCGGGAGGATTCCACCGACACGGTGGAGGTGTCCACCAGCACCGACGGGCGGTGCTCGGCGGCCAGCAGCGCGAGCGCCACGTCCTCCAGGTCCGCGGAGGCGGCCAGGCTGGTGACGGTCACCTGGGCGGTCGCCGTCTCCCCCGGCTCCGCGGCGAGCCGCGCCCCCGCCTCGCGCAGTGGCTCGGCCTTGGCCGGTGTGCGGTTCCAGACGGTCACCGGGTGACCGGCGAGCAGCAGCCGGCGGACCATCGCCGATCCCATCCGTCCCGCGCCGATCCAGCCGACGGTGGTCTTCTCACTCATCCGGGTTCCTCCCCCTGGAGTTCCGACAGATCGATGACGAGCTTGGGCCGGGCCCGGCCGGCCTCCCGCATCCGGTCGAACGCCTCGCGCGCCCCGGCCACCGGGAACACCCGCTCGATGAGCGCGGTGGGGGAAACCGCGCCGTCGGCGATCAGGTGCAGTGCCCGGGGCATCAGGTCGACGCCGCCGAGCACACCGGACAGGCGCAGGCCCTTGGTGACGAAGGCCGCCAGGTCCACCCCGTCCACCGGACGGCCCGGGATGCCGACCTGGAGCACGCGCCCGGCGATGCCGGCGACCCTGGTCAGCGCCGGGCCGATCGCGGCGGACCCGGTGGCCTCGATCACCACCTGGTAGGCGTCGCTCGGCGCGTCCTGCGGCGTCCAGGCCGCCCGGGCGCCGAGCCGGAGCGCCATCTTCAGCCCTTCGGGGTCGATGCCGATGACGTCCACCGGGCTGCGCATGGCGGCGGCCACCTGCACCGCGAGCAGGCCGAGGGTGCCGGTGCCCAGCACGGCGACGGGCTCGCCCGGCTGGGCGGCGGCCTCCTCGAAGGCGCTGAGCACGGTCACCAGTGGCTCGGCCAGCAGCGCGTGCGCGCTCTCCACCCCGGCGGGCACCACGTGCACGTTGGCGGCCGGAATCCGCAGGTAGCGGGCCGCCGCGCCGGGCACCGCCCCGCGCACACCCAGCTCGTACCGGTCCGGGCAGAGGTTGTAGTGGCCACCGCGGCAGGTCAGGCACTGACCACAGGACAGGAACGGCTCACCCACCACCCGCTCGCCGACCAGGTCGGCGGGGACCGAGGGCCCGACCGCGACGACCTCGCCGGCCCACTCGTGGCCGAACCTGATCGGGAAGTGGGTCAGCCCGCTCGACACGTACGCGCTGCTGCCGTCGAGCAGGTGCACGTCGGTCCCGCAGATCCCGAGGTAGGCCACCCGTACCAGGACCTCGCCCGCGGCCGGCTCCGGCACGGGCACCCGTTCCACGGAGAGGACCCCCGGGGCGGTGAAGACCAGGGCGGGCATGGTGCCGGCAGGCCACTGTCCGGCGCTCATGCCGGTGTCCTTCGGCCCGAGAAGCGCTGGGTGGAGACCCAGCCGACCAGCAGCGCGGCCAGGATGATCGCCCCGTACGCGGCGTTGATCCAGAACGACGGCACGTTGGAGAGCGTGAGGATGTTCTGGATGACGCCGAGCAGGATCACGCCCAGAGCGGCGCCGATCAGGTTGCCCCGGCCGCCGTTGAGGCTGATCCCGCCGATGACGGCGGCGGCGAACACGGTGAAGATGAGGCCGTTGCCCTGGTTGGCGGTCACCGAGGCGATCCTGCCGGTCAGCATCAGCCCGGCCAGGGCGGCCAGCAGGCTGCCCGCCACGATCACGCCGATGGTGAGCCGGGTGGTCTTGATCCCGGCGGCCCTCGCCGCCTCCAGGTTGCCGCCCATCGCGTAGATGCTCCGGCCGGTCGGGGTGAGCTTCATGAACACGTACGCGCCGGCGAAGGCGAGCACGAAGATCCACGCCTGCACGGGCAGGCCCAGGATGACGCCGTCGCCCAGGTAGGTCATGGCATCGGGCAGCATCGCGTAGGTCTGTCCTCCGGACAGGCCGATGGTCAGTCCCTGCAGCAGGATCAGCATGGCCAGGGTCACGATGAACGCGTTGAGCCTCAGCTTGGCGATCATCAGCCCGTTGGCCAGGCCGATCAGCAACACCGCCGGGATCATGATCAGCAGGCCCGCCCAGAACGGCAGCCCGAACCCGCTGTCGGCCACGCCGGAGACCAGCACGGCCAGCAGCATCGGCGCGAAACCCACGGTGGCCTCAAGGGACAGGTCGAAGTAGCCGCCGATCAGGATGAGGCTCTCCGCGATCACCAGCACGCCGAGCACGGCCGAGGTGGTGATGATGTTGTCGATGATGTTGGTGGTGGTGAGGAAGGCGGGGCTCACCACGGCGCCCACGATCACCGCCAGGATGATGATGGGCAGCAGGGTGAGCACGACGGGGTCGACGGACCTGCGCGCCCGCCGGGTGGCCGGCGGCGAAGGTGACGACGGCGACGACGGCGCGGCGGCCACCGACTCCGGCGCCGGTTTCTTCGGGGATAGTGCACTCACTGTGAATCTTCCTCTCCAGACGGCCGCCGGTCCGGCTCGGCGGTGCCGTCACCCTGCACGGCCGCGGCGATCATGCCTTCGGTGAAGGGGTGCCGCAGTTCCGTCGACACCTCCCCGTGGACCATGACGACGATGCGGTCGCAGATCTCCAGGTCCGCGTCGTCGGAGCTCACGATCAGCACGGCCCGTCCGTCCGCGCGGAGCTCCTCGATGGTGTCGTAGATCGACTTTTTGGCGGACACGTCCACCCCGGCGGTGGGGTTGACCAGGACCAGCACCTTGGGATCGGCGGCCACCGAGCGGGCCAGCACGACCTTCTGCTGGTTGCCGCCGCTGAGTTCCTCGGTCGGCTGGGTGGCGCCGTAGGCCTTGATGTGCCACTCCCCGGCCAGCCGCGAGTAGAACTCGTCCCGCTTCCTGCCGTTGATCAGCCGGAACCTGTTGACGAATCGCGGCATGATGTTCAGGGTCGCGTTCTCGGCCACGCTCAGCCCGGGCACGTAGCCGCTGATGTGCCGGTCCTCCGGGGTGAAGCCGATGCCGGCCTGGATGCAGCCGCTGATGTCGCCGAGCGGCAGCGGCCTGCCGTCCAGGGTGACGGCGCCCGACTCGGCCGGGCGCTGGCCGGTGAGCACCTCGGCCAGTTGCATGTGCCCGGCGCCGTCCAGGCCGGTCAGGCCGACGCACTCGCCCGGCCGCAGGGCCAGATCCACGTCGCTCACCTTGGGTGCGGTGACGCCGGAGGCGACCAGGACGGGCGGCAGGGTCGGTTCGGCCCTGGCCGCGTGCGGGCCGTCGCCCGCACCGGCCGCCGCCTCGCCGACCATCGCGTCCACCAGGTCGGGCACGGTCATCCGGGAGAGCCGCTCGGTCAGCACCGTCCAGCCGTCGCGCAGCACGGTGACCGAGTCGCACACCTCGAAGACCTCGTGCAGGTGGTGGGAAACGTAGATGATCGTCACGCCCCGGGCGCGGGCCTTCTCGATGTGGTGGAACAGGCGCTGCGAGGCGCCTCGGTCCAGACCGGCGGTGGGTTCGTCCAAGAGCAGCACCCGCGGGCCCTGGGAGAGCACCCGGCAGATCTCGACGACCTTCCTTTCCAGCGGCTCCAGCTGTTCGACCGGGGTGTCGGCCAGGTGCGCGTACTCCCATTCGGCGAGCAGCTCGGTGGCCTGCCGCTGCACCTCGGACCAGCGGATGAAACCTGCCCGAGAGCGGGGGAACCTGGCCAGGGCGATGTTCTCCGCGGCGGTGGCGGCGGGGACCAGCGTGCTGCGCTGGTAGACGCATCCGACGCCGGCGGTTCCCGTGGCGTCGCCGTCGGCGAGCACCCGGACCGAGCCGCTGTCGGGCTGGGTGAGGCCGGTGAGGATCGACATCAGGGTGGACTTGCCCGCCCCGTTCTTGCCGATCAGCGCCCGTGACTCGCCCCGGTTGACGGTGAGGGACACCGCCGACAGCGCCTTGGTCGGCCCGAACGCCTTGGACACCTGGTCCATCACGATGGCCTGCTCCGCGCCGGCCTGTTCTGAAGGGGCCTGTGGCATTGCTCCGCGCCCTCCTTCCTTGGGTTCTGGATCGTCTCCGGTGGCGGGCCCGCGGGCGCGCCACCGGAGATCACCGGGAGGGGGGTCAGCCGTTGCCCCACAGGCTGGGGTCGTCCACGTTCTCCTTGGTCACCGTGGGCGAGGGAAGCAGGTCCTGGAGGGACTCCCCGACCTCGACGATGGTGCTGTCGTGGTCGGTGGGGCCCGGCTGGTAGGTCTTGCCCGCGATCGCATCCTGGATGTACTGGATGCCGTACTTGGCGTACAGGTCCAGCGGCTGTGACACGACGGCGTCGAGGGTGCCTTCCCGCACCGCCTCCAGCGCCGCCTTGGAGCCGTCGATGCCGACGGTGACGATGTGGTCGGGGTCGCCGACCTTGGTGAGCTTGCCCTGCTTGCGCAGCGCCTGCTGGACTCCGGCCAGGCAGACCGACTCGCTGCCCATGAACAGGCCGGTCAGCTTCTCGGTGCTGAGCACCGTCTGCGCCTGGGTGGCGCACTCGTCCGGCTTCCAGTTCATCGGCTTGGAGATGACCTTGACGTTGGGGAACTTCTCGGCCATGCAGGTGGTGAAGCCCTTGCTGCGGTCCTGGCCGTTCTGGGTGGCCAGGTCGCCCTGGAGGTCGAGGACGGTACCCTCGCCGTTGATCTGCTTGCCCATGTACTCGCAGGCGGCCGTGCCCATGAAGACGTTGTCCGCGCGGACCACCATGTAGATCTTGCCCGAGTCGGCGCCCAGGTCGACGGTGACCACGGGGACGTTCTTGTCGTTGGCCCGGCCGATGGCGGGGGCGACCGCCTTGCTGTCCACCGGGACCACGATGAGGCCCTTGACGCCCCGGCCGAGCAGGGTGGTGATGTCGGCGTTCTGCTTGGCCGCGTCGCCGTCGGCGTTGACCGCGGGCAGCAGGTTGACGCCGGCCGCGGTGGCCTGCTCGCCGAGCTGCTTGACCAGCTGGACCTGGAAGGCGTCGGTGAGGAAGGACTCGGAGAAGCCGATCTCGCCGCTGTCGGCGGCGGCCGGTTCGCCGGAGGCCGCGCCGTCGCCGGTGGCCGTGGTGTCGCCGGAGGAGCATGCGGTGAGGGTGAGGGCTGCCGCGGCGAACAGGGTCAGTACACGCCTGCCCGTTGTGATGTGGTATGACATGAGACCTGCTTTGCTTGGGTGGTGATGTCGTTCTTCGTGTACTGACCGTTCGTTGCGGGACGGCCATGTGGAGGGCGCGTCCGGGAGTTCTGGTCCCGGAGTCACCTTTCGCCGCAGCGTGCCGGACGCGGGTGGAGCCGCGTCCGGTGTGGCTCAGCGGCCCGTGGAGTTGCGTTCGATGACCGGTAGGAGTGCGATCCGGGTCCTGCGGATGTGCCCTGCCAGCAGACGCTCCGCGTCCGTGGTGTCGGCGCGCCGGATCGCGTCGATGAGCAGTCGGTGTTCGGCGTTGATCACCCATTCCCGTTCGTGGCCCGCGCGTTCGACGTACGCGCGCCGGTACGGCTGGGTTATGTTCCACAGCCTTTCGATCATGTCCCGGAGCTCCTTGTAGGGGTTCCCCGAGTAGGACAGCAGGTGCAGTTCACGGTCGAGGTGGAGAAACCTGTCCAGGCTGGTGTTGGCCTCGATCTCGTCCTGGATCCGCTCCAGGCGCCGGATCGTCTCGGCCGGCAGGTGCGGGATGCTCTCGGTGAGCGCGAGCGGTTCCAGCCGTTCGCGGATCTTGTAGGTGACGTCGCACTCCGCCGCGTTCATCTCCGAGACCCAGGCGCCGCTGTTGGCCTTGAGGGTGACCAGGCCCTGGGAGTGCAGGATGCGCAGCGCCTCTCTCACCGGCAGGCGGCTGGCGCCGAAGTCCTTCGCGACCTCCTCCTGACGGATCCTGGCGCCCGGCTTGAGCGCCCCGGACAGGATCTGCTCGCGCAGGTGCTCGGCGATCTGGTGGCTCATCACGCTGGTGGCGGCGCCCGTTTTGTCGTCCGCGGATTCCAGGCCCGAGGTGAGGCCGGTCATCCGCCCACCGCCTGGCTCTGTTCCTCCCGCAGGTACCACGCCCGGCCGCGCGGGTAGGAGACCAGTTCGAACTGGGCACCCCAGGGGGCGAGGAAGTAGATCCAGCGCTGCCCGGCGTGCGGGCCGTCGCTGGCGGTGGGGCCGCCAAGCACGGTCACACCGCGGGAGCGCAGGTAGTCCGCCGCGGCGTCGATGTCCTCCACGTACAGGGCGAGGTGGTGACCGCCGACATCGCTGTTGCGCGGCGGGGTCTGCGCCTGGTCGGGGGCCTCGTACTCGAAGACCTCGAAGACCGGCTGGTTGCCGCAGCGGAAGAACCGCAGCTTGTCCACCCGGGCCCGGGGATGCACGTTGAGATGGGTGGTCATCCAGTCCCCGTCGTCGGACTTGGCGCCGAGCGGGTAGAGGTACTCGCACCCGAGCACGTCCACCAGGAACTCGGTGGCCTGGTCGATGTCGGGAACGGTCAGACCGACATGGTCCAGGCCGACGAGCCCCGGCAACCCAGGGGCACCCCCTTCAGCCATGTATCCCACCTCCGAATCCGTTGACGATCTGTTTCTTGGAAGTTTCCACTGCCGCACCTTCACCGAGTATGGATCCAATAAGGCCTGGTGGATCGGTAGCTTGGTCGCCCAAAGTATGGAAAGTCAATGTTGAGAGCACATTCTTCCGTTACGAAGACATAACGGTAGTGTGAGATCGGATCCAATCTGTGCGATGGTCGGTAACAACCGCGGATCGCGGAGGGGGTGCGGCCGACCGGTCCCGGTCGCCCGGCAGAGCGCCGGCGCCCCCGCGCCGGAACCTGCCCGGCCTCTGGCTTGTCCACCTGGAAGAGAACACACATGACCAAACACCAGGACCTCGCCGCGCCCACCCCCTGGCTGGAGTTGACCACCACGGAGGCGGACTGGGACGCGGCCGACCCCGACCTGCTGCGCGCGATGTTCGGGCAACTCGTGCTGATCCGCGCCTTCGAGGAGTACGTCCTCGAACTCGCCGGGTCCGGACTGGTCCACGGGCCCGCCCACTCCAGCGTCGGTCAGGAGGCCGGGGCTGTCGGGTCGATCCTCTCCCTCACCTCGGCCGACACCATCACCGGATCCCACCGGGGCCACCACCAGTTCCTGTCCAAGGCGCTGGGACATGTGCTGCCCGGCGGCTGGGACCCGCGCGGCGACCTGCCCGCCCCGGTCACCGACCTGCTCACCCGGACGCTGGCCGAGATCTGCGGGCTGGCCCGCGGTTTCTGCCGGGGCCGGGGTGGATCCATGCACCTGCAGTGGCCGGAAGCCGGAGCGATGGGCACCAACGCCATCGTCGGCGGCGGCGTCCCGCAGGCGGCCGGCTTCGCGTGGGCACACCGGCGGGCCGGCACCGACGCGGTCTCGGTCGCCTACTTCGGTGACGGCGCCGCCAACATCGGCTCGGTGCTGGAGAGCTTCAACCTCGCCGCCGCCTGGTCCCTGCCGATCTGCTTCTTCATCGAGAACAACCAGTACGCGGTCTCCACCCACGTCCGCGAGGTCACCGCGGAACCTCGGCTCTCGGTGCGCGGTCTCGGCTTCGCCATCCCCAGCTGGCGGGTGGACGGCATGGATCCACTCGCCGTCCACCTGGCGATGGGCGAGGCGCTGGCCCACATGCGGGCGGGCAACGGGCCGGTCATCATCGAGGCCGACCTGTACCGGTACTACCACCAGAACGGCCCCTTCCCCGGCAGCGCGTTCGGCTACCGCTCCAAGGAGGAGGAGCGGCAGTGGCGGCAGCGCGACCCCATCACGCTGATGACCGGCCACCTGCTCCGGCGCGGCGCGCTCACCGAGCAGGAGGCGGGCAGGGCCGTCGACCAGGCCGCCGCCATGATGCGGGCGATCGGCGACCGGCTGCTCGAACCTCTCCCCGGCGGCAAGCCCGGCCAGCGCCGTATCCGCCCGTCGGAGTGGCCCGAGCCCGGTTTTCGTGACGTCGGCGTACGCGGCGACCTGTCGGAGTTCGGCTCCGAGGTGCGCTACGAGGAGGAGGCCACATTCTCTGGCCGGCTCGACGAGCGCGAGTTCGTCGACGTGGTCGCGGAGGTGATGGCCCGCCGGATGGAGACCGACCCCGCCGTCGTCGTCATGGGCGAGGACGTGCACCGCCTCAAGGGCGGCACCAACGGAGCCACCAAGGGACTGGCCGACGCCTTCCCCGACCGGGTTCTCGGCACCCCGATCAGCGAGAACGCGTTCGCCGGACTGGCCGGCGGACTGGCCATGGACGGCCGCTACCGCCCGGTCGTGGAGTTCATGTACGCCGACTTCCTCTGGGTGGCGGCCGACCAGCTGTTCAACCAGATCGGCAAGGCCAGGCACATGTTCGGCGGCGACCACCCGGTACCGCTGGTGCTGCGCAGCAAGGTGGGCACCGGCACCGGCTACGGCTCGCAGCACTCGATGGACCCGGCCGGAATCTTCGCCACCGCGCCGGGGTGGCGGATCGTCGCGCCCAGCACCCCCTTCGACTACGTGGGCCTGATGAACACCGCGCTCCGCTGCGACGACCCCGTGGTGGTCATCGAGCACGTCGACCTGTACACCAGCACCGGCACCGGGCCGATGGACGACCTCGACTACCACATCCCGGTCGGCCGCGCCGCGGTGCGCCGGGCGGGACGGGACGTGACCGTGCTCTCCTACCTGTCGATGGTCGCCCACTGCCTGGAGGCGGCCGAGCAGGTCGGTGAGATCGACCCCGAGATCATCGACCTGCGCTGGCTGGACAGGGCCAGCATCGACTGGGACACCATCGGCGCCAGCGTGATGAAGACCGGCACCGTGCTCATCGTCGAGCAGGGGGCGGTCGGCACCTCCTACGGGGGCTGGCTCGCCGACGAGATCCAGCGCCGCTACTTCGACTGGCTCGACCACCCGGTACAGCGGGTGACCGGCGGCGAGGCGTCACCGAGCATCAGCAAGGTCCTCGAACGGGCGGCCATCGCCCGCACCGAGGAGGTCGCCGCCGCCTTCCGCCGCATGACCACCGACGGCACGCTCGCGCCCCGGCACTGAGCCCACCTTCCGATCTCCCGCACCACGAACCAGGGACCAGGACCAATGGCCACTCTTCTTCGCATGCCAGAACCGGCGGCCGGTGCCACCAGCGCCGTCGTGTCGGAATGGCCGATCGCCGAGAACTCCCCCTACTCCGTCAGCACCGCCATCGTCGTCATCGAGACGGCGAAGGCGTCCATCGAGATCGAGGCGGAGAGCGACGGCGTCCTGCTCAAGCGACTCGTCCCCGCCGGGACCGAGGTCGACGTCGGCACGCCCATCGCCCTGCTCGGCGCGCCCGGGGAACCGCCGGAGAACATCGAGGACCTCCTCGCCGGACTCGGCGTCACCAAACCCACCGCAGAGCCCGCCACAGAGTCCGCCACGGAATCCGCCGCAGAACCGGACGCCTCCCCGGCGCAGCCCACCGCCGTGAACGGGCACCCCGTACCGGAGGAACCGGGCACGCCACAGCGGGTCTACGCCAGCCCGCTCGCCCGGCGGCTGGCCCGCCAGGGCGGTCTGGCGATCGACCGGATTCCCGGAACCGGACCGGCCGGCCGGATCCTGCGGCGAGACGTCGAGGAGGCACTGGCCCGCGCGAGCGAGCCCACCCCCGCCCCCGCGCCTGTCGCGGCTCCGGAGGCCGGGGACCACGAGGACATCCCGCACAGCAGGATCCGCCGCGCCATCGCCACCCGCCTGGTGGAGAGCAAGCAGACCACGCCGCACTTCTACGTCAGGGGAACCGCCCGCGCCGAAGGGCTGCTGGCCGTCCGGGCGCAGCTCAACCAGCCGGGATCACCCAAGATCTCGGTCAACGACCTGGTGGTCAAGGCGGTCGCCCGTGCCCACAGGCTCGTCCCCGAGATGAACGTGATCTGGACCCCGGAGGCCGTCCGCCGCTTCACCCAGGTGGACGTGGCGGTCGCCGTGGCCACCGACACCGGCCTGGTGACCCCGGTGCTCCGCGCGGTCGACACCATGCCGATCAGCGTGGTCGCGGAGACCACCCGCCGCCACGCCGACAGCGCCCGTACCGGCCGCCTGCGCCAGGGTGACCTGGAAGGCGGCACCGTCGCCGTCACCAACCTGGGCATGTACGGCACCGAGGAGTTCACCGCGATCATCAACCCGCCGCACTCCTCGATCCTGTCGGTCGGTGCCGTCCGCACCGAGCCCGTCGTGGAGAACGACGTGGTCGTCCCCGGCGCCACGATCCGTTTCGTGCTCTCGATCGACCATCGCCCGATCGACGGCACGGTCGCGGCCCGTTGGATGGGCGAATTCCTGTCCTTGATCGAGAATCCGGTCCGCATCCTCGCCTGAAGGGGCCGGGATGCGAGTGGCGATTTTTCGCGCCGCCCCGTCCCGGCCCAGCCGCCACCTGCCGACGAGGATTCAGCGCCGTGAACCCATGAGGTCACGCTTCACGGCGCCAGGCCGACCGGCTCCGTGCGGTCCTCTCGTGCGGAATCCAAGCCCCGGCGGTTTTCCGGGCCGGGCCGGTCGGGCGCCGGGCGCGGGCCCCGGTCCTGGCGTCGGAGTTGCAGGACGACGACGCAGGACAGCACAAGCGCGCCGCCGGCGAGCTGCACCGGGGTCAGGGATTCGCCGAGGACGAGCGCGGCCAGTGCGGCGGTGACCACGGGCTCGAAGGTGGACAGGATGGCGGCGGCCGACGGGCCGATGCGCTTGAGCCCGGCGAAGAAGGTCAGCATCGCCGCGACGGTGGAGACCACGGCGATGGCGGCGAGCCAGAACCATCCCGACGCCCCGAAGCCGAGGTCGACGCCGCCGGTGAGCAGGGTACGGGCGGTGAGGGTGCCGGCCGCGCCGGTCATCACCAGCGCGGACAGCACCACGGGCGCCAGCCGGTGCACAACGGTGTCGGCGACGAGGATGTAGACGGTGTACGTGACCGCGGAGGCGAAGGCGAGCAGCGCCCCGAGCGGGTGGAAGCTCATGCCGCCGGCGCCGAGCAGGACCAGCAGTGTTCCGCCCGAGGCGGCCGCGAGCGCGGCTGCGCGCGCGAGGGTGAGCCGGTCACGGCCGAGCAGCACCGCCGTCACGGTGACCATGACCGGGTAGGTGTAGAGGATCAGGGCCAGCAGCGAGGCGTCCATCAGCCGCAGCGCGGAGAAGAACAGGCTCGCCTGCGTGGCGTACCCGATGGCGCCCAGGCCGACGGCGATGGCGAGCACTCGGCCGCGCGTCATCGCCGGCCGGCCGCTCGCCCGCTGCCGGGGAGGACCGGAGGCGGCGCGGCGCAGTCCCGGCCGCACCAGCACGACGATCCCGAGCAGGACGGCGGCGAGGGTGAAGCGCACCAGCAGCAGCGCCTCGGGCGAGACGCCGGCGTCGTAGGCGAGTTTGCCGAAAATCGCCATCGCGCCGAAGCAGGCCGCGGACAGAAGACATAGTGCTGCACCCATGCGTACCAGGATCGAGGTCCCGACTCATTGGGTCCAGCGATGATTTCTGGAGGTGAATCGTTAGGATTCTCGCATGATCGAGCTGGATCTTCGGCGGTTGCGCTTCCTGCGGGAGTTCGAGGAGCGCGGCACCCTGGCCGCGGTCGCGGCGGCTCTGGGCTACAGCCCGTCCACGGTCTCCCAGCAGCTCGCCCTGCTGGAGAAGGAGGTCGGTGCCCGGCTGCTCGACAAAGCCGGTCGGGGTGTGCGGCTCACCGACGCCGGACAGCTGCTCGTCCAGCACGCACGGGTGCTGCTGTCGGCCGCCGAGGCGGCGGAAGCGGACCTGGCCGGCCTCGGCGGCGACATCCGGGGCACCGTCCGCGCCGGCGGTCTGCAGTCGGCCGCCCGCCGTCTCCTCATCCCGGCACTGGCCCGTATGAAGGCCGGCCACCCGCGGGTCCGTGTGGAGATCTTCGAGCTGGAACTCGAACAGTCCCTGCCGGGCCTGCGCCTCGGCACGGTCGACCTCGTCATCGGCGACGAGTACGACAGCCACCCCCGCCCGCGCCCGGCCGGCCTGCGCTTCACGCCCCTGCTCGAAGAGCCGCTGAAAATCGTGCTCCCGGCCGCGCACCCACTCGCCCTGCCCGGCGGACCCGTCCCGGTCACCGGCCTGCGATCCGACATCTGGACCGCCTCCGCCGAGGGCACCGGCCACCACGCCATGGTCATCGGGACCTGCCGCACCCTCGGTGGCTACGAACCGGACCTGCGCCACCGCTCCAACGACGCCGACGTCCAGCTCGAACTCGTCCGCGCCGCGGCGGCCGTCGCCCTGCTGCCGGCCCTGACCCTGCCCGGCCACGACCCCGCGCTCGCGTTCAGGGACATCGCAGAAACCACCCTCGAACGCCGCCTGGTCGCCGCCACCCGGGACACGCCCCCCGCTCCCGCACTCAGCGCCCTCCTGACAGCCGTGACGGACCAGGTGCACAGGCTCGACCTGTGGCAGCCTTCCAGACCACCCGCCCGGCGTTCCTGACGATCGACCTTCAGCCCGCGACGCCTTTCTCCCCTGCTCCGGCCACCCACCGTTGACGCCCCGCGGCGCGGCCGCCGGCCAGCAGCAGTGCGGCGACGGCGGCGACGAGCCCGACGGCGATGACCGGCGCGAGCGCCGCGAAGCCGAAGGCGGCCGCGACCTCGCCGAACATCGGCGGGCCGAGCAGCGAGCCGAGGCTGCCCGCCTGGGCGACCAGGCCGCTGCCGACGTCGGCGTGGTCGAGCCGCTCCAGGATCAGTGGCAGGGCGGCGAAGACGAGGGCGGCGAGGAACCCGTTGGCGAGCGAGAGCGTCCCGGCGCCCGCGAGCACGCCGGCGAGCGGGCCGCCGCCGTAGACGAGCCAGGCGGCGGGCACGGCGAGCAGGCCGAACAGCGCGAGGACGCCGACCCGGGTGCCGCGACGCAGCAGCATGCCGACGAGCAGCCCGCCGACCGCGCTGAGCAGCGAGATCACCGAGGTGCTCGCGCCGGCGGCGGCGGCCGAGTTGTCGTGCTGCTCGATGAGGAGCGTGGGAAGCAGCACGATCACCGGGATGGTCACCAGCGCGGTCAGGCAGAACGAGAAGGCCAGCACGCCCGGCCATCGCAGCGCACGCAGCCGGGGGACGGGCCCGGCGGCGGCTCGCGGACCCGCCCCGGTGCGGGGCAGCCGCAGTTGCAGGACCACCGCCATGAGAAGGGTGAGAGCGGCGAGCAGGCCGATCCAGCCGCGCCAGCCGAAGGCGTCGCCGGCCGCGCCGCCGACGAGCGTGCTGGCGAACAGGCCCACGGACACGAACGTGGCCCAGACCGACAGGGCGGCGCTGCGGTCGCGTTCGTCGGCCAGGCGCAGGACGAGCACCGGCCCGGCGATGGTGACCAGCAGGTAGCCGAAGCCCTCGGCGACGCGGGCGACGAGCAGCCAGGCGAAGTCGCCGGCCAGGACGCTCGCCGCGCCCGCCACGGCGATCAGGGCAAGGCCGTACACCAGCGCCCCCCGCGCGCCGACGCGGCGCATCAGGTAGCCGCCGGGCAGGCCGAAGGCTGCGCCGACGCCGACGACCGCCGAGATGACCCAGCCCAGCTGGGACAACGACAGCGACAGCTGGCCGGTCACCGCCGGCCCGACGGGGGCGAACTTGCCCAGGCTCATCGCGGCGACGACGCCGCCGAGGTAGACGACGCCGATGGTCGCCCACGTCGAGCGCCGCCCGGGCTGCACGGGCGCGTCCGGGGCCGGCTCAGACTTCACACGCTCTCTCCTTCACACGACGTCGCGGCGGCTCAATGCTCGTCGTGCCCTCGTGTGCCGGTCAACTCGGCGCGGCCTGTACGGCGACGCGGCACGGGCCGGCGTCACGGCCGCGTCGCGTTCGTGGCGAGGATGCCGATTCCGGTCTCGGTGACGTTGACGGCGCCGGCCGACAGCAGGACGTCGATCGTCTCGGGCACGTCCCGGCTCGGCAGCACGCCCTGCAGGACGACCATGTTCTCGTCGCCCAGCTCCGCCCCGGCCCGCCACGAGCGCCCCGGCATGGCCGAGGTGACCTGCGGCAGGCACTCGGCGGGGGCGCGGACGGTGAGCAGCACGTTCGCCGGGCCGACCCAGGCGCCGCGCAGCAGCCGGGCGACCTTCCCGATGACGGCGCGTCGCCTCTCGTCGGCGTAGGCGGCGGGGTTGGCGACGAGCTGGGCGCCGCAGGTGCGGATCGTCTCGATGACGCGCAGGTTGTTCTGCCGCAGGGAGTGTCCCGTCTCCACGACGTCGATCATCACGTCGGCCAGCTCGGGGATCTTGGCCTCGGTGGCGCCGTAGGAGACGACCACCTCGGCGCGCCGTCCGGCGTGCTGGAAGAATCGGCGGCCGATGTTGGGGTACTCGGTGGCGACGCGGACACCGTCGGCGAGGTCGGCCACGCTGGTCGCCGGGTGGTCGGCGGGCACGGCGAGGACGAGCCGCCATGGCCTCTCGGTGTTGCGGGAGTAGTCGAACGACTCGACCACCTCGACCTCGGCGCCGGTCTCCTCGACCCAGTCCGCGCCGGTGAGCCCCACGTCGAACGAGCCGTTCTGGACGACGAGCGGGATCTCGCGCGGCTTGTAGAACGCGACCTGCGCGGTGCCCGCGTACTCGATGGTGCCCCGGTAGGAGCGCTCAAAGGGTCGTCGTACGTCGAGACCGGCGGCCGCGAAGAGTTCCAGCGCCCGCCGTTCCAGGGATCCCGTCGGCAGAGCGAGCGAGATCATGCTTCCTCCTCCGCGCGTCAGATGTGTAACAGCCGGTCGATACCGGTGATCGGCGGCGTCGCCAGGTCGGCGGGGCGCACCTCGATCTCGCCGACGACGAGGTCGGTGGGCCAGGAGTCGACGATGCTGCCGACGCAGCGGGCGATCGAGCGGGTGCTCATCTTGTAGGGGTCGGTGTCGCCGTCGAGGTTGGCGATGGCGCCGGGCGAGACGAGACAGGCGCGTACGCCGTTGCGCCGCTCCTCCAGCAGCAGCGTCTCCACCAGCGCCTTCAGCCCGGCCTTGGTCGCGCTGTAGGCGGCCCCGCCCTCGAAGTAGCGGGTGCCCGCGTGGCTGCCCATCGCGACGAAGACGCCGCGGCGGGCTCGCAGCGCCGGCAGCGCGGCCTGAACGAGGTGGAAGCAGGCGCTGAGGTTGATCGCCACCAGGCGTTCCCAGTCGGCCTCGCGCAGGTCGGCGATCGGGTCCAGGACCCGGTCGACGGCGTTGGACACGCAGACGTCCAGCCGTCCGGTCGCGGCCAGGACGTCGGCGACGGCCCATCTGATCTCCGCGGGCCGCGACACGTCGCAGCGCCGTTCGCCGAGCCAGTCCGCGCCGGCGAGGGAGCGGTTCAGGGAGAAGACGCGAAACCCGCGCCCGCGCAACTCCTCGGCGATGGCCCGGCCGCTGCCCCGGTTGGTGCCGGTGATCAGCGCCACCCGGCCGTCATCTGATGACATCGAGGATGCGACTCCACTGGTTGACGATCTCGTCGGCGTCGACGCCGTCACGGAACAGGTCCTTGTCCAGCGGGGACCCGTCCTCGTGCCGCAGGCGCATGCAGTCCTGTGAGATCTCGGAGATGACGGTGAGGCCGCCTTCGGCGGTGACGCCGAAGATGAGGCACATGTCCCAGAGGTCCACGGGGTGCAGCCAGGAGCGCAGTGTCTCGTTGACGGCCAGGGCGCGCTCGCGCATCTCCTCGACGGGCAGTCCGAGGACGCGCAGGTAGTCCTCGCCGATCGGCTGGTCCTCGGGGTCGACTCGGTAGTCGAACTTCACGACCGGGCGCGGCAGTGGCGCACCGTCCTCGAACAGGCCGGGGTACTTGCGGGTGGTCGACCCGGTGGCCCGGTTCTTCACGATGACCTCGAAGGGCGGGGCCGGGCAGTAGTCGGCGAGGTAGGAGTCGGGGCCGACCCGCTCACGGAACGCGCACGCCACCCCCGCAGCCTCGATCCGGGCCGCAGCTTTTTCATAAAAAGCCAGCCGTAACGGCCCGGTACGCTCCACCATTTCGTCGCGCTGGTATGTGAAACTGCGCAGGCTGGGGACTATCTGCACCAGACATCGGCCCTCGGGCAGCCGCCACAGCCGTTTACTGCGCCCGACGATATCCGGCTGTACCGTTCCGGGTATTTCGGAGATCGGAATTCGCCGACTCGATCCGTGGTCCACATCGCCTCCATATCGGAGTTCGGCTCGACCCACCGCTTCGACCGTCGCACCCTTATCCAGGCGTTGTAAACCTAGAAGAAGGTTCACTTGACCCTGCTCGCAGGCCGCCGCTACGGTCTCGGAAATTAAGCCCTCGATCTTATTCACGGTTTCCGGAGAGGAGGAAGATCTTGTCGAAAAACGAGCGAATAGCTCACTCGAAGATCACTCGTAAGTTTCGGTCCGAAGGACGCCAACTCCTGTTCACGCAGGGGCAGGGCGGTGAGGTTTCGGATGCGAACGGGATGACGTACATCGACTTCGTCATGGGATACGGACCGGTGATAATCGGCCACTCGGACGAACTCTTCAATGAAATTCTGTGCGGCTATCTCGGTAACGGCGTGATGATGCCGGGCTACACGACCTTCCACGCGGAGTACTTGGAACGGCTGCTCGGCGAGCGGACCGGGGACCGCGGCGCGTTCTTCAAAACCGCCTCCGAGGCCGTCACCGCGACCCTGCGGCTGGCCGCGATGCGCAACGGCCGGCTGGGAGTGCTGCGCAGCGGTTACATCGGCTGGCATGACGCGCAGATCGCCAACTCCCTGAAGTGGCACGAGCCGCTGCACTCGCCGCTGCGCGGGAAACCGCGCTACACCGAGGCGATGCGCGGCATCGGCGAGAGCGAGCCCGCGGTGAACTGGGTGGACCTGCGGCTGGAGTCGCTGGCGGAGATCCTGGAGCGCTACCGGGACCGGCTGGGCTGTTTCGTCTTCGACGCCTACCTGGCCTCGTTCACCACCCCCGAGGTGCTGCGGCAGGCCGTCGCGATGTGCCGGGACGCCGGTCTGCTCACCGTCTTCGACGAGACCAAGACCGGTGGCCGTATCTCGCCGCTCGGCTACGACCACGACCACGCCATCGGCTCGGACCTCATCGTGATCGGCAAGGCGCTGGCCAACGGGGCGCCGCTGAGCCTGGTGGTGGGTGAGGCCGAACTGCTGGCCGACGCCGAACGGGCCCGGCTCAGCGGTACGTTCTCCAAGGAGATGATCGCCGTGTACGCGGCGCTGGCGACCCGCGACATCTTGGACAAGCCCATCGGTGACGCGCCGGACGGCTGGGCCGAGATCGGCCGGATCGGCACACGGGTGGCGGCCGTCCTGACCGCGGCGGCCGAGGACGCCGGTGTGGCGGCCCTGGTCGGTGCACGCCCCGTTCTCGGCGGCGGGATGTTCGAGCTGGTCTACCACGATGAGGCGCTGCTGGGTGACAAGGTGCGGCGTGAGGCGCTGCTCGCCGCGCTCACCGGCGCCGGCATCCTGCTCCTCGAAGGGCACCCGTCGTTCGTCAGCCTGGCACACCGGCAGATCGACCCCGATGAGCTGCGCGGCCGGGCGCGCCGAGCCTTCGAGCGGTGGAGCACGAACGTGGAGGCCGGCCGTGACTGACCGCCCGCGCCTCGCCCTGGTCGGCTGCGGCCGGCAGATGAGCCAGAATCTCCTGCCGTTCCTCCAGCGCGTACGCGGTCACCGGATCGTGGCCTGCGTCGACCCCGACCTGTCCTTGGCCAAGGAACTGCAGCAGGAGTCCGGGGCCGCGCTCTGCGCCGACTCGATCGAGGCGCTCGACCTGGACACCGTGGACGCGGCCGTCATCGCGGTGCCGCCCGAGCCGTCGTACCGGCTGACCCGCCGGCTGGTGGAGGGCGGCGTCGACTGCTTCGTGGAGAAGCCCGCCGGGCCCTCGACGCCCGCGTTGCAGGATCTGCACCACGTCGTGGACCGCAGCGGCCGCAACGTCCAGGTGGGCTTCAACTTCCGCTACGCCGAGACGCTGCGGCGGCTGCACGAACTGAGCCGCGACGCCCGGGCGACCTCGTGCTCGGTGACGATCGACTTCTACAGCCGCCATCCCTCGGCCCCGCAGTGGGGGGTGGACACCACGCTGGAGGCGTGGATCCGGCACAACGGGGTGCACGCCCTGGACCTGGCCCGCTGGTTCACCCCCTCCCCCGTCGTCCAGGTCAACGCGCACGTCATCCCGGGCGAGGACGACCGCTTCCAGGTGAACGTGTTCCTCCGGCACCGCGACGGGTCCCTGTCGACGTTGCGGATGGGCAACCACGTCAAGCGGTTCCTGGTGGGCGTCATGGTGCAGGGGATGGACGGCAGCCGCTACAGCGCGCCGTCCCTGGAGCGGGTGACCCTCGATCTGGCCGACGGCCTGCCGCTGGGCCAGGAGCTGTACGGCACGAAGAACCTCGATCACGGCTGGGATCGGAGCGGCTTCGGGCCGGAACTGGAGGCGTTCGTGGCATCCTGCGGGAACGACGCCCCCCGTGCGGGTGACACGCCGTCGATCGCCGACGCGCTCGCCGCCTCCGTGCTGGCCGACCAGGTGATGGAGGAGATCGACCGGGACGGTAAGAACGGCCTGGGACACCTGCCGGACGCGGCCCGCGCCTCGGTGTAGGTGAGCCGTTGACCAGGGAGGGGGCCATGGACCGGACGCGACCGGCGGGCCGGGCCGGGCGAGCACGGCAGGTCGCGTCGCCGGCCGTACTCGGGTGGATCGCCACCCGGCTGCGCGTGCACCGGCCGCTGCTGGCGGTGTTCACCGTGGCGGCGGTGGCGGCGAACGTGTGCACGACGCTGGTGCCGGTCCAGATCGGCGCGGCGTTCGCCGAGGCGACCGGCGAGCGTGCCGACCCCGGCGTGCTGGTCGCCGCGGCGGTCGCCACCGCGCTGCTGGCGGCCGGCCGGTTCGCCGCCGACCTGCTCTCGCACGGCTCGATGGAGGTCCTCGCCCAGCGGGTCAAACGCGACGTGCGCGACGAGCTGTACCGCAGTCTGCTGGCCAAGCGCATGTCCTTTCACGACCAGCAGCGCATCGGCGACATCCTGGCCCGCGCCATCAACGACGCGCGGCTCGTCGACTACATGTTCAGCCCAGGGGTGTCCACCGCGTTCAACGCGCTGCTCGCCCTGGTGGTGCCGATCGTGTTCATCGCCTCGCTGAACCCCCAGCTCCTGCTCGCCCCCGGCGCACTGGTCGTGGTGTTCGCGGTCGCGCTGCGCCGGCACCTACGGCGGCTGCAACCGCTGACGATGCGCATCCGGGAGACGTTCGCCGACCTGAACGAGCGCTTCTCCACCACGTTGACCGGCATCGCCACCGTGAAGGCGGCCACCCAGGAGGAGCACGAGCGGCTCGCGTTCCGGCGGGCCGCCGCCGCCTACCGGGACGCCTTCGTGCGGCGCGGCCGGGCGCAGGCCGTCTACCTGCCCGCGCTCAGCTTCGCCGTCGCGATGGCCGTCGGCGCCCTGCACTCCCTGTACCTGTACGGCCAGGGCGAGCTGGCGCTCGCGCAGGTCGTCACCTACCTGGGCTGGCTGGTGGCGCTGGCGCAGCCGGTCACCTTGTCGGAGCAGGCCGTGCCGGTCGTCCAGGAGGGGCTGGCCGCCGCCGCCCGGATGCGGCAGATCATCGACGGGCCCGGCGACCTCGAGGAGACCACCGGCGTCACGACGGCCGTCGAGGGCGCGATCACCTTCGACCGGGTGACCCTGCGCCACGACGGCAAGGACGTCCTGAGCGAGGTGTCCTTCCACCTGCCCGCCGGGCGCACGCTCGCCGTCGTCGGCCCCACCGGCAGCGGCAAGAGCATGCTGCTGAAACTCGTCGCGCGCATGTACGACGCCGACGAGGGGCGGGTGCTGATCGACGGCCGGGACGTACGCGACTGGGAGCCGGGCGCGCTGCGCCGTCAGATCGGCCACGTGGACCAGGAGATCTTCCTGTTCTCCAAGAGCGTGCTGGACAACGTCGCCTTCGGCGCACCCGCGGGGGCCGCGGAAGAGGACGTCAAGCGCGTCGCCAAACTGGCCTGCGCCGACGACTTCGTCCAGGAGATGGAGCACGGCTACGCCACCGTCCTGAACGAGGGCGGCACGACGCTGTCCGGTGGTCAGCGGCAACGGCTGGCCATCGCCCGGGCGCTGCTCACCGACCCGCGTGTCCTCACCCTGGACGACGCGACGAGCGCGATCGACGCGCGTACGGAGGCGACCATCACCGAGGCGATCGAGCGGGCGACCGCCGGCCGCACCACCGTGCTGGTCTCGCACCGTCCGGGCCAGATCCGGCGCGCGGACCTCATCGTGCTGCTGGACGCCGGGCGCGTCGTCGACCTCGGCGGGCACGACGAGCTGATGGCACGCTGCGCGCTCTACCGGGAGATCTACAGTGACTGACCTGTTCGCGGGCCTGCACGCCGACACCTACGACCGCGTGTACGGCAACCGCCGGCTCCTGGTGCGCATCCTGGCCTATCTGCGCGCCCGGCGCGGCACGATGCTGGGCTGCGCGGTCCTTGTCGTGGGGGCGGCCCTGCTGACCGCCTCGGTGCCCGTCGTCATCGCGCGGCTGATCGACGAGGTCGGCGGCGGGGCGGGGCTGGGCCTGTGGCTGGGCCTGTTCGTCGTCGCCGCCGCGGTGCTGGCGTGGGCGATGAACTGGGCGCGCCAGGCAGTCACCGCCCGGCTGGTCGGCGACGTGGTCTACCGGCTGCAGTGCGAGGCCGCCGACGCCGCGCTGGACAAGGACGTCGCCTTCCACGACGACAACTCCGTCGGGCGGGTGCTCAGCCGGGTCACCGGCGACACCGAGGGCTTCGGCTCGGTGATGACGCTCACCTTGAACCTGCTCAGCCAGTCGCTGCTGGTCCTGCTGCTCGGCGGCGTGGTGTTCTGGACCGACCCGGGCCTGGGGCTGATCATCGTGGCCGCGTTGCCGTTCCTGCTGGGGGCGGCGCTGGCCTTCCGCCGGATCGCCCGCACGGCGGCGGCCGCCACCCGGCGGGTGATGGCGAAGGTCAACGCCAACGTCCACGAGTCGATGATGGGCATCGCCGTCGCCAAGAGCTTCGGCCGCGAACAGACCGTCTACGACGACTTCGACGACGTCAACCGGCTGTCGTACCGGGTGTACGTGCGCCAGGGGCTCATCTACGCGGTCATCCTGCCGGTGCTGACCCTGCTGGCGGGGCTGGCGACGGCCGTCGTGCTCTACCAGGGCGGGCGTTTCGCGATGCTCGGCCGGCTCTCGCCCGGCGAGTGGTACTTCGCGCTGCAGGCGCTCGGCATGCTGTGGCAGCCGGTCACCCAGGCGGCGGCGTTCTGGAGCCTGTTCCAGCAGGGGCTGGCCGCCGCGGAACGGGTGTTCGCGCTGATCGACGAGCGGGGATCGGTCGTGCGGGGAGGGAGCGAGCCGGTGTCGCGCCTGAACGGTGAGATCGAGGCGCGCGGCCTGCGTTTCGGCTACGGCTCCGGCGGCCCCGTCTTCGACGGGCTGGACCTGCGGATCGCCGCGCGCGAGACGGTGGCGATCGTCGGGCGCACCGGGGGCGGCAAGTCCACCCTCGTCAAGATCATCGCCCGTGCGTACGACTTCCAGGGCGGCGAGCTGCTCGTCGACGGCCGCGACGTCCGCGCCCTGGACCTGACGGCCTACCGGCGGCGCGTCGGCGTCGTCCCGCAGCACCCGTTCGTGTTCGCCGGCACGCTGGCGGAGAACATCGCCTACGGCCGTCCCGGAGCCGGTCCGGCCGACGTCGAGCGCGCCGTCGACCGGATCGGGCGCCGGGTGTGGAAGCGCAGCATGCCGATGGCGCCGCACGAGCGGCTCGCCGACGGCGGCCGGGGGGTGTCGGTCGGGCAGCGGCAGCTCATCGCCGTGGCGCGGATGTTCGTGCGCGAGCCCGACATCGTGCTCCTGGACGAGCCGACCGCCAGTGTCGACCCCCTCACCGAGAGGGGCATCCAGAACGCGCTGGCGCGGCTGTTCGCCGGCCGGACCGTCCTGGTCATCGCGCACCGGCTGTCGACCATCCGGCGGGCCGACCGGATCCTCGTCCTGGACGAGGGCAGGATCGTCGAGGACGGCTCCTTCGACGAGCTGCTGCGCCGTGACGGGCCGTTCGCCGCCTTGTACGCCACCTACTACGCCCACCAGGAGACGGCATGAGCAGCCCGCCGCCGGAACGCTGCGCGCCGCACCCGCGGGAGTTCGACACGATCCAGCGGAGGGCCTCGGCCGAGGGCGTGCGCTGTGTGGTGGGAGCCGTCCTGGTCAACCCGCGCGGCGAGGTGTTCCTGCAGCGCCGCGCCCCGCATGTGCGGCTGTTCCCCGGCTGCTGGGACATCGTCGGCGGGCACGTGGAGGCCGGCGAGACGCTGTGCGCGGCGCTCGCCCGCGAGATCGCCGAGGAGACCGGCTGGCATCTTGAGCGGGTCGGCGACCTGGTCAAGGTGTTCGACTGGGAGGGCGGCGACGGCACCCGGCGGCGCGAGATCGACGTGCTCGCCACCGTCACCGGAGACCTGGAACGGCCCCGCGTCGAACACGACAAATTCGTCGAGGCCGGCTGGCTGGACGCGGCGCGGCTGCGCGTCCTGGCCGCCGGCGGTGAGGAGACCGGCATGGTCGATCTGGCTCTGCGCGCCCTCGCCATGCGCTCCCCCGCCGGCAACACCCCGCCTACCTGGAGACGCTGATCACATGATCTCGCTCGCGCTGCCCAAGGGGTCCGCTCTGGAGCGGCCGGTCCTGGACCTGTTCACCGCGGCCGGGCTCGGCGTGCGCCGGACGTCTGGACGCAGCTACCGGGCGAGCATCGAGTACGGCGGCCCGATCCAGGTCGTCTTCTTCAAGCCGCGGGAGATCCCGCTGGTCCTGCAGGACGGGGCCTTCGACGTCGGCGTCGCCGGCACCGACTGGATCGAGGAGACCGGCGCCAAGGTCGAGGTCGTCGAGGCGGTGGCGGCGGGCCGTCCGTGGCGCATGGTGCTGGCCGTACCGGCCGAGACATCGGCGGGGCCCGCGGGCCTGCCACCCGGCGCCCGGGTGGCCACCGAGTTCCCCGGCATCGGCCGGCGCTATCTGCGCGGCCGGGGGTCGGCGGCCGAGGTGGTGCACTCCTACGGCGCCAGCCAGGCCAAGATCCCCGAGCTCGCGGACGCCGTCATCGAGGTGCTCGAACCGGGCGCGTCCCTCGCGCCGGGCCTGCGGGTCCTCGACACGGTGCGCACCTGCGCGCCGCGGCTCATCGCCGGGCCGCACGCGTGGCGGGACGCCGGCAAACGCGCCCGGATCGAGAAGGTGGCGCTGCTTTTGGGCTCGGTGCGGGCGGGGGCGGCGCACGTGCTGCTGACGGTGCGCACGTCGGCGCGCGAGTTGCCGCGCGTCGCGCCCGCGCTGCCGCCGCGCTCATGGCGCGTCGGTGACCTGTCCGAGGAGGGGGCTGTGGTGGTGCAGGGGCTGGCGGCACGGCGTGGCGTGGCCGAGACCATCGACGCCATCCTGGCCGCGGGCGCGGCCGACGTCGTGGTGTCCGCGGTCGGCCGGGTCGTGACCCGTCGGCAGCGGTCTTCGTCGCGGGAGCCGTGCCGGCCGTGAGCAGCGTGCCGCCCGTGGAACGCCGAATGATCGTCTGCGACCTGGACGGCACGCTGCTCGACTCGCGCGGCGAGCTGTCCGAGCGCACCCGGGCGGCCGTGCGCCGCGTCCGGGCGGCCGGGCATGTGTTCGTCATCGCGACGGCGCGGCCGGTCCGCGACACCCGGCACGTGGCCGCGGCCCTCAACGACACCGGCGACAGCGGCGACAGCGGCGACACAGCCGGCGCGAACAGCGCGGTCTGCGGCAACGGCTCCGTCGTCTACGACTTCGCCCGGGACGAGGTGGTCGATCACCACCCGTTCGCCGAGGCGGACGTGACCAGGGCGCTGACGGCGCTGCGCGACCGCTTTCCCGGCATCCGGCTGGGCGCCGAGTGTCATCTGGAGCTGTTGCTGGAGGACGCCTTCGAGCTGGCCCCCGCGCTGGCCCGCGACGCCCGTCGGGTGGCGAGGCTGGAGGAGGCGATCGACTGGCACGGCGTCGGCAAGATCGTAGTCCAGCTGGAGGGGGCGGCCCGCGGGTACTACGAGAGCGTGGGCACGCTGCTGCCCGGGTGCGAGGTCACCGTGTCGGCGGACGTGTTCTGCGAGGTGACCCGCGCCGGAGTGACGAAGGCGGCCGCCCTGGAGGCGATGGCCGACCGGCTCGGCTTCGGCCGCGCGGGGGTGATCGCCTTTGGCGACATGCCCAACGACCTGCCGATGCTGACCTGGTCGGGGACGGCGGTCGCGGTCGCCAACGCCCATCCGGCGGTGCTCGCCGCGGCCCATGAGATGACCGCGTCCAACGACGAGGACGGCGTCGCCGTATGGCTGGAGCGGTTATCAGAGAAGCATTGACACTTGTCTGATGAGTGCTCATTCTGGTCAAAGCCCCGGTTTGGGAGGTACTTGTGTCCCGCCTGTTCACCCGGTCGTCGATCGCCCTTTGCTTTCTGTTCGCCCTCGTCGCCTGCGGAGGCTCGCAGGGCACCGCCCAGAACGCGGGGGCGAACGAGGCCGCCTCGGCTGCGGGCGCCGCCGGCCTGCGCGTGGGGGTCGCCTACAGCCGGGGCGGGCGCGGCGACAAGTCCTTCAACGACTCCGCGGGGGCGGGCGTCGATCAGGCCAAGGCCGCGCTGGGCATCGAGGTCAAGGAGCTGAGCCCGAACGCGGCCGGCTCCGACCTGGAGGAGATCCTGCGCCTCCTGGCCGAGACGGGCCACAACCCCGTCCTGGCCGTCGGCTTCTTCTACGCCCAGCCGCTCACGAAGGTCGCGCCCGCCTACCCGGGAACGCACTTCGTCATCATCGACGACGCGACGGTGAAGCTGCCCAACGTCACCAACGTGGTGTTCCGCGAGGAGCAGGCCAGTTACCTGGTCGGGGCCGCGGCGGCGCTGAAGTCCGCCACCGGGCGGATCGGCTTCGTCGGCGGCGTGCAGACGCCGCCCCAGGAGAAGTTCCTGGCCGGGTACGCGGCCGGCGCCCGCGCGATCGACCCGAAGATCCGGCTGTCGAGCGTCTTCATGACGCAGCCGCCCGACTTCAGCGGATTCTCCTCCCCCGACAAGGCGCGGGAGGCCGCCCGCGGCATGTACGACGGCGGCGCCGACATCGTCTACCACGCGGCCGGCGCCTCAGGGCTCGGCGTCTTCCAGGCGGCCAAGGCGGCACACAAGTGGGCCATCGGCGTCGACGTCGACCAGCGCCGCACCGTCGCCCCCGACCTGTCGGAGGTGATCCTCACCAGCGCCACCAAGCAGATCGACGTCGCGGTGCGGCGTGTCATCGAGGAGCAGGCGGCGGGCAAGGCGGTCTACGGGCTGCGCGAGTTCGGCCTGGACGAGGACGGCGTCGGCTACGCCACCACCGGCTCCGACCTCGCCGACATCCGCCCCCGGCTGGACGAGATCAGAAAGCGGATCATCGCCGGCGAGATCGACGTGCCGGTCACCCCGTGAGGCGGCCTTCGACGACCTCCCCGGGCGTGCCGCTCGTCGAGCTTCGCCGCATCACCAAGCGCTACCCCGGCGTCACCGCCAACCGCGACATGAACCTCCTGGTGCGGCCGGGCCGGGTGCACGCCGTGGTCGGCGAGAACGGCGCCGGCAAGTCGACCCTCATGCGCGTCCTGTACGGCGAGGAGCGCCCCGACTCCGGCGACCTGCTGCTCGACGGCGTCCCCGTGCGGTTCCGGTCGCCCGCCGACGCCATCGCGGCCGGCATCGGCATGGTGCACCAGCACTTCCTGCTCGCCGAGAACCTGACCGTGCTGGAGAACGTGATCCTGGGCGCCGAGACCTCGCGCCGCGGGCTGCTCGACCGCCGCACGAGCGCCCGCGCGCTGCGCGACCTCGGCGAGCGCTACGGCCTGGCCGTCGACCCCGGCGCCCGGATCGAGCACCTGGGCCTGGGCGAACGGCAGCGGGTGGAGATCCTCAAGGCCCTGTACCGGGGCGCGCGTCTGCTCATCCTCGACGAGCCCACCACGGTGCTGGCGCCCGGCGAGGTGGGGCGCCTGTTCACCAGCCTCGCCGAACTGCGCGCCCAGGGCCTGGCCGTGCTGTTCATCTCGCACAAGCTCGACGAGGTGCTCAGCGTCTCCGATCACATCACCGTCATCCGCGCCGGAACCGCGGTGGGCGAGTTCGCCGCCGGCGACGCCGACCCGGGCGTCCTCACCCGGCTCATCGCCGGCGGCGACCTGCCGCCCACCGTCCGCGGCGGGCGCACGGAAAAGGGCCCCGTCGTGCTGCGCCTGGACGGCGTGCGCACCGACGCCGTCCAGGCGGCCACCCTGGAGCTGGCCAAGGGCGAGATCCTGGGCATCGCCGGCGTCCAGGGCAACGGGCAGTCCGAGCTGATCGACGCGCTGGTGGGCACCCGCCAGATCACGGCCGGCACCGTGCGCCTCGGCGACCGTGACGCCACCCGGCTGGGCGTGCGCGGGCGCCGCCGCCTGGGACTGGCGTGCATCCCCGAGGACCGCCACCGCCACGCGCTGGCGCTGCCCGCCACGCTGTGGGAGAACGTCATGCTGGGCAGCGAGGACCTGCGCCGCCGCAGCCGGTGGCGCCTGGACCGCGCGGCCGCCCGGGAGGCCGCCGGGCGGATCGGCGCCCGCCTCGGCGTCGGCGCGCCCTCCCCCGACGTCCCCGCCGCCGCGCTGTCGGGCGGCAACCAGCAAAAACTCGTCGTCGGCCGGGTGCTGCGCGGCCGTCCCCAGGTGCTGCTCGCCGCCCACCCCACCCTCGGCGTGGACGTCGGCGCCCAGGCCGTCATCTGGGATCTGCTGCGCGAGGCCCGCGATGCCGGCCTGGCCGTCCTGCTGGTCAGCGCCGACCTCGACGAGGTGCTCGGCCTGAGCGACCGCGTACAGGTGATGTTGCGCGGCCGGCTGACACCCGCCCTGCCGGTCGCCGAACTCACCCGGCCGCGCCTGGTCCGGCTGATGACGGGCACCGGATGAACACGATCATCACCCGGGCCGGGAAGGTGCCGCGCGTGCTCGCCGCGCCGGCGCTCGCGCTGCTGCTGGCCCTCGTCGTGGCCACGGCGTTGCTGACCGCGGCGGGCGCGTCGCCAGGCAGGACATATGTGACGATGCTGGAGTTCGGCGCGCGGCCGGACTCGCTCGTCTCGGCCGTGAACCGCTCGGTCGTCTACTTCCTCGCGGGCCTCGCGGTGGCCGTCACGTTCCGCATGAACCTGTTCAACATCGGCGTGGAGGGCCAGTACCGCCTCGCCGCGCTGCTGGCCGCGGCCACCGGCGCGCACCTGGACCTGCCGGCGCCCCTGCACGTGGCCGTCATGTGCGCGGTGGCCATGCTCGCCGGGGCCGCGTGGGCCGCGCTCGCCGCGCTGCTCAAGGTCTGGCGCGGTGTGTCGGAGGTGTTGTCGACGCTGCTGCTGAACTATGTCGCCACCGGGGTCGTGGCGTACCTGCTGGCCGAGGTGTTCGCCGCCGGCAGCACGACGGGGTCGACCGCGGACCTGCCGCCCTCGGCCCGCCTGCCCGAGCTGAACGGCCTGCTCGCCGCGGCCGGGGTAACGCTCCCGGGCGGCGCGAGCCTGGGCGGGGCCGTGCTCGGCGCCGCGCTCCTGGGGGTGGCCCTGCACCTGCTGCTCACCCGGACGCTGTTCGGGCACGACCTGCGGATGAGCGGGCTGAACGCCGCGGCGACCCGCGTCCACGGCGTCGATCCACGCCGCATGATCGTCGTGACGATGCTCGTCTCGGGCGCGATCGCCGGACTGGCCGGGCTGCCCCACCTGCTGGGCACCGCCTACCACTTCGGCCTGGACTTTCCCGCCGGGGCGGGCTTCACCGGCATCGCGGTGGCCCTGCTCGGCCGCAACACCCCGCTCGGCATCGCGCTCGCCGCCCTGCTCTTCGGCTTCCTGGAGCGCTCGGCGCTCATCCTCGACATCGAGGGCGTGCCCAAGGAGATCGTCACGATCATGCAGGGCGTCATCGTGATCAGTGTCGTGGTCGCGCACGAGGTGGTGCGTCGCGCCGAACGCCGGCGCGCCGCACGGCTGGTGCGGGCACGCACCGAGCCCGAGGCCACCCCGGCCCCGGCGCCGGGCGGGGTCTCGTGAACGCGCTGACGCGGCGGCCGCTGCTGATCGTCCTGCTCGTGCTGCTCGCGGTGGCGGGCGTCCGCGCCCTCACCGGCGAGGCGCTCACCGACTCCGGCATGGTCGGCGCCGCACTGCGCCTCGCGGTGCCGATCGGGCTGGCCGCCCTGAGCGGGTTGTGGAGCGAACGCGCGGGCGTCGCCAACCTCGGCATCGAGGGCATGATGATCATCGGGACGGTGTGCGGGGCGTGGGCGGGCCACTTCCACGGCGTCTGGGCCGGGGTGGTGGCCGGAGTGCTGGGCGGCGCCGCCGCCGGACTGCTGCACGCCGTCGTCACCGTCACCTTCGGCGTCGACCAGGTGGTGTGCGGCATCGCCGTCAACATCCTGGCGGCGGGGGTGGCGCGTTTTCTGTGCGTCGTCGTGTTCGCCGGCCTGCCCGGCGCCGGGGCCACCCAGTCGCCTCCCGTCACGGGCGAGGTCGGCACCGTGAGCATGCCGCTGCTGGCGGGCGGCGCGGGCGGCGGCGACCTGCTGGGCGACCTGGAACGCGGCGGCGTCTTCCTCCTCGCGGACGCCGCCGGCCTGCTGCGAGGGCTGCTGCACGAGGTGTCGTGGCTCACCGTGGCCGCCGTCGTGCTCGTCCCGGTCAGCGTCGTGCTCCTGTGGCACACCGCGTTCGGGCTGCGGCTGCGCTCGGCCGGGGAGCACCCGGCCGCGGCCGACTCGCTCGGCGTGCCGGTCCAGCGGATGCGCTACTGCGGCGTGCTGGTCTCCGGCGCTCTGGCCGGTCTGGCCGGCGCCTACCTCGTCACCGTCTCCTCCGGCCTCTACCAGGAGGGCCAGACCGGCGGGCGCGGCTTCATCGGCCTCGCCGCAATGATCTTCGGTAACTGGCGGCCGGTCGGCACGGCGGGCGGGGCGCTGCTGTTCGGCTACGCCGACGCCGTGCAGCTGCGCCAGGCGAGCGCGGTGCACACCCTGCTGCTTTTGGGCGCGATGCTGGCGTGGGCGGCGGCGATCGTCGTCGCGCGGCGGCGGCCCCGCCTGGCGGCGGGCGCGGCCCTGCTCGGCGCGGCCGCCTTCGCGCTCTTCCAGAGCACCGGCTCGGTGCCCACCCAGCTCATCTACGTCACGCCGTACCTGACCACGCTGCTGGTGCTGGCCACGGTCGCCCAGCGGCTGCGCATGCCCGCCTACGTCGGCCTGCCCTACCGGCGGGGAGATGCCTGACCATGACACACGTGCCGCGACCCCGGATGCTGGCCTACCTGGACCGCTGGTCCGCCTCCCCCGGACAGCGCGTGAACGTGCACGCGAGCGGGCCCGCCGGAGCCGCGCGGGTCGAGGTGGTCGACCTGGTGAGCCAGGCCGTGCTCGGCCAGGCGATGCCGGTCACCGTCGAGCCGCGGCGCCTGCTGACCGGCTCCCACCTGGAGGCCACCGGCGTGCCGGCCCCCGCCCGAGGCAGCGTCGCGCTGTGGCTGCGCCCGCACGGGGCCGGCGCCCGGCAGGTCGCGGCGGAGCTGGACACCGGCGACCGGCGGCTGCTGATCACCCTGGACGAGGCCGGACGTCCCGAGACCGTCATCGAGACCGGATCCGGCGTCCTGCGCGCGGGAGCGGGTTCGGCCCTCCCTCAGGGGGCGTGGTCGTTGCTGGTGGCCGCCTGGACGGCGGAGCCGTCCGGCACCCGGCTGCGCCTGAGCATCCGAGGGGCGGTGCGCGACGACGCCGCCGCGTACCGGGCGGACCTGCCGCTGGAGCCGGCGACCGCGACCCTGCGCTTCGGCGCGGGCTCCGGCCACCGCGACCCGTACGCCGGGCGCCTGGCGCTGCCCCTGCTGACCGGCGACGCGCTCACCTCCGGCGACTGCGACACCATGACGGGCCTGACCGGCGGCCCGGCCCTGGCCGGGCACCTGGGCGCCGGCCTTCTCGCCCTGTGGGACCCGGCCGCCGATCCGGGCGGCCCCGTCGTCCTCGACATCAGCGGAAACGCCCGGCACGCCCGCGCCGTCAACCGGCCGCTCGCCGGGCTCGTCGGCCCCGGCGAGGACGGCACCCGCACCGCCCTGCAGCTCAGCCCCGAAGACCTGGACGACGCCCGCTGGCCGCGAACCTGCGCGGTGACCGTACCCGCCGACGCCGGCTCGACCGTGCTCGGCGTGCGAGTGCGCGCCCACGGTGACTCTCACAGTGACTCCCACGGTGACTGCCATGTTGTCCCGCTCGTCGTCCCCCCGGCCGGCCCGGCGCGCCCGATCGCGGTCGTCCTGCCGACGTTCACCTACCTGGCCTACGCCAACCACCGCCAGTCCAGCGAGGCCGAGTACTTCGGCGACTACTCGCACGTGACCGACCGGCGCATCGAGCTGTCGGACACCGACGTCCACCTCAACGCCCACCGCGACCTGGGCCTGTCCCTGTACGACCAGCGACGCGAGGGCGGCCCCGTCTACCACTCCTGCGGTCGGCGCCCGGTGCTCAACCACACGCCGGACTACCGGTGGTGGATGACCGGGGCGCCCCGGCACTTCGCCGCCGACCTGCTGCTGCTGCGCTGGCTGCACGCCGAGGGCTTCGCCTTCGACGTCCTGGCCGACGAGGACGTGCACACCGGCGGGGCCGCCCTGCTGGCGCGCTACCGCGTCGTGCTGACCGGCAGCCACCCCGAGTACGTCAGCGCACCGGAGCGCGAGGCCGTCGCGGCGTACGTGTCCGGCGGCGGACGGCTCATGTACCTGGGCGGCAACGGCTTCTACTGGGTGACCGGCGTCGATCCGCGCCACCCGAACGCGATCGAGGTACGCCGCGGCCACACCGGCGCCTGGTGGGACAACGAGCCGGGAGAGGACGTCCTCACCTCGACCGGGGAGCCCGGCGGACTGTGGCGCGAGCGCGGCCTGGCGCCCCAGGAGTTGCTGGGCGTCGGCTTCACCGCCCAGGGCTGGGGCCCGGCGCCCGGCTTCACCCGCCTGCCCGACGGTTACCGTGCCGAGGCGGCCTGGGTGTTCGCCGGGATCTCCGATCCGGTCATCGGCCGCCACGGGCTCGCTCTCGGCGGCGCCGCCGGAGACGAGATCGACCGCGCCGACCCCGGCCTCGGCACCCCGCCGGGCACCTTGTTGCTCGCCACGTCCGCGGGCGGGCACAGCGGCCACTACCAGAACGCGCCGGAGGAGGCCAGTCTCGGCGCGGACGCCGTCCGCGCCGACATGACGCTGCGCCTGACCGGGGCGGGCGGCGCCGTCTTCGCCACCGGATCCGTCAACTGGGTGGCCAGCCTCGCCTGCTGCGACGGCGACGTCCGGCACGTCACTCGAAACGTCCTGTCCCGGTTCCTTATCCCGAAACCCTTCAAAGGAGTGACGTGACCTTCGTCAGGACAAAGGCGCACGCCTACCCCTATCCCCGCACCTCCGGTGAGCTCACCGAGGAGCACCTGAGTATGCCCGCCGCGACGCTCACGGCGATCGCGCGGCACCCGGTGACCGTGTATCCCGACACAGGCGCCCTCTACCACCGGCTGGCCCGTGAGATGGCCGACGAGCTGCGCGACAACAACCTGCGTGGCGAGCCCACCCGCTGGATCCTGCCCGTGGGCCCCAAGGCGCACTATCCGCTGCTGGCGCGCATCTGCAACCAGGAGCGCATCAGCTGGGCCGAGGTGCACGCCTTCCACATGGACGAGTTCCTCGACTGGCAGGGCCGCCCCGTCGAGCCGTCACACCCGTTCAGCTTCCGCGGCTACTGCGACCGCAACCTCTACCAGCTGCTGGACCCCGCGCTGCGCCCTCACCCCGGCAACGTCGTCTACCCCGATGTCCTCGACCCCGACGCCTACGGCGCCCGCCTGCGCGAGGTCGGCGGGGCCGACACGTGTTTCGCGGGCTTCGGCTACCGGGGGCACCTCGCCTTCAACGAGCCGCCCTCGAACCGCTGGCACCGGTACACCGTCGAGGAGTTCGCCGCCTCCACCACGCGGATCGTCACCCTGCTCGACGACACGCTCGTGGCCCTTTCGCACCGGCTGACCGGCGGCTACACCCAGCCCATCCCGCCGATGGCCATCACGCTGGGCATGGCGGAGATCCTTTCCGCCCGGCGGCTGCACCTCATCACCGACGGCGGCGCGTGGAAGCGGTACATCGTCCGCGTGCTGCTGCTGACGACCGAACCGGAGGTGTCGCTCCCGGTCACGCTGGCGCACCGGCACCCCGACGTGCGCGTCTCGGTGGACGCCGACAGCATCGCCCCGTGCGCGGTGGGGCTGGGCGCATGACCCCGCCTTTGGCCCGGTCCCCTCACCAAGCACCGGCGCCCCCGAGAAAGGCGGTGCCCCGGTGACCGTGCTCGCGCTCGGCGCCTACACCCTGGACCTCTACATGTTCGGCGGCCGCCTGCCGTCCGCCGGCGAGAGCGTCAACGCCGCCGAGTACGCCACCGCGCACGGCGGCAAGGCGGCTAACGTGGCGGTCGCGGCGGCCCGGCTCGGCGCGCCCGCGCGTTTCGCCGGCTGCCTGGGCGAGGACGCCGACCGTTCGGCGGCGCTGGCGGCGCTGCGGGCCGACGGCGTCGAGGTGGGCGACTGCGCGATCGCCAAGGGCGTGGCCACCGGGCGCAGCTTCGTCTACGTCGACGACCAGGGGCGGCAGATCGTGATGACCTGGCCGGGGGCGGCCGGCCTGCTGGCCCCGGAGCGGGCGGCCGCGGCGGCCGCGCGTCTGCCGGCCGGGTCGGTTCTCGTCCTGCAGGGCGAGATCCCGGTGGCCACCTCGTGCGCGGCCGCGGCGGCCGTCTCGCCGGGAGTGCGCCTCCTGGTCAACCCCAGCCCGGCCGAGGCGTTCCTGGGGGCCGACGGGGCGGACCTGCTGAGCAGGGCCGACGTGGTGGTGCTCAACGAGGCAGAACTGGGCGTGCTGACCGGCGGCCGCACCGCGGACTTCTCGCGGTCCCTGGGCCTTCGTACCAAAGGAGGGGCCGTGGTCGTCACCCGGGGCGAGCGGGGGGCCGAGGTGAGCGACGATCACGGCACTATGCTGGTCGACGCACCCCGCGTGGACGCTGTCGACACGACCGGAGCGGGCGACGCCTTCACCGGTACGCTGGCCGCCACCCTGCGCGCCGGGCTGAGCCTGGCGGCCGGGGTCCGACTCGCCTGCAGGGTGGCCGCAGTCTCGGTCACGCGCCGTTTCTGCGTGCCCAGTTACCCGTCCGCCGGAGAGCTCGGTCTCGCCCCTCTCCACGGTCCACCGGCGCAGGAGATATCCGCATGACACCACGACCGCACACCCTGGCCGTCAGGATCCGCGACCGGCTCCGCCTCCTCATCGTCGAGCAGGGCCTGCGCCCGGGCGACAAGCTGCCGTCGGAGAACGAGCTGATGAACCTCTTCGACGCGGGCCGCACCAGCATCCGCGAGGCGTTCAAGCTCCTGGAGCAGGAGGGCGTCATCCAGGCGCGTCACGGTGACGGCCGCTACCTCACCGCGCAGCCGAGCCTGGATCGTCCGCTGACCCGCCTGGAAGGGGTGACGGAGATGCTCGCCAGCCGCGGTTTCACCGCCGACGACACCGTCTTGGACGTCGCCTCGGTCGAGCCGGACCGCCACCAGCGCGAGGTGTTGCGGCTGGCGCCCGGTGAGACGATCGTGCGCCTGGAGCGGCTGCGCCGGCACCGGGACGACGCGTTGCTCTACTCGATCGACCTGTTCCCGCGCCGGCTCGTCCGTCTCCCGCTGGACGAGGTCGACTGGTCCGGGTCGCTGTTTCAGCTCCTCACCGAGCACGGTCACACGATCGCGTACGCGGTCACCCAGGTCCGTGCCGTCACCCTGGATTCGGCGCAGGCCGAGCGCATCGGCGGCGCCGAGGCCGGCGGCGCGTGGCTGCTGCTCATCCAGACCCACCACGACAGCGCGGGTCGGCCCCTGCTGTTCTCGCAGGACTACCACCGCGGCACCGACTTCTCCTTCCACCTGGTGAGGCGCCGTGACTGACCCCCCGACAACCGGCACCGAAACCGGCACTGAAACCGGCACTGAAACCGGTGCCGCACCCGGCGCCGCACCCGGTGCGCGCCGCCGCCACGTCGTGTTCGACCACGACGGCGCGCCCGACGACCTGCTGGCGCTGCTGCTGCTGACCCGCTACGAGAACGTCGATCTGCGCGGTGTCGCCGTCACCCCGGCCGACTGCCTGCCCGCGCCCGGACTGTCGGCCACCCGCAAGATCCTCGCCTTGGTGGGCCGGGACGTACCGACGGCGCTGGGCGTGCTGCCCGGCCGCAACCCTTTTCCGCTCGCCTGGCGGATCGACGCCCTGCGGGCGGACGCGCTGCCCGTGCTCAACCAGCGCGGCCGCACCGTCCCCGCCGCTCAGGCGCCCCCGGCGCACGAGCAGCTCGCCACCTGGCTGGCGCAGGCGCCGGGACCGGTCACCGTGCTGGCCACCGGCCCGCTGACCAACATCGCCTGGTGCCTGAAGCACCATCCTCGGCTCGCGGCACGCATCGAGGAGATCGTGTTCATGGGCGGCGCCCTGGATGTGGCGGGCAACGTCCACCAGCCGGGCCACGACGGCACCGGCGAGTGGAACGTCTACTGGGATCCCGACGCCGTCAAGTGCGTGTTCGACTCCGATGTGCCGATCACCATGTTCCCGCTGGATGTGACCAACCGGGTGCCGGTGACCGCCGACTTCGTGGAGATCTTCGGCCGTGCGTACGGCGAGCACGTGAGCGACCTGGCCGGGTCGCTGCTCGCGCTCACCTTCGGCACGCTGGAGACCACCGGGCTGCCCTACTGCTGCTGGGACAGCCTCACCGCCTCCTACCTCGCCGACCAGGACATCTGCACCTTCGAGACGGTGCGCTGCGATGTCGTGACCCGGAGCGCGAGCCAGGGACGAATCGTGCGAAGTGCCGGCGGGCGCGCGGTCCGCTGTGCCCGGTCGGTCGACGCCGACCGGTTCTACCGGCACTTCGTCACCACCCTCGCCCCGCGCGGGCGATGACCTCAACGACAGAAAGGATCATGCGATGAGCACGAGAACGATGGATGCGGGCGAGCGGATCGCCGCGCCTCTTTTCGGCCGCCGCCGGATCCTGTCCGTCTTCTGGCTGGCCGAGGACGAGATCTCCTTCTACGGGCTGCCGCTGCTGCTGTGCCGGGTACCGCACGTGGTCAGGGCGACGGTCGGCCGAAGCGTGGCGGAGGCCGGCCAGGCGCTGGGCGGAGGGGATTTCGACGTGGTGGTGCTGCCGGTCGCGACGGTGCCGCAGGTGGTGGCCGCCGCCGGTACGCCCTGTGGCCGCACCAGGGTGCTGGCACTGATGCGAACCGAGGAGGCGCGCCACCTGTCCCCTGTCGCCGGCGATCACGGTGTCGACGGCTGCCTGCTGTGGGACGTGGTCAACGTCGCCGGATTGTCCGACGCCTTCGCGCACCTGCTCAGCGGCGACCTGCCCACCCTGCCGGTCGCGCCGTCCGTGTCGCCGTCCGTGTCGCCGTCCGTGTCGCCGGTCGCGCCCTCCCCCCAGGGCGCCGGCGCCGAGCTGACCGACCGGCTGACCGAGCGCGAGCACACGGCGCTCGCCCTGCTGCTGCGCGGAATGAGCAACAACCAGATCGCCCGCGCCATGGGCATCTCGATCCACGGCGTCAAACGGCACGTCTCGAACCTGCTGGTGAAATTCGACTGCTCCAACCGGACGGAGGTGGCGCTGGTCGCGCAGCGGCTGGGACTCAGCTCCGCCACCGGCGGCCCCCGCGTCAACCCGGCGGTCAGGTGAAGGGCGGCACCGCCGCCCTTCACGGATTCGCATATCGCCCGCACCCCGTAGTGACCGAAGAGAAGTGGAGCGACAATGGACGTCCCCCCCATGGAACTCAGTGGTCGCGTTCCCCTCGTGCGCGCCGACGATCTCGACGCCGACATGGAGAAGGCGACGCAGGCCATCAGGACCCAGCTGACCGACTGGGGCTTCATGGCCGCCGAGGTCCCCGGCATCGGCGCACGCGTCCGCACCATGATGGAGGAGTTCGCCTCGGCGTGCCGATCGCCGGAGCCGCGGCTGGCCGACTACGCGCAGTCGTCGGTGCCCCAGCTGTCGGTCGGCGGCACGCACGGGTTCTTCCCCTACAACTCCGAGATCCCGCGCCTGGCCAACGGCGTGCCCGACCCCAAGGAGTTCATTCACATCAGCGGGGCGCTGCTGGCCGACCAGCCGCCCGGCGCCGGTGACGTGCTGCGCGCCTTCCCGGCGTTCGGGGCGGCGGCGGCCGGTGTGTTCGACACCGCGTTCCGGCTGATCTCCCTGTTCGGAGAGGTCGTCCGCGGCATGATGGCGCCCGGCACCCCCGAGCTGGACCTGTCGCGGGAGGCCACGAACCTGCGGGTGATCCGCTACCGGGACGTGGGCGATCGCGAGGTGCTGGCGCACGAGCACTCGGGCATCCAGATGCTCGGCCTGCAGTTGCCGCCTTCCGACCAGGGGCTGCAGTACGTGCTGCACGACGGCACCTGGGTGGAGCCGGTGATCGCCGGCACCGACGTGGTCCTGTGCAACATCGGCCGGATGCTCACGAGCGCCTCCGACGGGCGGTTCCGGCCGTCGACGCACCGGGTGCACACCAAACCCATGCCGCCCGGCTACGAACGCCTGTCGTCGGTGCTGTTCGCCTACCCGCCGCACAAGGCGCCCCAGTGGAAGATGGTCGACGGTGAGATGGTGACGCTCGACGCGACCTGGGGTGACTTCATCGAGAGCCGGTTCCAGGGCCTGGGTGAGCGGCAGCCGGAGTCCTGACGAAGAGGGGGCCTTTCGGCCCGGTGCGGCTCGCGATCCGCGCCGGCGGCCCGAAAGGCCCCCTCCTGCCGGTGGTGTTCGGCCGTCTCCCACGCCGGCGACGATTCAGCGGCAGATGCCGGGGCGCCGTTTCCTTCGGCAGGCGGTTCACTGACGCCGGTGGCGGAGTGCTCGTTGCTCGGCGGCGTCGAGTGCGGGCGCGAGGGGCGCGAGCGCGGCGCGAAGGAGGTCCGGCAGCGAGCCGGACGGCACGACGAGCCCGCCGGCCGTGGCGGACGAGACGGTCGCCTGCAGCCATTGCTCGAGCGCCACGCGAACCGCGGCGGCCACGCTCGCCGCGAGCACCCGTGCGGTGTGCGGGTCGCCGTCGCCGAGACGTCCGGCGATCGCATCGGTGAGGGGGTGCTCGATCGCGGTGGTGGTTTCGACGAACGCCTCGCGCAGCGCCGGGCGGGTGACGATCAGCAGTAGCGCGTCCCGGGCGGATTCGTCCGGGGCGGTGTACTGATCCACGATCGCCTCGATGACGGCGTCGGCGAGGCCGACGCCGCGGGGCCGGCCGGCCACCGCCGCCGCGACCCGCGCCTCCCGTTCGCCGGCGACGGCGGCGACGATCGCCTGTTCGCGGCTGGAGAAGTAGTTGTTGTACGTCCTGGGTGAGACGCCGGCGGCCTCGGCGATGTCGTCGACGCGCACGTTGTCGGGTCCACGCTCAAGAGCCAGCCGCAGGGCCGCGGTGCGCAGGGCCTCTCGGGTGGCCTGCTTCTTCTGCTCGCGCAGCCCTGCCGGTCTCGTCGTCACCGTCTCAGCCTCCCAGATTCAATGCGCGTACGCAAACTTGCCTACACGCAACTTTTTTCCTAGCCTGGGCGTCCTCTCACCTCGGGCGAACAAGGGAACGCACATGATCACAGATGTCGTCATCGTCGGCGGCGGCCCGAACGGGCTGATGCTGGCCTGCGAGCTGAGCCTGGCGGGGGTCCGGCCACTCGTGCTGGAGCGGCTGCCGGAGCCGAGCGAGGAACCGAAGGCGAACGGGCTGCTCGGCCAGGTCGTCAAGCTGCTCGACCGCCGGGGGCTGCACGAACGTCTCAGTGGCAGCCCGGAGCCGCCGCGGCCGAACTCCGCCTACTTCATGTTCGGCGCGATGGGCCTGGACCTGAGTGTGCTGGACGACAGCCCCGTCTACGCCCTGCCGGTGCCGCAGCGGCGCATCGTGCAGGTTCTGCAGGAGCGCGCCGTCGAGCTGGGCGTGGAGATCCGGCGCGGACATGAGGTCGTGGGCCTGTCGCAGGACGACGAGGCGGTCACCGTCGACGTCGCGAGCCCGGGCGGGGCCTACCACCTGCGGGCCCGGTACCTTGTCGGCGCCGATGGAGCCCACAGCGTCACCCGCAAACTCTCCGGCATCGGATTCCCCGGAGTCACCTACGACCGGATGACCGTGCGCTCGGCGCATGTGACGGTCCCGGCGGACCGGGTCGATCCTGCGACCGGTGCGCTGAACGTGCCCGGCTACGGCGCCGTTTCGCCGTTCCTGCCCCACCGCACCGAGCACGGGGGGTTCTCCTACGCGCCGATGCCCGGCCACCCGCCGCTGGTCAGCACCACGGAGTGGGACCAGCCCGCGACCGATGCGGTGATGAGCCTGGAGGAGTTACGGGCGAGCGTCCGCCGCGTGCTCGGCGTCGAGGTGCCGCTCGGCCCGCCCGACGGCCAGGGACCGCACGTGCTGCGCCGGCTGAGTGGCGGTAACACCCGGGTCGCCGAGCGGTTCGCCGACGGCCGGGTGTTCCTGATCGGTGACGCCGCTCATGTGTACGCCGCCACGGGGGGCGGTCCAGGGCTCAACCTCGGCCTGCAGGACGCGGTCAATCTCGGCTGGAAACTCGCCGCCGAGATCCGGGCAGGAGCCCCGTCCGGGCTGCTGGGCACCTACGAGACGGAGCGGCGGTCGGCCGCCCGGCGCATGGTGCTGAACGCGCAGGCACAGGCGGCCCTGATCGCCCCCGGCGACGATGTCACCGGACTGCGCGAGGTGTTCGCCGAACTGCTCCGCGACCCCGGCACCGTGCGGCGCCTGGCCGAGCTCACCGCGGGCGCCGACGTCCGCTACGACATGGGTGCGGGCGAGGCGCATCCGCTGACCGGCCGGTTCGCCCCGGACCTGGACCTGCGCACCCCGGCCGGTCCGGTCCGGCTGGCCGAGCTGACCAGGACCGCACGCCCCTTGCTGCTCGACCTGACCGAGGAGGCGTCACTGGCGAAGACCCTCGCCCTGCGGCACGACCAGGTCGATGTCGTCACGGCGCGCTCCCAGGCCGCCGCGCCCACCGCCCTGCTCCTTCGACCGGACTGCTACGTGGCCTGGGCGTCTTCGTCACCCCGGCCCGATCCAACGGAGATCGCGGCACTCCAGGCGGCCTTGCGGCGGTGGTTCGGAGTCATCACGCCCGCTCGCACCTGAGGTCGCCGGTACCGGTCCGTCATCGGTGACCGCGATCGGACGGATCGCGGAGGCGCACGCGTGCGCCGAGTGCGGACAGGCGAGCTCGTGGCCCGCGTCCGAGCTCGTCGTTCCCCCGTTCGGGGCCTCCCGCCTGGCCGCGGGAGGCCCGCCCCCTCCGATCACCGCGCCCGGAGCGATCCGGCCACCTTTCCGCTCGCGAAATGACGCGATCGCGACCCGGAACATTCAAGGGGTGTGACGCCGGACTCGGCTCGTCGGCCCCTCCTGCTCGACATGAGGGAGGAAGAAGTCCCGGACGTCCCCGGCGAGCAGCTCCGGCACCTCCATCGCGGCGAAGTGGCCGCCGCGCTCGAACTCCGACCAGTGCCTGATGTCGTACAGCCGCTCGGCCAGCGGCCGCACCGACTGCGTGATGTCGTGCGCGAACACCGCCACGCCGACCGGTACCGGGCACGGCTCGACCCGCCGCGGAGCCTCACGTGCCAGCCGCGCCGAGGAGGCCGCGGTGGCGGTCAGCCAGTACAGCGAGATGTCGGTGAGCATCCGCTCGTCGTCGATCTGCGAGCGCGGGTCCGTCCACTGCGCGAAGCGCTCGGCGATCCAGGCCAGCTGGCCGACCGGCGAGTCGGTGAGCGCGTATCCGAGGGTCTGCGGGGTGGTGGCCTGCAGAGCCTGGTACGGCGGGCGGTTCGCCATCAGCCGCCTGACCTTCTCCAGCCGGGCCTCGTCGGCTTGCGACAGCTCGAGGCCGGCGTCGGGGTCCGGCCGGGTCGGCAGGTAGTTGACGTGCACCCCGGCGACCTGCTCGGGGGCCACCGCGCCGAGCGCCAACGAGATGCCCGAGCCGAAGTCGCCGCCGTGCGCGCCGTAGCGCTCGTACCCCAGGCGGCGCATCAGCTCGGCCCAGGCCCGGGCGACCCGGACGATGTCCCAGCCGCGCTCGTGGGTCGGCCCGGAAAAACCGAAGCCCGGGATGGAGGGGATCACCAGGTGGAAGTCGCGCGACAGGGGCTCGATCACGTCGAGGAACTCCAGGAACGACCCTGGCCAGCCGTGGGTGAGGACGAGCGCGAGTGCGTCCGGTCTTGGAGAGCGGACGTGGACGAAGTGGATGTTCTGCCCGTCGATCTCGGTGGTGAAGTGCGCGAGCTCGTTCAGCCTGGCCTCGTGCGCCCGCCAGTCGTAGCCGGTGCGCCAGTGTTCGGCGAGCTCCTTCAGCCGCGCCAGCGGGAAGCCGTAGTCCCATCCGGCGCCGGTGATCTCGTTGGGCCAGCGGGTGCGCGAGAGCCGGTCGGTGAGGTCGTCGAGGTCCGCCTGGGGGATCTCGATGCGAAACGGCTTGATCATGGTCTTGGCTCCAGGGGGTTCGTCCGGCGCCCGGATGTTCGGACGAGCGGGTGTCGATGAGGTCGGTGCGGACGGCGACGGGGACAGCGGGTGCCGGTTTCGGAACCACGCTCGCGCGGGTGTCCATGGCGCGCCCGAACGTGATCGGTGCTCGCGTGTTCAGGCGGTCACGGCCCGCGCCGTTTCCGTTGGCTCCACCAACGTTGGCGACGCCCACTATATACAGATTTATTGGTCATACCAACGATGTATGGTGGCTGATGTGGAAAAAACACCCGCACGTCTGACCGCGAAGCCGAGTTGGCTGCTCACCCAGCTGGCGGTGCACGCCCACCGCCTGGCCTCCGACGGCTTCGGGCAGGTGGGGGCGCGTGGATACCACTACCGGATCCTGGCCGCGCTGGAGGAGTTCGGGGTGGCCAGTCAGGCCGAGCTCGGCCGCCGGTGCAACATGGACCGCAGTGACGTCGTGGCGGCGATCAACGAGCTGGCCGGGCAGGGCCTGGTCGAGCGGACGCCGGACCCCGAGGACCGAAGGCGCAACCTGGTGACCCTCACCGCGGCGGGTGATCGGCAGCTGCGGCGCCTGGACCGGGCGCTCGACGAGGCGCAGGAGGAGCTGCTCGGACCGCTCGCGGCCGAGGACCGGCAGGCCCTGACCCGCCTGCTCACCCAGCTGCTCGCACACCACCAGCGGGGGTGAGCGGCGCCCGGATCGCGCCGGGGCCGGCCGAGGCGGGGAAAAGCTGTTGATCGCTGCGGCCGCGCGGGGGAAGGCTGTGGCGAATCACCGGTGAAAAGCATCCGCGAGGAGCCGTCCGTGGCGAGTGAGTGGGGGGTCGTCCTCGTACTGGGCGTGATCATGGTAGCGGGAGCCTCGGTGCAGCGGCTGGCGGGGATCGGGTTCGCGCTCGTGTCGGTGCCCGCCCTGGTGCTGCTGCTGGGCCCGGCCGAGGGCGTGGTGCTCGCCAACTGCGCGGCCGGCGCCATCAGCGCGGTCGGCCTCGCCGGCACCTGGCGCCAGGTGCGCCTGGCCGCGATGGTCCCGCTGGTCGCCGCGGCCGCCTGCACGGTACCGGCCGGGGCCTGGGTGGCCGCCCGCCTGCCCGAGCCGGTGCTGCTGGCCGGGATGGGGGTGCTGGTGAGCGTGGCCGTGGCGCTGGTGATGTGGGGTGCTCGGGTGCCGGCCCTGCGCGGCGTCAAAGGCGCGGTGGCCGCCGGGGCCGCCAGCGGGTTCATGAACTCCTCCGCCGGGGTGGGCGGCCCCGCGGTCTCCCTGTACGCGGTGAACGCGGGCTGGACGGTACGGGAGTTCGTGCCGAACGCCCAGTTCTACGGGGTGGTGGTGAACGCCTTCTCCGTGACGGCCAAAGGCGTGCCGCAGCTGCCCGCGCCGGTCTGGCTGCTGGTCGCGGCCTCCATCGCGGCGGGCTCGGCGATCGGCGCGGCACTGGCGCGGCGGGTTCCGGAAAGGCCGGCCCGGCTGATGGTGCTGCTGCTCGCGCTGGGCGGCGGGCTCACCACGCTGGGCAAAGGGCTGTGGGAGCTGTGAGCGAGGGATTTTCCGGGGTCGATCTGCCGGTGAGAATCGTGCACACCGTGCGAGGCCGGCGTCGACGACGCCGCCGGCCTCGCACGGACCCGAGCGGAGGGCCTGGCGGCTGGTGGTGATCGCGGGGTTCTGCGTCACCCGGCCTTGACCTCGGCGGCGGGGTGCGCGTCCGGCATGTCGAGGGTTCGGCGACTCCAGACCGATGCTCCCGCGCAGAGAAGCCCGATCAGGAACGGATGGGTGGCACCGCGTTCGACGAGGCCGATGACGCCGCTCGCGGAGTCGCCAGCGGAAGAGATGATCATCAGGAGGTAGGCCGCCGTCGAGAGCAGGCCGACCACTCCGGTCGTGACCAGCGCCCTCCCGATCCCGGGCGAGAACCCGACACGCCGGCGCATCCTCCCGAGCACGACCGCGAGCATGTTCGCGCCGATAAAGCCCGCGAAGGCTCCCATGCTGTGGTAGGCGCCGGTGCCGTCTTCCAAAGCCTCGCCGGAGCCCGGGAACAAGCCGAGCAGAACACCGCCGACGGCCAGCAGTGTCGCGGGCACGAGCGTCGTCCAGCGGCGCCAGCCCGACAGGCCACGCAGCAGCGCGATACCGGCGAGGATCGTGATCCCGAACAGGATGAAACCGGTGTTCATCACCCAGGCAAGAGGTGAGTACATGTACTGCCCGAACAGGGTCGAAGGTCCGTGGACTCCGAGATCGCTGATGAAGTGGTACGTGTAGCTGTAGGGCGGATCCGTCCACGCTGCGGCAGCGACGAACTCCGCGAGCAGGAAGATCACAGGGCCGGCGACGAGCAACGCTCCCGCGGCTCGTCGCCGCGAAAGCCGAAGCACATCGGGGCCGGGCGTGTCGGGTCGCGAGTCGTTCCCGGGCTTTTCTTGCTCGATGCCGGAACGCGAGTGGGTGTACCCGGTCATGGCTGTAGTCCTTTCAGGCGTTGCTGCGGCGCTGACACCAAGGCCGGTGGAGGTTCTCACGGGTTCGGTCCTGCCGCCCGAATCGTCTTCCGCCGCCGACCTTACTTCACTCACACACTAAGTACATCGAGATTACTTTTATTGTCAATATACTTAGAGGTCGATACCAGTAAGATCGAGCCATGGTGAATGGAACGGCCGTGGGGCGACGAGAGCGCAAGAAGGCCGCGACGCGGGCGGCGATCCTGGACGCGGCGACGACGCTCTTCCTCCAACGTGGCTTCGATGCGGTCACTGTTCGCGAGATCGCGGACAAGGCGGACGTGTCGCCCAAGACGGTCTTCACGCACTTCCCCCACAAGGAGGCACTCGTCTTCAGCGACGAGGACGACCGACATGAACACCTCTTGGCCGCGGTCAGCGCCCGGGCGCCCGGCACCACGATCTCCGACGCGCTGAAAGCCCACTACCTCCTCGAAATCGCCGCACTCACATCCGAACCCCAGCGCCAGATCCTCGCCCTCATGGAGCAGACACCGGCCCTCGTGGACTACGCGGAGAAAATGTGGTTCCGCCACGAAGACGCCCTCGTCGCCACGATCACCGAGGAGTTCGGGCTCTCCGAGCCGAGCGACGAGATCCGCTTCTACGTCCGGTTCGCCCTGCACATCCAGCTCAGCGCCACCCGCGAGGCCGATCCGGAACGGACCATCGACGCAGGATTCCGACTCCTGGATGCGGGCTGGACGCGCTACCTCGAGGCCGGAGGTTAGAGCGCAGCCGTGCAGGCTCGCGGGGCAACGTCATCGCTTCGGCTCGACGCCGATCGCATACACGTCGCGGCGGCGCAGCGCCGACCACAGCGCCTCTTGTCGTTGCGGCCCGCCCGCGACGGCGGCTTCATCGCCGTCAGCACGTCGAACAGCAACAGCGCGTCATCGGCTCATTCGGGCAGGGGGCGGCCGCGGAGCTCGGATTTGCGGATCTTGCCCGAGCCCGTCTTCGGCAGCGCGCCGACGATCTCGAAACGGACGGGGATCTTGTACTTGGCGAGCCGGGAACGCAGGAAGTCCGCCAGTTCGCCGGGGGCGACGCCGGCGCCGGGACGGAGCACGACGAAAGCGCGGCCCACCTCGCCCCACCGGTGGTCGGCCATCCCCACCACGGCGGCCTCCGCCACGGCCGGATGCGCGAAGAGCGCCTCCTCGACCTCCGCCGGGTAGACGTTCTCCCCGCCGGAGATGTACATGTCCTTGATGCGGTCGACGACGCTCAGATGACCCTCCTCATCCATGATCGCGATGTCGCCGGAGCGGAACCAGCCGTCCTCGGTCAGCGCGGCGGCACTGGCCTGCGGGTCCCGCCAGTAGCCGGGGGTGACGTTCGGCCCCTGGATGAGCACCTCGCCCGGCTCCCCGGCCGGTGCCGTCGTGAGGTCGGGGCGCGCCACCCGCACCCTGGAGAAGAAGACCGGCACCCCGGCCGAGCCCACCTTGCGCACGCTCTCGCCCGCCTCCAGGAAGGTCGCGCCGGGGGCGGTCTCGGTCAGTCCGTAGCCCTGGCAGAAGACCAGGCCCCTTTCCTGGTAGGTGCGGATCAGCGCCACGGGGATGGCCGCGCCGCCGGCCATGAGGGTACGCAGCGACGACAGGTCGGCCTCGGCCCAGCGCGGCGACCTGGCGAAGTCGGCGAACATCGTGGTGACGCCGAACATCCACGTCACCCGGTGCTCCTCGATGAGGTCGTAGCACACCTCCGCGTCCCAGGACGGCATGATCACCGAGGTGCCGCCCTTGAGGAAGGTCGGCAGCAGCGTCTGGTTCAGCGCCGCGACGTGGAAGAGCGGCGCACTGATCAGCGTCACCTCCGAACTCGTCACATCCACGCCGACCATCATGTTGAAGCAGTTCCACACCAGGTTGGCGTGGCTGAGCATCGCCCCCTTGGGAGCGCCGGTCGTGCCGGAGGTGTAGAGGATGAGGGCGAGGTCGTCGAGTGCCACCGGCACGTCGATGGGGCCGGGATCGCCCCGCGCCACCCAGGTCTCGAAGTCGTGCTCCCCCGGCGCGGGCGATTCCAGGGCCACGAGCGTGTACGGCCCGGACAGGGCGTGTACGGTCTGCGCGCAGCCGGGGTCGTACACCAGCAGTGCGGCGCCCGAGTGGCCAAGCATGTAGCCGATCTCGGGCGCGGTCAGCCGGAAGTTCAGCGGGACGAAGACGGCCCCCAGCATGTGGGTGGCGAACATGGTCTCGGCGAAGGCGACGTGGTTGGGGCCGAGGTAGGCGACCCGCTCCCCCGCCCCGATCCCCGCTTGGCGCATCCGTGAGGCCAGGCGGGTCGCCCGCTGGTGGACGTCGGCGTAGCTGACCGATCGGCCCGCGAAGACGAACGCGGTGCGCTGAGGGCTCATCTGGGCTCGGCGGGCGGGCCAGCCGCCGAGCCCGGCGTTACGCATCGGTGGCGGCACGGATCGCCGGGGCGCCGGAGGTGAGGTCGTCGCCGCTGGTCTCCCGCAGGGCCAGCACGCAGACCACGGTCAGCAGGCAGCAGGCGGCGATGATCACCGAGATCGTCGTCGTGCTGCCGCCCCCGGAGGAGGCGTCCAGCTGGGCGAACAGCAGCGGGCCCAGGCCGGCGCCGAGTCCGGCGAGCTGGTAGCCGAGCGAGGCGCCGGTGTAGCGGTTCCTGGTGGGGAACAACTCGGCGTACAGCGCCCCCAGCGGGCCGTACATCATCGGGTGGATGAGCGCCTGGCCCAGCACCAGCGCGATGACGAGCAGCGCGACGCTGCCGGCGTTCACCATCGGGAACAGCGCGAAGCCGAACCCGGCCATGAGCAGCGCGCCCGCCAGCACGATCGGGCGGCGTCCGACCCGGTCCGAGAGCGCCGACCAGGCGATGATGCTCACCACGGCGAGCGCGGAGGAGAGCGTGAGGCCGTTCAGCACGGCCTGGCGGGTGAAACCGGTCCGGACGCCGTAGGCGATGAGATAGGTGGTCAGGGTGCCCTGGGCCACGAACGCCGACAGGCCGACCCCCACCCCCAGAAGCAGGGTCCTGGGGTGGTTGCGCAACACCTCCAGCAGCGGCATCCGGGTGGCGCGGCCGCCGGCGCCGGCCGCCTCGAACACCGGCGTCTCCTCCACCCGCAGCCGGACGAACAGGCCGACTCCCAGCAGGAGGATGCTGAGCAGGAACGGCACCCGCCAGCCCCAGCTCAGGAAGGCCTGCTCGCCCACGACGGCCGCGGTGCCGCTGAGCACGCCGGTGGACAGCACCATGCCGAACGGGGCGCCGGCGTTGGTGAAGCTCGCCCACAGGCCTCGGCGGCTGCTGGCGTGTTCCGCCGACATCAGTACGGCGCCTCCCCATTCGCCGCCGATGGCCACGCCCTGCAGGACGCGAAGGAGGACCAGGGTGACGGGGGCCAGGGCGCCGATCTGCTCGTAGGTGGGCAGCACGCCGATGAGGAAGCTGGCGACACCCATCAGGGTCATGGTCAAGACCAGCATGCGCTTGCGGCCGAGCCGGTCGCCGAAGTGGCCGAAGATCACTCCGCCGAGCGGCCTGGCGAGGTACCCCGTGGCGAAGGTGCCGAAACTGGCGACCGTGGCCGTGAGCGGGTCGAGCGAGGAGAAGAAGATCTTGCTGAAGACCACCGCCGAGGCCGTGGCGTACAGCAGGAAGTCGTAGTACTCGATCACGCTGCCCAGGAAGCTGGAGGCCACCGCGCGGCGTAGCTGAACCTGGTTGGGGGGAAAGACCGACGGGTTCGTCATGACTGAGCTCCTCAGTCCGAGAGCGAGCTACTGCGCTTGCTTGCCCGGAGGTTAGGCATTTTTATGACGGACGTCAATCCTTTGCCCAGCATTAAACGGTGCCGAGCCCGAGCAGGCGCACGGCGTTGTCCTTGAGGATCTTCGGGCGGACCTCGGGCTTGATGTCGAGGGCGTCGAAGTCGGCGAGCCACCGATCCGGCGTGATCATCGGGTAGTCGGATCCGAAGAGCACCTTGTCCTTCAGCAGCGTGTTGGCGTACCGGACGAGCTGCGGCGGAAAGTACTTCGGCGACCACCCCGACAGGTCGATGTAGACCTGCGGCTTGTGCGTGGCCACCGCCAGAGCCTCGTCCTGCCAGGGAAAGGACGGATGGGCCAGGATGATCCGCAACTCGGGGAAGTCCACGGCGACGTCGTCGACCAGCATGGGGTTGGAGTACTTCAGCCGGATCCCGCCCCCGCCGGGCAGACCTGCACCGATACCGGTCTGCCCGGTGTGAAACAGCGCCGGCACCCCCATCTCCTCGATCGCCTCGTAAAGCGGGTAGGCCACCCGGTCGTCGGGCGCGATGCCCTGGACACTCGGATGGAACTTGAAGCCGCGCACCCCGTGCTCGGCCACCAGCCGGCGCGCCTCGCGGACCCCGGCCCTGCCCTTCCACGGATCGACGCTGGCGAAGGGGATCAGCACGTCGGCGTGCGCGGCGCAACTCGCCGCGACCTCCTCGTTCGAGATGCGCCGATGCCCGGTGGCGTGCTCGGCGTCGACGGTGAACACCACCGCCGCCATCCTGCGCTCACGGTAGTAGGCGGCCATCTCGGCGACGGTGGGCCGAGAGCGCCCCTTGAAGTACTTCGCCGAGGCCGCGGCCAGCTCGTCGCCGAGCGAGGCGTGCCCGTCCGCGGAGACCTCCGCGTGCGTGTGCACGTCGATGGCGACCAGTTCGTCGACGTTCATAAACTCTCCTTGTGCACATATTTGACTTCCGTCAATTATGTGCCTGACATCTGGCCCGTCTACGCTTCCGGTGTGAGCATCGGCGGCGAAGACGAACCGGCGGCGCCGTCCGCGCGCCCGCAGTCCCTGATTTTCAGCTTCCTCGGCATCCACGCCCTGGACCGCGGCACCGCCATCTCCACGGGCAGCATCATCGAGGTGTTCGCCCGCCTCGGCGTCTCGGAGGAGGCCGTCCGCTCCACGCTCGCCCGCATGGTCAAACGCGACCTGCTGACCCGCCACCGGGTGGGGCGCAGGGTCTATGTCGGGCTCACCCCGCACGCCGAGGCGGTGCTGCGCGACGGCCGCCGGCGGATCTGGGAGACCGGCGCGGTGAACCGCGACTGGGACGGCACCTGGACGGTCGTCGGGTTCTCCCTGCCCGACAGCCGCCGCAGCACCCGCCACGACCTGCGCTCCCGGCTCATCTGGGCCGGATTCGGCCCGCTGCAGAGCGGACTGTGGATCGCTCCCGGCGCGAGGGAGGTCTGCGGGGTGCTGGAGTCGCTGGAGGTCGACGATCACGTCACGGTGCTGACCGCGAGGGCGTTCAAACCCACCGAGGCCGCCGACCTGGTGGCCAAGGCCTTCGACATCGAGCAGATCGCCCGGCGCTATCGGGCCTTCCTCACCAGGTGGGACCTCACCCGGCCGCTGCCCGACGCGCCGGACGACCTCGTACGGCAACTGGTGCTGCACACCGACTGGCTGCAACTCGTCCGCCAGGACCCTCACCTGCCGGCCGAGCACCTGCCCGGCGACTGGCCGGCGATCCGGGCCGAGCAGGTCTTCCGCGCGCGGGCCGAACAGTACGAACGGCCCGCGCTGAAGGTGGCCGGCGGCCTGCTGGACGAACTCACCCTATGACGCAGGCGGTCCCGTTCAGCGCGAACGCCGCCGGAGCCGAGTTCGTGCCGCTGTAGGTGCCCTGGAACCCGAAACTGCTGCGGGCCTGCGGGGCGATGGTGGCGTTGTAGGAGACGTTGCGCGCGCTGACCTGGGAGCCCGACTGGGTCACCGTGGCGTTCCAGGCACTGGTGACCTGCTGGTTACCCGGCCACGTCCAGGTCACGGTCCAGCCGTTGACGGGGGCCGACCCGGTGTTGGTCACGGTGACATCGGCGGTGAAGCCGTTGTTCCAGGTGTTGGGAAGGTAGGTGACCCTGCACCCGCCACCCGGGCCGGGGGTCGGGGTCGGCGACGGGGTCGGGGTCGGGGTGGGAGTGGGAGACAGGGAGGGGGTCGGGGTCGGCCCGCCGGTGAGGCCGAAGAACTGGATCGCGGCGGCGGCCATCCCGCTCGACGGCAGGCTGTGACCGGCCCCCTGGATGGTGTAGGCCTCGACCTGCACCATTCCGGAGGTGTCGGCGTAGCGGCGGCGGTTCCAGTTCGCCTGCGGGGTGTCGCTGCTGGTGGGCGTCTGGCTCGTACCGGATCATGGTCCCCAAGCGACGAAAAAAGCTGCTTGCGCTGGTTATCAAGCGATTTGTTATCAAGTAGCTTGATATTTGAGGCGCGAAACTTATATCGCCCGTTATCGTCATCCGGTGACCTCACGCCGCGACCCCACAGCCGACCAACCGCCCAAACCGGCACCTCACCTGAGCTACCTGGTCTACCGGCTGGAGCGTCGCATCCGCGCCCGACTCGACGAGGCACTCGTGCACTACGGCGTCACCACGACCGAATACATGGCACTCAGCGAACTGCGCATGCGCACCGGACTGTCCTCGGCCGAACTCGCCCGCATCGCCTTCGTCACCCCACAGGCCATGAACCTGGTCGTACGCGACCTGGAACAACGCGGCCTGATCCACCGCGACGCACACCCCGACGGCGGCCGGGTGCTTCGCACCCACCTCACCCGCGAAGGACAGGCCGCCCTACGACACTGCGACCGCGCACTCGACCGCATCGAAAAAGACATGCTCGCCGACGTCGACGACCACACCCGCACCACACTGATGGAGGGCCTCACCCTCTGCACCCGAGCCCTGCGTCCCCCTGAGCCCACCAATGCCGGACTCCGGCGGACGAAGACCCCTGACGACCTCACGGCATGATCCAGCTTGACCTTGACACAGTGACAAGGTCTTCACTGAGGGCCAGGAGGTGGCCCCATGACCATGCCGAAACAGGACACCAACCCGAACACCAACCCGATCCCAGCCCTCCAAGCACTGCAGGACGACGACCCGTCGGTGCGGCTACGAGCGGCGCTGGCGCTCGGCACGAACCCCGACCCGCGCTTCATCGACAAACTCATCGAACGATGCGCGATCGAAGACGAATTCCCGGTACGCGACACGCTCACCTGGGCACTCACCCGCCACCCCGCGTCAATGACCCTCCCCATACTCCTCGACGAGGTCCGCTCACCACGCGCCCAGGCACGAAGCCAGGCGCTGCACACCCTGTCCAAGATCGGGGATCGGCGAGCGTGGCCCGCGATCACCCAAGCGCTCCTGTCCGACGCCGACGACGAGGTCGCCCGCAGCGCCTGGCGGGCGGCCGTCGCGCTCGTCCCCGAAGGCGAGAAACCCGAACTCGCCGCGGCACTGTCGACACAACTCGGTCGCGGCGAACGTGAGACCCAACTCAGCCTCAGCCGGGCGCTCATCGCGCTCGGCGAGGTGATCTCGCCGATCCTGCACGCCGCCCAGACACGAGCAGACCCCCGCGTGCGCGCGCACGCGATCGCCACCGAGCAACTCCTACGCGACCCCGAGACCGGATTCGAGTTCGCGATCGAACAGGCCAAGCGCGTCGTGGCCCTCGGCGAAACCGAAAGGCAGGGATGATGAGACGGTGTTGATCGGTGAGGTGGCACGACGCTCCGGAGTCAGCGCCCGCATGCTCAGGCACTACGACGCACTCGGCCTGGTGCGGCCAACAGGCCGCACCGACGCCGGCTACCGCGAATACTCCGCGGAAGACATCCAACGGATCTTCCACATCGAGAGCCTGCGGTCGCTCGGACTGTCACTGCACGACGTCGGGCGCGCCCTCGAAGACCCCGCCTTCACCCCCGCACAACTCGTCGAACACCTCATCGACCAAACCCAGGAACGCATCGCGCGGCAGACCGAACTACTCACGCGACTTCGCCGCATCGGCGCCGCGCAACCCACCGACTGGAAGGAGGTCCTCCACACCGTCGAACTCCTGCAGGCACTGGGATCAAAGAACGCCGGCAAGCGCCAGCACGCGGCCCTGTCCTGGACCGAAGACGTCTCGATGCCGGTGGAAGCACTGGTCGAGGCGGCACTCAGCGAAAAGGACCCGAACGTCGCCGGAGCCCTTCGATGGGCCCTGGCGCGATCGGCCGACAGCGGAACCGCGTTGCTGGCCAAAGGCCTCGGCTCACCCGTGGCCGAAGTACGCGAACGCGCCGTCCAATCCATCGCCGAAATCCCGGACGCCCAGGCGACCGCACTGCTGCGCAACGCCCTCGCCCACCCCGACCTCGTCGTCCGCCGGCACGCGGCCCTGGCACTGGGGACACGCGGCGCGACCGAGGCGATCCCGACCCTCATCGACATGGTCGTCGAGGGAACGAACGACGTCGACGCGGCCGACGCGCTGAGCACCCTGGCGAGCACCCCCGCCCTGGCCGACCAGATCGCCACCGGCCTCGTCGACCGCCTCGCCCCCGGCACCACCGAACCACCGGCACGCCGACGCCTCGCGCAGGCACTCGCGGACATCCCGGCAACCATCGCCTCCCGCGCCCTCGCCGACCTCTCACACGACGAAGACCGCGCCGTCGCGCTCACCGCGGCCTACATCCTCAAAATGCGCGACACCCGATAGCCGGCCCTTCGCCCGGCACACCAAGTCCTACACCGAAAAACACGACACCGAACAACTCGTGACCGCAGCCGCACAGATCAGGAGAGGACGGTGAACCAGGAGATCGCCCGCGATCGCATGACGACGTCACCACCCCGTTCCGATCCCGATCAAAGGAACGGGCCGACGAGACCGGCGAACTCCTCGGGGCCGACGATCCGCACCCCCAAACTCTCGGCCTTGGCCCGCTTGGAACCCGCCTTCTCCCCGGCCACCAACAAGGACGTCTTCGCCGAGACACCAGAAGAGGACCTACCCCCGGCACGCTCGATCAGCTCATTCATCTGGTTACGGGTCAAGGACTCCAAAGCCCCGCTCATGGAACCGGTCACCACGACCGACATCCCGGCCAGCGGCAACCCGGACGCGTCACCCGACGTCGCGGGGGCCTCGCCCCCGTCGCCCCCGGTGACGACGGGGGCGGCAGGAGGCGTCCAGCCGGGCTCGGTCATGGTGACCCCGGCCGCCACCAGCTTGTCGATCAACGGCGCGAGCTCGGCGAGCTCGGCCACCACCGCCGGCGACTTCTTCGGGCCGATGCCCTCGACCGCCTCGATCGCCCCGGCGTCGGCCGCACGAATGGCGTCCATACTGCCGAAATGCCGGGCGATGCGACGACTCATGGACCGGCCGGTGCCACGCACACCCAGCGCGCAGAACACCCTGCTGAGCGGCTGTGCCTTGGCCCGCTCGATCGCGGCCAGCAGATTGTCGGTGCTCGTCTCCCCCATCCGCTCCAGACCCAGCACCTGCTCGCGGGTCAAAAAGAACAGATCGGCGAAGTCGGCGATCAGCCCCGCGTCCAGCAACTGCAGAATGCGGCTCTCCGCCAGCCCCTCGATGTCGAGCTGGTCACGGCCCACGGCATAGCCGATGGAGGCGATCGTCCGGCAGGCGCGACCACGCACGCACCGCCACCGCTCCTGAGAGGCGTCGATCGCATCACCACAGGTAGGACAGACCTTCGGAATCTCGATCGGCCGCTCATCACCGGTGCGCAGATGCACCACCGGCGCCTCCACACGAGGAATCACATCACCCGCCTTGTAGACGGTCACACTGTCACCCAGCATCAAACCCCGACGCGCAATGTCGGAGGCATTGTGAAGCGTGGCATAGGTGACGACACTGCCATCGAGCTCGACCGGCTCCAACACCGCACGCGGGGCGATGACGCCGGTACGGCCGGTATTCCACTCCACACCGACCAACTTGGTGATCTTCTCGGTCGCGGGCAGCTTGTAGGCGACGGCCCACCGCGGAGCACGCGAACTGAAACCGGCCTGCACCTGATCACCGGCGAGATCACACTTGATCACGATCCCGTCGATACCGAACGGCAACTCCGGCCGCACCGCGGCGATCTCCTCGACCCGCTCCCGCACCCCCTCCAACGTCTCAGCGACGATCCCCGCGACCGAGGTGGCCGCGGTGGTCTGCACCCCCTGCCCCGCGACCCACGCCATGACCTCGCTGTGCGCCAACCCGCGCAACCACTCAGCCGTCTCGGAGACATCATCGGGATACGGCAGCGCCCCATAGCCGAAGAAGGTCAACTCGCACACATACGGCCGGTCCTGGGCACGCAGCGTCCCGGCGGCGGCGCTACGCGGATTGGCGAAGGTGGTGCCGTCATGCGCCTGCCGCTTGCCACATGCCTCCTCGAACTGCGACGTCGTCATCAGCACCTCACCGCGCAACTCAACGGTCACCGGCTCGGCCAACCTGGAAGGCAGCCCCACAACGGTGCCGATCGCGTGAGAGACGTCCTCACCGGCGGTGCCATCACCACGGGTCACCAACCGCACCAGGCGGCCGTGACGATAACGGGCCGAGATGGCCAGGCCATCGAGCTTGGGCTCAACGCTCCACGCCGCGACCGGGCGCCCAAGCCTGCGCTCCAGCGAGGCGGCCCAGTCGGCCAGCTGCCCGGCACCGAAGACGTTGTCCAAGCTGAGCATCGGCACCGCGTGCGGCACATCACCGACCACCGCACCCCCGGCCACCTTGCCCGTCGGCGAAGTCGGCAACACCTCCTCGGGATGCTCGTCCTCATAAGCCTCGATGCCCCGGACCAACCGGTCGTAGGCGTCGTCGTCCAACGTGGAGGTGCCGTCACCGTAGTAGGCCGCGGCGGCGTCCAAGGCGAGCTGAACGGCTTCGGCGTAGGCGGTCTGATCAGCGAGAAGAGTGCTGGGGGGCGCGTCGGTCATGATCCCATCATCTCTCCCGGCACCGACAGTTTCCGGCCACCGAATCGGACGCCTGAAGTTCACCGACGTCGCAGGCCTGCGCATGCTGACCGACCTGTGCCGCGACGGCACGGCCCACCTGATCAACGCACCGATCGACATACGCCGCCTACTCGGCCTGCTGAACCGGACGGACATTCTCGACAAGTGCGCATGACGCCCCCAACCACCCCCCACCCGACGACCTGCCACCCTGCCTGCCACCCTGCCTGCCACCCTGCGCGGCCAACCGCCACTGACGACCCGAACCCACTCGGCCACCCGAAAACGACCGCGACCTTCGAGGACCCGGTGGCGGACGGCGAGTGGCGTCACCTCCTGGAAGCAGGGCGACGCGATACGCGCGGTGAACCCGGCAGCCGTCCCTCAACCGTAAGAGGTATCGACAAGTGAGCAGCGGGCGGAACCGGGCGCGTTGCGCTCTCCTCTGGCAGGTGGTCGGTTTTTGATCTTTGGAATGGTTTTCAACCAACCGACCCCCTTTACAATGTAGATTTATAACTGCTCCGGAAGCCGTCAACCCCGTGACAGGAGTTGACGCCCGGTAGTCCCGCGGGGCACGTTATCTGTCGGCCGGCTCAACGAATCGATTCGGGGTATCTACCCCCTCCACGAGGTGGTGCCCCAGGCCGGATGACCGACCGGCCAATGGCGAGACGCGTTTGACAGAGAGCCCAGGTCGCCGACGACGCACTACCCCACTCCCCCTCCCTCCCAGAGGCGGCACATCCTCGCCGCAGCACGCTGAGCTGCTTTGACACCCCCCTTCCAGGCCCATAGCCTCGCATCGAATCGATTCGAACCAGGTGTCACAAGGCGCGGGCTCGATCCGGTGCCACGGGGAGGCCACAGTGAACATCGGGGAGATCGCCAGGCGCGCCGGCGTGTCACGTAGCACGGTCTCGTACGCGCTGAGCGGCAAGCGGGCGGTGTCCGAGGCGACCCGTCGGCGGATCGAGCAAGTGATCGCGGAGGCGCGCTACCGTCCCAACGCCAGCGCCCGGGCACTGGCGGAGGGGCGCACTCGTACGCTCGGGCTGGTGGTCCCGCCCGCCGGCCGGAACCTCACCTTCATGCAGTTGGGCTTCGTCGCGAGCGTGGTGGAGGCCGCGGGCCGTCACGGACTCGACGTGCTGCTCTCACCCAGTGGTGACGAGCACGACAGGTCGTTCGAACGGATGGTGAGCAGCCGCCGGGTCGACGGCGTCGTCTTGATGGAGGTCCGGCTGGAGGATCCGCGAGCGCACCGGCTGCGCCGGTCCGGCCTGCCGTTCGTGACGATCGGCCATACCGCGGACTCCCAGGCCGACTGCTGGGTGGACGTGGACTACGAGGCGTTGACCTCCCGCTGTGTCCACCACCTGGCCGACCTCGGACACCGCGCCGTCGCGCTCCTCAACCGGCCGCAGGAGTTGCTGGCCGCCGGTTACGGTCCCGCCCGCCGGGCTCTTGACGGTTTCACCGCGGCGGCGACCGAACGCGGCCTGAGCGCCACCGCGGTGTGCTGCCCGGACGAGGCGACGACCGGCGAGGAACGCGTCGAGGACCTTCTTCGCCTGAATCCGGCCGTCAGCGCCGTCGTCACGCTCAACGAAGCCGCCCTGCCAGGTGTGGATCGGGCTCTGCGAGGCAGGCGACTCGCGGTGCCCGACGACTTCTCGATCACCGGCGTGGTGGCCCGGCAATGGGCGGAGGACTTCCACCCGCCGCTGACCTCAGCCGACGTGCCTGTCGCGACCATGGCCACCCAGGCCGTGGAGCTTCTCGTGGAACGGATCTCGTCACCGGACGCTCCCCCGCGCCAGGTTCTGCTGCAGCCGTCGATCTCGCTGCGGGCCAGCACCGGCCCCGCTCCGGTACGCCCTTAGACGCGACGGGCGCCGTGCGGACGGAAAATCGAGTGCTTCGAACCGGCCGCCGAAGTGACCGGCACCTTCGATCGGACGGCTTCGACGCGACCGCATCTCGTACAGGCTTAGTCCACCTCGACGTGGTCGAGGAAGCGGAGGAGGTGTGAGAGCACCCGGATGCAGGCGGCGACCTCGGCATCGCTCAGATCTCCGCCCGCCTGGCGGAGAAGCGCGCGCTCGCGGTCGATCAGGGCGGTGACGGCGACCCGCCCCTCCTCGGTCAGCCGGATGAGAGAGGACCTCTTGTGCGCCGGGTTGGGGACGGACTCAACCAGGTTCCGGGCGGCGGCGTCGTTGATCATGCGCTGTACGAACTGGCGGCTCAGCGCCTGAGCCCGGCCCATCTGGGGGACGGTCATCGGCCCGTGCTCGCGGAGCATGGTGAGCACCGCCCGTACTCCGACGGACAACCCCTCGATGGGTGCGTCCTGCTCCACCTTTCGATGGGCGCGCCGGTACAACGGCCCCACCAGGTCGAACACCTCGGCGAGCCGGTCGGCCCGTTCATCGGACGCGGGGGTGCGGTCTTTTTCCTTCACCCCACCATCATGACACCTAGGTTGTCATGAGTGACCAATAATGACAACCTAGGTGTCATGAGTGATCTGTTCTGGCTCGACACCGGCACCGGCCGGCCCCTCGTCCTGCTGCACGGCGGCTTCCTGGACCACGGCATGTGGGAGGAGCAGATTCCGTTCCTCGCCTCTCGCTACCGCGTCATAGCACCCGATGCCCGCGGTCACGGCCGGTCCGCCAACGCCACCGAACCGTTCCGGCCCACCGACGACCTGGCCGGCCTGCTGCGCCGTCTGGGCACCGGCCCCGCGATCCTGGTGGGGGTCTCCATGGGGGCGGGCATCGCGGTCGACACAGCGCTTGAGCACCCGGAACTGGTCAGCGCCGTGGTCGTCAGCGGCGCCGGAACCAGCGAGCCGTACTTCACCGACCCCTGGACCCTCCAGACCATGACCGCGTGGCACTCGGCGATGGCGGCCGGCGACCTGGACACCTCGATCGAGGCGTTCACGCTCTTCGCCGCCGGCCCGTACCGCACCCTCGACAATCTCGACTCCGATGTCGTCGCCCGTCTGCGCCGGATGACCGGGGACACCATGTCCAAGCACACCGCCGACGAACCCAACCTGCTCGTCCAGGTACGCGACACCTGGGAACGCGCCGCCACGATCGACGTCCCCCTGCTGGCGGTGAACGGCACCGTCGACTCACCCGACCACATCGGCATGGCCGAACGCCTCGCCCACACCGTCGCCAACGGCCGGGTGATCCCGGTCGAAGGGACCGCCCACTACCCCAACATGGAGCGCCCCGACGTCTTCAACGAGATCCTCGAAGGCTTCCTGCGTGCCCTGTGACCCCAGCGACCGTCCGTGGGCAGCCGGAGCGGGACTGCGGGAACACGAACCGCCCCAGGGCTACCCGGCGGCCGGGGGCACGTCCGGGAGCAGAGCGCCGGACCGGCGTCGTTCGTGTGCGGCGGCCAGGATCAGGTAGCCGCTCGCCGTCCAGGTGTAGGCACGGTCGCGCAGCCCGGCACCGCTTCGGGCGTCGAAGTTCTCCGCGAAGCCGGACTTCTCGCACAGCGCGCGGAACCGCGTGCTGATCTTGTCGGCCAGTTCGGCGAAACCGGCGCGGCGCAGACCGTCCTCGATCAGGACGGTCGAGGGCGCCCAGATCGGTCCCCGCCAGTAGCCGTCGTCTCGATAGTGCTCCGAGGTCGGCAGCTCGGTGGCGGGCCCGTAAGCGGTGAGGTGCGTCTCGATCCTCCTGGCCAGCGTGGTGCGCACCGGCTCCGGCAGCTCCGCTCCCAGCACGATCGGCATCAGGTCCAGCAGGCTGCCGCTGGACCAGGTCCGCCTGGAGTGCGCGCCGCGCGAGACGAACCGGTCGCCGGCCCAGAGCTCTTCGAGGAGCGCCTCACGGATCCGATCGGCGGTCCGGGACCACGCGGCGGACTTCTCGGCGAGCCCGAGTTCTCCCGCGAGGTGGGCGAGTTCCCGCATCTGGAGCACGAGGAAGGCCGCCAGGTCGGCGGTCTCGACGACCCGCTCCGGGTCGAAGGTGGTCGCGTTGTCCCAGCCGCTGTCGTTGCCGTGCTGGTAGTGCGGCAACTCCTGTCCGGGAACACGGCGCGCGGTCAGCCAGAACCCGGTCCAGCTCTCCAGCTTCCGGTACGTCTCGGCCAGCTCGGCCGCGGGCAGCCGGGGCATGCGCTCTCGCAGGTGGCGCAGCGCCCAGCCGTGGATGGGCGGCTTGACGAAGTTGTAGAGCACCTCGGAGTGGGTGATGGAGTCGGGCAGCGCACCGCCCTCGTCCTGATGGTCGAAGACGAGCCGGAACTGGTCCCACGCCAGGTCGGGCACCCCTTCGGCCAGCGCGATCGCGTTGAAGCAGTGGTCCCAGCTCCAGACCTTGTCCATCCAGTGCTTGGACATCAACACCGCGGGACGGGTGATGAACCCGGTCGGCCGCACCGTGGCCGACCACAGCACGTAGGCCGCCAGATCCGCGGCGGGCGTCTCGGCGCCGCGCCACGGTGCGAGCGCCTCGGCGAAGGACTCGAAATCGGCCCTCGCCGACTTGACCGCCTGCTCGAAGGTGCCCGCCGGCAGGTACGGCGGACGGGAGGTCCCGTACTCCTCGATCGCGATCTCCCACGGCTCGCCGTCACCGGACAGCACGACGCCGCGCTCCCCCGACCCCAGCGCCTGCACCCCCGGGCAGTCGGTCATGTCACCGCGCAACACGGTGACCCGGTAGCGCCGCCCGGTCTCGTAGACCGTGAAGACATGGGCCCCGTCGACCGGATCCCGATAGAGGTACGGCCCGCTGAACGGGGTCAGGTCGGCATTCGCCGCGATGAGACGCAGACCGAGCCCCCGCCCTCGCAGCCGCGCCGTGTCCGGCCGCTCGTAGGCGAGTTCCATCTGCCCGCTGTCATGGGTCCAGGTGAGCCGGTACGGCGTGGCCGCGACGGTCGTCTCGGCGCGCACTCCCCCGACGGTGGGTATCAGCCGCAGAATCGGGTGCAGTCCCGTCTGGTGCGACACGAGATGCACGTCATCCGCGTAGGTCTTCTCCGCTATAACGGGTGAGAAGTTGAACCAGGACCCTCGGAAACTGAAGGGGATCTCCTGGACGGAGAACTCCGGGCCCGGTGCGGCGACGGTCATGAACTCAGCTCTCTTTCTCGATGTGGGTTCCGCGTGGCGGCGACGCCTGCGGCCCGTGTCGGTCGGCCGGGTCTGGTGGTCCCTGCGGGAAAGGGCGAGGAGCGGTCAGTCCTTCACCGCTCCGGCGGTGACACCCGCGGCGACATAGCGTTGCGCGATGATCAACAGCACCGTGGCGGGCAGGGAGGCCACGACCGCGGTCGCCATGATGGCGTTCCACTGCTGGTTGTTGTTGCCGATGTAGTGGTAGATGCCCAGGGTGATCGGGCGCAGGGTGCCACCGCCGTCGAGCGTGCCGGCGAACACGAAGTCCGACCACGCCCAGAGGAAGGCGAACAGGGAGACCGTGACGACGGCGTTGCGGCTGACCGGCAGGACGATCGACCAGAAGACACGCACCGGCCCCGCCCCGTCGGCCGTGGCCGCCTGGAGCATCTCCCGGGGTATTCCGGACATGAACGCGGTGAAGACCAGCACGGCGAACGGGACGGCGATCGTGGTGTCGGCGACGACGAGGCCGGGCAGCGAGTTGAGGACACCCAGGTTCAGATAGATCGCGTAGAAGCCCATCGCCATGATGATTCCGGGGATCATCTGCGCGATCAGCAGCGCGAAGCTCAGCGCGCCGCCGCCCCTGGGACGCAGCTTCGCCAGCGAGTAGCCCGCGGGCGCGGCGACGGCCACGGTCAGCACCACCGTGGCCAGGCCCACGATCAGGCTGGTCGCCAGGTAGGGCATCTGCTGGTCGAGGACCGCCCGGTAGCCGTCCAGCGTGCCGTCGAACGGGAACCAGGGCGGCGGGCTCTTGCGCATGTCCCGGTCTTGGGTGAAGGAGACATTGACCATCCAGTAGACCGGGAAGAGCATCAGCCCGGTCAGGACCACTCCCAGGACGCTCTTCCACCACACCCTCTTGCCGGTCATGATTGCGACTGCCTTCGCTGTACGCGGATGTAGATCAGGCCGAAGACGAGGGCCATCAGGATGAGCAGGTTGCCCACCGCCGCGCCCGGCCCGAAGGCGGGCAGCAGGTTGCCGAACCCGAGCCGGTAGGACCAGGTGGCGAAGGTCGTCGAGGAGTCCGCCGGCCCTCCCTTGGTCATGATCCAGATGATGTCGAACACCTTCAGCGTGTAGACCAGGCCCAGCAGCAGCGTGATCGCCGACACCGGCCGCAGCAGAGGGAAGGTCACCCGCCAGAACTTCTGCCAGCCACCTGCTCCGTCCAGTTCGGCGGCCTCGTGGACGTCGCGCGAGATCGCCTGCAGGCCGCTGTAGAGCACGACCAGGTTGAAGGGGATACCGATCCAGATGTTCGCGATGGTCACCGAGACCAGCGACCAGTCGGGGGAGGTGAGCCAGTTGACCGGTCCCAGGCCCGCGTAGCCCAGGGCCGCGTTCACGATGCCCGAGTCGCTGTTGAGCATCCACGACCAGGTCGAGGCGGACACGATCAGGGGCAGCAGCCACGGCACCAGGAACAGCGCGCGCAGTGTGGCCGAGAGTTTGAAGTTCTGGCTGAAGAACACCGCCAGGGCCAGGCCGATGGCGAACTGGAAGGCCAGCGACACCAGGGTGAACACCACGGTGTGGGTCAGTGCGGGCCCGAAGGTCGGGTCGTCGAGCACTTCGCGCAGGTTGTCCAGGCCACTGAACTCCGCCCCGCCCTGCACGAACGAGCGGACCGTGTAGTCGCGGAGGCTGAGGTCGATGTTGCGGTAGAGCGGATAGAGGTAGAAGGCGATCAGATAGGTGGTCACCGGGGCGAGGAACGCCCAGGCCGCCCACTGGGTGGAGCGTGGCCGCCGGTCACGCCAGCGTGGGGGGGGGGGGGCGGCCCCCCCCCCCCCCCCCCCCGGGGCCCCCCCCGGGGCGCGG
>NZ_JBEPDA010000029.1:0-84029 GCF_040299985.1 Streptosporangium sp. NPDC000563 | reverse complement strand
AACAACAGGCCGAACTCCACCACGTCCCCGCCAACACCCGCCTCGTCTCCTTCGTCCCCCTGCACGCCCTCGCCCCCACCTGCTCCGCGGTGATCAGTCACGGGGGGACCGGCACGTTCCTCACCATGGCGGGGCAGGGGGTGCCGCAGCTGATCGAGCCGTTCATGTTCGACGACGGGCTCCGGGCCGAGCGGCTGGCCGGGCTGGGGGCGGGGCTGGTGGTGCGCGGTGGCGAGGCCACCGGAGCCCGGGTGCGCGAGGACCTGCTGCGCCTGCTCGGCGACCCCTCCTACACCCACGCCGCCGCACGCCTCCGCGAGGAGATGCACACCATGCCCACCCCCAACGACCTCGTCCCCGAACTGGAAAGACTCACCGCCCACCACCGCGGCGGCGGCACAGGGACCGGCTGAGGCGGCGTCCCTCGGGCCGGGGAGGAGTCAGAGCAGGCGCAGCGCGGAGGCGATGCCGCGGACGCTCTTGAAGGCCCGGGGGTCCATCATCTCGAACGCCACGTCGATCCCCATCTCGTCGCGGATGTGACTCACCAGGATGGCGGTGTTGAGCGAGTTGAGGATCCCCCACTCCAGCAGCGGGGTGTCCTCGTCCAGCTCTCCCTGCGGATCCCCCGACAGGAACCGCTCCCTGATGAAGGCGATCAGCCGGTCCGATATCTCCCGCTCGGACAGGTCGGTGGTGGTCATGGTGGTCGTCTCCTTCACAGCCGGCCATACGGCGTGGTCTCCGAGCCCAGCGCGGCCCGGTCGATCTTCCCGTTGCGGGTTCTGGGCAGCTCGCCCACGAAGTGGAACTCGTCGGCGATCATGTAGGGCGGGAGTCGTTCCGCGCTGTGCCGCTTGAGGCTCAGCACGCCCGGTGTCCTGTCGCGTACGGGCACCACGAACGCGTGGAGCCGCGCGTCGGCGCCCTCGCCGCCGACGATCACGGCGACGTCGGCCACCTCGGGGTGACCGCCGAGGACGGCCTCGACCTCGCCGAGCTCGACCCGGTGGCCGCGTACCTTCACCATGTGGTCGCGGCGGCCGAGGTAGTCGAGCGATCCGTCGGCGAGCACCCGCACCATGTCGCCGGTGCGGTACGGGCCGCGCTGCGGCGCGGCACCCCAGTAACCCCGCATCACGGTGGGCCCCTCCACGACCAGCTCGCCCTCCTCGCCGGGGCGCGCCTCCCCGCCGTCGGGCCGCGTCACCCGAACCGTGTCGCCGCAGGCCGCGCGGCCGATGGGCACCGAGCGGTCGCGGGTCAGGTCGCCGGGGACGACCTCGTGGAAGGTGCAGACGTTGGTCTCGGTCGGGCCGTAGAGGTTGAGCAGCCGCGCGCGGGTCCAGCCCGCCAGGTCGCGGACCCCCGCGATGGGGAAGGGCTCGCCCGCGAAGAGCAGCGCCCGCAGCGCGCCGGGCGCGGGCCTGTCGAGCAGGCCGCCGTCCCGCATCATCAGGGTGAGCGCGGACGGCACCGAGTACCAGACGCTGACGCGCTCGCGGTGCAGGAAGTCCACCATCCTGGCGGGGGCGTAGGCGAGCTCGGACGGGACGAGGCAGACCGCCGCCCCCGCGGAGAACGCCGCGTACAGGTCGAGCACCGACAGGTCGAAGGTGAAGGGCGCGTGGTTGGCGAACCGGTCGTCCGGCCGCGCGTCCAGCTCGGCCGCCGCCCAGTCCACGAAGGCGCGGGCGGCGCGGTGGCTGACGCACACCCCCTTGGGAGTTCCGGTCGAGCCGGAGGTGTAGAGCACGTACGCCAGGTCGTCGGGGTCGACCGGATGGTCGACGGGCCGCACCCGGTCACGGTGCTCGCCGGGGTGCTCGCCGGGGTGTTCGCCGGAGTGCTCGTCGAGGTCCACGGCGCGCACGTCCGCCCCCAGGTCCTTGACGAGTCGCCGCAGCCGGTCGCCGGAGCCGCAGACGGCCCGGGGGCGGCAGTCGCGGACCATGGCGGCGACCCGGGCCACCGGCGTCGTCTCGCCGGCCGGCACGTAGGCGGCGCCCAGGCGCAGCACGGCCTGCATCGCCACGACGGCGAGCGGTGACTTCTCCGCCCAGATCACGACGCGGTCGCCGGGCCGCACACCCTCGCGGGACAGCGCGTGCGCCAGGACGTCGGCCCGGCGGTCGAGCTCGGCGTAGCGCATCTCGCCCGCCGGGCCCGCGACGGCCAGGTTGTCGGGGAAGCGGGAGGCGCTGTCGATGAGCAGCCGGTGCAGGCTCACAGCCCGAGCCCTCTCGCGACGAGTTCCCGCTGTATCTCCGTCGTACCGGAGAAGATCGTGCTCGGCACCGCGTCGCGCAGCTGGCGTTCGACGCCCGCGGCGCCGAGATAACCGGTGGCGCCGAATATCTGGATCGCGTCGAGGCTGCTCGCCACGGCCGCCTCCGAGACGGCGATCTTCGACAGCGCCGCCGCGGTGGCGGCGTCGGGGTCCTTCTCGTCCAGCGCCCAGCACGCCCGATAGAGCAGGAGCCTGGCTCCCTCCAGCCGCTGCTTCATCGTGACCAGCCGGTGCGAGACCGCCTGGAAGTCGCCCAGCGCGCGGCCGAACTGGCGCCGCGCACGGGCGTGTTCCACCGCCCGGCGCAGCTGCTCCTCCATCATCCCGAGGTAGACGGCGGGCAGGCACGCCCGCTCCCACGCCATCGAGCCCTGGAAGACGGTGCTTCCGCCGCCCTCCGGGCCGAGCCTGAACCTGGCGGGGACCCGGCACCCGGAGAACTCCACCCGCCCGGCCGGGCAGCTGTCGAGGCCCATCTTCGCCATCGGCTCGCCCACCCGGATCCCCGGCAGGTCGCGGGGCACCGCGAAGGCGCTGATGCCGAGGAAGCCGAGGGCGGGATCGGTGACGGCGTACGTGACGAGGACGTCGGCCATCGGGGCGTTGCTGGCGAAGGACTTCACGCCGTCGAGCACGTAGTGGTCGCCGTCACGCCGGGCGGTGGTGGCGAGCCTGCTCACGTCGGATCCGGCCTCGTCCTCGGTCATCGCGTTGGCCGCGATCAGCTCCCCCGAGGCGAGGCCGGGGAGCAGCTCCGCGCGCACCTCCTCGCCGGCGTTGTCGCGGATCGCGACGCAGCAGGCCAGCAGGTGCGCCGAGACCGCGAAGGCGAGGCCGGTGTCGCCGCACCCCTCGGACAGGGCCTCCAGGCACAGCGCGGTGTCCAGGGCGCCGAGGCCGCCGCCGCCGTGTTCCCCGGGCAGGCACAGGCCGGTGGCGCCCAGTTCGGCGACGGCGCGCCAGCGCTCGCGGGTGAACGGCCGCGACGGCGACTCAGACGATGACTCAGACGGCGACTCAGACGGCGACTCAGACGGCGACTCAGACGGCGACTCAGACGGTGGCGCCGACAGTTGCTCCGATGACGGCCCCGACGCGTCGTGGAGGCGCTTGCGCGCGGCGTCGAACATCGCGTCGCGCCGCTCGCGGCGCGCGCCGGTGAGACCGAACTCCATGAACCCTCCTCCCCTTCCGAGACGGCTCCCCCTAGATCCACGGGGGAGTGCTGAGGATCTCCAGGACCGCGCACGAGATGGTGACGCCGGGACCGATGCCCCCAAGGAGCACGTGGTCGCCGGGGCCGAGCTGCCCGGTCGACAGCAGGTGGTCCAGGGAGACGAGGTGGTCGCTCGCGCCGAGATGGCCGACGGTCCTGGCGTAGTCCCAGCTGGACTTCGACATGGGCATCCGGAGGACCGACATCCAGCGGTGCTCGACGGCCTCGGGGGAGAGGCTGGTGAACACGGTCCGGGTGAGATCGTTCGCCGTGATGCCGGCCTCGGACAGGGTGCGGCCGAGGACCCGCATCATCCGCTGCTGCACGATGACCCAGGCGAGCGCCAGGTCGCCGTCGACGGAGCACATGCGGCCGAACTCCTCGGCACGCGCGCTGAAGTCGACGGCCTCACCGGTGGTGGCGCTCGGAGGGAAGAGCGGAGTGCCCGCGCGGTGCAGTTCCTCGGCCTCGGGGACGGAGATCGAGCTCACCGAGAGCAGCCGGGCGAAGCCGGTCTCACGGCTGAGCACCACGGCGCTTCCCGCGTCGCCGAGGACGAAGTCGGGACCCGAGCACCACCGGTCCATCCGGGCGGTGCCGAAGTTGTCGGCCGTGACGATCAGCGCGTCGCGCCGGCGCGGATCACCCGCCATGAACCCCCCGGCCAGCTCCAGGGCACTGAGCACGCCGTTGCACCCCTGACGCACCTCAAGGGCGAGCAGGTCGCCGCCGACGAGATGACGCTGCAGGTAGTACTGCGGCGACCAGCCGTCGGGGCCCTGGTGCCAGACATCGGCGTACAGCAGCAGCCCGAGGTCCCCGGCGTCGGCCCCGCCGCGTCCGATCGCCTCCCGCGCCGCCCGCAGCGCCATCTCGGGAGCGGGGATGTCACCCGCGACCGCCGCCCCCAGCATGTCGTGGACCTTGGCGTGCTCGGCGGAGCACAACCCGTCGGCGACCGCCGACTCCACGCTTACCGTCGGGGGGACGAACGCGCCGATCCCCCTGACGAAGACCTCCGGTGTGCGCAATGGCGTACCTTTCTGCTCGCCCGGCTCCTCACGCCGGCCGGCGTGAGGAGCCGGTGGGCCGCAACTCCGGTGCCCCGTCCCGCAGCTGGGAGGTCGCCTCCAGATAGCGGTCGATCACGGTCCTGTGGTAGTCGGGACCGAAGTCCATCTCCTTCACCGCGGGCACCAGCCTCCGCAGCTTCTCCACGGATATGTGATGGGACGTGCCCTCGTCGATGATCTGCCTGCGGGCCGTGACGCCCAGGCGCGACTCGAGGTGGTCGACGATCAGCTTGATCGGCACGGACTCGCCGGTGGCGACGTTGACCACCTCCTGGGTGATCCGCTCGGCCAGCAGCATGTCGATGACCCGCACCCAGTCGGTGATGTCGATCAGGTCCCTGCGCGCGCTGCGGTACATCGTGAGGTTGTCGGAGCGGATCTGCTCGATGAGGGAAGGGATCAACCGGTTCGCCGGGACGTGCGGGCCGACGACATAGCCGAGCCGCAGGATGAGGTGGCGCACCCCCGAGTCCTGGATCCGCCGCTCCAGCGCGAGCTTGTGCCATCCGTACGGGGTCACGGGTTCCACGGGTTCGTCCTCGCGGCCACGGCAGCCGGGACCGCCGTACATGCTCATCGAGGCGGTCGAGAAAAAGACGAGTACACGGTCCTGGCGAAGGCTCTTTACGATCGTCTCCTCGACCAGAGCGGTTTCCCGTTCGTAGTCGGAATCGGAATTCTTCCACAGAGACACCCCGGCGGCGAGAATCGTCATCTCCGGGTGTGCGTCGCTGATCGGCCGCAGATGTCTCGCGAGAAAACCATTTCCGATGATCTCCATTCCCAGCACCGCTTTCCAGCTCTGGAGGTTAACGTATCGGTTCCGTTCGTCACCATATAGCGACGCGTGTAATAAGAAAGCTCCCCGCTCCCCGCGGCCGGAGGGCCGTTTGTCCCGCCAGCGAGACAGATAGGGGTTCCGGGGCGGTCAATGGGAATTCCGCGGCCTTCGCCGCGCTTCGGGTCGCGTGCCGGGGGCGTTGGCGGAAGTGGTTCCCGCGGGGTCCGGGAGTGCGCGCCCCGGTGGGTCTTCGCACCGGCTGCCGGGGGTGCCGGGGGAGCGCGACGGCGCGTCTTCGCACCGGGTCCCGGACGGCGCGGTCGTGCGCCTTCGCGCCGGGTCACGGGCCGGCCGGCACGTCCGCGCCGGGCCCGGGGTCCGCGGCGACCGAGGCGGCCCTCTCCTTCTTCAACGGCTCCCACCAGCTGCGGTTGTCCGCGTACCAGCGAGCCGTCGCCGCCAGACCCTCCGCGAAGGGGGTGAGCGGCCGGTAGCCCAGCTCGGCGGTGATCTTCGAGCTGTCGACCGAGTATCGGCGGTCGTGCCCCGGGCGGTCCTCCACCTGCCTGACCATGGACCAGTCCGCTCCGGCGATGTCCAGCAGCGCCCGGGTCAGCTCCCGGTTCGTCAGCTCGGCGTTACCGCCGATGTTGTAGATCTCACCGGGCCTGCCCCTCCAGGCGACCAGGGCGATCCCCCGGCAGTGGTCGTCGACGTGCGTCCACTCGCGCACGTGCAGGCCGTCGCCGTACAGCGGCACGCGCTCCCCGTCCAGGAGGTTGGTGACGAACAGCGGGATCACCTTCTCGGGGAACTGGTAGGGGCCGTAGTTGTTGGGGCAGCGGGTGATCGAGACGGGGAAGCGGTAGGTCCTGGAGAACGCCCGCGCCAGCAGGTCGGCCGCCGCCTTCGAGGCGGAGTAGGGGGAGTTGGGCTCCAGCGGGTGGCTCTCCACCCACGAGCCCGACTCGATGGACCCGTAGACCTCGTCCGTGGAGACGAGCACGAACTTCCCCACCCCGGCGCGCAGGGAGGCCTCGAGCAGCGTCTGGGTGCCCACCACGTTGGTCGCGACGAAGTCGGCGCCGCTGTCGATCGACCGGTCGACGTGGGTCTCTGCGGCGAAGTGCACGACGAGGGAGACGCCCCTCATCACCCGCGCCATCAGCGAGGCGTCGCAGATGTCCCCCTCGACGAACTCCAGCCGGGGGTCGTCGGCGACGGTGGACAGGCTCTCCATGGTTCCCGCGTAGGTCAGCTTGTCCACGATGACGACCCGGACGTCCTCGAACCCCTCGTAGGCGCCGGAGAGCGTGCGCCGGACGAAGTTCGAGCCGATGAATCCGGCACCGCCAGTGACCAAGATCCGCATTTGCCTGCACCTTTGCTGTCAGTCACGCGAGTGATCGAGCGATGTCCATGACGTACCGGCCGTACGCCGACTGCCTCATCTCGGTGCCCCGGTGGTAGCACGCCTCGGCGTCGATGAATCCCATGCGCAGGGCGATCTCCTCCAGGCAGGCGACCCGCACCCCCTGGCGGCGTTCGAGGATCTGCACGTACTGGCTCGCCTCGAGCAGGGACTGGTGCGTCCCGGCGTCCAGCCAGGTGAAGCCCCGTCCCAGCGGCAGCAGTCTCGCCTTGCCCTGCTCCAGGTAGACCCGGTTGACGTCGGTGATCTCCAGCTCGCCGCGGCCCGAGGGCCGCTGCTCCCTGGCGATGTCCACGACCTGCTTGTCGTAGAAGTACAGGCCGGTGATGGCCTGGTCGGAGCGGGGAACGCTCGGCTTCTCCTCGATGGAGACCAGCCTGCCCTCGGCGTCCAGCTCCCCGATGCCGTACCGCTCGGGATCGCTCACCGGGTAGCCGAACATGACGCAGCCGTCCAGTTCCTCCTGGGCCCTGCGCAGCAGGTCGGGAAAGCCCGCGCCGTGAAAGAGGTTGTCTCCCAGCACGAGCGCGCAGGGATCCCCGTCGATGTGCGAGTCGCCCAGCAGAAACGCCTCCGCGATGCCGCGCGGTTCCCGTTGCGGCACGTAGGTGAAGTTCACCCCCACGTGCGACCCGTCACCCAGAAGCGCGTGCAGTGACGGAAGGGTGTCCGGCGTGGAAATAATGAGGATGTCGCGTATCTGTGCCAGCATCAGCACCGCGATGGGATAGTAAATCATCGGCTTGTCGTAGATGGGAAGCAACTGCTTGGAGGTCGCGAGGGTCAGCGGATGCAAACGCGTCCCGTTTCCTCCGGCAAGGACTATGCCTTTCATCGGAGCTCCTGCGTTTTTGTCTGCGGCGGTGCCTGAGACTACTGTTCGAGCTCCTCAGGAAATCAACCCCCGCCGTCCCGCAAAACGGTATTGCCTTTTGGCGGAACAAATGTGATAGGGGTTGGAGTGTGTCCCGTCGGAAACCTGTCGCGACGGGGCACGGCCTTCGCCACTCCGCGTTCGCGCGCCCGGAAGGACGAGTATGCGTATTCTGTTCGCAACCTACGCTGAGAAGTCGCATTTCCTGGTCATGGTTCCGCTGGCGTGGGCGCTGCAGGCCGAGGGGCACGAGGTGCGGGTCGCGAGCCAGCCGGACCTGACCGACGTGATCACCCGGTCGGGGCTGACCGCGGTGCCGGTGGGCAGGGACCACAGCCTGTGGCGGGCCAACCGGGCGTTCGGCTTCTTCGACCCCCGCAAGAAGCACAAGAGGGCGGTGCCCTTCTTCGACATGGCGGACGACCACCCCGAGCAGCTCACCTGGGAGCACTTCAAGCGGGGATACGCCCAGTTCGTCCCCTGGTGGTGCCGCCTGGTCAACGAACCCATGATCGACGGGCTCGTCGAGTACTGCCGGAGGTGGGAGCCCGACCTGGTCATCTGGGAGCCGGTGACCTACGCCGGGCCGATCGCGGCGAAGGCGTGCGGAGCGGTCCACGCGCGGTTCATGTGGAGCCTGGACCTGTTCGGCCGGATGCGCGGCCACTACCTGCGGGCGAAGGCGGAGCAGCCGCCGCAGGAGCGCGAGGACATGCTGCAGGCGTGGATCGCCGCGCACGGCCGCAGGTTCGGCGTGGAGTTCTCCGAGGAGATGACCACCGGTCATTTCACCGTCGACTACACACCGCCCTCCCTGGAGCTGCCGCCCGACCCGGCCGCGGGGCCGGAGCCGCACCGGGTCCCGGTCCGGTTCATCCCGTACAACGACCGCGCGGTGATCCCGCCCTGGCTGCGGGTCGCGCCCGAGCGGCCGCGGGTCTGCCTGACGCTGGGGACCACCTCGGCGGAGAACCTGGACGGCTATCTGGTGCCGGTCCAGGAGATCCTCGACGGGCTCGCCGACCTCGACGTGGAGATCGTCGCCACCCTGCCGGAGCACCACCAGGCGCAGCTGGAGCGGGTGCCGGACAACGTGCGGCTGGTGAGCTTCGTCCCCCTGCACGCGCTGCTGCCGACCTGTACGGCGGTGATCGACCACGGCGGGAGCGGCACGTTCTTCACGACGCTGGCGAGCGGGGTCCCCCAGCTCGTCCTGCCCAACCTGTTCGACGAGCCGCTGCGGGCGCGCTACCTCGCCGAGCAGGGGGCGGGCCTGACGATGCACAGCAGCGAGGCGACCGGCGCCGGCGTGCGGCAGGCGCTGCTGCGGCTGCTCGAAGAGCCGTCCTTCGCCGAGGAGTCGCGCAGGATCCGCGACGAGATGAACGCGATGCCGGCCCCCGCGGAGGTGGCGGCCGGCATCGAGGCCCTCGTCGAGACCTACCGTGCCGCGGTCCCTGCCGCCGGCCGCTGAGAAGGGGAGGGGCATGTACGAGGCCGAGCTGGCGGACGTCTACGACGCGATCTACGCGGGGCGGGGCAAGGACTACGCGGCCGAGGCGGCGACCGTCGCGGAGCTGATCCGCGAACGGCTCCCCGCGGCCGCCGCGCTGCTGGACGTGGCGTGCGGGACCGGGTCGCACCTGAGGTTCTTCGCCGAACTCTTCGACCACGTCGAGGGGCTGGAGTTGTCGGCGGACATGCTGGCCGTGGCGAGGACGCGGATCCCCGGGGTCGTCGCGCACCAGGGCGACATGCGCGATTTCGCGCTCGGCCGCGCCTTCGACGCGGTCACCTGCATGTTCAGCTCCATCGCCTACATGCGCGACGAGCGGGAGCTCGCGGCGGCGATCGGGCGGATGGCGGCCCACCTGGTGCCCGGCGGGGTTCTCGTCGTCGAGCCGTGGTGGTTTCCCGAGCGGTTCCTGCCCGGCTACGTGGCCGGGGACGTGGTCACCGTGGAGGGGCGCACCCTGGCCAGGGTCTCGCGTACGGTGCGCGAGGGCGACGCGAGCGTGATGGAGGTCCACTACGTGGTGGCCGACGCGGCCACCCCCGTCCGGCACTTCACCGTCACCCACGTGAACACCCTGTTCACCCGGGAGCAGTACGAGGACGCCTTCACCGGGGCGAAACTGCGGGTGGACTACATCGAGGGCGGCCCCTCGGGACGCGGGCTGTTCGCCGGGACGCTCGTATGAGCCTCGGGCCGGGCGTGCAGGAAGTTCTGGATGAGAGGCGGGAGCCGTTCCTTGGCGTGGGACACGCCGTAGGCCTGCGCCTGCCGCGCGGCGACGGTGAGGTTGGGAAGTTCCGTCTCCAGCCAGTTCCTCGCCTGCTCGGGGCATTCGAAGCGCGGGCGCGGCACCCCCTCGGGTGCGGGGAGGGGCGGGATGACGGGACAGCGCCCCGGATACAGCAGGCGCAGCGCGATGTCCGCGGTCCGCACGTAGTGGCCGAGGAACCGCGAGACGGCGGCCCGCCTCGTCTGGTAGGGCATCTCGGCCACGGCGCGGTCCTTGGCGTACGCGCGCAGCATGCCGTCGTGGAACCGGAGCCGGTTGTCCGGCGTGATCCTCAGCAGATGCCCGCTCAGTAGGTAGTCGACGCTCTGTCTCGCCCGGTGCACGTCGACGTCCGCCGTGACGGCGGCCGTCGTCAGGTCGAACGTCGGGCCTTCGTGCAGGCTCATGAGGCGGAACATCTCCGCGGCGTCGTTGGGCAGCGCCAGGTAGGAGGAGGAGAACACCGAACGCATGGACGACTGCTCGTCGCACTCGACGTCCTGGCTCTCCAGCAGGTCCTCGCGTCCCGGCGGCGTCTGGCCGACGCTGGTGAGCCCGCCGTGAAAACGGCTCGTCATCCGCTCCGCCGCGATCCGCAGGGCGATCGGCAGGTGGTCGCCGACCTGGCAGAGCCGGTGGACGAGGGGATGCTCCGCGTACCCGTTCGCCTGCCTGATGACGTGCCTCACCAGGGTGGCCGCGTCCTCCTTCGGCATGAGGTCGAGCGTCATCCTGAGGGCGCCGTCGCGGGTGGTGAGCCCCGACAGCCTGTTCCTGCTCGTGACCAGCACCAGGCACGACGGGTCGCCGGGGAGCAGCGGACGCACCTGCTCGGCCGACCTGGCGTTGTCCAGCACGATGAGGATCCGCTTGCCCGCCACCAGGCTCCGGTAGCGGCTGGAGCGGACCTGGAGGTCCTCGGAGGGTTTGGGAGTGCTTCCCAGCCCGGCCAGCAGGTGGTCGAGGGCTTCGGCCGGCATCATCGGCTGGGCCGTGTTGGAGAAGCCCCGCAGGTCGAGGTGGAGCTGGCCTCCGTCGAAGCGCTCGGTCAGACTGCGGGCGAAGCGCAGGGCGAGCGCCGACTTGCCCACCCCGGGAGCACCGCTGATCAGGATGAGTCCGGCCTCGTCCAGCCGGTCTGCCGCCGCGACGAACCCCTCCAGCCGTTCCAGCTCCCTGAGCCGGCCGGTGAATCCGGGGATGTCGCGGGGCAGCTGGGCGGGGGGCGGCGCGAACCCCGGTGGGAGGGCGTTGTCGGGGGAGGAGAGTGTCACCGGGGAGTCGGGGGCCGGCGCGGGGGAGCGGAGGGTGCCGTTCAGGATCTGGTCGTGGCACCTGCGCAGGTCCTCGCCGGGCTCGATGCCCAGCTCCCTGATGAGCAGGCGCCGCACGCTGTGGAACTGCTTCAGCGCGTCCGCCCGGCGCCCGCAGCGGTAGTGGGCCACCATGAGCAGGTGGTGGAGCCGCTCCCGCATGGGATGGGTCCTGACGAGGCTGGAGAGGTCACTGATGATCTCGGTGGCGCGGTCGGCCTCCAGCAGGAGCTGCGCGCGGTCCTCGATGGCGGTGACGCGCAGCTCGTCCAGGCGGATCCGCTCGGTGTCGGCGAGAGGGCCGACCGCGCCGCCGAACGCCGGCCCGCGCCACAGGGCGAGCGCCGCCTCCAGCCTCTTCACCGCCTCGGGCCAGGGGCCGGATCGTTGAAGCTCCCGTACGTCCTCCAGGTGCTTCTCGAAGACCTGGACGTCTATCTTGCGGGCGTCGAGCTGGAGCAGGTAGCCGTTGGCGTCGGCGACCAGGAGTCCGGAGGGCGCCCTTCGTGGCCTTTTCGGCTCAAAAGTACGTCGAAGGCGAGCTATGTAGGTATAAATGCTGCTTTCGACAGTTATAGGAGGATTTGGGCCCCATACCGCATTGATTAACTCCTGTCGGCTGAGAGTGGTTCCGGGGCGCGTGGCCAGTGCCGCGAACAGCGCTCGCTGGGTCGGAGACCCCAGGTCAAGTTCGTGATCGCCCCGCGTTGCACGCACCGGCCCGAGCAGGTGCACCTGTACCAGGTCGTTCAACAACGCTCTCCCAGTCTCAGCCCGCCTAGAGACGCGATGAAAGGCCCTCCTGAGTGTGCGCTCAGGATCAAACGGTTGGACCTACGCATATAGCCATATCTGTGGAAACGAAGGGTCGGCAAGGGAGGTTCCTCGGGTGACACTATTGTTACCTGCGTCACAGGAGTTTCTGGACGAACTCAGGTCAATCCCGTAAGCAGGTGTCTCGCTGGCGGGACATCGTGTCATGCCAGGCGAAGGACCGCGGGACGGGCGCGCCGCCCGGGAGCGATCTCGCTCATCCCGGGGTCGCGGGACGGGTGTGGACGAGGAGTGTCCGGGGACGGCCGCGCGGCCGGGGCGCCGGGCGCGAAAGGGCGGCCGAGGGAGCACGGGGGAACCAGCGAGAGGGCGTCGAGGGGGCGCTGAGAGGACGCCGAGAGGACGCCGAGAGTGCGGGCCGAGGGGCGTCGAGGGTGCGGGCCGAGAACGTGCGGGAAGCGGCGGAAATCAGCCGGGAAAACAAGATGGGAAGTGGCCGGGAAACCACCGGCGGCCCCGCCCTCACCGGCAGGTAAAACCCGGCCGGGTCTTGTGAGACGGCACCTCCGTGTAATAGGAGTTTTTTCACCGCTCGCACCTGAAAAGCGTATCCGAGGCGGTGACGAATCCACTGGTCTCGGTTACCGTCGAGCCCGGCATCGGATTCCCGAACTTCCCGGTGAGGCGCTGGTGGTCATCGACGACATTCGTTCTCCGCGAGGTGCGCCGCTCAAGAGGGTGGTCGTCACCGGTTACGGAGTCATTTCCCCGTTCGGGGTGGGCTGGGAAACCGCGTGGTCGAATCTGATCCAGGGCGGAAGCGGTATTCGCGAGCTTTCTGGAATTGACACCTCGGGGCTCCCGGTGGGCATCGGCGGCCAGGTCCTGGACTTCGACCCCGGGGTGTGGCTCCCGGCCTCGCTGGTGCGCCGCACCACGAGACCGGCGCACCTCGCCCTGGTCGCCGCCACCCTCGCGCTGAGGGACGCCAAGCTCGACGTCGACGCCGGGCTCGCGCCGAGGCTCGGGGTGACGGTGGGCACGGCCTGCGGCGCGAGCGCCGCCGTCGTGGACGCCGGCGCCGCGTTCGCCGAGCGCGGGTTCATGGCGCTGAGCCCGTACACCTTCACCTCCACGGGCGTCGTCACGGTCGCCTCCGAAGTGGCCCTGCACGTCGGCGCGCAGGGGCCCGCCGCCTGCACGGCGACCGCCTGCGCGACCGGGGCGACCTGCGTCGGCGAGGCGATGCGGCTGATCCGGCTCGGCGAGGCGGACGTCGTCCTGGCGGGGGGCGCCGACGACACCATCACCCCCTTCGACATCGCCGCCGCGGCCAGGGCGAGGGCGCTGTCGCGCCGCTCCGGAGACCCGCGCGCCGCCAGCAGGCCGTTCGACACCGGTCGCGACGGGTTCGTGATGAGCGCGGGCGCCGGGATCCTGGTGCTGGAGAGCGAGGAACACGCCCTCGCGCGCCAGGCCCGCGTGTACGGGGAGGTGGCGGGATACGCGGCCACCACGGACGCCCACAACCTGACCAGCCCGCATCCGGAGGGGGTGGCCGTCGAGAGGGCGGTGCGTCTCGCGCTCCGGGACGCGGGCGTCACCCCCGCCGAGGTCGGCTACGTCAACGCGCACGGCACCGGGACCCGGATGAACGACACCGCCGAGATCAAGGTGATCCGCCGGGTGTTCGCCGAGCGGGCCACGTCCGTGCCGGTGAGTTCGACGAAGAGCATGACGGGTCACATGCTGGGGGCGGCCGGCGCCGTCGAGGCGATGATCGCGATGGAGGCCGTACGCACCGGGATCGTCCCGCCCACCGTCAACTGCGACGACCCGGAGGACCCGGAGATGAACTTCGTCGCGCACCGGGCCCAGGAGCACGCGGCCGACGTGGCCGTCAGCAACTCCTTCGGATTCGGCGGCCACAACGCGGTTCTGGTCCTGCGCCGCTGGCGGGACTGATCACTCTGACCGGCGTGAAAAGTCGGAAAAGCCGTCCGGTGGGACCGTGAAGGGATTTCAGGAAATGTCTACCAAGCAGCAGGAAATGCTCTCGAATTTGGCCGACATCGTGGAGAGGGTCGCGGGCGTGCCCGCGGAGCGGGTATTGCCCGACAAGTCGTTCACCGACGACCTCGCACTCGATTCCCTGGCCGTCGTCGAGGTCGCCTTCTCCATGCAGGAACAGACCGGGGTGGAGATTCCGGAAGAGGATCTGGCGCGCATAAGGACGGTCCAGGACTTTCTTGACTTCGTCGAACTCTCCGCGGGGTCGAATTGACCGCGCAACGAGTTCCCGAACACGGCGGCGTCGTGTCCGCCGACGCCGTGCCAGATGCCGCGCCCCATGACGTGCCCGATGTCGCGCCCCATGACGTGCCTCGTGACGTGACCTACGAAGAGCTGACCCCCGCCGAGTTGCTCGGCTCCGGCTTCGCGGCGCCGCGGATCAACGAGAGTCCCTGGCTGGTCCGCTGGGACCTGCTCGGCGACGGCCCCGATGTCGAGAGGTTCGTCCTGGAGGCCCTCGCGGAGACCGTGGACCTGGAGACCTCGGGCAGCACGGGACCGAGCCGCCTCTGGCGGCGGACCCGCGAGCAGATGTGGTCGGAGGCGGGACTGCTGGCCGGCCTGATCGAGCGTGACCGCCCGAGCGCCCTGCTCTCCTTCGCGCCGCCCAGGCACGTGTACGGCGCGCTCGCGAGCGTGCTCGTACCGGCCAGGTTGCGCCTGCCCGCGTGGTACCGCCCGCAGTACTTCGGCGCGATGCCTCCCCCCGCGTCCCGGCGCTGGGCCGTGGTGGCCGTTCCCTGGACCTTCTCCATCCTGCGCAGGCAGGTGGCCTGGGTGCGGGGGACGGAGCACCTGAGCGTGCTGCACAGCACGGCGACGCTTCCCGCGACGGCGGAGTCCGTCGTCAAGGAGGCGGGGACGAGGCGGATGCGCATCGTGGAGGTCTTCGGCTCGACGGAGGCGGGCGGGATCGCCGCGCGGACCTGGACCCCGGACGGGCCGCCGTGGGAACTCTTCGACGACGTCGCGTTCGCCGTCCCCGGCGACCCCGGCGACGGTCCGGCCGGCCTCCCGCCCGAAGGACGGCCCGGCGACCCGTACGAGGAGGAGGCGCCGCTGGTGGTCCGGAGCCCCCGGCTCGCCTTCCGGCCGGGTGAGGCGCCCACGGACGTCTGGCGGACCGACGACTACGTGCGGCGGCTCGACGAGCGCAGGTTCCGCTTCGACGGCAGGCGCGACCGGCTCGTGAAGATCAACGGCCGCAGGATCGACCTCGACAGGCTGGAGGAGTCGGTGAGATCGGTGCTCCACTGCGCGGATCTGGCCTTTCTCCCGGTGGAGGACGCCTTCAGCGGCGAGAACTTCGACCTGCTCGTGGTGCAGCAGGACGGCGCACCGCTGTCCGTCACGGAGGTGCGCGCGGCGGTGGGGCGGTTCGACGCCCGGCCGCGCCAGGTGCGCCTGGTCGATCGGATCGACCGCTCCGACACGGGCAAGCTCCGGCGACTACAGCGACCTTCCCTTTCCGACGCGGGAGCAGACACGTGACAGCATTGATCGACGGACGTTCCACCGAGAGCCTGGCCTCGATCGTCAGGAGCGCGCACTGGGACGCCCGGGTGGAGCCGTGCGAACACGAGGACGCCCACCGCATGCGGGCCAGCGTCGACCTGCTCGCCGAACGGCTCTCCGGCTCGGACTCCGTCTACGGGGTCACCCACGGGTTCGGCCCCCTGGTGGCGTTCTCCGCCGCCGACTCCCCCATGGAGCAGGGCGCTGGCCTCATCGCCCACCTGGGCTCGGCCCAGGGCAGGCCGCTGGACCCCGAGGTGTGCCGCCTGATCGTCTGGCTCCGCCTCAGCAGCATGCGCAAGGGCCACTCGGCCGTCTCGCCCGACTTCTGGCAGTCCCTGGCCGACCTGTGGAACGCGGGCTTCACCCCGTCGATCCCGCGTGACGGCACGGTGAGCGCGAGCGGGGACCTGCAGCCGCTCGCCCACGCGGCGATGGCCCACGCGGGCACCGGTGAGGCGTGGGTGCGCGGCGGCGACGGCGGCTGGTCGGTCGTGCCCGCCGCGCGGGCCCTCGCCGACATGGACGCCAAACCGGTCGAGTGGTCGGCCCGCGAGGCGCTGGCCTTCGTCAACGGGACCAGCGTGAGCCTGGCGGTGTGCATACTCAACCACCAGGCGGTGCTGCGGCTGGTCAGGGCGGTGGGGATGCTGACGGCGAGGATCGCCGACATCCTCGGCTCCAACCCGGAGGCCTACCACGCGGGCATCGGCCGGGCCAGGGGGCAGACGGGGCAGCTGACCGTGGCCCGGTGGATCCGCGAGGACCTTCCCGTCGGCATGAAACGCGACCCGCTCCGGCCGCTGCAGGAGCCCTACAGCCTCCGGTGCGCCCCCCAGGTCCTCGGCGCGGTGCTCGACCAGCTGTACGGGGCCGAGGAGATCCTCGTCCGCGAGGCGATGGGCTGCACGGACAACCCGATCTTCTACGAGGGTGAACTGCTGCACGGCGGCAACTTCCACGCCATGCCGGTCGGCCTGTGCTCGGACCAGATCGGCCTCTGCGTGCAGCAGGTGGCCTTCCTCGCCGAGCGGCAGCTCGCCCTGCTGTGCGATCCGACGTACAACGGCGGGGTGCCGCCGATGCTCACCCCCCGCCCGGGGGCGGGCAGCGGGCTGGCCGGGGTGCAGCTGAGCGCCACCTCCTTCGTCTCCAGGATCAGGCAGCTCGCCTATCCCGCCTCCCTCACCGCGCTGCCGACGAACGGCGGCAACCAGGACCACGTGCCGATGGCGCTCAACGGGGCCAACTCGGTGGCCGAGGCCGTGGAGCTGGCGTGGCTCGTCGTCGGCTCCCTCGCGGTCGGCGTGGCCCAGCGGGGCGCGCTCGCCGGGCGGAACGAGACGGCCTCCGGCCTCTGGGCCGACCTGGCCAGAGTGTCCCCGCCGCTGCGGGCGGACCGGCCGCTCGCGGCCGAGGTGCGTGCCGCGAGCGGCCTGCTGCAGGAGGCCGCCGAGGAACTGCTCTCCCGCGAGGGCTGAGGCCTTTTCCCGAGGTTCGCGAATTCACGGGACCGCGCGTCGGCAGGAACCGTGAATCCCGCCGTAAAAGGAACGCCGAGGGCACCTCGGCGCAGGAAAATCATTCCTCCCCGGGGAGGAACGCTCATGAGAACGTGAAATGCGAAAGGTCTGGTAACGACGGTGGCCGAAGCAACACGCCGTGGATTTCTGGGAGCGATGGCCGTCGCGGGAGGGGCGGCCGCGGGGCTGGCCACCGGTGAATCGGCGGCGAATGCGACGACCGCGGGCCGGTCGTCGCACGGGCGTTCCGAATGCGCACCCCCTCCGAACGCGGCGACGATAAAGCCGGACGACCCGAGATACGCGGAACTCATCACCAGGGGCTACAACTCCCGGTTTATCGCGCAGCCGGAGTCGGTCCGTGTCGTCCACTCCGCGGAGCAGGTCGTGCAGGTGGTGAACGAGGCCGTGCGCGCGGGCAAGAAGATCGTCGTACGCAGCGGCGGTCACTGCTTCGAGAACTTCGTGGACGACCCCGCCACGTCGATCATCATCGACGTCTCGGAGATGAACGACGTCTACTTCGACCCCGCCCACAAGGCGTTCGCGATCGAGGCCGGTGCCACGCTCGGGCAGGCCTACCGTTCGCTCTACCTCGGCTGGGGCGTCACGATCCCGGCCGGCGGCTGCCCGAGCGTGGGGGCGGGGGGTCACATCGCCGGCGGCGGGTACGGTCCCCAGTCGCGCAGGCACGGGCTCGTGATCGATCACCTCCACGGTGTGGAGGTCGTCGTCGTCGACCGCTCGGGCCGGGCGCGGATCGTCGTCGCCACCCGCGAGGCCCGCGACCCCAACCGGGACCTGTGGTGGGCGCACGCCGGTGGCGGTGGCGGGAACTTCGGGATCGTCACCCGCTACCTGATGCGCTCCCCGAGCGCCCGAGGCAACGACCCCGCGACCCTGCTGCCCAGGCCCCCCGCGCAGCAGCTCGTGGTCTCGGCCAGCTGGAGCTGGGAGAACATGACCGAGGAGGCGCTCTCCCGGCTGGCGGACAACTACGCCCGCTGGCAACAGCAGAACCACGCCGACCCCGCCTTCGAGAGCATCGACAGCTCGCTGACCATGTACCACCGCTCCAGCGGCAGGATCGAGCTGTTCACCGCGATGGACGGCGACGTGCCCGGCGCGGACGGCATCCTGTGGACCCTGGTGCAGACCGTCGGCGAGGGCGTCGGCATCGAGCCCACCTTCGACTACTTCAGCGTGGCGCCGTGGCTGCGGGTCACCCTCTCCTACGACTCGGGAGCCGGTGCCTACGCGCTCAGGTTCAAGTCGAAGGCCGGCTACCTGAGAAAGCCCTGGACGCCGGCGCAGCTCAAGGTCGTCTACAGGTATCTGACGGAGGGCGAGGGGGACGTCGGGGCCTCGGTCTACCTGATGTCGCTCGGCGGGAAGATCAACGCCGTGGATCCCGCGGCCACGGCGAACCCGCACAGGACCGCGCCGCTCATCGGCTTCTTCGACGTCGGCTGGTGGGACCCGGCGGAGGACGACAAGTGGCTGGCGTCGATCCGCGACGCCTATCGGGAGATGCACGCCGACACGGGCGGCGTTCCCGTCCCCGGCGAGGCCTACGACGGCGCGTACATCAACTACCCCGACAACGACCTCGCCGATCCCGCGCTGAACACCTCGGGAGTGCCCTGGCACAAGCTGTACTACAAGGACAACTATCCGAAGTTGCAGCAGGTCAAGGCGAAATGGGATCCCCGCGACGTCTTCAACCACGCGTTGTCGGTCCGGTTGCCCGGAGCCTCGGACGCCCTGCCCTCGCTGCCCCCGCAGACCCGTCCCAAGAACCCCCGCAAGGCCGAGGCCAAGAAATACCCCCGGAGGGTTTCTCCGAGGCACGCGAACAACCTGCGTTCGCTCGGCCGCCCAGACTGAGCGAAGAGTCCCCCACCGGGACTTTCCTCCCGGTGGGGCACTGCCCCGCTCCTAGCGCGGTGTCAGGTAGACGACCCCGAGGTCGCGCCGCCGGATCGCCTCGGCGAGCTCCTCACGGGTCGGTGTGCGGTCGACGTTGACGACGATGCCGAGTCGTTGCCGTGCCTCCTTGAGCCCGATCTTCTCGATCAGGGACTCCATCTCGGCGGCCATGGTGTCGGGATCGTCCATCAGTTCGGCGCGCATGGGAGTGCGCACCCCCATCTCGGTCACCTCGATATCGGCGCCACCGCGCAGGTTCGCCTTCCATCGGGCCTCGGTGTAGACACACGACCTGCCGCTCTCGTCCTGCTTCATGACAGGAATCTCGTATTTTTTCCCGGTCTTTCTTCCGGTGATATGAAGCAGTATGACGCCGGCGACGGAGCTCGATTTACCCTTGCGTATCTGCTTGCGCATCATAGGGTTGAAGAGGCGCATCATGAATTTCATCATGACGGGCGTTTCCTTGATGGTGACCGCGTGGGACGTGTTTTCCGGCATGACTCATTGTTTCATCTTCGCGGGGATTTAAAGAGGGGGTGCGGCCGATTCCTCGGGCGGCGGACCGCGCGGTCCGCGCACCGCACGGCGAGCGGGGCGGGGTGCGGGCGAGATCAGGCGGGACGTCGGGGTGCGGGAGCGGGGTCAGGCCGGACGTCTGCTCTTCGCGTCACCGCTGTTCACGGTGCCGGGGGCGTTCGCGCTCTCGTCGAGGCGCCAGTGTGCCCGGCCGCCCACGAAGGTGGCCACGCACCGGCCGGGCCCCTCGTGGAGCAGGGCGGTGTAGGCGTCCCGCTCGCCGGCCTCCACGGCGAAGACGGCGAAGTCGGCCCGCCCGCCCCGTCCCAGGGAGCCCAGGCGGCCGGGCCCCTCGTCCATGCCCAGCGCCCGGGCGCCGCCCAGCGTCACCGCCTCGACCAGGAGGCGGTCGTGGTCCGGGGCGTGCGAGAGCGCGCGGGCGACCGAGAGCGGGTCGCCGCCGGTACGGGTGCCGACGGCGATCGCGCTCTCGCCGTCGAGGAGACCTTCCGCGGCGAACGGCGACGAGATGGCGATCACCGTGCCGCGGACCTTGAGGAGTTTGCGGTCGGCCTCGTCGAGCGGACCGGAGATCGCGATGTGACAGCCCGCGGTGAGCACCCCCACCTCGTCGAGGAAGGCGATCGGGCGGCGGCCGGGCTCGGCGTGCAGCCGGAGCCCGAACGTCCGTGACAGGACGGCGAGGTCCTCCATGACGAGGGGGTCGGGGGAGTGGGCGGCGATGCCGATGACGCCGGGGTGGTCGACCTCGCGGATCGCGGTGATCAGGCGGTCGCGTCCCTCGTCCTCCCACTGCTCCTCGTCCTCGCAGCGGGTCTCCAGGTAGGTCACGCCGTCCAGCCCGGCCTCGCCGAGGGTGGAGGCGGCGTCGAGATCCGCGGCGATGCCTCCCACCGCGGTGACGCCGTGCACGGAGGCCGGGGGCGAGGTCCTCTCGAGCCGGAGATGCGCGTCGATCAGCCCCGGAACGATCATGCCGGGCCAGTGCACCGGGGAGAGCAGGGGGTGGGCGGCCTCGATCTCGGCGCGCGGCCCGACCCGCACGATCCGGTCGCCCCTGACGACGATCGCGCCGTCCCTGACGGGAGGGCTCGCGACGGGCAGGACGAGGGGCGCGCAGTGGATGGAGACGACCGCCCGGGCACGCGTGCCGATGGTCCGACCGGCCCGCGTCGACATAGGCACTCCTGTATGTTCGTCCCCTTTGGAGAGGTTAAGGGGATGAACCGAAGATCTCAAATGCATCTCGGGTAAACGTCTCGCGGACCTCCTTGACAGCGGGTTGTTGATCTATTTGAAAGCTGTCTATACCGTTTTAGCGTGATACGACCCCCCAGGTTGCTGAAGGTACTGCTTGCCGCGATCGTACTGATCCCCATCGGTCTCACCTCCGTTCCCGCCTCCGCCGAGCCCGCTCCCGACCCGGAAAACCCCTGGCGCGTGGACCACTGGCCCCGGACGCAGCCCTGGCAGCAGGACGCCCCCGAGACAGGGGCCGCGCGGCGGGCCGACCCCGCCGCCCCGGCACCGATCGACCCGCAGAACTGGAAGAACCCGGACCACATGACGTGGGCGGACTACCGCAAACCACCCGGCACCAACTGGGCCGACCCCTCGGCGAAAGGGTCCAAGCGGACCTTCCGTGGCGCGCTCGTCCTCGTCGACTATCCCAACCAGCCGTTCGTGGTCACCCAGCCCAAGGGCTCGACCGTGTTCAAGAACCCCAGCGCCGAGGCCCACGACATCCCCCGTGAGAAGGTCGCCCGGTTCTACCAGGACTTCCTCAACACCCCCAACGAGCTCAACCGGGGGCACACCATCCACGAATACTGGATGGAGGACTCCGGAGGCCGCTACGGCGTGGAACTCGCCTCCTTCGGCCCGTACCTGATGCCGGGCAAGTCACACGAGTACGCGATGGAGTTCCAGGGAGGCACGGCCTGCCCGTCCGGGGACACCTGCACCAGGAACATCAGGACCGACGCGCGGGCCGCGTGGGTCGGCTCCGTCGGCCAGGAGGTCCCCGCGGGCTTCGACTTCGTCTTCTACCTGAGCGCGGGGCAGGACGAGTCGGCGACCTGGCAGGAGTTCGGCCCGATCAAGTTCCCGACCAAGGAGGCGGTGACCGACGACTTCGGCCCGCCCGACCCTGCCCTGCCCAACTGGGCCAGGACCCGCTACGTGGAGTGGACGTCCTGGGCCTCGGCCGCGTCCATCTGGCCCAACGCCGGAGGCGGCTCCTCCACCCAGGCCGAGAGTTCGGGGCAGGGCGTCTACGCCCACGAGCTCAGCCACATCCTCGGCATCGGCGACAACTACAACAACCCGTTCGGGGTGCCACCGCGCCGGGCGTACACCGGAGTCTGGGAGATGCTCAGCCGGGGCAGCTTCAACGGCCCCGGCGGCCCGCACAGCCGCTGGCTGATCCCGCCCACCTCGGGCGGCTCGATGGGCGCCCAGCACATGCTCCGCAACAAGATCAAGCTGGAGATGGTGGACGAGGCGAACGTGCTGCGCCTGTCCAGGGAGGCGCTGGCCGACTCCGGCCTGGTGGTGGCCAAGGTGACCGCCCGGGTGGCGCAGCCGGGACCCGGCGGCCTGTCGGGCGTCAACATCGCCTTCGGGAACGGCGACCGCAGCCCGGCCTGCGACGTGAACACCGACCCGTTCTGCGACGGCGGCGGCTACGACAACTACACCGTCGAGGTCGTGGACAGGATGGGCGCCGACTCCTTCACCCCCGACTCCGGCGTGCTGCTGGCCAAGACCAAGAACGAGGACCGCGCGCCCTTCGAGTGGGTGGTCGACGCCAACCCGCAGGACATCGGCATGACCGACTACGTGCTGCCGGACGGCACCGCCGTGCCCATCACGATCGGCGACTACCGTCAGCTGTCGGACGCGCTGTTCCACGCGGGCACCGGCTCGGGCTCGGAGTTCGAGTACGTGGACCAGGCCAACCGGCTCCACTTCTACGTCCTGGACCTCAAGCGCGACCGCGAGGGCGTCCTGTCGTACACGGTGGCGATCCGCTCCCTGGACGGCGCCGGCCCGAACGGGCGCGGGGTGAGGCTGCTGCCGTCCGTCGGCGTCCCGAAGGGGAAGGAGCTGACGTCCTGCCGCTTCCCGCTGTTCAACACCGGCAGGGTCGCCCCGGCACGGGGGCAGCACCCCGAGGACGTGAGCGCCTACCTCAAGGGTGACGTCTACCGGCTGTCGGCGAGCGTCGAGGGCCGCGGCTGGACGGCCTCGCTGCCCAACGAGCTCGCGACCGCCGACTCCGGCGGGAACACCCTGGTCACCGTGAACGCGCTGCGCGCGGCGAAGGGCGGCCATCTCGCGAAGGTGACCCTCACCGCCACCTCGGAGAGCGACCCGTCCAAGAAGGCGAAGGCGACCTGCCTCGTGCTGGGACGTTAGCGCCGGGCCCGCGTCCCACCCGTCCCGTGCGGGGACCGGGGCGCGGGTCAACGCGTCGTACCTCTGCTCGTGCCCGTGCGTGCCGTGCCCGTGCGTGCCGTGCTCGTGCGTGCCGTGCTCGTGCGTGCCGTGCTCGTGCGTGCCGTGCTCGTGCGTGCCGTGCCCGTGTGTGCCGTGCCCGTGTGTGCCGTGCCCGTGCCTGTGAGTGCCGCGTGCCGTGCTCACGCCGGGGGGTGGGGCCGCGTGTCAGGACTCGGAGGCCGTCAGCAGGTGCCGGGCGGCGTCGCGCGCCTCGTCGATGCTCTCGTGGAACAGCTTCTCGACCTGCCGGGCCTGTTCGCTCAGGCGTTCAAGGCCGGGGAGGTCCAGCGTGTCCTGCGCGGTCTCGGCGACCAGCGCCTCGTAGCGCGGCGTCCGTTCCGCGAGTGTCCGCAGCTGCTGGTAGGCGCGGTAGACGCCGTCGGCCTTGCGCACCTGCCTGGCGTACTCCTCCAGCGCACGGACCCGCCTGGTCAGCGAGATCTCGGCGGTCTCCAGGGCCTTCACATAGGGGGCGAAGGACTCGGCCACCTCGGGCGGGGGCTCGCCGGGTACGAGCCGGTTGTGCTCGGCCCTCATGTCCGACAGGAGCACCAGTTTTCTCGCGATCTGCCAGGTCTGCTCGGGCAGGGTCACCGCGTTGTCGACGGTGTCGAGCAGGTTCGCCCTGTTGATCTCGGAGGTGAGGATCGACTCCTCGGCGTCCTGCGCGCGGCGGAGCAGGTCTCCGCAGTCACGGTCGAGGTCTTCCGGCAGGATGAACCGGTCCTTGTGCTCCATGGCCACCCGGACGCGCCGCCGCTCCCGCCGGCCCTCGGGGTCGTCGCTCACACCGCGCAGCGTGGAGAAGACGACGAGGACGAGGACGGCGACGAAGCCTCCCGTAGGACTCAGGCTCGCCATGAGCAGCAGGAGGCCGGCGATCGCGACCAGCTTGACGGGGTCGGGTCCCCTGCGCCGGGGAACCTGCCCCAGCCGGGCCGCGCGCAGCGCCTGCGGACTGGCGCGTAAGACCGAGGAGATCGGGGCCGGCAGGGCCGGATCGACCAGAAAATGCGGGGGACGTCTCCTCTGATCCACGCGACCTCCTTGTGGCGGGGAGTACAGGACCGTTCCTTCCACTGTCACCCATGAAGGGAGAAAAGGCGCACTTACCAATGCCAAACGAGGACATCGACGATTACGGATGCCGACGTCGACAGTTAACGGTCCGGACGTAAGGCGATGTATAGACTCGAAGGCGATGAACGACTTCACGCGTTGGATCGATCTTGAAGGTGCCGTCAACGTCCGCGACCTCGGCGGGCTCGCCACGGTGGACGGCGGGACCACACGCTTCGGCCGGATCTACCGGTCCGACAACCTGCAGGGGCTGACCGGAAGAGACATCCGGCAACTCGTCACAGCTCTGAAGCTCCGCAACGTCGTCGACCTGCGCTCGGGTCCCGAGGTGCGTCTGGAGGGGCCGGGGCCGCTCACCAAGGTGCCGGAGGTGAACATCCACCACCACACCCTGTTCGCCGAGGGCGGCGTGTACACCGACGTCGAGGCCGACACCATCGAGGCCGACAAGGTGCTGCCCTGGACGGAGGAGCGGCTGGAGGAGGATCTCGCCGAGCTCCGGGTGACCGGGTTCTACTACGGCTACCTTCGCGACCGTCCCGACTCGGTCCTGGCCGCCCTGCGCGCCCTCGCCCTCGACGAGGGGGCCGCCATCGTCCACTGCGCGGCGGGCAAGGACCGCACGGGCGTCGTCTGCGCCCTCGCGCTGGAGGTCGCCGGCGCCACCCGCGAGGCGATCGTCGCCGACTACGTCGCCACGGGCGACCGCCTTGAGGGCATCCTGGCGCGGCTGCGCTCCAGCACCACCTACCGCGCCGACCTCGACACCCGCCCGGCAGACGACCACCGGCCGAGGTCGGAGTACATCGAGCGGTTCCTGAGCGTCCTCGACGACCGTTTCGGCGGACCGCTGGAGTGGCTCGCCTCCCACGGCTGGAGCGAGGGCGACTCGCGTCTCCTGCGCGCACGCCTGCGCGACTGACGGTCAGGAACCGGAGGTTTCCAGAGTGACGACCCGGCGCTCGGCGGCCGAGCGCCGGGCGGCCTCCAGCACGGTGAGCGCCTCGACGACCTCTTCTGGGGCGACCGGTGGCGGGGCGCCCCGGGTGAGGCACGCCACCACGTCCCGGTAGAAGCCGGCGTAGGCGCCGGGCTCGGTGGGGACGGCACGGGCCTCCTCGCCGGGACCTCCGCCCTCCGCGCCGAGGGTGCCCCACCGCTCGGACGGCTCCTCGCCGAAGCCGGGGGAGGCGGGGGTCAGCCCGGCGCGCAACTGCTCCTCCTGCACGTCCAGGCCGTACTTCAGGTAGCCGGCCCGCGAGCCCAGCACCCGGAAACGGGGGCCCAGCCGGGGAGCGACCGCGCTCACCCACAGGTGGGAGCGGGCCCCATTCGCGTGGGAGACGGCGATGAAGGTGTCGTCGTCGGAGTTCACCCCGCGGCGGCGCACGTCGGACTCGGCGTAGACCTCGACGGCCGGACCGAGCAGCCGCAGGGCCTGGTCGACCAGGTGGCTGCCGAGGTCGTACAGCAGTCCCGCGACCTCCTCGGTCCCGCCCGTCTCGCGCCAGCCGCCCTTCGGCACCGGCCGCCAGCGTTCGAAACGCGACTCGAACCGGCGCACCTCGCCCAGCGCGCCCTCGGCGACGAGGCGCTCGACGGTGCGGAAGTCGCCGTCCCAGCGCCGGTTCTGGAACACGGTCAGCATCAGGCCGAGATCGCCCGCCAGCTCCGCCAGACCGCGCGCCTGCGCGGCGGTCGCGGCCAGCGGCTTGTCCACCACCACGGGCAGGCCCGCCCTCAGCGCGGCCTGCGCGAGCGGGACGTGCGTACGGTTGGGGGAGGCGATCACGACCAGGTCGACGGAGTCCCACAGCTCGGCGGGGTCCCCGGTCGCCCGCGCGCCGTACTTCTCCGACACCTCGGCGGCCCGCCCGGGATCGCCGGTGACCACCGCGGACAGTCTCAGACCCGGCGTCGTGGAGATCAGCGGGGCATGGAAGAACGCCCCGGCCACGCCGTAGCCGACAAGGCCGACGCGCAGGTCGGTCATGGCGCGGCCGGCGGGTCGGCGGCAGGGGACGGGTGCCCGCTCCCGCGCCCGGCGAGCGGGTCAGTCACCGCGCCGCTCGTCACGCTCGGCCAGGAACGCCTCGAACTGGGCGGCGAGCTCGTCGCCGGTCGGCATCTCCGAGGACTCGGCCATCAGGCTCTCGCGCTCGGAGCCCGCCGCGAACGCGTCGTACTGCTGCTCCAGGCCGGTGATGGCGGTGGACAGCTCCTGGGAGGCCTGGATCTGCTCGGCGATCTCGGCGTCGGTCTTCTCCGCGGCCTCGCGCAGGCTCTCCAGCGGGAACACCAGCCCGGTGCCCTTGGTGACCGCCTCCAGCGCGGTCACCGCGGCCGACGGGTATTCGGCCTGGGCGAGGTAGTGCGGGACGTGCACGGCGTAGCCGAGGGCGTCGTGCCCCTTGGCGCCGAGCCGGAACTCGATCAGCGAGGCCACGCTGCCGGGCACCTGGACCTTGCCGAAGGCGCTGGTCTGGCCGGTGACCAGCTCGGGACGGCTGGCGTGGCCGGTGACGCCCAGCGGGCGGGTGTGCGGGACGGCCATCGGAATGCCGTGGGTGGTCACCAGCTTGCCGACCTTCAGCCGGGTGACCAGCGTGTCGACGGCCGCGGTGAACAGCTCCCACTCGCGGTCGGGCTCGGGGCCGCTGAGCAGCAGGAACGGGGTCCCCGTGGTGTCGTGAACCAGGTGGAGCACGAGCTCGGGGCTCTCCAGGGCGACCCAGCGATCGGTGTCGAAGGTCATGGTGGGCCTGCGGGAGCGGTAGTCCAGCAGACGGTCCACGTCAAAGGTGGCCACGACCTGGTGCTCCAGCTCGTCGAGCAGGTGGGTGACGGCGAGTTTTCCGGCGCCGCCCGCGTCCACGAACCCGTCGAAGTGGTAGAGCAGCACCGGATCGGTCAGCTCAGGGACGTCTCCGCTGAGCCGGTAGAGATCCGTCGGGTCGAACACCGTTTCCAGCCTTTCGTCGGTCGTCTTTTCAGCTCAACCCGCTGGGGGGCCGCTGAATTCCGCCTGCTCTCGGCGATCACACGGCACCCTACCGGGGCGCGGTGGGTCACATGCAGCCTGACCCTGGGCATGAGGGGTTCGCAACCCGTCCGCCCCGGCCCGGCGAGCCGGGGCGGCTCCGAGCCCGCGTAGGAGCCGAGGTCGTGGCGGGCCGCACCGACGACGGGGGACGAACACCTGAAAATGATTCACGTGATGAATCAGAAGTCCACGATATCCAGGTGTTTCCTGATGTATAGGAAAACAAGCGCCGTTCGGCCATCCTTGGGGAGTGGGAACTACTACTACGCGTAGGTCAGACCTGTCTCTCCGCATCCCTCCGCTGCCCTGTCCCTTCCCCAGCGAGGTCAACCCTCATGTCGAGCGGGTCAACACCGAGACCCTCGACTGGCTGGTGGAAACGGGCATCCTGGAGGATCCCGAGACCGTCCAGCGCTACCGCCAGGCCAAGTACGGCTGGCTGGGAGCCCGCACGTATCCCTATGCCGAACACCACACGCTCCGCCTGGCGACCGACTGGTGCGTGTGGCTGTTCGCCTTCGACGACGCCTTCTGCGAGTCGGGCCGCGGCGCCGGTGAGATAAGCCGGGCCCTGCCCCGGCTGTTCACCGTCCTCGACGACCTTGAGGCCGGGCAGGAGGTCGACGACGTCTTCGCCAGGACGCTCCTGGAGATCAAGACCAGGATCTCCAGGTACGGCGACGACGACCAGCTCGACCGCTGGCGCGCCGTTACCAAGGACTACCTCTTCGCCCAGGTGTGGGAGGCCGCCAACCGCGAGGCCGACGTCGTGCCGCAGGTGGACGACTACATCTTCATGCGACGGCGCACCGGCGCCATGCTCACCGTCTTCGCCCTCATCGACATCGCCAGCGGATGCAGCCTCACCCCCGAGGAGTGGCGCCACCCCGATGTCAAGGCGATCACCGAGAGCGCCAACGACGTCGTCGTCTGGGACAACGACCTCATCTCGTACGCCAAGGAGAGCGACGGCGCCAACTCGCGCAACAACCTCGTGAGCGTGCTCGCCAGGCACCGGGGCTACTCGCGGCAGCAGGCGATGGAGGCGATCGGCGCCATGCGCAACCGGGCGATCGCCGACATGGTGGCACTGCGCCCCTCGCTGGAGGCGCTCGGTTCCGAGGCGGTGCTCGCCTACGTGCGCGGTCTGGAGTTCTGGATCAGCGGCAGCGTCGACTACTCGCTGACCAGCTCCCGGTACACGTCCGCCTGGCAGGCCGAGGCGCCCAAGCCCTCCGCCCGATGACTCACCCCCGAACGGTCTGACCGTCCTCGTGGTCTCCGAGCGCGAGGACGATCAGCTCCTCCAGGTTCAGCTTCCTGCCCTCGGCGAAGGCCTTCTCGTGCGCCTCCTCGCCGAGGATGCGCCTGCACTCCTTGACACAGCGGTCGTGCTCGGAGTTGAAGAACGGGGAGCCCAGCTGCGGCATCCCGAAAGTCCGCCAGTTGGCCTGGCCGCCGCCCATCAGCCGGGCCGCGAGCTCCGCCTGCCCGTCTTCCAGCGACTGCTTGGCCACCACCTCGATCGCGAGGCCGATCCCGAGCACGTCGTGGAAGTAACGCTTGAGCCGCAGCGCCTCGCGCGCGTTCGACATGGCCTCGGGGGAGCGGCCCATCACCTGGTACACGCTGGCGAGCGCGTAGATGGCGTACGAGCGCAGCCACAACTCGCCGCGCTGGGTGCAGACCGCGATGCAGTCGCGCAGCAGCACCTCGGCCTCGGCCGGCTCGTTCTGGATGAGCAGCACCATGGACAGCTCGACGATCGAGGGCAGCAGGCCCGGGTTGAGCTCGCGGCCGCTCTTGTGGAACTCGATCGCCACGCCCAGCAGCGCGCTCGCCTTCTGCAGGTCGTTCTGCAGGAACGCGGCCGTGCCGAGCATCTTGGTGGCGAGGATGACCGCGCCGGAGTCCCCGACCCTGACGGCGTCGGAGCTGCACTGCTCCGCGGCCTCGATGGCACCGGTGATGTTTCCCTGCGCGCTGTTGATGTAGGACAGCACCCACAGCGCCTTGCACCGGTCGGGGCTCGGCTGGCGCGCCAGCTCCAGGGTCTTCTCCAGATAGAGCCTGCCCTCGCGGGCCAGCCCGCAGGCCACCCACATGAACCACAGCGAGGACAGAAGCTTCAGCCCCGCCTGCACCTCGCCGGGAGTGCGCAGGCAGTGGTCGAGCGCGACGCGGATATTGTCGTGCTCGTGGCGCATCCTGACGTACCAGTAGACCTGACGGGCGCCCGACCAGGCGTCCTCGCTCCGCTTGGCCAGCTGCAGGTAGTAGTCGCGGTGCCTCTCCCTGATCACGGCGCTCTCGCCGAGCTTGTCCAGCCACTCCTCGCCGTACTGCCGCAGGGTGTCGATCAGCCGGTAGCGGTGCCCGGAGGGCGTGCCGTCGCTCAGCAGGATCGACTTCTCCACCAGGCTGGAGATGAGCTCCATGATGTCCTCGGAGGGGAGGTTGTCGCCCGAGCAGACGTAGCGGGCGGCGTCGAGCTCGAAGTCCCCCGCGAAGACCGAGAGCCGCGCCCACAGCAGCCGTTCGGCCGGCTCGCACAGTTCGTGGCTCCAGCCGATCGCGGCCCGCAGCGTCTGGTGCCTGGGCAGCGCGGTGCGGCTCGCCCCCGCGAGCAGGCTGAACCGGTCGGCGAGCAGACCGAGGATCTGCTCCACCGACAGGGCGCGCATCCGGACCGCGGCGAGCTCGATGGCGAGCGGTATGCCGTCGAGCCGGCGGCAGAGCTCGGCCACCGGGCCGATGTTGCCCTCGTCCAGCATGAAGTTGGGCACCACCGCGCTCGCCCGCGTGACGAAGAGCTGCACCGCCTCGTTGGTGAAGACGTCCTCGCCCGAGGAGTCGCCGGGAACGGTGAGCGGCGGGATGGTGACCGTGTGCTCACCCCTGCAGTTCAGCGACTGACGGCTGGTCGCCAGGATGGTGAGACCCCGGGCGCTGCCGAGCAGGTCCTCGAAGAGGGTGCCGCACGCGTCGACCAGGTGCTCGCACGTGTCGATGATCAGAAGGATCTCGCGGTCGCCCAGCCACTCGACCAGCGTCTCGTCCGCCGAGCGGGCGGACTGGTCGGCGATCCCGAGGGCCGAGGTGATCGTGTGACGGACCATTCCCGGGTCCTGGAGGCGGGCCAGGTCGGCGAACCAGACGCCGTCCTTGAAGTCACCCCGCATCTGGTGGGCGATCCGCAGGGCGGTGCGGGACTTGCCGACGCCCCCGATGCCGGTCACCGTGACCAGGCGGTGCTCGCCCAGCCGCTGCCTGAGTGTGGTGAGCAACCTGGTGCGCCCCACGAAGCTGGTCAGCTCGTTGGGCAGATTGCCGTCTCGCCGCCATCCTGCTGGCGTTGTCATGGCGCCTCACGGGGGGATAGCCGGAACCTGCCACCGCATCGTACCGTCTGGGCCTTGGCCTGTCCCCGTACAGCGCGGGGCGCGGGCCCTCTCCGGACGCGGGGCGCGGGCTTTCCCGAGAAGGGGAGCGCGGGCCGCGAGGGTGGCTAGCATGGGGCTCGTGACAGTGCCCGAGCCCGATGACCTGCGCCCCGTCGACCTCGCCGACGACGGGCTGCCGATCCTGCCCGACCAGACCGTCGACGACACCGATCTCGGCTGGAACGAGTGGCGTGAGGCCGACGACGACGCCCGTCTGATCGAGGACCGTCCTCCCCACTGGTGACCTCTCCCGCGAGCCGGTCCCCGCGACGGTCCCCCGCGACGGAGCCCCTTCGCGGGGCTGTCGTCGCGGGGCCGGCCGGGAGGGCTTCGCGCGGCGGGAGGTCCCGCGGAAGACGCCCCCGCGCGTTCCGCTAGGACACGACGTCCTTGGCGCGGAAACGGCGGAAGGCGAACGCGATCAGGATGGCCGAGTAGGTGACGGAGACGGCCACCCCCTTGAGCATGCCGTCATACTCCGGCTGGGGGGCGAGGGCGTCCAGCCACGCGGTGTTCCAGAACGTCGGCAGAAACTCCCTGAGCCCGCCGAGCGCCTCGACCGCCTGCAGGATGTTGCTCACGATCACCAGGCCGACCGCTCCGCCGACCGCCCCCAGCGGGGAGTCGGTGCTGACGGAGAGCAGGAAGGCCAGCGCCGCGACCACGAACTGGCTGACCAGGGCATAGCCGATCACCACCGCGAACCTGGGCAGCACGTCCAGGGCGGCGATCGTCTCACCGGTCCCCGGCACCCGGACGTCGTTCCACCCGAAGGCGAGGGTCCCGGCGAGCAGGGCCATCACCGGCAGGCAGATCACCGCCGCCGCCGAGTAGCCCATCGCGACGATCAGCTTCTGGCGCAGCAGGCGGTCGCGCGGGATCGGTGCGGCGAGCAGATAGCGCAGTGACGACCAGCCGGCCTCGCTCGCCACGGTGTCACCGCAGAACAGCGCGACCGCGACGACCAGCAGGAAGCTCGCCGACACCGACAGGGCGAACGCCGCGAAGTTCAGCCCGCCCTCGGTGGCCAGGTCGGAGATGCGCAGCGTGGTGGTGGGCTGCCCGGATCCGGCGCCGAGCTTGAAGGCGATCACCAGGATCCACGGCAGCGCGAGCAACAGGCCGAACATCACCAGCGTGCGGCGCCGCTTGAACTGCCTGACGATCTCCACGGAGAGCGGCAGGGTGCGCCCCGGCGCGTACCCGCGCGCCGAACCGTTCTCCGCGACGCCGTTCCGCGGGGTCCCCGCCCGCGCGGGGCCGTCGCCCGCCGGGCCGGTCATGGTGCCACGAGCACCGTCGGTGTCGCTCACGCCTTCTCTCCGATCAGGTCCAGGAAGACGTCTTCCAGCCGGGTGCCGGAGCCGTTGACCGGGGTGCGGCTGCTCAGCAGTTCGGCCACGGTCCCGGCCGTGACGAGACGCCCGCGGTGCATGACCACCACGTGGCTGCAGGTCTGCTCCACCTCCGAGAGCAGGTGGCTGGAGACGATGACCGTACGGCCCCCTCCGGCGTAGCGGATCAGGACCTCGCGCATCTCGCGGATCTGGGGCGGGTCGAGACCGTTGGTGGGTTCGTCCAGGACGAGCAGGTCGGGCAGGCCGAGCATGGCCTGCGCGATGGCCAGACGCTGGCGCATGCCCTGGGAGTAGGTGCGGACGGCGCGGTCCAGGGCGTTGCCGAGCCCGGCGATCTCCAGGGCCTCGGCGAACCCGGCGTCCTCGACGGGGCGGCCGGTCGCCTTCCAGTACAGCTCCAGGTTGTCGCGGCCGTTGAGGTGCGGCAGGAAACCCGGCCCCTCGACGAACGAGCCGAGCCTGGACAGGACCGGGGCGCCGGGCACCACCCGGTGGCCGAAGATCCGGATCTCGCCGCCGTCGGGCTTGATCAGGCCCATCAGCATGCGCAGGGTGGTGGTCTTGCCCGCCCCGTTGGGGCCGAGCAGGCCGAGCACCTGGCCGTGCTCGACGGTGAACGACAGATCGTTCACCGCGAGCTCGCCGTTCCGGTACGCCTTGGTCAGGCCATCGATCCGCAGCGGCACGGAGTCGAGCCCGGGGTCGTGCTCGTCGGCGGCGCGGCGGCGTCCGGCGAGCAGCAGGACGGCCGCGACGACGAGGGAGAGCAGCGGCAGTGCCCAGATCCACCAGGCGGGGCCGGTCGAGGGGGTGCGCAGGGTGGCGTGGGTGGGGACGGTCACCTCCGGCGAGGCGAGGGCGACCGTGTGGACGGCCGGGGCCGCGGGGGTGCTGTAACCCAGGTCGGTGGTGGTGAACGCGACGCGCAGCCGGTGCCCGACGTCGAACCTGTGGTCGATGGCCGGCAGGGTCACCGTGGCCTCCCCCGAGCCGCCCTCGGGGATCGCGATCCTGATCGGGGCGACGAGCCCTTCCGGCAGGAGCGGTGCCTGGGTCGCGCCCGCGACGTCGTAGAGCTTGGCGAACAGCGTCACCTCGTCCGCCGCCCGCGCCTCACCGCTCTCATTGCCACTCTCTGGGCCGCTCCGAGTGCCGCTCTGTGGGCCGCCCTCCGCGACGTCACCGGCCGCGGGGGACCCGGAACGTCCGGGCGTCACCCGCACCCGTACGGTCGAGCTGCCGGTGACCTGGAGCGGGGTGGTGAGCGGGGCGGAGTCGAAGACGGCGCTCTGGCCCGCCATGTCGATCGACAGGTTCGCGGTGGCGGCGCCGCCGAGACCGCCGAAGCCGGGGACCGCGGAGATCGAGGCGGGGGAACCGCCCGGCGGGTTCGCGACCTGCTGCTCGGGGCCGCTGAGCGGCACGGAGGTCTGGCCGGTGCCGCTCAGCCCGGGGTAGCCGTCGGCGACGGCGTGCAGCTGGACCGGGCGACGGGTGCCCGGGTCGCGCCCGCCGTCGCGGGTGACGGTGAAGGCGTCCTCCTGCCCGGCCGCCTCGCTCTCCTTCAGGTGGCGGTCGAACCAGCCGAGCGTCTTCTCGTGCAGCCAGTCGACCTCGCCGTTGCCGCCGTCGTGGCCGCCGTCGAACCAGGCGACCTCCACCGGGGCGCCGGTGGCGGCGATCGCCCTGGCGTTGGCGTCGGCCTGCCCCAGGGTGAACAGCGAGTCGCGCTGTCCCTGGAGCAGCAGCGTGGGGACCTTGATCCTGCCGGGTACCGAGATCGGGCTCGACCTGCGCAGTGTCTCCACCGCGTCTGCCGTCGCCCGTCCGCTTTCTGCCACCTTCTGGTACATGTCACAGATCTCCGGCAGGAACCGGCCGCACCGGACCTCCTCCGCGGTGAGCGGCCTGGGCCGGCCGGGCGGCGACCCGTTCCCGGCTTCCGCGTCCTCCTCGCCTCCCCCGGCTCCCGCGCCGGTCTGGCCGAGGGCGGCCAGACCGGCCGCGCCCGGGGTGGGACCGCCCCGGCTGAAGAACAGCCCGGCCCACATGCGCTTGAACACCCCGCTCTCCGGGCCCTGCCCGGTGGCGTTCGGGAACAGCGCGTCGGCCAGGTCGTACCAGGTGATCTGCGGGACGATCGCGTCGATCCTGGGGTCGTGGGCGGCGGCCATCAGGGAGATCGCCCCGCCGTAGGAGCCGCCCGCGATGCCCACCCGAGGGTCGCCCGCCGCGTCGAGCCGGACCTCGGGCCGCTTGGCGACCCAGTCGACCAGCCGGCGCACGTCCTTGACCTCGTAGTCGGGGGAGTTCAGCGCGATCTGTCCCGAGGAGCGGCCGAAGCCGCGCGCCGACCAGGTCAGCACGGCGTAACCCTCCTGCGCCAGCCGTACGGCGGCGTCCCGCACGCTCAGCTTGCTGCCGCCGAACCCGTGCGCGAGCAGCACCGCAGGGGCCCTGCCGCCGCCGGCGGGAGGGAAGAAGCTCGTGTCCAGCGTGACCCGCTGGTCGTCCTCCGGCCCGTCGAGCACTGTGATCATCTGGTCCTGGGCCCGTACGCCGGGAGCGGACGGCCACACCAGCCAGGCCGCGGCGCCGACGACCAGCACGACGATCGCAGCGATCCCCGAGATGCGGATGGTCCGTTTTCCCCCACGTTGCATGACGAGAGCCTACTGATTGCAGCTGAAAGGCTCCTGAGACCGTTCTCAGGAGCGTTCCAGCGGTCAGTCGCCGACCGGTTCGGTCGCCGGTCGTCGCGGCGGGGACGAACATGGGTGATCCACCCACGTGGAGCAGGGGAGGCGTCCCGATCCTCAGGGTTGTCCCCGATTGCGGACCGAGGTGAAGGAGCGGCATCATTTCGACGCGTGAAGCCAGTAGAGAGCCTTCGAAGAAGAGCCACTCCCGTGATCGAGTGGGCTCTGCCGTATTGGACGCGCGGGGAGGCCGGCAGGGAGACCCCGGAGGATCTGTTCAGGGTCCTCTACCTCGGGTGGCTGGTGGCTTTCTCGTTCAAGGTGCTCGGAGCGTCCTGGGACGTCTCCTGGCACTTCAAGTGGCTTCGCGACGACCTGGCGCCGCCGCACCTGCTCAACAGCGTCGGCACCGCTCTCGCCCTCGCTCTCACGATCATCCACATCTACACCGGCTACGGCGTGGACAAACTCGCGCAGCGTCTCATCGCCTGGGGCACGGGCATCTTCCTGGTCGCCGTCCCGCTGGACCTGATCAACCACCGGATCAACGGGCTCGACATCACCTCGTGGAGCCCGTCCCACCTCATGCTCTACATCGGCACGCTTTTCATGATCTGCGGCGTCATCCGGGGCTGGTTCGTGCGGGCGCTCCCGGGACGGACGCGCACGCTGGTCCTCGGCGGGCTCTTCGTGTTCCTCTTCGAGAACGTCTGGTTCCCGGCCCAGCACCAGGAGTACGGCGTGTACGCCATCTCGGCCTGGGACCGGGGGGCGCCCGAGGCCGAGCCGATCCTGATCAAGTTCGCCGCCGACCAGATCGGCCTGCCGGTGACCGACAGGGCCGTGGCGCTACACTTCGCGCTGCCCGTGCCCGACCAGCTCTACCCGCTCTACGCGGCGATCGCCGCCGTCCTGGTGGCCGTCTACGCCCGCGCGATGATCGGCCGGATGTTCTCGGCCACCGCCGTGATCGGCGCCTACGTCGTCTTCCGCACGCTGATCTGGCCGCTCCTCGCCGCGGCCGACTTCCCGCGCTCGGCGATCCCGGTCTTCCTCATCGCCGGGGCGCTCGCCGTCGACCTGGCGTTCCTGATCAGGAATCCCGTGGTCAGGGCACTGGTCGGATCCCTCGGCGCCACCCTCCTGATCGACCAGGCACTGCGCTTCCAGCACGCGACGTTCATGGCGCCGCCGCTGGTGCCCCCCACGACCATGGTGATCGGGGGGGCGGGACTCGCGGTCCTGTGGCTGGCCGCGGAGTGGTCCTTCGGCCGCCACACGCTGCGGGCTCAGGACAGGGAGGCAGTGGTCAGCGCGACCGCGACCCCGTAGGCGAGCCCCATCACGGCGATCTCGGCGGCCGCCCACGCGACGACCGCCGTCGCCCGCCTCTCGGCGATGTGCGGCAGCAGGCGGAAGCGGATGTGGGCGGCGAACGGGATCAGCAGTGCCACGCACGCGACCTTGGCCAGCACCAGCAGGCCGTACTCACTGGTCAGGAGAGCCCCGGGGAGTTCCACCCCGGGGGTGAGGGCCATCGTGGCCAGGCCGTTCACCAGGCCGGAGGCACTGACCACGACGAGTGCGAGGGTCGCGAGCCTGGAGAACGCGGGCAGCACCCGCGCCAGCAGCTCCCGGTCCCCGGTGACCAGCAGGATGATCGTGAGCAGGCCGCCGGTCCACGCCGCCGAGCCCATCACGTGCAGCTCCATCGAGATCATGATGGGGTCGTGCCAGAGCGAGTCGACCGCGTGGCCGGTGACCGGGATCGGCAGCAGCCCGAAGAAGGCGATCACGATCCGCAGCTCGGCGGGGACCTTCTCGCCGTACCGCACGGCCAGCAGCCCGATCCCGGCGTAGGACAGCGCGCAGGCGGCGCTGAAGAGCATGCCCTGCCCGGCGCCGACGCTGTCGACGTACTCGGCGATCATGCCGGGGGTGGGGACCAGGCCGGGGTTCAGCTCGGCCGTCTGGAAGACGATCACGACCAGCGCCAGCAGTGCCCAGGCCCAGGCGAAGGTCACGGCCGCCGGCCGGGCCCGGCGCATCACCGGCTCCGTGCGGTCGGGGTCGTCGAACCCGAGCAGCTTCGGCAGCAGGCTGAGCCCGACCACCGCCACCGCGGCGAGGTCCAGCAGCACCCGCAGCACCGGCAGCCCGTACTCCACCAGCGGTCCGGGAATGGCGATCCCCGGCACCGCCTCCTGGCGGGAGAGCGCCGTCGCGGTCAGCACGGCCACCAGGGCTCCGGAGACGAGCCCGCCGACGACCAGCCTCCTGGCGGTGCCGGCCTCGGCGGCAGGCTCGGCGGTCAGGGTCATCCCGCGCCCCCCTGCTCCTTCGTACGGCGCATCGCCACGACGGTGGCCCCGCCCAGCAGGACGATGGAGCCCGCGATCCACAGCACGGCCATCCCGGCACCGCCGTTCTGCGCGGCCTCGGCGGCCTGGGCGCCCAGATCGGGTTCCTGCGGCGCGGCGGCGGAGGCGACGGGGGCGGCCGGGGTGGCGGCGGCCGGATCGGCGGAGGACTGGGCGGACGCGCCGGGGCCGGGGGCGGTGAGGGTGAAGGTGATCTTGCTGGAGACCGGGTGGCCGTCGGAGGAGAGGATCCGGTAGCCCACCGCGTACTCCCCGGCGGAGCCGAGGGGTTTCACACCGACGCTCACCTTCGCCCTGTCGACGGTCGTCTTACCCTCCTCCCAGCGCGTGCCGTCCGGGCCGATCACGCTGATCTGCGCGAAGCCCTGCCGGACGGGCTGGTCGAAGGTGAGTGTGATCTTCTCGGGACCGGTGGCCAGCTCGGTACCGTCCTTGGGGTCGCTGCTGATCAGCACGTTGTGGGCCTGTGCCGGGACGCCCGCGCCGAGCAGCGCGGCGGACGCGAGCAGCAGGACCGTGAGTAGCCGCCTCACCGGTCGTGGCCTTCCTTTGGGGTCGTCATGACGAATGACATGCTCCCACCCCGGCCTCCCGCCCGGGAATCGCGCTCGCGCGTCTCATCTCGTCCGTCCATCCGTGCCCGTGCCCGGCTGAGGGGACCCGTGCGCCGGCGGACGGGCCGATTCCGGCGCTCCGGCCACCGAGGGGGAACGACGGGGGCCGATGGGGGCCGGCGAGGGCTGACGGGAAGCGCTGGAGGCGGACGGGACCGGCAGGGGCCGACGGGGGCCGACGGGGGCCGACGGAGACGCCGATGGAGACGCCGATGGAGACGCCGATGGAGACAGGGAAGGCCCGGGAACATCCCGGCGGAGAGCAGGAGCCCGGCGGGACGGAGTCAATGACTAAGAGGATGACAAATTTTCAAAGAATGAAGAATAGGTCGATTTATCTGGTAAAAGCCCTGGAGAGATATTTTGTTTAGTTTTATCGGACTGTAAAACAACCGTGAAACCTTGACGAATTCGGCGCGTGATCCTTAGCCTCGCTCCAAGCGACGCCACCGATTCGCCGCGCTCGCGCACGGCGAAGAAGTCGCCGTGCCCTCGCACGGTGTGAAGGCGTGACATGTGGTCGGGACACGTCACGCCGGGCGTTCGCGCATCTCGGTGTCGGAGCCGTGTTCCGTGCCGCGCAAGTCCTCAACGCCATCGGATCCGCGCGTCCCCTCGGGGCCGGGCCGATCCGGTCGGTCGTCATGGGATCCCCCATTCGGGAGATGCCATTTTCCGCCGTAAGGGAACGCGCCCGGGTTCCCCTCCCGACAGTACGGAGGCGTCGTGACGCGCACCGGCCTCTCGCCGGACAAGAAGGCGGTATCCGCCCGCGCCGGTGTCGAATCAGGGCCTTTCCGATGGAACGCCCCGGCCAGGCGCGAGACGCCCGAGCGCATACCCGTCGTCGGCACCCCGCCGGCGAAACGGCGGGGAGAAGTCATCACAGGGAGCCGCGGGGGTCGTTCGAGGCCGCCGCGACAGGCCGGACGGAAGGCGCCTGAAATGTCGATGTCGCAGGTGAACGGATGGAACAGGGCGTCCCACGAGGGCGTCGGCGAAGAGAACGGCCGGACCCGATGACGGCCGGCCTCGCGCGGCTGAGCGCGATGTCCGTGGAGTTCACCGGCGTACGGGGCGGTGAGGCGCCGTTCAGCTGGGGCCAGCTCGCCATCTGGCGGCTCACCCGGTGGCTGGACGACGACGACCCCTACTTCAACATGCCCTGGGTGCTGCCCGTCTACGGCAGACGCGACCTCGACACCGTCCTGCGGGCGCTGCGCCTGCTCGTCGAGCGGCACGAGACGCTGAGGACGACCTACGAGGAGACGCCCGGCGGGCTGGTCCAGCGCGTGGCACGCGAGGGCCGCTTCACCGTCGAGGTGTACGACGCGGAAGGCGCCAAACCGACCACCGCGGCGCGGGAGATCTCCACCAGGCTGGCGGCCGTCGCGTTCGACTACGCGAGCGAGCTGCCGTTCCGATGCGCCGTCGTGACCGTCGACGGCCGTCCGAGGGCGATGGCCCTCACCCTGTCCCACCTGGCCGTGGACGGCGGGGCACTGGACGTGCTGGCGCGCGACTGGCGGGACCTGCTCGCCGGTGGCGAGCCGCCCGCGCCCGCCTGGCAGCCGATGGACCAGGCCGCCTTCGAGCGCGAAGGTCCTGGCGCCGCCCGAGGCGAGCGGACGCTGCGTCACTGGCGCGCGGTCCTGGAGAGGGCGCCGCTGAGCATGTTCGACTTCCCCCGTACGACGCCGGAGGAACCGAGGTTCGTCAAGGTCGGCATGGAGTCGGCCGCCACCGCGGCGGCGGCCGAGGTGCTGGCGGCGCGCTGGTCGATCAGCACGGCCAGCGTGCTGACCACGGCGAGCGCCGTGCTGCTGGGCACGCTCACCGGCCACGACGAGGTGGTCATGCAGCTCGTCGTGGCCAACCGGCACGATCCCCGGGTCGCGGCGATGGCGGGCAGTGCCGTGCAGGACGGGATCTTCGTCCTGGGCCTGCCGGGGGGCACGTTCGCCGACGCCGCCCGCGCCGGGCACCGGCAGGCGCTGACCGCCTACCGGAACGCGCAGTACCACCCGTACCGGATGATGGCGCTGCGCGAGGAGGTCGGCCGCGAGCGCGGCGGACCCGTCGACCTGTCGGCCTACTTCAACGACACGCGGACCGTCGGCCACTGGCCCCACCTGCCCGCGGTGGAGCCACCGGGCGACCCCGCCGCGATCGCCGCGCTCACCGAGCGGACCAGGACCTTCCACGTCGGATCCTGGCCCGAGGTGGACGCCACGGCCCTGTTCGCCACCGGCACCGCCACCAACACCTGCGAGCTGTACCTGACGGCCGACACCGCCTACCTGCCGCGCCCCACGGCCTACGCGCTGCTGCGCGGGGTGGAGAGTCTGCTGGTCGCCTCGGTGGCCGGGGACGTCCCGCTCGGCGAGGTCGCCGGACTGTGCGGCATCGTCCCGGTCGAGCGACCCTCCGTCCACGGCCAGAACGGTTCCTCCGCCGGTTCACCGGGCGGCGGCGGGGCGCGGGCCGCCCAGGATCTCGGCGCGCAGGGTGTGCGGGAGGTGGCCGGTGGTCACGTCTGACCACCGGGCGGGGCCCGACGGCCGTGCCGCGCTGCTCGAACGACTGGCGCGCCTCCCCGAGGCGCAGCGCGCCGCGCTGCTGAGCAGGATGCGGGAACGGGACGGGGAAGGCGGCGGGCAGTGGCCGCTGTCGTTCGGGCAGGAGCGTCTGTGGTTCCTCGGCAGGTTCGACCCCGGCGACACCACCTACCACACCCCCTGGTGCGTGCGCCTGCGCGGTCCCGTCGACGCGGAGGCGATCGCCGCCGCCTTCACCCGGGTGGCCGAGCGGCACCACGTGCTGCGCACCCGGTTCCGGCTGGCCGGTGACCGTCCCGTCCAGGTCGTCGTACCGGCCCGGCCGGTACCGGTGGAGCGGGTGGACGTCACCGGCGATCCGGCTCCGGTCGTGGTGGATCTCATCAACAGGCCCTTCGACCTCGAACACGGCCCGCCGCTGCGCGTGGCGCTGCTGCGACTGGGCGAGCAGGACTTCCTGCTCTGCATCGTCCTGCACCACATCGTCGTCGACGGCTGGTCGCTCGACGTCCTGATGCGGGAGGTGGCCGAGTGCTACGCCGCGCACCGCGAGGGCAGGCCGCCAGGGCTGCCGGAGCTCCCGGCGCAGTACCCGCAGGTCGCCGAGGAGGAGAGGCGCCGCGCCGAGTCGGACGAGGACGCCTCAAGCCTCGGCCACTGGACGAGGACGCTCGCCGGGGCGCCCGCCCTCGACCTTCCCGCCGACCACCCCCGCCCGGCCCGCTGGAGCGGACGCGGAGGTCAGGAGAGCCTGCTCGTTCCCGAAGAGGCGATCGCCCGGCTGGAGAACGTCGCCAGGGGGATGCGCTGCACGCTCTTCATGGCGCTGCTCGCCGCCTACCAGGCGACCCTCGGGCTGGCCTCCGGGCGAGAGGACCTGTGCGTCGGGGTACCGGTCGCGGGAAGGGACCGGCCGGAGATCGAGCCGCTGATCGGCTACTTCGCCACCACGCTCGTGCTCCGCGCCGACCTGTCCGGCGATCCCACCTTCCGTGAGCTGCTCAAACGCACCCGCACCGCGCTCTTCGGGGGACTGCGGCACGCCGGCACACCGTTCGAACGGATCCTCGGCGCGCTGCGCCTGCCCCGCGACCTGAGCAGGCCGCCGCTCTTCCAGGCCATGTTCAACCTGCACAACCTGCCCAAGGGGGACCTGCTGCGGAGCACGATGGGTGATTTGTCGGTCGAGGTCTATCCCGCCCCCGCGGCGGGGCGCACCAAGGCCGAGGTGTCCGTGGACGCCTGGCGGGGCCCCGAAGGTCTCGGCGGCGTCCTCGACTACAGCAGCGACCTGTTCTCCGCCGGAACCGCTCGGCGCCTCATCCGGACCTTCACCGACGTGGTGGAGCGCGCCGGAGCCGACCCGGACCTCCGGCTGTCCGACCTGAGAGGTGTACAACCGTGGTGACGACCCTGGAACCGGCGCGTGAACCGCTGGAGACGACGCCCGACGCGGTGGCGGTGAGCGGGCCCGGAGGCACGCTGACCTACCGGGAGCTGTACCGGCGGGTCGACGACCTCGCCGCGACACTCCGCGGGCAGGGGGTGGGCCCCGAGGTTCCGGTCGGACTGTGCATGGAACGCACCACGGGGATGGTCGTCGCGGTCCTGGCGGTCTGGGCCGCCGGCGGCGCGTACGTCCCGCTCGATCCCGCCTTCCCCGAGGAGAGGCTGCGGCTCATGCGCGAGGACGCCGGGATCGAGCTGGTGCTGACCCAGTCCGGGGTGGACCGGCGCCTGCTCGCGGACGTCCCCAGGACGCTTCTCCTCACCCCCGACGGCACCCCCGACGGTGCCGTTTCCCCGCCGTCCCGGTTCACTCCCGACGATGCTGTCTCCTCGGCGTCCCGGCTCGCCCTCGATGGCACGGTCCCACCGCTCCCCGCGCCCGTTCCCGACGGTGCCGCACTCCCCGGGCCGGGCGGGAGCGACTCGCAGCCGCTCCCGCCCGCCCTCGGAGACGACACCGCCCCGGCCCGCCGCCGCGACATCCCAGGAGGGCCGGGAAGCGGTCTGGCGTACGTGATCTACACCTCGGGCTCCACCGGGCGGCCCAAGGGCGTGGAGGTGCCGCGCCGCGCGGTGGAGAACCTCCTCGGGGCGTTCTCCGGCAGGCTGGGACTCACCCCGGAAGACCGCTGGCTCGCCGTGACCACCCTGTCGTTCGACATCTCCGTGCTGGAACTGCTGCTGCCCCTGGCGTGCGGGGCGCGGATCGTCGTGGCCTCGGCGCGGGAGGCCGCCGACGGCGCGGCGCTGCGGGCGCTGGCGGTCGCGGAGGGGATCACGGTCCTGCAGGCCACCCCGGCGACCTGGCGCATCCTGCTGGAGGCGGGCGGCGTACCGGAGACGATCCGCACCCGGCTCTGCGGGGGAGAGGCGCTGCCGCGCGACCTCGCCGACGCGCTCCTCGCCCCGGGGACGAGCCTGTGGAACGTGTACGGGCCGACCGAGACGACCGTGTGGTCCACCGCCGGGACCGTCGCGCCCTCCCCCACGGGGATCGGCCTGGGAGAGCCGATCTCCGAGACGTCCCTGTACGTCCTCGACGACGGCGGCCTGCCGGTCGCGGACGGTGCGGCCGGGGAACTGCACATCGGCGGGGACGGGGTGGCCCGCGGCTACCGGGGCATGCCCGCGCTGACCGCCACCCGCTTCCTGCCCGACCCCTTCACGAGCCGTCCGGGAGCGCGCATGTACGCGACCGGCGACCTCGTCAGGCGCGCCCCGGACGGCCGCCTCGAATACCTGGGCCGCGCCGACAGACAGGTCAAGATCCGCGGGTTCCGCATCGAGCTGGACGAGATCGAGACCGTCCTGCGCTCGGCCGACCAGGTCCGCCAGGCCGCCGTCGGCGCCTGCGAGGGACCCGACGGCCTGCCCGCTCTGGTGGCGTACGTGGTCCCCGCGGCGGGGTCGGCGACGGCGGGGCTGTGGGAGGCGCTGCGCGAAAGGCTCAGGTCGAGCCTGCCCGACTACATGGTTCCGGCGCAGCTCGTCACGCTCGACGCCCTGCCGCTCACCCCCAACGGCAAACTCGACCGCGCGGCCCTGCCGGTACCCGTCGGCGCGCCGGTGAGGACGGTCCCCTACCGGCCGCCGTCGACGGCGGCGGAGGACGAGCTCGCCGCCATCTGGGCGGAGGTGCTGGGAATCGACGAGCCGATCGGGATCGACGACGACTTCTTCGAGCTGGGCGGCCACTCGCTGATGGCCGCCCAGATCATCGCGAGGGTCCAGGCGCGCTTCGGCGCCGCCGTGCCGCTCCCGGCCCTCTTCGAGGACCCGACCGTCGCGGGGCTCGCCAGGCGGCTGGACCGTCTGGACGACGACCTGGACCTCGCCGAGGTCGCCGCGCTGCGCGAGCGGCTCGACGGCCTCGACGCCGAGGAACTCGCGGCGATCTTCGACGAACTGGCGCCGGGCGCATGAGGGCGCCCCTGTCCCCGGCGCAGGAGCGGCTCTGGCTCCTGCAGCGCCTCGACCCGGGCAACGCCTCCTACAACGTGTATCTCGTCCGCCTGCTCGGCGGCACCCTCGTCCCGGCCGCGCTGACCCGGGCGTTCACCGACCTGCTGGCCCGCCACGAGAGCCTGCGCACCAGGTTCGCCGAGGAGGAGGGCGTGCCCTGGGCCGTGGTGGAGGAGGCGTCGGCACCCCGGATCGAATGGCTGGACTCCGGCGGCCGCGAGGAGGCGGAACGCCTGGTCACCGAGCGGGCCAACACGCCGTTCGACCTGGAGGCGGCACCGCCGCTGCGCGTCGCGGTGATCCGGGTCGCCGAGGACGAGCACGTGCTCTGCCTCACCATGCACCACATCATCGCGGACGGCTGGTCACTCAACGTCATCCTCGACGACCTGGCCGACTGCTACGCCGCCCGCCTGTCGGGGGAGGAGCCCCGGCTGCGCCCGCTGCCCGTCCAGGCGGGCGACTACGCGCGATGGCACCGGCGCAGGGCCGAGCGGGCCGTGCCGTACTGGCGGGAGAAACTCGCGGAACCGCCACCGGCCGAGCTGCCGTTCCGCCGCCGGGGGAAGGCGAGCGGGCAGGGGGAGGTCCAGCGCGTCCTGCTGCCCCCCGCCACCGCGCGGCGGCTGGAGCGGCTCGCCGCCGAGCACCGCACCACCCTGTTCACGGTGCTCGTCGCCGCCTACCAGACGATGCTGCTGCGGCACACCGGGCAGAGCGACCTCCTGGTCGGCACCGTCGTCGCCGGCCGCGACCGCGTCGAGCTGGAGCCGATGGTCGGCTACGTCTCCCAGACGGTGATCCTCCGCGGTGACCTGTCGGGCGACCCGCCGTTCACCGGACTGATCGGCCGTACCCGCGGCGAGGTCTTCGGCGCGCTGGGCAACCCCGCGGTCCCCTTCGAGCAGCTCAGCCATCCCGCCGAGTCGCTGCTGCCCTCCATGCTCATCCTGCACACCCAGGACGCCAACCCGCGCAGGACGTTCGGCGACCTGAAGGTGGCCGACCTCGACGCCGGATTCCACCAGGCCAAGGTGGACCTCCTCGTCGAGGCGTGGTCCGGCGAGGACGGGCTCGACCTGTCCTTCTGCCACGACACGGGCCTGTTCGAGACCGGAGAGGTCGGCCGGCTGGCCGCGAGGTTCGCCCTCCTCCTCGAATCCGTCGCGGCCGCCCCCGGCACCCCGCTCTCCGCCCTGCCGATCTGGACCGACGCCGACCACGCCGAGATCCGCGCCCTGTCCGCCGGGCCGGTCCCGGACATCGGCCGTGCGGCGAACACCGGTCCCGTCTCGGGTCCCGTCTCGACCGTCTCGGGTTCCGCCTCGGAGGCCGGTCTGGTTCCCGGGATGATCCTGGCGGCCGCGCGGCGGGCACCGGACGCCGTCGCCGTGGTCTGCGGGAAACAGAGCGTCACCTACGGCGAGCTGCTCGCCCGCGCGGGCGAGCTCGCCGAGGTCCTGCGCGAGGGCGGCGTGCGGCGGGGGGACGTCGTCGGGGTCTGCCTGCCCCGCTCGATCGACGCGATCACCGCGCTGCTCGCCGTCTGGTGGGCCGGGGCCGCCTACCTGCCGTTCGACCCGGAGGTCCCCGACGAGCGGCTGGCCTTCTCGATGGCGGACAGCTCGGCCACCCACCTGATCACCCTGCGCGAACCGCCACCGGGCCGCGTCGCCGTCGCCCCCACGACCTCTCCGAGCCATGGAGGTCTCGGAGAGGTCGGCGACCCCGTCGGCCTCCCCGCGCCGTGGGACGCCGCGTACGTCATCACCACCTCCGGATCCACCGGCGTGCCCAAGGGGGTGCTGGTGGAGCACGGCGCGGTGGCCGCGCGGGTGCGCTGGATGCGCGAGGACTACGGCCTCACCCCGGCCGACCGGGTCGTCCAGTTCGCCTCGCTCGGCTTCGACGCCCACGTCGAGGAGGTCTTCCCCACGCTGGCGGCGGGAGCCACGCTGGTGCTCCTGCCGGAGGGCGCGGTGTCGCTGCCCGCCCTGCTCGCCTCCCCCGAGGGAGCGGCGGTCACCGTACTCGACCTGCCGACCGCCTACTGGCACTCGCTGACCGAGGACCCGAGGGAGACCGCGTGGCCGTCCTCGCTCCGCCTGGTGATCCTCGGTGGCGAGCAGGTCTCGGCGGCGGCGGTGGAGCGCTGGCGGGGTCTGCTCGGCGACCGTGTCCGGCTGGTCAACACCTACGGCCCGACCGAGGCGACGGTGATCGCCACCGCCGCCGACCTGGGGGCGGGGGACGTCGCGGGACGCCCTCCGATCGGCCGCCCGATCGGCGCGACCGTCGTCCACGTGCTCGACGGCAGGGGAGACCCCCTTCCGCCCGGCGCGACCGGGGAACTGGTCATCGGCGGAGCCGGAGTGGCCCGGGGCTACCTCGGCAGGCCGGCGCTCACCGCCGCCGCCTTCGTCCCCGACCCGTACGGCGCCCCGGGAGCGCGCCGCTACCGAAGCGGCGACCGGGTGCGCTGGCGCTCCGACGGGCGGCTGGAGTTCCTCGGGCGGCTGGACGCCCAGCTGAAGATCAGGGGGTTCCGGATCGAGCCGGGCGAGGTGGAGAGCCGCCTGCTCGCCCACCCCGGGGTGCGGCAGGCCTTCGTCACCGGCAGGGGGGAGGAACTCGTCGCGTACGTCACGGGCACCGCGGGCCCGGCCGCCCTCAGGGAGCACCTGGAGCGGTCGCTCCCGCGCCAGCTCGTCCCCACGGCATGGGTGACGCTGGACGCGCTTCCCCTCACCTCGGGCGGCAAGGTCGACGCCGCCGCGCTCCCCGAACCGTCCGCCGCCCTCCCCGCCACGCGCCGCGTCGCGCCGCGTACGGACGCGGAGAGGCTGGTCGCCGAGATCTGGGAGGAACTGCTCGGCACGGGACCGGTCGGCGTCCTCGACGACTTCTTCGCGCTGGGCGGGCACTCCCTGCTGGCGACCCGGGTGGGGGCGCGGATCAGGCGGGACACCGGGGTCGAGGTCCCGATCCGGACGATCTTCGCCAAGAGCACCGTCGCCTCCCTCGCCGAGGCGCTGGAGGAACTGCTGATCGAGGAACTGGACGCCCTGACCGAGGAGGAGGCGCTGGAGTTGCTCGCGGGCACCGACCGTTCCTGAGCCCTTCTCCGGGCGCTCCGCTTCCCCCGTGGGGACGCCTCCCGGCCTCTCCGGCTTCCCGCCGGGAGGCCGTCACCCGGTGCCACCGGGAGGCGTTGAGCCTCAGGACGGCGATCCGTTTCGCGGAGATATCGATCTGTGAGGATGTCGAGACGGGAAACGCTGGACCGCGTAGGCGCCGAGCCGTGAGGATGTCGAACCACGAAGATGCCGAGGCCCACGAAGAGCCGAGCCGCGGAGATGCGAGGTTCCATGAGCGTCGCCCAGCCTGTCCCCGACCCGCGGGCGGCGCTCGCCGAGCCGACCCGCAGGGTGGGGCCCTGGTGGGTGGCCGGCATCTCGCTCGCCAACCTCGCGCTCTGGATGGCCTACTTCGGGCCGCTCCAGGTGCTGTTGCCCTCGCAGGTGGCGGCGATCGACCCGGCGGGCAAGGAAGGGTCGCTGGCACTGGTGACCGGGGTGGGGGCCGCCGTCGCGATGCTGTTCAACCCCGTCGCCGGAGCGCTGTCGGATCGTACGGCGGGGCGTTTCGGGCGCAGGCATCCGTGGTCGCTGGGCGGGGCGCTGGCCGGTGCGGGGGCGCTGGTCCTGCTGGCGGGCCAGGGCTCGATCCTCGGTGTGACGGCCGGCTGGTGTCTCGCGCAGGCCGGGCTCAACGCGATGCAGGCCGCGCTCGGCGCCGGGGTGCCCGACCACGTACCGGTCGGTCAGCGAGGTGAGGTCTCGGGCTGGATCGGGATTCCCCAGTCGCTCGGGGTGGTGTTCGCCGTGGTCCTGGTCACCATGGTCGCCACCACCACCGAATCCGGATATTTCTTGATAGCGGTGCTGATCCCGCTCTGCGTGCTCCCCTTCGTCCTGACCACCCCCGACCCCCGCCTGACGGACAGGCCGCCCTTCGACCTCGGAGCCTTCCTGAAGGGGTTCTGGATCAGCCCTCGCACCCACCCCGACTTCTTCTGGGCCTGGCTGACCCGCTTCCTGATGCAGCTGGGCAACGCCGTCGCCACGCTCTACCTGCTGTACTTCCTCGCCGACGCGGTCGGCTACGAGAGGCTCTTCCCCGGCGAGAAGGCCGAGGACGGTCTGCTCGTGCTGATCCTGATCTACACCGTGGCCGTCGTGCTCACCACCGTCGTCGCGGGCGTCGTCTCCGACAGGCTCGGCCGCCGCAGGGCGCTCGTCACGATCTCCGGCCTGATCAGCGTCATCCCCGCGGTGATGCTCGCCTTCTGGCCGCACTGGCAGGTCGCGACGGTCGGCGCCGCGATCATGGGGGTCGGCTTCGGCATCTACCTCTCGGTCGACAACGCCCTCGTCACCCAGGTCCTGCCCGCCGCCGAGGGACGTGCCAAGGACCTCGGCGTCATCAACATCGCCAACTCCGGCCCCCAGGTGCTCGGCCCCGCCATCGCCGGTCCGATCGTGGCAGGTCTCGGCGGTTATCCCGTCCTCTACATGACCTCGGCGTTCCTCGTCCTCCTCGGTGCCGTCCTCGTCTGGAAGATCCGCTCGGTCCGCTGAGCGCCGGGCCGCCGTCGGCCCCCTGTCGGAAGGGCACCCACTGAGCGCTGTGCCCCGTCGGCTCCCGTCGGCCCCGGCGGAAAGACAAGTGAAGGTATGAGGCCCCTCGTGCCGGTGTTGCGTCTTTCACTCAGCGTTGTATCCGTGTCACCCCCGACCCTTTCGGTGACCATTTGGTCGCCGAGGGTGATGCGACCCTTCGGGTATGGCAGTGGTAACCCCCCGGCCCGTTCTGGGAATCGTGCTTCTGATCTTCGTCAGCGCCGCATGGGGGTCGGCTTTCCCGCTGATGAAGGATCTCATCGTCCGCGTGCCGGTGGCGGACCTTCTCGCCGAGCGGTACGGCATCGCCACCCTCGTGCTGCTCGCGCTGCGCCCGAGAAGCCTTAGAGGGCTCTCGAAGAACACCTGGCTCACCGGCATCCTGCTCGGCCTGCTGTTCGGCGTGGCCCAGACGGCCCAGGCGGTCTCACTGCACGATCTGCCCTCGTCGGTCTCGGGGTTCACGGTCGGCTCGTACGTGGTGATCACCCCTGTTCTCGGACTGTTCCTGCTCGGAGCCAGGACGTCGGCCCGCGTCTGGGCCTCGGTGGCCCTGGCCACGGCCGCGATGACCGCGTTCGCCCTGATGAGGGAGGCGGAGGGGGACATCGCCCTGCCCGCGCTGGTCGCCACTCTGTTGGCGGCGGTCCTGTACGCGGTCCATACGCTGCTGCTCGGCAACTCCGCCGAGGCGCGGCAGAACGCCTACGCGGTCACGGTGATCCAGCTCGGCACCATCGCCGCCATGACGGGCGCCCTCGCCACGCCGGACGGTCTCACCCTGCCCTCGACGCCGGGCGACTGGGTGATCCTCGGCCACCTGTCGATCGTGGCCTGCGCCCTGGGTTTCCTGGCCCGCTCCTGGGGCCAGGTCCACGTCTCGCCGGTGTCCGCCGCGGTGATCCTGTCGACCCAGCCGCTCTGGGTGACCGCCCTCGCCGTGGCACTGCACGGGGAACCGCTCACCGTGGGCGTCTACCTCGGCGGCGGGCTGATCGCCCTCGCCATGCTCCTGGTCGTGTCGCCCAGGGGACTGTTCAACTCAGCTCGGCGGGGGAGAGGCCCAGTTCCGCCGCCGTGGCCGTCCGGATGAACTCGGTCATCCGCGCCCGTGAGAGCACCCGCCGGTGCACCGTCACCTGCGTGGAAAGACCGTCGATGAGAGACATGACCCGCCAGGTCGTGCCCTCGGGGTCCGCACAGGTGAAGACCTCCGCCGCGACGCCGTCGTCGATGATCGCGCGGAGCGCCTCCTTCCAGCGCATGTCGATCCTGCGGGACGTCTCCTCAAGCTCGGTGTTGCGTATCGACTCGGCCCAGGCGTCGATCCACAGGGCCCACGACTTGGACTTCCCGCTGGGCGGATAGAACCTGAGCAGAGCCCGCAGCCGGTCGAGGGGAGAGCCGCCGGACTCCTCCACCTTGGTGAGCGCGTCCAGGTCGAGCTGGGCGGCGTAGGAGAAGGCCTGGGCGAAGAGCTTCTCCTTGGTCTCGAAATGGTAGAAGAGCAGCGCCTGGCTGACGCCGGCCGCCTGGGCGATGTCGGCGGTGCGCGTGTGACCGAAGCCCCGGGCCGCGATCACATCGCAGGCGGTCCGGAGCAGATCTTCGCGACGTAATCGCCCAAATCCCCTTGCCACAAGGGAACACTAGCGCGTCAGGGAGCGCCGTCCGGGCCGGGGTGCGGCCGGGGTACAGAGGTATGCACAGGACGAATCGGGCACCCCACGCGCTGTCACCTACCCGTGGGTAGGAACGCCACGGACGGTGAGGAACCGAAACTCAGAGGGGGACCCCGCCGCGCCACGTCGTCCGGGCACCGGCCGGGCTCGCTCAGGCGGGCCTGCCCAGTTCGGCGCGGAACAGGCGGTGTACGTTGCCGCCGATGATCTTCGTGATCTCCTCGTCGGCGAAGCCGTGCTTGAGCAGGGCGTCGGTGACCAGGGGCAGCCCGCTCGGCCCCGACAGCCCCGGCAGGGCCGCGAAGGGATCGACGTCGTAGTCCGTCTCACAGCACGGGGGAGTCACATCCTGCAGCACCTCACGCACGAAATCAGGGCCCAGGCCGACGTGGTCGATACCGCTGACACCCGCGACGTGCGCGAGGTGGTCCACCAGCCGATCCACGGTGTACTCGGCCGGATCCTCGGACAAGAAGGCGGCCACGAAGTTCACGCACACCACCCCGCCGGTCGCGGCGACGGCCCGGATCTGCTCGTCGGTGAGATTACGGTGATGCTCGCGCAGCGCGCGGGCCGAGGAATGGGTGGCCATCACCGGCCTGCTCGCCAGCTCCAGCACATGCTCCACCCCCGAGGCGCTCAGGTGGGAGATGTCGAAGATCACCCCGAGGCGTTCCATCTCCCGCAGCGCCTGGATCCCGGCGCCGGTGAGCCTGCCGCCGGTGGCGTCCTCGCCGCTGCCGTCGGCCAGCGCGGTGCGGCCCCAGTGCGCGATCGAGGCGATCCGCACACCCAGCCGGTGCACGGTGGGCAGCAGCTCGACCGAGGCGTCCAGGCCAGGCATGCTCTCCATCGCCAGGACCAGAGCGATCCTGCCCTCGGCGAGGGCCTGGTCGATCTGCGCACCGTCCAGGCACAGCCGGACGGACTCGGCGTTGCCCTCGGCCAGCACGTGCGCACACTCGATCATGCGCAACGTCTGGCGCAACGCCCCCTCGGGACGGTACTGCTCGTCGACGAACACCGGCAGCACCTGGAGGTTCACCCCTCCCTCACGCAACTGCGGCAGCCAACGCTCCCGGAAGAACGACGCCCAGCGATGCGGCGGACGAGCGACGACCGCCATCAGCAGATCGTTGTGGGTATCGGCGACCACGGAGTCGCGGTGGAGGTCGGCGGACACGGGCGGGCCCTTCTGCGCGGACGGCTCTGGTTCGCCACGACGCTATCGGCCCGCCGGGCCTTCGCGTACTCGCCTGCGCGGAGTGGGTGTCCCGGTGGACGAGGAGGGCGCCCGCGAACTCTTCGCGTACTCGCGTGCGTGGAATGGGCGTTGACCGGGAGAGCGACGACGATCTGGGTGACTTCGCGCACCCGCGTGCGCGGAGTGGGTCAGCGCGCGAACTGGAAGGCCTCGGGGCGCGGGGTCCTGGTGAGACGGCGGTAGGCGGTCGCGCTGCCCGGCCAGTTGCCGGTGACCCTGCCCGAGGCGTTCTTGTACCAGCTCGTGCAGCCCGCCTGCCAGACCATGCCCTCCATGTCCCGGTCGAGGTTCTGCCGCCAGGTGTCCATCGCCTCCGGCCTCACCTCCATCGGCCCGCGCGAGGCCAGCTGCGGCAGGCAGCCCATGATGTACCGGACCTGGCATTCGAGCATGAAGACGATCGAGGTGTGACCGAGGTTGGTGTTGGGGCCGTACAGCAGGAACAGGTTGGGGAAGTGCGGCACGGCGATGCCCAGGTACGCCTCGGCGCCGTCCTTCCACTCCTCGGCCAGTCGCCGCCCGCCGCGTCCGGTGACCTCGATCGTGCTCAGAAACTCCGAGGTCTCGAAGCCGGTCGCGTAGACGATCGCGTCGGCCTCGCGGACTCCGGCGACGGTCTCCACGCCGCCGGGGACGATCCGGGTGATCCGGTCGGTGACGACGTCCACGTCGGGGCGGGTCAGCGCGGGATAGAAGTCGCTGTCGATGACGACCCGCTTGCAGCCGAGCGGGTAGGAGGGGGTCAGCTTGGCCCGTAGCACCGGGTCGGAGACCTGCTCGTGCAGGTGCCCGAGGGCGTACTTGCGCACCAGGTCCGTGCTCCAGCCCCCGGCCAGGGCGGGGTAGAGGATGTGCTCCGCGTACCGGTAGACCCACTCGCGGTAGGCGCGCTGCAGGAACGGCACGAGGCGGAAGGCCGTCCGCACGCGCGGGCTGAAGTCGGTGCCCTGCTTGGGAAGCACCCAGTTGGGGGTTCGCTGGAAGAGGTCCAGGTGCCCGGCCACCTCGGCCACCTTCGGGACGAGTTGCGCCGCCGACGACCCGTTCCCGATCACGGCGACTCGTTTGCCCGCCAGGTCGACGGAGTGGTCCCAGCGCGCGGAGTGGAAGGCCGCTCCACTGAATGTCGATATTCCCGGAATGTCGGGCAACTGGGGCCGGTTCAGCTGACCTATCGCCGACACCACCACGTCGAACAACTCTTCTCCGGCCGACGTACGGACCCGCCATTTGCCCAGCGACTCGTCGAAGGCGGCGGAGACGACCGCGGTGTTCAGCCGGATACGGGAACGCAGGCCGTACTTGTCGGCACACCCCCGCAGGTAACCCAGGATCTCCGGCTGCCCGGCATAGCGACGCGTCCGGCTGGAGTATCTCTCGAAGGAGAAGGAGTACAGATGCGAGTGGGTGTCGCAGCCCGCCCCCGGATAGGTGTTGTCGCGCCAGGTCCCCCCGACGTCGGACCCCTTCTCGAAGATCGTGTACGAACGGATGCCGGCCTTCTCCAACTGGATGGCCATGCACAGGCCGCCGAATCCGGCACCGATGATCGCGACATTAGGCCCCATGCGCACGCCCTCCGGGTGTCAGTGTTCACCGACGCTAGGCGATGCCCCCACGCCGTGGAAGCCGCCGGGGCAATCACTGGGGAAATCCCGAGCAGGCCGTTGGCAGACCACCGGGCGCCTGGCGCTCCAGGAGGAGGCCTGACCGTGGAAAGGGCCGATATTCTGCGCACGTGCCTACGCTTGCCGACATCGTGACAGAGCTGGAGTCCCGCTACGACCCGAGATGGGCCGAGTCGTGGGACGCGGTCGGGCTCGTCTGCGGGGATCCCGCCGCCGAGGTGCGCAAGATCCTGTTCGCGGTCGACCCGGTCGCCGTCGTCGCCGAGGAGGCCCTCGACTGGGGCGCCGACCTCGTCGTCACCCACCATCCGCTCTACCTGCGCGGTACCACGAGTGTCGCGGCGACCACCTCCAAGGGCCGCCTGATCCACACTCTGATCAAGAACGACATCGGGCTCTTCACCGCCCACACCAACGCCGACGTCGCCGACCCCGGAGTCTCCGACGCGCTCGCCCGCGCCGTCGGCCTGACCGGCCCGCTCGTCCCCCTCAGCCCCGCCGCCGACGACCCGAGGCGCGGACTGGGCCGCGTCGGCTCGCTGCCCGAGCCCGTCTCCCTCGCCGAGTTCACCAGGCAGGCCGCCCGCGGGCTCCCCGCCACGGCGGGCGGCCTGCGGATCGCCGGAGATCCTGACCGCGCCGTCCAGCGGATCGCGGTCAGCGGTGGATCCGGAGACTCCCTGCTCGGGACGGCCCGCGCCGTCGGGGTGGACGTCTTCCTCACCGCCGACCTGCGCCACCACCCGGCCAGCGAGTTCATGGAGAACTCCGGCGGCCCCGCGCTGATCGACGCGGCCCACTGGGCCACCGAATGGCCCTGGCTCGCCGACGCGGCGCACCATCTCGCGTCCGCGTCGGCCGCCAGGGGGATTACTGTTGAGACGCGCGTATCCGAGACGGTCACGGACGCCTGGAACACAACAGTAAAGTGCGAGGATTCTACGTGAAAGCAGCTCCTGCGGCCCAGAAGCGTCTGCTTGACCTGGCCGAACTCGACTCCGCCCTCGACCGGCTGGCCCATCGCCGCCGCACCCTTCCCGAGCTGGCCCAGATCGACGAGCTCTCCGGGCGCATCGCCCGCATCGCGACCCAGGTGATCGCCGCCGAGACCGAGTCCGGCGACCTCGCCCGCGAGCAGAGCAAGGCCGAGGCCGACGTCGACTCGGTCCGCACCCGCGCCGAGCGCGACCAGAAGCGCCTCGACTCCGGCCAGGTCACCTCGCCCAAGGACCTGTCCAGCCTCCAGTCCGAGATCGTCTCCCTGAAGCGCAGGCAGGACGATCTGGAGGAGGTCGTGCTGGAGATCATGGAGCGCCGCGAGGCGGCCGACGAGCGGGTCACCAAGCTCGTGGCCGAGCGCGACGAACTCGCCGGCACCCGCGGCTCCGCCGAGGACCGCAGAGACGCCGCCTTCGCCGAGATCGACAAGGAGAAGGACGAGGTCCAGGGCAAGCGCACCGAGGTCGCCGGCGACATCCCGGCCGACCTGCTCGCCCTCTACGAGAAGCTCAGGGAGCAGTTCGGGGTGGGCGCCGCGATGCTCCAGGGAGCCCGCTGCCTCGGCTGCCGTACGAGCCTGTCCATCGCCGAGATCAACCGCATCAAGGCCGCCTCCCACGAAGAGGTCATCCGCTGCGAGGAGTGCCGCCGGATCCTCGTCCGTACCGCCGAGTCCGGTCTGTGAGCCCTGTGACCTCGTACGTCATCGAGGCGGACGGCGGCTCGCGGGGCAACCCCGGCCCGGCCGGCTACGGTGCCGTCGTCAAGGACGCCGCCGACGGCCAGGTGCTGGTCGAGACCGCCGAGTCGATCGGCACCCAGACCAACAACGTCGCCGAGTACCGCGGGCTCATCGCGGGCCTGACCTCGCTCCTCGCCCTCGCCGGCGACGGCGCGCAGGTCGAGGTCCGGATGGACTCCAAGCTGGTCATCGAGCAGATGGCCGGCCGGTGGAAGATCAAGAACGAGGGCCTGCGTCCTCTCGCCCTGGAGGCCGCGGCCCTCGCCAGACGTCTCAGGGTGACCTGGCGCTGGATCCCCCGCGAGAAGAACAAGGACGCCGACCGCCTCGCCAACGAGGCGATGGACGCCGCGGCCAAGGGGCGCCCCTGGCGCCTCTCTGACTCCTCGGCCTCGTCCGGCTCTTCCGGCGCGGGAGCGCCCGGAGGCCGGTCCGCTGTCGGTGAAGCGCCCGGCGGGAGGGGAGTCTCCGGCGCGGGGGGTCCCGGAGGCCGGGCCTCCGCCCCGGAGGCATCCGGTGGCAGAGTCTCCGGCACGCGGGACCGGCCGGCGCAGGCACCGGAGACATCGGCACGGGCGGGCCGGACGGGAGAGCCTGCAGAGGGTACGGCCCAGGCGACTCCGACGATCGCTCCCCCCGGTTCGAGCACCGGCTGGCGTCCACCCACCTCCACCGCGACCTCGCTGTATCTCCTCCGGCACGGTGAGACGCCGCTCTCCATCGAACGAAGGTTCTCCGGGCTCGGAGACCCCGAACTCACGCCCAACGGCGTCGCCCAGGCCGAGGCCGCCGCGGTCAAGCTGGCCGGGAAGCCGTACGACATCCAGGTGATCGTCAGTTCGCCGCTCAAGCGCGCCCGCGCCACCGCGGAGATCGTCGCGGCGAGGACGGGACTTGAGGTCGTCGTCGAGGAGGGGCTGCGGGAGGCCGACTTCGGAGCCTGGGAAGGCTACACGTTCACCGAGATCCAGCGCCGCTGGCCCGACGAACTCGCCGCGTGGCTGGCGGACCCGTCCGCCGCGCCGCCGGGTGGGGAGAGTTTCGGGGTGGCGGCGCGGCGGGTCCAGGCGATCGGGGACCTGCTGATAGAGCGCTACGAGGGAAGGACGGTCCTCGCCGTCTCCCACGTCACGCCGATCAAGATGCTGCTGCAGTCCGCGCTGCTCGCTCCCCTCGGCGCGCTGTACCGCATGCATCTCGACCTGTCAGCTCTGTCCCTGATCGAGTATTACGCCGACGGCCCGGCGGTGGTGAAGGCGTTCAACGACACCTCGCACCTCCACTGAACCGTCGATCTCACCTCGACAGACCGTGAAGGCGATGAGCCCCCCGCTTCGGGGGTCTCGCGTCCACGAAAGGCCGCAGGGGCGGTGAGGCCCTGCGCCAGAAAGGCCGCGGGGATGCTGAGATCCCCGCGCGGGCGGTCTCTCACGTCCATGACAGACCCCGGCCGCGGAGACGGTGAAACACCCGCCCTCCGCGGCGGCCGAAATCCTCATGGCGTGCGAAACCGGCCGCCTCGCCGGTCGTCGGTGCTCTCATCGGTTCCCCCGCTGCTCGTCCGTCCCGTCTCGCTTGATCCGTATTCCAGCGCACGCGACTTGCCGCTCGGTTGGAGTCCACTTGGGAGCCGTTAGGCTTGGATCACGGCGGACGAGCCGGCCGGGCGGCCGCGTCGGGTCTCTCACGAGGCCCGCCGAGGAAGGTCCGGGCTCCACAGAGCAGGGTGGTCGGTAACGCCGACCCGGGGTGACCCGCGGGAAAGTGCCACAGAGAACAGACCGCCTCGTCGCAGGACGGGGTAAGGGTGAAACGGTGGTGTAAGAGACCACCAGCGCCCACGGTGACGTGGGCGGCTCGGTAAACCCCACCTGGAGCAAGGTCAAGAAGGGGCGCTCTCCGGAGCGTCCCGCGCGCGACGCCTGAGGGCTGCTCGCCCGAGTCGCGCGGGTAGACCGCTTGAGGCCGACGGCAACGTCGGTCCTAGATGGATGGTCGCCCCTTCACACACGTGAAGGACAAAACCCGGCCTACAGGCCGACTCGTCCGCCTCTCTCGCCTCTGACCTGCGGCGGAACCCTCACTCAGGAAGATCGAATCCTTGAGGGGGCACATTGGGGGCACATTACGTGGACCCGAGGGCCGAGGCGAAGGCATTGTCCAGCGCCGTCCGCGCCCGCTCAGATGCCTCCGGGACCAGATGCCCGTACAGGTCCACGGTCGTGGTGATGGACTCGTGCCCGAGCCATCGGGACACCTCGGAGATGGGCACGCCCTCAGCGAGGGCCGTACTGGCGAAGGTGTGCCGAAGATCGTGGAACGTCATGTCCGCAGGTACTCCCGCCGAGAAGATCGCGGGCTTCAGAACTTCGGCGTTGAAGTAGTCGCGACGGATCAGATTCCCGCGCCTCGTCCGGAAGAGCACGTCCTCGGGTTTGTGCCTGTCGATGTACTCGGCCAGAGCATGGGCGAGAACGGCCGGTATCGGAACGTCGCGGACAGAGGCTTTGGTCTTCGGCGGAGCCAGCGTCGGACGCCGATCGATCACCACGACCTGCTGGTCCACCGTCAACATGCCCTCGGTGAAGTCGATCCGGTCGATGGCCAGACCGAGAGCCTCTCCCTGCCGGAGACCGGCTGCGGCGCCCAGGAGGATCAGTGGCGCGTAGTCGGGCCGCATAGCCCGGTAGAGCGCGAGCACCTCGGCGGGGGAGAGGAGTCGGATCGTGGTCTTGTCCGGCTCCGGCAAACGGATGTTGACGCATGGTGAGCGGCGGATCATGCCGTCCTGTACGGCTCCGCGCCCGCTCCGGCCCGGAGAGCGCCTGCCGCTTCTCCTGCGCGCTCGCGATCGGATGGCGGTTCACCCAGCTGTCCAGCGTGCTGACGTTGATGTCGAACTTCCGCGCCACGGACGCGACCGTCCGATCGCCCTCCAGCACCATGCGGATGGCTTCTTCCTTGAACTCCGGCGAGAACCACCTGCGACGCCTCGTCACGTACCTACCTCTTTCAGACTTCTGTCAGCTTATGTAGCCGACTGTCCGGAATCTGCTGGGTACCTCACTAGCTGGCTCAGCAAGTACGGACACGTGCGGGATGATCATGTGAAGAACATGGGCAACGTAGAATGTTCACGCAGCTCAGGCTACGTAAGTTCAGAGTACGATCACCGCTCTCCTGAAACGGGTGTCACTTTGACCCCGGGAGCCTCATGACCCACTCTTCGAAGTCATCGCGGAGATAAGCCGGATCCACAGGCTTGAGGCGGATCTGTGGTCGGTCGTCCATCCACCAGATCTCGAATTGGGTCACGGTTTCAGGCGCCGGCCAGCGCTCAGCGTCGTGCGGCAGGAGGAGGACGTCCACGAAGCCGACCACGGGGAGGCGGAGGTCTACGAAGATTCCGGTCACTCCGGCAGGCCACGGAGCGGGCAGGACGGTTCCCTGTAGTCTCTGCCCGAGCATGAGCTGTGGCTGGAGCCGGTGCCAGGCTTCTGCGCTCACGGATACCCTCTCATCTCCGGCCAGGGTAACGCGGTTGAAGGAAGCTGACGGAGTGAGGTATTTCCGGCGAGGGTGGGACGAGGACCGGGGAGACGAGTACGCGAGTTGGGGGACGTCCACATTCTATCTGGCGCTCGATGGCGAGGGGTACGCCCATATGCAGGTCGAGGTCTACGCCGGTGGCATGGTGATCGCCTACGACGCGGAGCACGACGAGGACCGGTACGGCGGCTTGACCTACGCTCAGTTGGATCTCGATGAGTTCGCTCCGTATGAGATCGGCGAGCGGGAGTTCTCCGAGGAGTTAGGCCGTCTGCGCCCGATGAACCTACGGGCTGATCGGCCGTGGCCGTCTGGTCGATGAGGCTCCTTGTTCCGTCGCTGTTCCGTGGGAGCGTCGAAACCAGCGAGAAGTGACGCGAGATGACCACAGGCGTAATCCCTGCTCAGCGATATGATCGAGCCGTTTCCGCAAATGACGGCACCTGGCATCCGAGATCACCCAGATCTACGAGGGCAGGGCACACTCAGGGCATATGGGCACGAGAAACAGCGCGAAACGATGAGAACCAGTGAACGCCAAAAGCCCAGCTCAGAGCGCCCTCCAAGGGATTATCGCAGGTCAGCTCCCATGACGGATCACATCTCGATGTTCTGAGCTGTCAGGTTTCTGGCCTGCGGTGATCTCGTTTGGTGGGGCTCTCAAGGCACATCCAGGGCTGCAGATCGCCGACGACCTGCGCGAGCAGATCCGGCGCGGCACCTTGGCGCCTGGAAATCCACTGCCGTCCACCACTCAGCTCGCGACGACGTACGAGGCGTCGCTGAGTGTGGTGAAACTCGCCGTCGGGGTGCTGCGAAACGAAGGGCTGGTCATCGGCCAGCATGGCAAGGGCGTTTTCGTCCGTGACGACGCCGCTCCGGCTTTGCCGCCGGCTGCGGAGGAGTTGGCCGAGATGCGGGCCATGCTGTGGGATCTGTCGCAGCGTCTGGAACGGGTGGAGTCGAGGTTGGCCGAGCGCGAGTAGTTCGCCGCTCATCCGCGCACGTGGCAGCCGGTGACCCGCCGCGCCAGGCCCGCCGCCCGGGTCGGGGGAACGCCTCCCAGGGACATCCGCCGGTCCTCCTGGCGCGTGCCGACCATGACGAGCACGTAGCCGACCAGCACGGCCGCCCCGAGGACGAGGCCGATGATCAGCGGGATCGTGGTCACGTCCAGCTCCCCCCGCCTCGGCGAGGTTGCGCGGACGACTGGCCGGACGCCTGCTCTGCTGGCAGCGCTTGTTGCCTTCACAAATAGCTGCATCAACGGCAATCAGGAGTGGAACGAGCCATATTCTGGTGCGGCAGCGTCTTGCGGGACACGGAAAGGAACCGGTGGGCGGATTGGCCAGGTCAGAATGCCCTATATCGCCTCACCCAGATCGTGCCCACCTTCCTTGTCTCCCGAGGTACCAACTGACTGCTGCAGCCTGCGGTAGACGGCAGCACCAGCTCACCTTGACGACATCAACATCCTGGACTTGCAACGTTCACTGCTGCTTGAACGGCAGCGGGCTCATTGCCAAGGAGGGCACCACGTTTTGATTCCACAGCTAGGCTCAGCATTGCGCGAGCGAACTGCCGCCAAGGCCATCGCCGACGGAGCCCGCTATCTCCTCCATGAGGATAGCGAGCAGGTTCTGTTCATCGGCAAGACGAACCAGATGAAGCCGCTCATCGACCTCATCGTCCTTACCAATATGCGGCTTGTGGGAATCTCTCTCTCGCATCCCGCTGAAAGTCCCAAGGTGCAGGCGTGGTGGCCACAGGTGCGCTTGTTCTCGTTCAGCGAGAAGTGGTCCTCCAAGAATCGCCTGACAGTGCTGACGCACGAAGGCTCAGAGATCCCCTTTGGCACCGTCCGTGAGGCCGACGTTCCTTACATACGGGCTCAGATCGAGCAACTCACTTCCCCGGCGCACTCCGGTGTGGTGCTGCGCACGCTGACGGCTCGGAGAGATCGTGAGGCGGCCCGTCTGCGTGAAAAGGAACATCAAACCCGGGAATGGCTGCGCTACCAAGAGGCCGACGCTCCACCGGTGAGTCCGCCCGGACGGACCGCCCCAACTTTGCCCCCTGCCGCCGCGGACCACGATCCCCGGCCACCCGTCCCAACTGCGTCCACCTTCACGACTCCAGCAAGGGAGGTATCACCACTCGTACGCCCGCAATCACAAGAGCCCCCATCCGTCCGCCCTAATCTGGCATCCTCTCCCGATGGGCTGCAGGATCACCTTGCTGAGCCAAAGCCATCTACTCAGCTGGAGCAGTCGGTGCAAGCGTCTGAGAAGCAGACTGCCGAGGCTCCCGAAAACGGAGAGGCAGGCCCAGCAGTCGTGCCTGTCTCCGAGAGAAGTTTCCTCGCGGAATTCGCAGAAGCGAGGAAGAAGCCACGGAAGTGGCCATACTTACTCCTGGTCTGCGAGATCGCGGGTATCGCGATGCGGGGGAGCGGGTGGATTGTGATGGCAATGGGCTTCGTCATTGCGGTGATCGTCGCCTCCGTGGAGAACAATAATCTCCGCCCGCGCGTGGACTATGAACTCACTGGTGACGAAGCATCGAAGTTCGAAGAGGTTGTGACGGCCTTCCGTGAAATGGCCAAGGCGGGCCGTTCATGGCTTGTTACCGAAAAGCAGCGCGTGGAATCCGGGTATGAGCGCAAGACCAACGCTGGAGCGGGAGTCAAAACCACAAGAGTCTCGGCATCGGTCTCGTTTTCGGGGCTTAGCAAGATCGTCACCGATGTCGAGGTGCCCACGCTCGCTGCGGGTCCTTGGATGCTGCATTTCTATCCGGACCGGTTTCTCATCGGTAACAGCGGCCGATTTACCGAACATCGTTACGAAGAACTCCGTGCGAGTGCGGACGTCACACGTTTCGTGGAGTCATCGACGTTGCCGTCGGATGCCGTTGTCGTGGATCACACCTGGACCTACGTCAATGTGCGAGGCGGACCTGACCGCAGATACAAGGACAACAGGAAGCTGCCCATCGCCCTGTACGGTGAACTCACGCTGTATACGGGTGATGTGAAACTTCACTGGATGGTCTCTCATGCAGATGTTCCGAAGCGGCTGCGGAAAGTGCTTAGGAAAATCGGGGTGAAGTAGCTCCCGTCACTCCACGCAGCTGTGGATCCCGCGGTGGGCGGCACGGGCCTTGGACTCATACTCCGTGAACATCTCCCGTATCTTGCCACGAACTTCTGCAGTCACAACGCGAGCCGATCCGCTCACCAGCAACCGGGCATTGAGCATCGTCCGGTCGCCCCCATCTCTCCACAGATAGACGGCGAGGGGCGCGCTGGTGGTCTGGGAGCCCGCGCCTCGGGCGATCCAGACGTGAGACGACCGTGGGAGGTAGGAGGCGAGAAAACGTGTCGCCCAATTCGCCTTACACTCGGAACTGCGCGGCGCGGCGATACCGAGAAGCCTGACAACGGTCTGATTGGTGGATGGAATGACAGGACCGGAAGTAATCGCCTTCACACGTAACGTGTCTCCGCTGGACACGTTCATTACGATCGCCCGTTGCGCCGAAACTGGAACACTCGAAGGGCGAAATTCACCTGCCGGAGTCGGGGAAGGATCGGTGCTCGCGATCGCCGAACTGGTTTCGATCTTGGAGTCGACAGGCTCGGGGGCTTGAGCCATCCCTACCGTCGCAGCGGTCACTACAGGGAAAAGCGCGACCGCCCAGAATCGCCAGAACCGCGCCAGGGGTTTGGTTCCAGGCGTTCCTAAAAAGAGGTTCCGAGTTCCTGACGCCGAGACTAGCAACCCGATGATCACTATAAAGAATTCGATCAAAAGAGCCACGGCCGCCCACTGTACCCCGGCCTGATGGACTTGATCCAGCCCGACCTGTCGCGCCAGAGGTTCAACCAGTCGGCTTGGCCAGGAGAAAAACACATAGAGTGCGGTAAGGACAGCTTTGACTATCCAGACGATTATCGCAAGAACGAACAACGGCAGGCAACCTTGGGCAAGACTGCGCGAACTGACTCCACTGCTTACTCGCACCGGGCCAAGCCCAAAGCCTACGCCAATACCCATGCGGCTCCTTCCCTTCTTATAAACACTCAATCAATACACGCGGCAATTGAATAAGGCGACCGTCTCTCGGGTGAGAGTGAAGGGTTCCTCCGAAGTATGGACACCGGCGGTTGTGCGGCGAGTAGCACTCTATCGGGCTACTCTCATAGTCGATTGGGCTCCGACGTAGCCCAGGTTGGAATGTCTCCTTCGGGTGTTGTAGCGGGTGATCCGGGCGAAGACCGACAGCCGGGCGGCGCGGGCTGAGGGCCAGCACTTGGCACCTTGAAGCATCCTCCGCTTCAGCCTGGTGTTAAGCATCTCCGCGACGGTGTCGTCTGCGCTCGTGCCCACTGCGCCCATCGACTGGCGTACTCGCAGCTCGCGGCAGACGGCGGCCAAATCCGCGGAGGTGTACTGGCCTGCTGCACCCGGGCGCTGCCGAGCAGGCCCGCGAGACCCCTGCGGCGGGCCGGGCCTGGCCGGTGGTGTGGGGCTGGACGAGTTGCAACCGCGAGTTGCTGGAAAACAAACCCAGACCACAGCGCGTGGGTGCCAGAGAATCGACGCCCTATGTGATCTAGGTGCATTCGTGGAGGAGGCCGCTGAGTCAGGGCATTGCGTCATCAGTGATGAAGGCCCACTCGGCGGGCGCGGAACATGCACGGGATGATCAAGCGGATGCCGTGACTCATACAGGGTCTTTAGGCAGGTCAGCCCAGGCAAGCAGTTGACTTCGCACACGCACTCCTGAAGCGGGTGTCGATTGTGGCTGCGGAACCTGAAGGGCCCTGCGTGGTGGCAGTCTGATCGAAGCGCTCTCGGCAAGACCTGTCGCCACCGGCTCAACGGTGGCGGCACACCATCCTGCTCACTCGGCTGGGCCATGATGAGTGCACCCGCCGCTACGATTGCTTGATCTTGTGACTAATCGTCCAGTTCTTATAGGTTGTCGTGAAGACGGACTTGTAGATCTCTGTATTGGTCATTGGTACACACCAGGCGATTTCAAACTTCTTCGGTCGGTCTTCGTTGTCGATGGTGAGCTTGAAGGTGATGTACGAGTCGGCATTCGTCCTGGTGACGTCGCCTCCCGCCCACGAGTTGAGCAACTGTCGAAGAGAGCCGTTGGTGTCCTCGATGGCTAGAGTCCCGGAGTAGTCGCGCCCCTTGCGTTTCAATCGGGCGGAGTTGGCGACGACCTCCCGGATGATCGACGGCCCGGCCGTACCGGCAACGACAAGCCCATACCAGTCAGGGTTAGCCGAATTTATGCTCTCAATAGGTGATCCATCCGTGCCCTGGTTTTTGGGATAGACCGTATTGCTCACGACCACATAACGACGGCTAAAGCCCTCATAAGACTTGATCTTCACGTCGAGATCGTCGTATGCCAGATGGTTCATGAATCGCCCGGTGGCTATTCCGCCGGTGTTGCTCTGAGTGAATCCCCCCTCGAAGCTGAACGTCCCCGCCGGGGTGGTCTCCAGGGCGAGCTCGATCGCGGCGGCCAGCTCTGTAATCGTGCTCGGTGGCGGGGCTGGTTGGGGTGGAGAAGGCTCGGTCTTCACGGCTGCTGTAGCGGTGGGCGTCGATGTGAGGTTTGCGTTCGTTGAACTCAGATGGCTGGTCGGAACGGTGGCGACGTCGAGTTGCTGCTTCCGCTCATCTGTATCGCCTGGTAGCACCTTCAGGGCGATGGCCGCCGCGAGTCCAACGGCGATCGCGATCACCGCACCTGTTCGACGACTCTTTGGGGGTTTCCGTGTCGTAGCCGGTACGGCAGGCCAGCTCAGGTCTTCGACGGGAAGAACCCATGTTCGGTCTAACCGAGCCGTGACATTGTTGGCCGCCTCGAAACTGTCGATCGCCTGGGTTCCTTGGTGCGCTTGCCAGGCTTCAGCGGCCATGTCCAACAGTTCGCGCGATGAGGGGCGTGTCTCGGGGAGTTTGGCCAATGCTCTATCGACCAGGCCGCGTAGAAGGTTGGGGAGCATGGAGGTGTCGACGGTTTCGTTCAGCACCTTGAGTGCCAAGACCTCCGGGCGTCTGGCCCCGTAAGGTGGAACGCCCGTGGCCGCGTATACGACCAGCATCGCCCAGCCGTAGACATCGGCGGGTGGCCCGGCTGGTGCGTCGCTGTACTCTTCGGGGCTCACCCATCCTGGCGATCCGACGAGAGTGCCGGTGCGGGTCATAACACTCGCGTCGAGCGCGCGGGCGATGCCGAAATCGACGAGCTTAGGGCCGCTCGGCGAGAGGATGACGTTCGATGGCTTGATGTCACGGTGGACCACGCCTGCCGCGTGCACGGCCACCAATGCTTCGGCGAGTCCGGCCGCGAGCCCGAACAACGCGTCGCCCTGGAGCGTCCCGTGAGTCCTGACATGACTCTCAAGCGTTGGCCCGGGCACGTATTCGGCAGCCAGCCATGGCCGAGCCGCGTTCCCGTCAGAGTCAAGGATTCGCGCGGTGCAGGCGCCGTTGACGCGGTCAAGGACGGAGATCTCCCGAGCGAATCGTGCGCGGAACTCCGAGTCGCTCGCGTATGAGGCATGAATGAGTTTGACGGCTACGCGAACCCCGCGAGTGTCAATGCCCGCGAAGACGACTCCCATACCGCCTGCTCCGAGACGCCCCACCAGGCGATACGGACCAATCTCTGGCGGATCTTCAACGGCGAGCGGTCGGAGAGCAGCGGTTGCCGACATGTGCTGGTTCACCGGGCTCCGTTCAGGAAGGAAGCACGGCGAGTGCCGGCCAATCGCGGGAAAAGTTCAGAGGTGCTTTATCCCATCCGGCTCTCTCGTGTCGAGCGAGAATCATGCCATCTATGAGAATTTACTGTGCTCTTTGATGGATTTGCACTATAAGTCCGAAATTAGCCTATTTTGCGTGCGCCTTCATGAGTCTCTGCAACTCATCGGTCAGTAGTGCGAGAGATCCTTATTTGCCCCCCTGCGTCTGGTGCCTGCCGTTGACGGGCGTCCCTGCGAATTATTGAGGTTGTTGTAAACCAATGAGCCGAGGTGGCTGTCTTCTTGTGGCATGTGTCGTGACGGGGCACATGGTCGAGGAGGGCGTGACGATGGAGTACCGGTTCAATTCGCCTCCCGGATGGCCGGTTCCTCCTGTGGGCTGGCGGCCTCCGGAAGGATGGCAGCCGAATCCGTCATGGCCTCCGGCGCCGCCGGACTGGGAGTTCTGGATTCCTGTACAGCCGTCGCCTCCGCCTTCCGCACCTCCGGTTCAGCCGCAGCCTGTTCCCGTGATGCAGGAGCGCAGTGGTGGAGGGCTGTTCGGCGGCAAGAAGAAGCTGGAGGCGGAGAACGCCGAGTTACGCGCGTGGGTCGAGCGGCTGGGTGGCATGGACGCCATGCGCGTCTCCGCGATGACCGAGGCGCTACATGCCGAGCACCAGGGACTGCAGACGGCCATCGCGGATGCCACGCGGCGGCTGCGCGAGGTCGAGCGGCTGATCGTGCAGACCGAGGAGACCGTGCTGTTGCAGGAGGCCGGTGTCTACGAGTACCGGCACCCGCTGAGTGACGCAGTGGCCTATAAGGAGCGATTGGCGCAGGTCAAGGCACGCATTAAGGAGTTGTCCAAGGATGGCAAGGCGGTGGTGGGCTCCACCAGCTGGCAGGTCAACGGGTCGGCGGCCGAGGGACGCCGGATGGTGCGTGACTTCTCCAAGCTGATGCTGCGTGCCTACAACGCCGAGGCCGACAACTGCGTGCGCACGATGCGCCCCTACAAGCTGCAGTCGGCTGTTGACCGCCTGGAGAAGGCGGTGGAGATGATCGTCAAGCTCGGCAAGACGATGAGCATCCACGTCAGCGGTGACTACCACCGGCTAAGGGTCTACGAGCTGGAGTTGACCGCTGATTACCTGGCCAAGCAAGAGGAGGAGAAGGAGCGCACCCGTGCCCAGCGGGAGCAGCAGCGCGAGGAGGAGGCCGCGCGGCGGGAGTTCGAGCGGGAGAAGGCCAGGCTCCGGAAGGAGGAGTCCCATTACCGCTCCGCGCTGTCGAAGTTGCTGGCCAAGGGGGATGAGGCCGGAGCGGAGGAGCTCAAGGCGAAGCTGGAGGAGATCGGCGCGGCGGTCAGCGATGTCGAGGCACGCGAGGCTAACGTCCGGGCCGGCTACGTGTATGTGATCTCCAACATCGGCGCGTTCGGCGAGAACGTCGTCAAGATTGGCATGACTCGCCGCTTGGAGCCCGAGGACCGTGTTCGGGAACTGGGCGATGCCTCGGTGCCGTTCAAGTTCGACACCCACGCGCTGATCTTCAGTGACGACGCGGTCGGGCTTGAGGGGCGGCTGCACGCCGCGTTGAACGACCGGCGCGTCAACAAGGTCAACCTTCGCCGCGAGTTCTTTCATGCTACGCCCGCCGATGTTAGGAACCTGTTGCAGAAGATCGCGGGACAGCACCTTCTGGAGTACCGGGACACTCCCGAGGCCCTGGAGTGGCACCAGTCGGTTCACGTGAAGGCGGCAGCGGGCTGAGCCGAATCGCGCACCTGGCCGGCGTGCCCCGAGGGCACATCGGGGGCACATGGCATTGGAAGGCGGCGGAGAACAATGTCAAAGGACAGCAGCGTTCCTGCAGGTCAGACGGCAGGTCACTGATCGGCGTGCAGGTCACGAGCAGGTCGGATCAGAACCCGGCCTACAGGCCGACTTGTCCGCCCTGTCCTCTTCCGACCTGCTGCGCAGCCTCGATTGCACGGTTGCCCAGGTTGAGCATCAGGTTCCGGGCCTGCTGGACCACCCGAACGGCGGTCGGATCGGCGGTGACGCGGTCATGGTTGCGATGCGTCCGTGCCGACGAGGCGGATCCCGTCACCGAGCCTGAGCTGGAGTGGCATGGTGAGTCTCGCCGTGTTCTGGGCCACCGGAAAGCCCTCCACGCTCCACGTTATGCTCGCCGTGCAGTCGCCCGCGCGCAGGCTCATCAGGCGACCGTTGCGAATGCTCGCCTGGAGCAGGCCGACGCCGAACTCCAGGTCGATGCCGAAGCCGATGCGGGCCACGTACTGACCCTCGATGTACACGTCGACGTAGGGGGCGTGCTTTGACGTGATCGTGTGTCCGTCCAGGCGCACTATTTCGGTGCTTCCGGGTTGTTCGACGCTCCTGCGTGCGGCGAGCCCCAGCTCCCGGTACTGCAGCCAGCCGCCGAGCAGGACCGTGCCCAGCTCGATGCCGCGCAGCAGTTCGCCGCCCGCGTCGGCGACCCTGCCGTTGAGCGCGCCGCGGAAGGCCGACCCCGCTCGCTGGGGGCCGTCCTCGACCCGCTCAAGCGTGCGGTGCGTGTCGAGGGCCCGCGACAGCTCCGCCGTCGCGTTTCTCGGGTCCGGGAAGAGCAGGAGATCGGCAGTGCCCGGCTCGGTTTCGATGTGGACTGTCACGATACGACCTCTCTCAGTTCCTGGCGGCCGGGGTCCGCGAACAGTTCCACCCGAATGTCCGGCACCGGGGCGGACGGGGCCGCGCCAGGCGGCGGAGAGCCGGTCAGGTGGATCTCCAGGCGCGGGGTGGGATCGGGGTGCGGATCGCAGTGGATCGACGGCACCCGCTGGGGTTGGGTTTGGGGCGGGACCTGGGGATACGGCTTGGTCTGGGACGGTGGCCGGGACTGGGCCTGGTGCGGATCGCTTGTTCGCGCGGTAGGGCGGGCCCGCAGGGTCCGGGCGACGAGGACGAGGACGAGGGCGATTGCCAGTCCTGGGAGCACGATCCCTACCAGCGCTACGGGGATCAGCGGTGAAGAGGAGCCATCGTCGGTCCCAGGGGGCTCTCCAGGGACCGTCTCGCCCGGGTTCGGCGGCTCCGTCACCGCCTTCTGCAGCGACACCGTCACGGTCGCGCCCTCGGAGACCTGGCTGCCGGCCACGGGATCCTGGCTGCGGATCGTTCCCGTCTCGGGCGAATCGGGATCCACGCGGAGAACCAGGCCGACCTCCGAGAGCTGCAGCCTGGCCACTGCCGGGCCGAGTCCGATCAGCGACGGCACGGTCACCCGGGACCCCGGCTTCACCGGCGGTGGTGCGGGAGTGGTGACCTCGGGCGGGGGCGGATTCGGGGAGACCAGGTCTATTCGCACGGTCGTGCCGAAGCTCACCAGTTGGTCCGCGGGCGGATCCTGGCCGGCGACCTTCCAGTCGGCGCTCGCGCTCGCCGGCCGCGGGTCCTTGCCCAGGCCGGCGGCGTCGAGGACGGTTTCGGCGTCGGCGCGGGAAAGATTTCGCACATCTGGGACCTTCGGGCCGACCTCGAGGATGACCGTGTAGACGACGTTGTCCCGGGCGGCGATGCCACGGTCCGCCGAGCAGTTTTCCACCACGTAGTCGATGACGTAGGACGTCGAGGTCGGCAGGAGGGTCTGGGGAATCACCTGAATGTCGATGTCCGCGTCCGGCACGTTCAGAAGCGTGTCTCTCGCCACCTGGAGCTCCTGACGCCGTACGTCGGGTGGCTCACAGCCGCCGGGCACGGTCGGTGTGGGGGACGGTAGCACCGGGCTTGTGAACACGGCCAATGACACGGCGAGCATCGAGAGGTGGCGAAGCATCGGTTACTCCGCGGGGGGTGCGGCCATGACGCCCGGAACACGGCTGGTGCTTGACATTCGATTCACTCCCCTTGAACGAGGTCACTTACCCAGAGCGATGACGAGGAAGAAGAGCACGATCAGCACGGCCACCGCCACGACCGCCCACTTCACTTCTCCTCCCGAACCTGCCGAGGTGGCCGGCACCGGAGGCGTGGCAGTGATCGGGGCCGGTGTCACGGCCGACTCGCCCGTCGGCCAGGGCTTCTTGATGAAGCCGTCCACGTTGACGTAGAGCCGCTCCCCGATGACCATCCTCGGCCACACCGCGGCCGCCTCTCGGAGCCGTTCCCGCACACCGGGCGGCGGCAGGGTACGGCTGCACTCGATGAGCGTGTCGGCGAGGGCCGACGGCATGACCCTTCGGAGGACCACCGGATCCGGCTGCCAGGTTTCGACCGTCTCCTGGACGCAGCGCACCACCGCCCAGGCGAACTTGTAGTGGTCCGAGGTCACGTCGAAGGCCACCCCACGCCGCTCCACCGGAAGCTTCCACTGTTCCGGGTCGACGGGAGGCATCGCGCCCTCACCCATGAGCGGCACGCAGGAGTCGCAGTCGAGGAGGTACACCTTGGGGCGCGGATCGATCGTGAAGACGGCGTTGCGCAATTGCAGATCCCCGACCGCGTACCCGTGTTGGTGCAGCCAGGTGACGGTGTCCAGCAGCTCACCGAGTACGGCCAGCTTGTACGGCGGCTCGTAGTAGGCCTTCTTCACCTCGTACCGTTGCGCGATCCGCCTCGCACGGTCCGGGCTCCGGGTGAGCTCGTCGAGGTGGCGCGGGGTCTCGGTCGCCTCACCCGAGCCGGAGGTCCGCTGTTCGAACATCGACCTTTCGGCGAGCCTGATCAGGATGCCCTCGGCCCTGGCGGGCGTGCCGACGACGGCGATCGGCCAGGCGCACCTCTCGTCCAGCACCGTACGCTCCTCGTCCGGGAGCTCCCTGCGCCAGCGGATCATGGAATGCAGCGCGGGGACGCGCACCTCGTCGGCGGTCTCGGACTTGTACCTCTTGAACAGGTAGGTGCGCCGGTCGGGGGCGATGCAGAGCCGCAGTCCGTCCGTCTGCCCTCCGTCGCGGAGCGCCGGCCCCTCCCCGGTGAATGTCAGCTCGCCGACGTGGACGATCATCGGAAGATCCGTCACGGCACGGCCGTATCGTGGCGTCCGGCCCAGATCGCGACCACCGTCCGGTCGTCGTCGAAGGTGGAGAGGCGGAAGTCGACCTCCCGGACGAAGTCGACCAGGCTCGGCGGGGTGCGCCAGGTGTGGGACAGGCGCTGGGCCAGCGGGGTCCGGCCGCCCGCGACGCCCGCGGCGAAGCCGTCGCTGCTGAGCACCAGCAGGTCACCCGCGCGCCACGAGAACATCTGGACCTGGATGTCGGCGAGGTCGCCCGGGATCGCCGCCGTCACGTTGTCGCCTCCTCCCTCGCCCGCCAACGCCTGCCACCGGCCGCCGGTGACGAGGATGGCCGGGGAGTCGCCGACGGCGGCGCACACGGCTTGCCCCTCTCCCTGCGATGGGAGGACGGCCACGGTCAGAGTGGTCCCGGGCCGTGCGGAAGGGGTGCGTTCGGTATTGGTGCCCGGCCGCGGCGAGCCCAGGGACTCGGTGGTCCGCCGGACCGTGTCGGACACGTGGGCGAGCACGGATTTCCAGTCCCAGCTCTGCGGGCGTTCGCCGGACCGCAACGCGGAGTCGATCCCGTCCAGCGCGGCCCTGACGGCGACCGTGGACGCGATCTCCGCGTGTCGCGCGCTGCCCAGGCCGTCGGCCACGACCGCGATGACCCAGCGCTCGTCGCCGCTGAGCCGCACGCCGTACGCGTCCTGCCGGGTCTCGCCGCGGAAGCTGTGCGTGCGGCCCCGTACCGTGGCGGCGCGCACCGTCGTGCCCTTGACCAGGCCTCCGTCGAGTGCAAGCCCGGCATCGGCCGAGGTGGTGCTCCAGGGCAGGTGTACGGCGATCCGCCTGGGCTCGGGACCGACGACCACGCGGGTGTCCTGCGTGACAACGGACTGCGGTGCGTCGGGGGGCGCCACGTGCGGCCGCCTCCCTCCACGCGCGGCGGTCGTCGCGGGACGCCAGCCGAGGAGGTAGAGCGCGGTGAACGTTGCAGCCCCGCCCAGCAACAGGGCCAGGATCGTCTGTGCCAGAGGGAACCCGGACGACGTCGACACGTTGTCGCCCGCCCAGTCCCTCGCCACGTCGGCCGGTTTCTTCCCGTTGTTCCTCACCTCGGTGAGCAGATGGTCGACGACCTGCGGGGTGAGTCCGTCCGTCACCTCCTGGAGCACCCGCTCGGCCTCAGGAGCCCTCTCGGCGACCTGGTCGCCGGCGAACACGCTCAGCGTCCGGGGAGGCAGGATGTTGTCCGGGTCTTCGAGCGGGACGAGGTCCCCCTTCTTCGAGCCGGCCGGGACGATCGCGCCTCCCGTGAAACCGGACTGTGTCAGGGCGGCGGCGTCGAAGTCCGCCTGACCGCTGACGGCGAGTCCCCGGTCGGTCAGTGCCCGGTTGAACACGCTGAACTCCGGCGGGACCAGGACAGTGACGCGGGTCGTATCGTTCTGGTACTTCTGCGCGAATTCGGCAACCGTCCGGACGTCCCGCTGCAGCGAGGGGGACACGGCAAGCACCGCGCGGCTCTGGATCGCCGTCCTGCTCACGAGGGTGTGCCCGGGGAGGGCTGTGCGGAGTCGCCGGTCGTCCGGCGTCGACGGGGCCGGCGACGCGGCCATGAGCACGTCGAGGTCGTAGTCGATGGCGATCCGTGCGTCGCCCGGCTGCTTCGTGTAGTCCGCGATCTCGGCCACCTTCTTGGCGACGCCGTCGACGCCGGCCCGGTCGAGCGCGGCGGCGTAGATCTCGGCGACGAGCTGTTCACGCTCTCCCGCCCGAGCGTTGACGATGATCTGCCGTCCCGAGTCGCCGGAGCCGCTGCAGCCGGCGACGGCGAACCCGATGACGAGGGTGGCGACCGCGCTGGTACGGACCCGGCCCGGTGGGCCCATCAGGAGCCTCCGCACGGGAGCCGGCGCATGCCGGCCGGAATCGGGATCACGAAGTCGGAATTCCTGATCGAGCTGCCGATGCTGTCCTGGACCGCCTGGGCTATCGCCGCTACCACCTTGACCGCCTGGATCGACTCGTCCGCGACGTACGCCAACGGGTTGTTCCGGAAGGATGTCGCCACCTGGCAGAGGGTCTGCTCGGTGACCTGGCCGAAGCCCATCGCCGTGATGTGCGGGCGGTGCGGGAACGCGGGGTCGGTCAGCCTGGCACGGGCGGGCAACCAGACCTCGGCAGGCTGGCGGCCTTTTCCGACGAAGGGCTCGCCGTCGGTGATGAAGAAGACCACCGGGGCCTTGAGCTGGTACTGCCCGGCCAGGCGGGCGCAGTCGGCCTGGATGAGCTGCCGCAGGGTCAGGAACACCTGCTCGTAATTGGTCTGACCACCCTTGGGCAGCGCGGGGATGTTGCTCGCGTCACAGGGCCGGGTGAGCGGGAGCACCACGTCGGCCCTGTCGTGGAAGGCCACGATGGACACGTGCGCGGCCTCGCTCACCCCCGGATCACCGGCCTCGAGCTGAAAGAGCAGCTCCCCGACACAGTTGGAAAGGATGTCGAACGGAGTCTGCCTGCCGTCCTCGCGGGGGGCGTGCATCGAGTGGGACACGTCGCACGTGATGTAGAAGGGAAATGCCCTTGGAAGGGCATAATTGTAGGTGGGCTCCGGAGAATGCGACACGGCGACTACTCTCCTCAAGATCGCTGACGCGGACGGCCCGAGGTGCGCGATACGGGCCCCCTCACTCCATTAGATACGCCGTGAAGGCCTCAGCATTACTCATTTTCGGGAATTAATAGCTGCGGCACGGTGACAGGCTCCGACAACGCCGGTCTGCAGGGTCGAGAGCCGGCGCGGTTCGTCGTTTTTCGTCGATGATCCATTCCAGGTCGAGCGCCGGGCCGGGGCGCACGCCAGGACCGAAACGCAGCAGAAACGCGCAGAACTCCCGAGGCGGAGGCGCATCGATCACTTCTTCAAGCGCTGACCTCGGCTGCCGATGGAGTAATCGTCAAGGAATCGGCGATCTGGGTGAGTTCTTCACCCGGCGCGCGCAAGCCGACCTTTGATCGCATGATATTTCCTCGGTACTCCCACGCCGGGTCCGGAATAGCGATCTGTAACGCGAGGGGATTCGCCGGTTCACTGGCCAGAGCCTTTGAAGGCAGGGATGGCCTTTGCCGTCCGTGCAGAATGTTGCCCCGTGATCCCGGGTTTCGGCGGCGTCGGAAGCAGCGAGCGCGGGCAACTGTTCCTGTCGCGGGTGCGAGGTGGGTGGCGCCTGTCTCCGCTGCCGCAGATGATCCAGGCTGGGCGCCTCCATGCACGACGAAGCGGCGGAACCTTGCTTCCATCACCGCAGATGCCCGCGCGCTGGGGGATACCCTGGCGGCTCTGGTGGCCCCCGCGTCGCGTACCGTCTGGTGGTACTTCCCGGAAGGGCCGACCTCCGAGGTGGAAGGCTTCACCTGCCCTCTCGGTGCGGAGCCTTCCATCCGTAATCTGCTGGGCACCTCACGGATGCTCGAGTCTGTGGGTGCCATCGCGGTCTTCGGGGAGTGGCGTTCGGCCTGTCAGGTGCGGTCGTGGAGAGTGATCTGGTAACCGTCGGGGTCGGCGAAGGTGAATGTCCGGCCGAAGGGGCCGTCGATCGGCGCGGAGACGATGGTGTGCCCGTCGGCGACGAGAGCATCGTGAATGGCCTGGACGTCTGTGGCGTGGAACCAGATCGCGGCACCGATGCCGGGCTGAGCGACGGATGCGAGATCGGTGCCGGGAACGACGTCGCGGAGTGCGAACGCGATCGGCTTGGTCTCGAAGACGACGGCGTGCGGAGGTCCGGCCTGTGAGCGGACAAGGCCGAGGTACCGCTCGTAGAACGCCTGCGAAGCGTCGAGGTCACGCGCTTGCAGCGAGATGAAGTCGGGGCCGGTGGCGGGCATGGTGATGCTCCTCTTTTTCGTGTCAGCATTCTGACACGGGCCAACCTATGTCAGAATGCTGACATGAGTCAAAACGGTGCCGGCATCGACCTGGACAAATCACTGGGCTACCTGCTGAAAGAGGCGTCGAGCGCCCTGCGCGCAGCCATGGAGGAGGTGCTGCGGCCGCTCGGGATGAGCGTGACGCGCTACTCCTGCCTCGAACTGCTGGCTCAACGACCGGGCTTGTCGAACTCCGAGCTCGCGCGGGGCGCGTTCGTGACACGGCAGTCGATGAACGTGCTGCTCCAGGCCCTGGAACGAGAGGGCTACGTGACCAGGCCCGCGGAGGCGCCTGTCGGGAAGGTTCTTCCCACGCGGCTCACGCCTCGCGGCTGGCGGAGCCTCGAGAAGGCGACCGTAGCGGTCCGGTCCGTCGAGGTCAGAATGCTGGCCGGTATGACCGAGACCGAGCAGTCAGAGGCGTTCCGGATCCTGCAGAGCATGATCCATTCCCTGCGCGATGACAACGACGGCTCATAGCTCCTTCCCCGGCGCACGTCTCATCGCGCGCATGGGGGGTGCGTCCGAGCGTGAAAAACGTGCGGACAGATGAGCGACGCGGTGGCCTGGCGTGAAGGGACTCACGTGGGGAGCAGGGCCAGCAGGTTGGCGGGGAAGTTCGCGAAGTCGTCGGGGCGGATGGCGCGCAGGACGGTCGCGGCGAGCACCGGGTCGTGCTGGATCATGAGGATGGCGGTGTTCGGCTGGCTGAAGAATTGCACGGTCATGGACAGCAGCTCGGTGTCACCCGAGGAGTAGACCTTGGCGGGATAGTACTTTCCGCTTCTCGACTGGTTCAGCGGCGTGTAGTACGCCTCGAACGCCGGCATGGCACCGATGTCGAAGGCGGGTTCCGGCTTGTCCGCGTTGGGATAGATGTTAATGAGTCGAGGGCCCACCATGCGCATCCTGAGGATCTGCTGCAGGCGCACCCATTCGACCACGGGAAGGTAGAACTCGACCTGGTGCCCGATCTCGTGCACCACCGTCGAGAGCTCGTCCATCACCGAAAGACGCACCTTGTTGCCCACCCGTGCGGCGTTCGCCCGGTACTGCCTCACCCGGGTGCCGATCCAGAACCGGCCGGGTTCAACGGTGTCCTCGGTGACCTCGATGTTCGACACGTGCTTCTCGGGGGGCCTGCGCGACGGCTGCACGAGGGCGGCATAGATGAGCATGCCGGTCGGCGTGTCCTTGTAGAACCGTTCGACGTGCTTGTTGAAGTGCTTCTGGGCCTTGCACGCGTCGGTGACCCTGATGTTGGGCAGAGTGCCGCCCTGGGCGCCGGAGCCGACGGCGAGCTTGTTGGCGTACATGGCCTGGACCACCGCGAGGTTCTCCAGGGCCTGGATCAGCGCCGTCCTCTGGGTCGGGGTGGGATCGTTGGGCGTGTGCACCGCGTGGAGGACCTGCTCGGCGGCCTCCACCAGGGGGTCCTTGAGCGAGCCCGGCGCGTGGTTCTGGATGAGGACCTTCAGGTCGGCGGGGACGTCCGCGTGGTTCAGGTAGAGCCGCCGCTCGCACACGACGACGTACGAGTCGAAGCGCGCGCGCACCGCCGCGTTCACCCGCGTGTTCTCGTCCTCGTCGGCGACGATGTTGTTGGCCCTCGCGTAGGAGGTGGTCGCTCTGATGGCGACCATGGACACGTAGGACAAGACCGAGCACCCGCCGACCAGGGGGGAGCACGCGTGCATCGCCGCGTCGACGTGGTTGTTCAGGACCGTCAGCGCGGGCCCGGCGAGCGTGTCGAGCCGGGGGTCCGCGACCGCCGCGCAGAAATCCGTGACCGCGGCGGTGCACACCGCGTTCTGCGTGATCCCGGCCTCCTTGACGTGGTCTTCCAGGCGCGTCAGCAGCAGTTGGAAGACGGTCGGCGCGATCGCGTCCGGGTCGCAGTTCGTGGTGGAACGGTCCCCGCGCATGCCGCTGTCGGGGGAAGGCTGGGCGGGAAACATGGTGGACCCTTTCGGGAGGGGGCGGTGGTGAGCCGGGGATCAGATCATCGCCAAAAACGGAAATGATATTTCAGCGGAAAGGGTGACTTGTGAAGCTTAAGCCGATCGTGTCGGCTCGACAATTGGCCCTCGCGGTTTGTCCGTATTCTGGCTTTTAATCAGAAAATTGCATTTAATGCCACCTTGAAGCTTTTGGGGGGATGAGGTTCTTCCACGTCACGCCCGGCTCTCAAGCATGTCCTCGAAAAGCGGGTGGCATCTCCACATCGCCCTCGCCGAGGGAGGGGCACAGAGAAAGGTCCGTTCGCCGCGAAGAACGCGGGACGAAACCGCGCGGGCGATGTCGCGTGCGGCTTCCGCCTGTGGTGCGGACCTGGCTGAAAGTTTCAGCCTTGACGTGCGCGGATGCCTGCCCGCGCTCCGGGCGCTGGTCGGCTCGCTCTGCCCGGTTTTATGGTGACGATCCCGAACCTCCGGCCTCTCGCGAGAGGGACACCATGGAACTCAGCGTTCGTCGTCCTGCCCAGGTTCTGCGCCTCGCCCTCGTCGTCGCCCTGGCGTTGACCGTCGGCGCGGTGCTGTTCGCTCCCGCCGCGCTCGCCGCCACCTTTCGCTCGGCTACGTCCTCGGGCTGGGGCCCCAGCCCGGCGGCGGGGAAAAGCGCCGCGGAGAACAACGCCCGCGCCGAGTTGAACCAGCAGGCCGCCGCGGCGGGCGAGGTCTGCTCGGGCGTGTCCGTCACCACCAGGCACCTCTACACCGCGCCCGACGGTTCGGCGTGGATCTACGAGGCGACCGCGTCGGGCAACTGCGAGGTCCCCTCGTCCACGCCGCCGCCGTCGTACACCGTGCCGCGCACCGAGACCCAGCAGGCCGGTGGCGCGAGCCCGTCCGTCGCCGTCGCGAACGGCTCGCAGGCCGCCCGCGCGGCACTCCTGGCGGCGGGCCAGGCGTGCACGGGCTACAGCACGACGTCGTCGCTGGTCTACTCCGCGCCCGGCGGCGCGTGGTGGATCTACAACGTCACCGTCTCGGCCACCTGCACCCACTGACCGGCGGTTCCCGCCACGGCTCGGCCTTCGCCCGGTGGTGGATGGCCGGGCCGTGGTGGATTGAGGGACGGTGGCCCCAATCCCACGTGCGCGCGCTTCGCGCTGCCACGCCCGCCCGCTGCCTGATCCCTACCGCCGGTAAAGGTTTCCCTCTTTGGTAGCGCTATGTATTGACCAGATAACCACACATAAGCATAATCTCCGTCATGCAAGCACAAATTTCCACAGAAGTGGGCAGGCATGCTGCCCGCTGAGCGGCATGCGCGGATCGGGGAGGCGCTGCGCACCTCCCGTGTCGTCAGTACCGACGACCTCGCGCAGGAGCTCGGCGTGTCGGCGGAGACGATCCGCCGCGACTTCGTGGTGCTTGAGCGCCAGGGCAGGCTGTCCCGCGTCCACGGGGGCGCGACGATCGCGCTCGGGCAGGTCGGCGGCGAGGAGGCCCCGTTCGCCGAGCGCACCGGGACCGCCGCGGACGCGAAGACCCGCATCGGACGTGCCGCCGCCGCCCTGGTGCGTCCCGGCCAGACCGTGGTGATCGACGTGGGGACCACCGCCGTCCAGGTGGCGCGGGCCCTGTCACTGGACTTCACCGGAATCGTGGCCACCTGTTCCCTGCTGGTCGCCGCCGAGCTCTCCGAGCGGCCCGGCATCGAGGTTCTCGTCTGCGGGGGCCGGTTGCGGACCGGAGACCTCGCGCTCTCCGGTCCGGTGGCCCAGACGTTCTTCACGGACCTGAACCCGGACATCGCGTTCCTCGGGTCGGGGGGCGTCGACGCCGCGGCCGGTCTGACCGACTACCACCTGGATGAGATCGCGGTGCGAAAGATCATCCTCAGGAACGCGGCGCGCTCGTACGTGCTGGCCGACTCCGGCAAGTTCGGCCTGGTCGCCCGGCACCGGGTCGCCGAGGTGGGCGAGTTCACCGGCCTCGTCACCGAGGCGGAACCACCGTCCGCCATCCAGGACACGTTCACCCGCAAAGGCGGGGTGATCGTGCTTTCTTGAACGTTCCCGACCGTTGAAAGAGCCGGGCGGCGCGGCAACGCCACCCGGCTTCGGACGACCGCACCGATGCACCCTCTGACAGGAAACACAGGAGTTGGGAATCCATGACCCATTATTCACCACCTGCGGCTGAGAGCCGGGGATCTTCCTCCGATGTCACGGAATTCGGCTACAAGCAGGCGATGAAGCGAGGTACGGGGCGTTTCGCCTCGTTCGCCGTGGCGTTCGCCTTCGTCTCGATCGCCACCGGCATCTTCACCACGTACGGTTCGGTGCTGAACAGCTCGGGACCGGCGGGCATCTGGACCTGGCCGCTCGTGATCATCGGTCAGCTCGCCGTCGCGTTCATCTTCGGCTCGCTGGCCGCGCGCATCCCGGTGACCGGCTACTCCTACCAGTGGATGTCCCGGCTGGCCAACCCCGTACTCGGCTGGATCATCGGCTGGGTCTCGTTCTCGTTCCTCGGCGTCGTGGTCGTGGCGGTCGACTACACCATCGCCTCCACCGTGATGCCCGTGCTGCTCGGCTACGAGGGCAACGCGATGAACGCCTGGGCGATCACCGGCGTGGTCATCCTGAGCCAGGCGCTGCTGGTCGGCCTCTCCACCAAGTGGACCGAGCGGGTCAACAACTTCGCGGTGACGGCCGAGTTGATCGGCATGATCGCACTCGTCCTGCTGCTGCTGATCGTGGGGTTCGTCGCGAAGGAACTGAACTTCGCCAACCTGTTCAGCACCGGCGCCGTCCCCTCCGAGGGCTACCTCAGCATGGGCACGCTCACCTCGGCCGGGCCGTGGATGCTGGGCTTCCTGCTCGGCGCGTTCACCATCGTCGGTTTCGAGTCGGCGGCCAACCTCGCCGAGGAGACCAAGGACCCGGCCCGTGTCGTCCCCCGCGCCATGTGGCAGGCGGTGCTGGCCTCCGGTGTGCTCGGCTTCCTGTTCCTGGTCGCGGTCACCCTGCTCGCCGGTGACCCGATCGAGCTGGCCAAGTCCGGCACCCCGGTCGCGGACGTGATCAGCCGGTCGCTCGGCCCCGTCGTGGGTACGGGGCTGCTCGTGCTGGTGGTCATCGCGATCTTCGCCTGCGGCATGGTGATCATGATGACCGGCGTCCGCCTGGTCTGGGCGATGTCCCGCGACCAGCGCTTCCCCGGCTGGCAGGGCCTGCACAAGGTCTCCCCCCGCTTCGGCACCCCGCTGAACGCCACCGTCTTCATGCTCGTCGTCGGCGAGCTGATCCTGGCGATCTTCTCCACCCGGACCGACGCCCTGTTCGGCCTGTTCGCCGCCGCCACCCTGCTGCCGGCGATCATCTACACCGGCACCGTCATCATGTACGTGGTCAAGCGCAGGTCGCTGCCGCCGAGCAAGGGCTTCGACCTGGGCCGCTGGGAGATCCCGGTGATCGTCGTCGCGCTGCTCTGGCTCGCCTTCGAACTGCTGCTCTTCCGTGACTCCTCGTTCGTGGAGTCGTGGGTCTACGTCCTCCTCATGCTCGCCATCGGCGCCGTGTACTTCGCCTACCTGCTGTTCACCAGGGGCGCCAAGGGCCTGGTGATGCCGAAGATGCAGTCCATCGACGCGGAGCTGACCGCCGACGCCCCGGGTACGGCCAAGGGCGGGCACACGGAGGGGGCGCACCGACGGTGACCACCGTACTGGCGATAGATCAGGGAACATCCGGCACCAAGGCGATCGTCGTCGACGCCCGCGGCCAGGTGCTCGGCCTCGCCGAGCTCCCGGTCCGCCCCACCTACCTGCCGGGAGGCGGGGTCGAGCAGAACCCCCGGGAACTGCTCGACTCGGTGCTCGACGCCGGCCGTCAGGCCGTCGCGCGGGCCGGGGTACGGATCGACGCCGTCACACTGGCGAACCAGGGCGAGACCGTCCTGGCGTGGGATCCCGCCACGGGTGAGCCGCTCTCGGCCGCCGTCGTGTGGCAGGACCGCCGCTCGGAGAGCATCTGCGCGGAACTGGGGGAGTACGGGGACCGGATCGCCGCGACCACCGGGCTGGTCCTGGACCCCTACTTCTCCGCCCCGAAGATGGCCTGGCTACGCCGGAACGTGACGGAGCAGGGGGTGGTCACCACCTCCGACTCCTGGATCATCCACCACCTGACCGGGGAGTTCGTCACCGACGTCGCCACGGCCGGCCGGTCGCTGGTCACCCGGCTGGACGACGGCGAGTGGGATCGGGAACTGCTGGAGCTGTTCGGGCTCGGCGGCGAACGCCTGCCGCGCATCGTCGCCTGCGACGAGATGGTCGGCCACACCTCCGCCTTCGGCGGGAACGTCCCCGTCGGCGGACTCGTGGTCGACCAGCAGGCCGCCCTGCTCGCCGAGAACTGTCTCAGCGCGGGCGAGGCGAAGTGCACCTTCGGCACCGGCGCGTTCCTGCTGGCCAACACCGGCACCTCCGCCGTACGCTCCACCGCCCGCCTGGCCGCCTCGGTCGCCTGGCGGGTCCGGGGAGAGACCTCGTACTGCTTCGACGGCCAGGTCTACACGGCCGCCTCCGCCGTACGGTGGATCCAGGATCTCGGCTTCATCCGCGGCGCCGCCGACCTGGACACGGTCGCGGCGGCGGACGCAGAAGGGGTGCTGTGCGTGCCCGCGCTGGCCGGGCTGGCGGCGCCCTGGTGGCGTCCCGACGCCAAGGCCTCGTTCTCCGGGCTGACCCTCTCCACCGGTGCGGGGCACCTCGTGCTCGCCGTACTGCAGGGGATCGCGGCGCAGGTCGCCGAGCTCGGCGACCTCGTCGCCGCCGACCTCGGGCAGCCGCTGACCCGGCTGCGGGTGGACGGCGGGCTCACCCGCAGCGCGGTCCTGATGCAGTCGGTCGCCGACCTGACGCGGATCCCGATCGACGTCTACCCCTCCCAGCACGCCACCCCGATGGGGGCGGTGGCGCTGGCCCGCGCCGCGCTGGACCCGTCGCTCTCCCTGGCGGACGCGGTGGACCCGTGGGAGCCGAGCACCACCTACGAACCCCGGTGGTCCGCCGACCGGACGGCCGACTTCCGCTCCCGCTGGAAAGAGGCGGTCGCCGCCACCCTGCCCGGAGAGGGAGCACGGTGAACGGCACGTTCGACGTGGCGGTGATCGGCGCCGGTATCGTCGGCTCGGCCATCGCCAGGAAGCTGGCCGGCTACGAGCTGAGCGTCGCGCTGCTGGACGCGCGTGACGACGTCGGTGACGGCACGAGCAAGGCGAACACCGCCATCCTGCACACCGGTTTCGACGCCAGACCCGGCACCCTCGAATCCCGGCTGGTCCGCGAGGGCTACCACCTGCTGTCGGAGTACGCCGAGCGGACCGGCATCCCGGTCGAACGCACCGGGGCCCTGCTGGTGGCCTGGACCGTCGAGGAACTCGACGCGTTGCCGGGCCTGCGCCGCAAGGCGGAGCAGAACGGCTACGACCGGACGGAGATCGTCGGCCCCGAGGAGGTGTACCGGCAGCTGCCCCACCTCGGGGAGGGGGCTCTGGGCGGCCTCACCGTGCCCGACGAGTCCATCATCTGCACCTGGACCACCAACCTCGCGCTGGCCACGGACGCGGTCGGCCGCGGCGTGACGTTGCTGCTGAACCGGGCCGTCTCCTCGGTCGAGGACCGCGAAGACCACACGGTGCTGCGTACCTCCGGCGGGGAGGTGCGGGCCCGCTGGGTGGTCAACGCGGCCGGACTCGGCGCCGACGTCGTCGACCGGCTGTTCGGCCACGACCGGTTCACGGTCACGCCACGCCGTGGCGAGCTGCTGGTCTACGACAAGGCGGCGCGCCCGATGGTCGACCGGATCGTGCTGCCGGTGCCCAGCTCGCGCGGCAAGGGCGTGCTGATCAGCCCCACCGTCTACGGCAACGTGCTGCTCGGACCCACCGCCGAGGACCTCACGGACCGCACCGACACCGGGACCTCGGAGCAGGGACTGCGCTTCCTGCTGGACAAGGGCGAGAAGCTGATGCCCGACCTGCTGCGCGAGGAGGTCACCGCGACCTACGCCGGTCTGCGGGCCGCGAGCGACCACCCCGACTACCTCATCGAGGCCGACGCCGGGCGGCGCTACGTGCTGGTCGGCGGGATCCGCTCGACCGGCCTGACCGCAGGCATCGCCATCGCCGAGTACGTCGCCGAACTCGCCCGCGACGCCGGCCTGGCGCTCGTGCCACGGGAGAACCTGCCGGAACCGCCCCGGATGCCCAACCTCGGGGAGGCGTTCACCCGCCCGTACCAGGACGCCGCCCGGATCGCCGCCGACCCCGCCTACGGCCGGGTGGTCTGCTTCTGCGAACGGGTGACCGCCGGCGAGATCCGCGACACCTTCGCGTCGCCGATCCCACCGGCCACCCTGGAGGGGTTGCGCCGCCGTACCCGGGCGATGAACGGACGCTGCCAGGGATTCTTCTGCGGCGCCGAGGTCAAGAAGCTGCTAGAGGAGCACCGATGACACCGCCGACACCGCTGACACCCCCGGTGGGAGCCACGTCCGGCGACGTCACCGTCCTCACCCCGGCCGTCGTCGTCATCGGCGCCGGCCCCTCCGGGCTGAGCGCCGCCCGCGCGCTCGCGCCGAAGGTCGACGGCGACGTCCTCGTCCTGGAACGGGAGAGCGCGGCCGGAGGCATCCCCCGGCACAGTGATCATCCCGGCTACGGGATCAGGGACATGAGACGCTTCATGAGCGGTCCCGCCTACGCCAGGAGACTCGTCCGGCAGGCCGAGGCCGCCGGCGCGAAGATCCTGACGAACGCCACCGTGACGAACTGGGCCGGGGAACGCGTGATCGAGGCCACCACCCCCGAAGGGCGCGTCCGCGTCGAGGCGCGGGCCGTCATCCTGGCCACCGGTGCCCGGGAGCGCCCCCGCCCGGCCCGGCTCATCCCCGGAGACCGGGCCCACGGCGTCTACACCACCGGGCACCTGCAGAACCTCGTCCACCTGCGGCACGGGAAGGTCGGCAAGAAGGCCGTTGTGGTCGGCGCCGAGCTGGTCAGCTGGTCGGCCGCGCTGACCCTGCGCGAAGCCGGTTGCCGGACCGTCCTGATGACCACCGAGTATCCCCGGCCGGACTCCTACTCCCTGTTCAGCGTTCCCGGCAGGATGCTCTTCCGGACCAGGGTCGCCACCCGCACCCGGGTGACGAAGGTGATCGGCCGGCCACAGCTGCGGGCCGTCGAGATCGAGGACCTCGACACCGGAAGGAGGCGGATCGTCGAGTGCGACACGCTCGTCCTCACCGGTGACTGGATCCCCGACCACGAGCTGGCCCGCGCCGCGGGGATCACCCTGGACCCGGGCACGAACGGCCCGCTCGTCGACAGCGCGCTCCGTACCGAGCGGCCGGGGGTGTTCGCGGTGGGCAATCTGCTGCATCCGGTGGACACCGCCGACATCGCGGCGATCGACGGCGCTCATGTGGCACGCTCCGTCATCGACTGGCTGGCCGGACGGAGCGCCCCGGCCGAACAGGTCCGTCTCGTCGCCGACGCGCCCTTCCGCTGGGTGGCGCCGGAGATCTTCCGTCCCGGAGACCCGGCCCCGGCCCGACACCGCCTGCTGCTGTGGAGCGACCGCTACATCCCGTTCCCCCGGATCGTGCTCCGGCAGGGGGGACGGGTCATCGCTCGCAGACGACTGTGGTGGCCCGCGGCCCCGGGACGGGTGTTCCGCATCCCGAGCGGCATCCTGAGGGCGGTCTCCCCGGAGGCGGGCCCCGTGCACATCGGGGTGGAAAGCTGACATCACTCTCTACCGAAATGCGGGCCTTCACCCCCGGCCTTCAGGCCGGGGGTGAAGGCCCGCGCGGGAGTGCCCGCCAGGGCGCGAGCGTGCCTTCACCCGCAGGTCACAGTGGGCGTTGCTGCTGCTCGATGTACTGCTTGACTACCGTGAGCGGTGCACCGCCGACTGATCCGGCGAAGTAGGACCCGGACCAGAAGTGTCCACCCCACAGGTACTCGCGGACATGCGCGGCATACT